>NZ_LAJC01000015.1 GCF_000981225.1 Allosalinactinospora lopnorensis
CGGCCGCGCCGCGGGCCAGCGCACCCGCCTCGCCCGCAGGAAGAGTTCCCCCGCCGCACCGTCGCGCAGCACACGCCGGAACGCGGGGATGTCGCTCGCCAGAATGGCGGCACCGGCGGACATGGCCTCGGCCAGCACGATCCCGAAGCTCTCCCCACCGAGGTTGGGGGCGCAGAAGACGTCGACTGAATGGTAGGCCCGGACCTTGTCCGCCTCGCCGACCTTGCCGAGTATGACCATACGGTCGCGCAGGTCGGCCGGAACCTGCTCGCGCGCTTCCTCCGCATCGCCGGGGCCGGCGACGAGCAGCCGCAGCCCGGGCCGTTCCCGTCCCAGCCGGTTGAACGCCTCCAGGAGCACACCGAGCCCCTTGCGCGGCTCGTCCAGGCGCCCCAGGAACCCGATCGCGCCGCCGTCGCCCGGCCACCCGGCCAGCGGCGCGGCCTCCTCGAAGCGGGAGACCGCCACGCCGTTGGGGATGAGGACGGCGTCCCCTCCGAGGTGCTCCACGAGCGTCTTGCGGGCCGCCTCCGACACCGCGATCCGGCCGCTGATCTTCTCCAGGGCGGTGCGCAGAACGGCGGCGGAGACCGCCATGGCCCGCGACCTCGGGTTGGAGGTGTGGAAGGTGGCGACGATGGGGCCGTCGGCCACCCAGCAGGCGAGCAGCGACAGGCTGGGAGCGGCGGGTTCGTGCACGTGCAGCAGGTCGAACTCCCCTTCGCGGATCCAGCGCCGCACCCGCCCCGCGGCGCGGAACCCGAACGCCAGCCGCGCGACCGACCCGTTGTACGGCACCGGGACGGCTCCGCCGGCCGAGACGACGTGCGGCGGCGGCTCGGTCTCGGAGTCGCACGGGGCCAGCACCGACACCTCGTGGCCGAGTTCCATGAGCGCTTCGGCGAGGTCTCCGACGTGCTGCTGGACGCCTCCGGGAACCTCCCAGGTGTAGGGGCAGACGAGACCGACACGCATCCTTCACCGCCTCCCTCAGGTGCCGCGATCGCGTGGCGGGGAAGCCGGCGCGACAGAGGGCACCTCCACGGTATCCGCGGAAGGGGCGAGATCCGCGCTGAACACGCGCTGCAGCATGTGCCAGTCCTCGGGGTGCTCGGTGATCGCGCCCTCGAACACCCGCGCCAGATCCTGGGTCATGGCGCGCACCTTGGCCGCGCGGTCGCCATCGCCGGGCACCGGGATCTCCTCGTGCACCCGGATTCGCCACTCGCGCCCCTCGTACCAGAGGGAGACCGGCATCAGCGCGGCGCCGGTCCGTTCGGCCAGCGCGGCGGGACCTACCGGCAGGCGTGCGGGTTCCCCGAAGAAGGTGACCTCGACGCCCCCGACGGTGAGGTCGCGGTCGGCCAGCAGGCAGACGAGCCGCCCCTCGCGCAGCCGCCGGGCCAGCCTGCCCGCGTTGCTGCCGGCGCCGCCGGTGAGCGGGAGAACCTCCATCCCGAGTCCGGAGCGGAACGCCATGAACCGGTTGAACACGCTCTCCGGCCGCACCCGCTGGGCGACCGTGGTGAGCGGGGTGCCGCGCAACGTGATCCAGGCGCCCGCGTGGTCCCAGTTGCCCATGTGCGGCAGCGCCGCGACCACGCCCCGGCCCGCGCGGACCTGCGCCTCCAGCACCTCGATGCCCGTGCTGCGGGTGCGTTCGGTGATGGCCCGGCCCATCACGGGCAGCCGGAACATCTCGTAGAAGTACCGGAGATAGGAGCGCATCCCGGCGCGGGAGAGCGCCCGCAGTTCGTCCTCGGCTGCGTCCGGGCCGACGACCCGGCGCAGGTTGGCTTCGAGCTGCCGGACACCGCCGACACGCCGCCGCCAGGCGTAGTCCGCGATGAGCCGGAACACGCTCCGGCCGAGCCGCTCGGGGACCACCCGGATCAGCGTCCACCCCAGCGCGTAGGCCACCGCCGCCGCCCGCTCGCCCATCGTGCTCCCGTTGTCCTCTCCGGATCCGTCCCGCACCCCGCCCGCTACCCGCTCGGACGCGGTGCGTACCGGTGTGTCGCCCCCGCCCCCTGTGTTCGCTCCTCCGGTCGGCTCTACGGCGCGCCGGTGTCCCCGACCCGCCGGCGCGGGACGGTCAGCCGGTTATGCGTCTCGATCAGGCGCTGCACGATCGTCACGGCGCTGATCACAGCGAGCAGCCACAGGCCGCCCGCGAGGATGTAGGGGACACCCAGTCCGTCGAGAGCGGTGGCGACGAGGACCAGGATCAGCCGTTCGGTGCGCTCGGCGAAACCGACGTCGCAGTTGGCGCCCAGCCCTTCCGCGCGGGCCTTGATGTAGGAGACGCCGAACCCGCTGACCAAGCAGAACAGGGTGAGCCCGGCGAGCAGCCGGTCGTCGCCGTCGCCCATGAACCACAGCAGCAGCCCGGAGAGGATCGCCGCGTCCGACAGGCGGTCCAGCGTGGAATCGAGGAAGGCCCCCCAACTGCTGTCGCTCCCTGTGGCGCGGGCGACGGCTCCGTCCAGCATGTCGAACAGGGCGAAGACGGTGACGACCACCGTCCCGATGTAGAGCTCACCGCGCGGGTAGAAGAACAGGGCGCTGGCCACCACACCGGTGGTGCCGATGAGCGTGACCATATTCGGGCTGAGCCCGATACGGTGCAGCCACCGCCCCACGGGCTGCATCAGGCGGGCGATCGTCGGGCGCAGGAATCTCAGCATGGCTTCTTATGATCGTAGGACGGACAGGGCATAGGGCGTACGAAACGCCGCTTCTCCGCGCACCCGTTCGTGCGGCGGGCCGGGTGGCCGGCGTGGCCGCTGCCGCGCAGGGCGGCGTTCACGCCCGGACTCACGTCGCCGGGCCGGTCCGGCACGCGGGGACGCCGCCCGGCATCCGGTGCCGGTTCCTGGAGACCCACCGGTAGACCGCCGCACCGATCGCCCGTGCGGCGGGCAGCCGGAGCAGCCAGCCCATTGGCCACGCCCAGCGGTGCGGGCCGGCGAGCAGCAGGACCGCCACGGCATCGGCCCCGCCCCAAATCCGCCTGCCGTCGGGATGCAGCAGCAGGACCTCCTCCTCGGCCCGGGCCCGGGTCTCGTCGGTGAGGCCGCTGTTCTGCCACGGCAGAATCGCGATATCGGGAGCGAGGTAGCGCTTGGCGAGTTCGGCGGAACTGGTGCAGAAGGCGCAGTCGCCGTCGTAGATCAGTACCGGCACCTTCCAGCGGACGTCTCCGCGGCGCTCACCGCCGCCGGCTTGCCGGTCGTACCGGCCACTCGAACCGTTCCAGCCGGAACGCCCGTCGACGTCCACCGCCCCGTCGGCACGTCCAGGTCTCTCCATCACTCCGGCACCCCCTTTGGTCATCAGCTCTCCGGCCAGTGCTCGGCGAGCAGCTCGCGCGTCTGCTGCAGCATCTGCGGCAGGATCTTGGTGCGGCCGACCACGGGCATGAAGTTGGTGTCGCCTCCCCAGCGGGGAACGATGTGCTGGTGCAGGTGCGAGGCGATGCCCGCACCGGCCACCGATCCCAGGTTCATACCCACGTTGAACCCCTGGGGAGTGGCCGCCCCGCGCAACGCTGTTATGCCGTCCCGGGTGAGGGAGGAGAGTTCGGCGGCCTCGGCGTCCTCCAGCTCGGTGAAGTCGGCCACGTGCCTGTACGGGCAGACCAGCAGGTGGCCGCTGTTGTAAGGGTAGAGGTTGAGCACGGCGAACGCCGCCTTCCCCCGGGCCACGACCAGCCCCTCGTCGTCCGGGAGAGCGGGGACACGGCAGAACGGGCACCCGTCCTCGGGCGCGGAACCGCTGGGCTTGTTCTCCCCCTTGATGTAGGCCATACGGTGCGGAGTCCACAGGCGCTGGAAGCCATCGGCGTCCCCCGCTCCCTCCTGGGGTTCGCGTCCTGCGCCGCTCATCGACCACTCACCTCGTTGTCGTGCTCGTTCACCCTCTGGCTCCGTTGTCCACCGACGCCACAGTGCTTCCCTTCCCCCGCGCCTTTCCCGGCTCGCTTCCTCCCCTACCGAACCCAGCATAGAAGTCCACCTCCTCCCGCATGACCCGGTACCGCAGGAGTTCCGCACCGTCCCCGCCCGCCTCGCCGCAGCCGGAACCGTCGAAAGCGCCTTCCACAGCCTTTCCGCGGCTGCGCCGTTCACACCGGCCAGGGCCCGCCGCTCACAGGCCCAAAAGGGTGCGCAGGTGGCGCGGTGAGGGCGCCCCATGGGCGAGCAGCTCGTCGTGGACCTCCCGGATCGCCGCTCGGGGCCGCCCCCGTGACAGGTCGCGCACCAGCTCCGCGATCTCCCACTGTCCCGCGTAGTAGGTGGAGAGCTGGCCGCTGGTAAGCCTGGCGCGGCGCCACTTTCCCACCACCTCACCCTCCTCTTGGTGTCCCCGTTCGGTCAGCAGGGTCTGGGCCTCGCTTTCGGTCATGTCGTGGGTGTGCGTGCGCACGTCCAGAATCGCGTTGAGGATCGTCCGCAACCGCATCTTCAGCTGCACCAGCCGCAGCGCGAGAGTGTCTTGGATGCCGTCTTCGGTCCATCCGTGCAGGGCCAGGGCCTCCTCGGTGTAGACGGCCCAGCCCTCGACGAAGGTCCCACTCCACAGTGCGTGCCGGATCCGGGTACCGCCCGTGTACCTCGCAGCGTGCGCGCACTGCAGAGCGTGCCCGGGCAGCGCCTCGTGGACCATGAGGTTGCGCAGCATGGTGCCGTGGTACTCGCGGTAGAACGACGCCCGGCGTTCGGCACTCCACTCCTCGGGAGGCGGGGCGACCGCGATAAGCGTGGGCTCCCCCGCACGCGGGCCGAGCGGGCCGGGCGGATCGCAATAGGCGACGCTCACACCGCGCCGCGCCTCCGGCATGGAGATGATCCGGATCGGTTCCTCAGGAACGGTGACGAAATCGAGTTCCGCCACCCGGCCGTGCAGATGGGCGAGGGCCTCCTCACAGAGCGGCCGTATCGTGTCGGCCGTCGTCGCCGTCTCGGCGGCGAGCCGGTCCAGCACGTCGCGCACCTGCCCCGGGTAAGAGGGCTTGCCGTCGTACTCGGCGGCCACCTCGGCGATCTCCTCCTCGGTTCCGAGAAGATCGCTCTCGGCCCGTGTAAGCAGCGTGTCCGGCGAGATCTCGGAATCCAGCGTGTACCAGAGCTGGGCGGCGAAATCGCGCTCCCCGAGCCGCGGATCGGCACCGGCCGCCTCCACATGGGCGCGCAACCAGTCGATGTGCTCTGTCAGCGCCTCCATGGCGGAGTGCCGTGCCGGGTCGACCAGCCCGCGCAGCGACGGGTGCTGTTCGATGAGGCATCGGCCTCACCCCTCAGCATCGCCACCACCCCCCGCGCTTGGGTGATGGCCGTTTCCACGTGCGGTCGCGGCATGCCCGGCCCTCCGTCGAGGCAGGACCGCGCGGTCTCCAGGAAACCGGGAACGGCGCCGCACCGCGCCGCGAGCGCCCGCAGCCTCTCCTCAACGGGAAGGACGTCGCGGGTGAGCAGGACGTGCAATGCGTCCCTCGGAAGGTGCTCCAGCGGATCCCAGGTGTGCGGGCGCAGTTCGGTGGACCGCCACAGGTCGGCGCTGACACGGGAGCGCAGCATCTCCAGGTCCACGTGGTCCGCCGGGGGCAGCATGGTGTCGTCGATCTCGTCCAGCGCGGAGAGGGCGTCGGTGAGCGTCGCGGCACGCTGCCTGGTCGCGTCGACGGAATAGTCCGAAAGCCGGTCGGCGAACCGGTGGTCACCCAGCTCGTTCGCCCATTCGGGCGAATACTCCAGCAGAGCGTCCAGAATGCTGTCGCCGACCTCGCGGAACCGGTCGGTCATGGCGTTCGCACCGGATCCGGGCTGTTCAGGTGGAGAGCTCGAAGTCATCACCCGTCATACTGCCCGGTTCAGCAGCGTGACGCACCCCGGCATGAGGGAGCCGGGAAGCAGGAGTGCACCTGCGCGGCGGCGGCGCAGACACTGTTCGCGCCTCGATCCCGCGAGAGGCGGGGTGGAATAGGTTCGGCAGTGCCGGATAGTCCGACCCCAACACGGTGGAGCCCATGCGCCTGCAACGAATCGTCGACCTGAGCCGACCGATCGGCCCGGATACCCAGGTCTTCCCTGGTGACTCCCCGCCGCGGATCACCCGCGCGTCGACCGTCGCGACCGGTGGTTTCAACTCCGTGGAGGTGCACATGAGCTCGCATGCCGGAACCCACGCCGACGCCCCGTTCCACTTCCTGGAGCACGGAGCGCGCCTCGATGAGCTCCCCCTCGAACTGTTCACCGGGCCGGCCGTCGTCGTGGACGCGACGGGGCGCGACGACCGCTCCCCCATCAGCAGCGCCGACCTCGCACCGTGGGCGGACGAGTTCGCCCCCGGGGCCGTCGTGCTGCTGCGCACCGGCTGGTCCGCGTACTACCGGACCGAGCGCTACTTCGAGCACCCCTATCTCGACGGCGACGCGGCACGCCTCCTCGTCGACCGCGGAGTGCGCACGATCGGAATCGACACCCTGAGCCCCGACGAGACACCATACGGCGAGCACCCGGGAGACGACTGGCCGGTGCACCGCACGGTCCTCGGCGCGGGCGGCACGATCATCGAGAACCTGTGCCACCTGGAGCAGATCGACTTCCCCCACCCATGGTTCAGCGCCTTCCCCCTCCGTCTCGCCAGCGACGACGGCGCTCCTGTCCGAGCGGTCGCGCTGTCATGGGCGGGTTGAGTCCCGACCCGGGACGTCCCACGGCCGCTCTGACCGAGCACGGTACTCGGGAAACCAAGGGCGGACACGGGCCCGCCGAACCCGCATCACCGCCGGGGTACGGCGGTGAGGTCTCCGCGACCACCGGTGGTCAGCGCCAGGTGCCCTGGCCGCCGGTGGAGGTCGGCTGCCCCGCGGCGCCGCCCGGATCCCCGACCGTGATGGCGTGTTCCACGAGCGTGATCAGGGTCGACTTGGTGGACGCACGGTCACGGGCATCCACCTGGACGATCGGGATCTCCGGGCTGAGCGTCAGTGCGTCGCGCACCTCGGCCGCAGCGTGCGGGTAGTACCCGTCGAAGCCGTTGATGGCCACGACGAAGGGCAACCGCGCCTCTTCGAAGTAGTCGATCGCCGGGAAACAGTCGGCGAGCCGGCGGGTGTCGACCAGGACGACCGCCCCGATCGCACCTTTGACCAGGTCGTCCCACATGAACCAGAACCTGTGCTGGCCGGGGGTCCCGAACAGGTACAGGATCAGGTCGGAGTCCAGGGAGACCCGGCCGAAGTCCATGGCCACGGTGGTGGTCTGCTTGTCCGGCGTCTTGGCAAGGTCGTCGACGCCAACGCTCGCGCTGGTCATGACCGCTTCGGTGGTCAGCGGCACGATCTCCGAGACAGAGCCCACGAACGTCGTCTTGCCGACACCGAAGCCTCCCGCGACGACGATCTTGACCGACGTCATCGCGTTCGCCACAGCACCGCCCTCGTCGGCCGCGCTAGAGCTTGCGAAGTCCACTGAGCACCCTTTCAAGCAGGTTGACATTGGGCCGGCTGTCGGTGTTGAGCGACGTTCTGATCTGGATCAGACCCTGTTCCGACATGTCCGCCACGAGCACCCGCGCGACACCTAGCGGGATCCGCAGCAGCGCGGAGATCTCCGCCACGGAACGCCACTCCCGGCACAGATCGCTGATCGCCTGACACTCAGGGGTCAGAGTGCCGGACTCGGAACGCGCGGTCGCCGTGGCCGAGATCAACGCCTCCAGCGGTAGCTGGGACTTCGGCTTGGTGCGGCCCTTCGTGACAGCGTACGGCCGCACCAGCGAGCTCGGAGAGCTCGGAGAGTTGTCCGCCGCCGGCCGTGATTGATGGTCGACTGGTTGCTGGCTTGGTCGTGGAACATCTCCGCCGCCCGGACCGTCCCCCAGCGCCCATGGGGCGCCGGCAGCCTGTTGCCCGAACCACGAGGCGCTCCCGGCATCTCTACTGTGAGGTGCCACCACTTCCTCCTGTCGGTGGTGGATCAGTGGATTCCCGAGGTACGCGCCGCCGGAGTCAGCGCACGTCCTGCCCGTTCGACGAGCAGTGTCATCTCATAGGCGACCAGTCCGAGGTCACAGTCGGCAGCGGCGAGGACCGCCAGACAGGATCCGTCACTGATAGCCATGATAAGCAGCAGCCCCCGCTCCATCTCGACGACGGTCTGGGCGACCGCTCCGCCTTCGAAGACGTTGGCGGCTCCCTGCGTCAGACTGGACAGGCCGGAGGCGATGGCCGCCAACTGATCGGCCCGATCCGCCGGAAAACCCTCCGAGGAGGCGAGCGGGAGTCCGTCGGACGATACGACGATCGAATGCGCGACATCCGGTACGCGGTTCGCGAAGTCAGTGATCAGCCAGTTGAGCTCATTCACCTGTTGACTCATCTGCTCTCCTGTCCGTCCCAGCCTTCGCGCCGACCGTTCGCCGCTGCGGCCGCCGTCGGCCACGTGTTCTTCATTGTTGGTGACTTTATACGGGGGTGATGTCCAAGAAGTTCGGATGATGCTATTCCATCGCCCGCCCAAGTTCTACGGTCCCCCCTCGGACCACGACCAACGCCCCATTTTCTGCTTCGCGCGGGGCCGCGCCTGACCGTGCTCGCGCTGGACACTGTCTCTTATCTCTCCTCGGACGGCTGCTCATTGGTCTGGTTACGCCCCTCGCGGAGTCCCTGCTGGAATCCGGTGAAGCGGTTGCGCACCCGGTCGGCCGACCGTACCGGGATCTGCTTCACGTTCTCCGGCTGAGGGGCCGTGCCAGGAACCAGATTTGCCTTAGGAACGCGTTTTGGCAAGCCAGAACTCGTCAATCCCCCGGCGATCGGTTCAACGGCCGTCTGCGCGGCCTTCCAACCGCGGTCGGCCTCCGATCGCCATTCGTCTTCGGGACGCGGCGACTGTCCGGCCACGGCGGGCTCCGGCTGCGCCTCGATTCCCGGAGAACCTTCCTGGTCACCGTTGTCCTGCGCAGTGGAGCCATCGGGATGCCGCGCGCCGTCGTCACCGCGCGCGCCGCCGTTGAGATGTGGGAGGGGACCGCTCTCCGGGTCGGCGGAACCGGGGCCGCCCGTTCGACGCTTGAACCAATTGGATTCGATCGCGTCGAAGATCGGGAGCGTCTCCGCTCCGCCCTCCGGACTGGGCGGAACCACAGTGTTCTGGCCGGCACCGGCCCCGGCCCCGTAGCGCTTGGACAGGTAAGCAGCGGAGCCGTAACCTTCGCGGCGCTCCGTCCCGTAGCCGCGGGCGCCGGACTGCCCCGTGGAACTCCGGTCCTTCGTCCCCTGGCCGTTGCCGGATTCCGACACCAGCGATTCGCTGCGCCATGCCGTCTCCGGTCTCTCGCCAGGGGACGGAGTGACGTCGGTGCGCCACAGCGACGACTCCACAGTCGACTCATTGCGCCAGGAGGATGTGCCCGAAGTGGCGCCGCCGTGCCGCGGATAGGAGTCGGAAGCCGCTCCTGCGGGTCTCTCCTCCGCGTGCGCCGCGTTCGCGCCCGGGTGCTCCTGCGCTTCAGAGGGCGAAGCGGAGGAGGGGTTCGCGGAGGTGTTCCACCCGGTTCCCGCCCACAGGTCCTGCCCGCTCGGCGGATGCTCCTCCACCTTGTTGTCGTCGCGGTCGTCGCGCTCCCCGCTCTTGTTGTTCCCCCCGGGGGTTCGTTTCGGCAGGCTGGGGCCGTCGGCTCGCCAGTCGGGAGGCACCTGGGAGGGTTCGGCCGGGGCCGGGTTCGCGGCGAACGCCGCCGTGGCCTCAGCGAAGGTGTCGGGCACGGACGAAGCGCCGTCAAGGTCGGACGATGCCGACTCCACCGGTGTGATCAGCAGGTCCGGCGGGAAGACCGCGCACGCGATGATCCCACCGTTGTGCGCGTTCCTCAGCCGCACCCGGATACCGTGACGCGCCGCAAGGCGGCTGACCACGAACAGTCCCATACGGCGCGATACCGCGACGTCGATGACCGGCGGTTCGGCGAGCCGTTCGTTGATCGCCTCGAGCTCGTCAGGGGCCATGCCGATACCGCTGTCGGTGACCTCCACCTGCACGCCGCCGTCGGCCAGCATCTCGGCGGTGACCCCCACCTGGGTGTCGTGGGAGGAGAACGACGTGGCGTTCTCCACCAGCTCGGCCACGAGGTGGATGACGTCGTTGACCGGACGACCGAGGACGGAGATGTGCGAGGGGGCCCGGACGTTTATCCGCTCGTACTGCTCGACCTCGGAGATCGCGCCGCGCAGTACGTCGACCAGCGGCACCGGCTGCGCCCACTTGCGGGTGTTGTCCTGTCCGGAGAGAACCAGCAGGTTCTCGTTGTTCCGGCGCATACGGGTCGCGAGGTGGTCCAGCCGGAACAGGTCGGAGAGCCGGTCGGAGTCCTGCTCGGTCTGCTCCAGGCCGTCGATCAACCGAAGCTGGCGTTCCACCAGTGTCTGGCTCCGGCGTGAGAGGTTCACGAACATCGCGTTGACGTTGCTGCGCAGCGCGGCCTCGTCCGAGGCCAGCTGCAGCGCGACCCGGTGCACCTCGTCGAAGGAGCGGGCCACTTCACCGATCTCGTCGCGCGCTGTCACGCCGATCGGGGCGACGTCGACGTTCTCGGGTGCGGTGCTCATCTCCTGCACCCGGGAGATCGAGTCCGGCAGGTCCTGCTTGGCGATCCGCAGCGCACCGGCGCGCAGCGCGCGCAGCGGCCGCACGAGTGAACGCACCACCACCGAGGTGATGATGAAGACCGCGAGGATCACGGCGAGGATCAGGAGGGAGTCCAGGAGAGCCCGGTTCATGGCGCTGGACTTCAGGTCGGTGGCCTGGCCCCGGACCATGTTCGCCATCGAGCCCTCGACCTCTTGCATTCGTTCGAGGGCAGCGTCGGCGTTCTTCTGGTACTCCTCCGCGGTGTCGCCCTGGGTGATCCCGGTCAGCGACTGGCCGTCCTCGGCCCGCATCATGACCCGCAGCCGCATGGTGGACATCTGGCTGACTTCGAGACCGGTGAACGACTCGTCGTAGGTCTGGCGCTGTTCGACCGTCGCATACGTGGTGAAGTTCTGCACCTCGTTGTCGTAGCGGGCCCGGCTGCTGTCGATGGCCTCCTTGACACCGCCCGACATCGTGCCGCGCATGAGCGAGTGCAGCATCAGCGAGCTCTCGTAGGAGAGCTGCTCGCGCGACTTGCTCAGCGCGCTCAGCGCCCGAACGCTCTCGCGCAGTCCGGTGTCCTCGGTGGCCTCGGCGATGGTCTCGTTGAAGCCGGTGAGGGAGTTGATCAGCTGGCGGTATTTGGTGACGGCCGGCAGGACCGTGATGCGGGTGTCGGTGACCTCCTCCCGGATGCCGTCGAGGTGCTCCAGGTCGCTCAGCATGCCGTTGAGGCGATTGGCCGTCAGCTCGGTCCCCGGTTCACCCAGCTCGTTGACGCCGTTCACCACTTTCTGGCGTGCCTGCTGCGTCGCCTTGTACTGCTCCTGCAGCTCCGTCAGACGGTCGCCGTCGCGCTGGTCGGGAGCGGGGTCGTCGGCGATGTAGGCCGCGCTGAGCATCCGCTCCTTGCCGAGTTCGTTGGCCAGAACGACCACCGACCGCCCGAGTGATCCCATGCTCTCGATGTGATCGTGCGTGACCGTAGTCCCGACACTCTCGGCGATCCGAAGTCCACCCAGCGCCACCGCCACAACGGTGGGGATGACAATCAGCGCCACGAGCCGGGAACGCACGCGCCAGTTGCGCGGCGCCCACCAGCGGGCAGAACGCTTTGGCCGGGAGCCGCCGCCAGCGTGTTCCGCTGACTGCCCCTCCCGTGGAGCGTCAGCTCCCTCTCCTGTCGCTCGTGTCGACACGGACCCTCGCAACCTTTCGTGTCGCCGCCTCGGACGGACGCAGACCCCACGGAGGAACCCGACCGGCTGCCCGGAAACAACCCCGGACATATGCGCAGACAGGGCCAGCGGCCCGGCCGAGCCCGGCGTTCAGGAGATCCGTCCGCATTGAAGAGGGGCTTTCCGCGTCGGGAGTCGCCTCATGTGGGGTGCGAGGCGTAGTGCATCATCAATCCGAAATGATGCACGTGAAGTGCAAAGCGTACCAATCCGTCAAGAGATTACGGATCCGGCGAATATCACCGCTACGGAGGACCATCTCATGACTGTTACCCGACTATCTAGTGGGGACGTGGAGACGGGCTGACACCGCTCCAGCATGTCGAGCCCGCAATGGTAGGCACTCATATCAGTTTCATAACTTTTCGGGCAACCTCTGAAGAAGCGTCCGCTTTCCTGGGTATCCCCTTGTTCCGGTGTGCCTGGCGGTGCGCATCCCCGGAGCAGGCCCGGCAGCGGTTCGCGCGGCGCCCGGTACCGGGGTCCACGCACCGAACGGGCGGATGGGTCAGGCGCCCGCCCCCACTCGAATCTCGAACTCGCCCAGCGGACCGCCGTCGACGAAAAGCTCCTCGCCCGGTTCCAGCGGCCGGGTACCGGTGGACAAACGGGCCACGACGTCGCCCTGGAGCCCTTGGGTCCACGAGAGGTCGCCTTCGACGGTCACACTGGCCAGGTCGGTGTCCTCCGCGGTGGCGGTCACGCTCAGGGGCGAGCCGTCGAACTCCTCATGGGTCACGATCGCCGGCCCCAAGCTGAACCCCGCAGTAGCCCCTTCGGGCGTTCGCCAGAGGCAGGCCGGGGCGTAGCCGGCGTGCAGGCCGCCTCCGCCGAAGATCGCGACCAGGCCGACCGAAGCCGAAAGGCCTCTGGCGCCGGCCGGCAGCGCCGCGCCGTCGTCGGTCCCCCGCACCATGGACGGGTCGATAGTCATCCGCTCGCCGCCCACGAGCGCCGGGACCGGTGCCGTGGGACGCAGCGGGGCGCACAGACGCGCCTCGAACTCCACGATGATCTCGACAGGGGCGGCCAGCGCCCGCTGGAACGCATCGGCCAGGGCGTTCCGGCTGTCGCCGAGCAGATCCGGAACGCTCTGCTCCCCCGGATACCCGAAGACGCATCCGTCGTCCACGACTCCCGGACGCGCGTCACCTCCGCTGGGCGACAGATAGGTGACCCAACGCATGCACCCCCCTCTCCGGCATCGGTCTCGCGGACCGCGCGGCCCCGAGCGCGTATCCGCACCGGTGGCAACATATTCCCATCTGCGCTCACCTGCGGGCGGAGCCCGCCCGACGGCGGGGGAGCGTTCCGGAAGGGAACGTACCTGCGTACTGCGCCGGTTCCGGAGGGGTGCCGCCTCCACGACCGCACCGGGCGCCCGGAACCGTCGGTCCCGCAGCGGCGCCGGGTCCAACGCGCCGGCCTAACCGCCGGCCGCGCCGTTCCCGGAGGCCCGCATCAGGGGATTGTGCTCCTTGCCGGTGCCGGCGCACATGCGGCAGGGTTCGTCGACCCGGACCCAGTGGATCACCCCGCTGCTGTCCCTGCGCGGCTTCTCCGGGCGCCACCAGCCAGACCCCGAGCAGAATCGGCAGCAGAGGTCGTCGCGTTCACACCATTCGCAGTCGGTAAGGGCGCACCGTTCGCGCGTCGATGTCATGCGCACACCCCTGTCCCTCTGCAGGTATCACAGTCCTCCACACTGTCGACGAAGATGACCGTGCCATCAGCTCCCCGTTTAGGGCGCTGGTAGGTCAGCTTTCCCGTCCCATGGCAGCGACCGCACGGCGGCGGCTCCGAATTACGCGGCATCGACCCCTCCCGCCCCACCGCGAAAGCGTGCACAGCCTCGCACAGCCGGTGATCAGCCGTCCAGAGGAATGTCGCACCGAATTGACCTCTTCGTTTCCCTCTCGCAATCCGGCGCGGTCGCGCCCCGTCCGCCATTCGCCGATTGCGGCCGGGAACCAGAACAGCGTCCGAAAGCCGTCCAGGAGGCGGTCCCGGCCCCTACCGGCACGGCCACACGCCCCCCGGAAACACGTAACATTCGTCACAACCGGGCCGTACTCACCCCGGGCACACGGGGCGCACACCCCCTCTCACCGAAACCACGCCCACCACGCGTATTACGAACCTATAAACTCTGTCGGCAGCGTAACCGCCGGCACCCTTTCGCCAGACGGAGCGCACCCCTTTTAAGGTTCTCGAAGGGGCGTACGCCCCTTGTAAGGAGACACCCCCTCCCCCCAGCGGCAGACGCGCCAGGACGGCGTGCGGTCCGTCCTGGACGGGGAACCGACCGATGTTGCGCGGGTCCGCCCCCCATGGACCCGCAAGCCGAGGAGCGACTTACGTGGAGCCCTACCGACGAACCGGAGCGGACGACTTCGCCGACTTCTGGGCGCCAGACCCCGACTGCCCGCGTTGGAGGGACCGCCTCAGAGAGTTCGTCCGGTCCCGGCCGGGCACCGAGCGCGGCCGGATCGTCGTGGTCGCCGCCGCCCTTGTGGCGTCCCTGACCGCCCCCCTCCCCGCAGCCTCCGCCGGAGCCCCGCCGCCGAAGGAGTCCGAGGAGAGCCTGGAGTCCCTTACCGAACGCTCCGAGTCGCTCAGCGAGGAGTACAACGGCGAGTTGCGCGATATGGAGGCCGTCCTGGGCGACGCCAAGAGGGCCGAGGAACGGGCCGAGCAGACCCAGAAAGAGGTCGAAGCGTCGTCGGAGCAGGTTCGGCAGCTCGCCATCGCCAGCTACACCAACGGCGGCGTCGATCCCGCTTTCTCGCTGTTCGTGGACGAGGAGCCGCAGGAGCTCATCGACCGCGCCTCCCTGGTCCAGCACCTGTCCAGCGCGCACCAGGACAAGATCGACATCCTCGAGGAGGCTATCGAGCGTGACGAGAAGGCGCAGGACAACTCCAAGGAGAAGGCCGCCAAGGTGGAGGAGGACCTCGACGAGCTCGAGGGCCAGCGCGAAGAGGTCCAGGAGCTGATCGCCGATTACCCCGAACAGGAGATAGGCGGTTCGGACAACCTCACTCCGCGCACCCGGCAGATGAGGGACGTCATCACCGAGGAGTTCGGGGAGAACAAGAAACACGGCGGCGTGGGCTGCTTCCGGGAGGAGGGCGGCATCGTCGTCGGGGAGCACCCCAAGGGCCGTGCGTGCGACTTCATGGTCGCCAAGTACCGGATGCCCACGAAGGAGCAGAACGAGCGCGGCCAGGCCATCGCCGATTGGGCGCAGGACAACGCCGAACGGCTCGGCATCATGTACATCATCTGGCGCCAGCAGATCTGGGACATCCGCCGCGGCGACGATGGTTGGCGCGACATGGATGACCGCGGCAGCATCACCGAGAACCACTTCGACCACGTGCACATCTCGATGTTCTGAAGAAGCGCGCCCGGGACCGGCGGCAGCCGCGGCCCCTCCCCGCTACTGCGCGCCTACCCGCCGGTGAAGAGCGGGCCGTACACCAGCGCCATGCACCCGCCGATAACGCTCAGCATCACGCCAATGGCGAGGATGAACACGAACCAGGCGAGGAAGCCGTGCTTGGAGCCGCCGGCCGGTCCCTCATCGGGGGAGTTCGGTGTTGAGGACGACATCGCGAGCCCTTCGTGCCACGGATCCGTCATAGCGGCTCCAACGGTAACCGCTCGCCGGCTCCCCCACTCCCTCCGACAGGCCGCGGCGCTCCCCGCCTTCGCCGGTCCCGCCGCCCCCCGATTTCGATCCCGCAACGATCCATTCCCGGCCGCGATCCCGGACCCTGAGCCGGGATCCCGGATGACCGGCCACGATTCCGGACTCCCCTTGCATGGACAACCACCCGGGGTAACCGTTCCGACGAGCTTCCACCACGAATCGGCGGCGTTCCGCTGGGGTGAGCGCGATCGCGATCGACTCGGGTCCACCTCCGGAAGTTAAGATGCCGGTGTCTGGCCCTTGCCATCGGCCCGGTCGTCTGGGGCACCGGTTCCTTCGGGAGCAACAGCGACCTGGTCAATGCCGGGGGACGCAGCGGAGCCCTCATCTCCGCCCACGGTCATACCGCGGTCGCAGCCGGAACAGTCCCGGCTTCGGTGCGTATGCCCACCCTGCGCCTCGTGAATCGACGGCAGTCCGATACGCAGGCGCAAAGCATCCAGGTAGTGGAACCAAGAACGCGCCCACGCGCGTCTCACGGACCGTTCACAACGCAGCCGGCGCGAGGGGAGTCATGAGCGACAACGGACCCTATATACAGCCACCGCAATTCCCGCAGGATGGCGAGGGAAACTCCGGAGGGCAGCAGCCGCCTTACGGCGGCCCCTACGGGCAGCCCGGCCATGCCCAAGGAAGCCCGGATGCCGGCCAGTACGCGAGCGGTCCCCATCAGGCCCCCTACGGAGCACCTGGTCCGGGCACCGGCGGACAGCCCGGTTACGGTCCACAGCCGGGCCCCGGAGGCCCCCAGTTCCAGCACCCCCAGGAGCAGCAGATGTTCCAGGGCGGGGGCCAGCCTCCCTACGGGCCGGGAATGCCCGGCGGTCCGGTCGGCACTCCGGGCTACCCGCAGCCGCGCAAGAGCAACGCGGGCCTGTGGATCGTCATCGGCGGCGGCGCCGTGATCGTCGTCCTCGTGATCGCTGTGCTGGCTGTGGTGCTGCGCAACGCCAGCGGCGACGAACCGGCGGCCTCGGGCCCCGAGCCCGAGGGCGGCACCGAGGAGCAGCAGGGCAAAGAGGAGGAAGAGGGCGGAGGCGAGGAGGAGAACGCCGAGGCGGGCGCCAGCGGCGAACCGCCCTACGAACTCCCCGAGGAGCCCTGCGACGCCATCAGCGAGGACGCTCAGTCCAGCTACAACCTGGACAACCCGAACAAGAGCCTCACCGACAACCGGTCCTCCTGCTCGTGGAGCGTCGACGGTGAGGGCGACATCTACGGCACGCTGCGGGTCGAGTACGACGTCCCCTACGCCGGCTCCGACTCGGTCGAGGGCGCGAAGACGGACTTCGAACGGGCCGTCGACCTGGCCACCGACGAGGAGGACGAGTTCACCGAGCGCAAGGTCGACGAGGAACAGGACGTGGACCTGGGCGACGAAGCCAAGCTGGTCTTCGGAACGGAGAAGACCATCTACAACAACTCCGTCGCCACGATGATGATTCGTGCCGAAAACATGAACGTCAAGGTCGTGTACTCGATGACCCCCGGCCTCGGAGCCGACGAGAACGCTCCGGCCCCGCTCGAGTTCTCCGACGTGGAGGACCTGATAAATGACCTCGGTGAGCAGGCCGTCAACCACGTGGGCAGCTGAGTCACCGGCTAACCTCGTTACCCGGCCTGCACTGTCCCACCCCCGTGCGGATGTGGGAGGTCGCGTTCCCGAGGGTCCAGCGCCCTCCGCCGGTTCCCCGCGGGCCACCGGGCCCGCGGGGAACCGGTGCGTCGGGCGGGCCGCCAGTGCCCCACTCGACTCACCCGGAAACGGAGAACCCTCGTGCTG
The DNA here is from genome assembly GCF_000981225.1 of Allosalinactinospora lopnorensis. GTDB lineage: Bacteria > Actinomycetota > Actinomycetes > Streptosporangiales > Streptosporangiaceae > Allosalinactinospora > Allosalinactinospora lopnorensis. The sequence goes on from NZ_LAJC01000015.1 coordinate 17,374, forward strand.
ACCGTCATCGGCGAAGCGCTGATCGACCTCATCAGCGCCGAGAACGGAACCTACCGCCCGGTTCCCGGAGGCGCGCCCGCCAACACCGCCGTCGCCCTCGCCCGGCTGGGCGCCCCGGTGTCACTCCTCGCCCGGATCGGGGACGACCGGTTCGGCCGCGACCTGCGCACCTACATCGGCTCGCGCGGGGTCGATCTCCGGCACACGGTCGCCGCTCCGGAGCCCACCACCCTGGCGATCGCCGATATCGACGACACCGGACGCGCCGAATACAGCTTCTACGTCCACGGGACCGCCAACTGGCAGTGGACTCCGGAGGAGTTGCCCGACCCGCTCGGCGGCGATGTCACCGCCGTACACGCGGGTTCGCTGGCCATGGCGCTGCCGCCGGGAATGTCGGTGCTCGAGAAATGGCTGGCCGCACAGCGCGAACACGTCACGGTCAGCTACGACCCCAACATCCGTCCCGCCCTGGCCGGCCCGCGCGGAGCCGAGGTGCAGCGCATCGAGCGCCAGGGGGCCCTGGCCGACGTCATCAAGGTCAGCGACGAGGACCTCGACTGGCTCTATCCGGACCGCCCCTCTGAGGAGTCCCTTCGGCGCTGGGCCGATCTGGGCCCGTCCCTGCTGCTCCTCACTCGGGGTTCCGAGGAGACGGTGGCGGTTCGGGCGGGCGATCCCCCACTGCTGGTCCGGCGCCGTCCTCTGCGGACCGAGGTCGCCGACACCGTCGGGGCCGGTGACGCCTTCGGCGCGGGTGTCCTCGATGCGCTGTCGCAGCTCGGTGCGCTCGGTTCCGCCGCCCGCCCGCGCCTCGCCGCCCTGGACGAGGCGGCGGTCGCCGCCTGTCTGGAGCACGCGCACCTGGTCGCGGCACGCACCTGCGAACGCCCCGGCGCCGATCCGGGAGAGCTCACTCTGCCTCCGGTGCGGGTATAACGCCGGTCCGCCGCGGTTCCCGGCCGCGGGCGTCCGCCACTGCCGGTCCGGGGCTCAGAAGCCGCTGCCGGGACTCATGAGCTGCTGACCGGACAGGCCGATCGATACGCCCCAGGGGAACGCGATGATGATCGAGTATCTGGAGGCGTCGGTCCTGTTGACCACGGACTGCAGGGGCTCCCTCAGCGCCTCGGCCGCGCGCCTCACCTGGTAGGCCGTTCCGTCCCCCCAACCGGCGCTGCTGGTCCGCAGTGTGCCACCGGGTGCGTAGAACCGTGCCATCGCATAGGACAGCAGTGCCGCCCAGGCCTCGACCACGCCCAGCAGCTCGATGGGATCGTCCGCGGAGCCCTCGCGGAGAACCCCGGAGATCCTCTGCTCGATGTCCCCGAGGACCCCCGCGAGATCTTCCTCGGAACCGACGCGCTCCATTCTCCCGGCGATGTCGGCGCGGAAGCCTTCGTCCGGAGGCAACATACACAACACTCCAAGTGCCGAGACGGTCGACCCACTCAGCGCCCCAGCTCCTGGCGCGGGAAACGACGCTGAATGCAACGCTCTCGACAGCGTGTCATCGCCCGGGCGCCAGCGGCGCTAGACACGCCTACGACCTGCAGATTCGGACGTTCATAGCCGCTCGGGGCCACCTGTGGAGCGAAGCACCCGGTGCCGGGCGGGGAGCCCATCCGCTCCCCGCCCGGCACCGACTCACCTCCGGTCCGGCTCCGCGTGCTCCGGGACCGGTCCGGCATCTCGCATCCGGTTCACCCGGGCGGCTCCGCCCGGACCCGGCGCGCGGCCTCGACCATGTTGCGCAGGGCCGGTTCCACCTCCGCGTAGCCGCGGGTCTTCAGTCCGCAATCGGGGTTAACCCAGAGGCGTTCCGGTTCGACCGCTGTCAGCGCGTTGCGCAGCGCCTCCTCGATCTCCTCCACCGAGGGCACACGCGGCGAATGGATATCGTAGACGCCCGGGCCGATCCCCCGCCGGTAACCGGCGGCCTTGAGGTCCCCCACCAGCTCCATGTGGGAGCGGGCCGCCTCGACGCTGGTCACATCGGCGTCGAGCGCCTCGATCGAGCCGACGATCCGGCCGAACTCCGAGTAGCACATGTGGGTGTGGATCCGGGTGCTCGGAGCGACGCCCGAGGTCGCCAGCCGGAACGAACCGATCGCCCACTTCAGGTACTCGCCGTGCGCCTCCTCGCGCAGTGGGAGCAGTTCACGCAGCGCCGCCTCGTCGACCTGGATATGCCGGATCCCGGCGCGCTCCAGGTCGAGGATCTCGTCGCGCAGCGCGAGCGCCACCTGCCGCGCCGTGTCGCCCAGCGGCTGGTCGTCGCGGACGAAGGACCAGGCCAGCATCGTGACAGGCCCGGTCAGCATGCCCTTGACCGGCTTCTGGGTGCGCGACTGGGCGTAGGTGATCCACTCCACGGTCAGCGGCTCGGGCCGCGAGACGTCACCGTAGAGGATCGGCGGGCGGACGCACCGCGAGCCGTAGGACTGCACCCATCCGTGTTCGGTGGTGGCGAACCCGTCGAGCCGCTCGGCGAAATACTGGACCATGTCGTTGCGCTCCGGCTCGCCGTGGACCAGCACGTCCAGGCCGATGTCCTCCTGCAGCGCGATGACCCGGTCGATCTCGGCGCGCATGCGCCGCTGGTACTCCTCGGTGCTGATCCGCCCGGCCCGATGATCGGCCCGGGCCCGGCGCACATCCGAGGTCTGTGGGAACGATCCGATGGTGGTCGTCGGCAGACGGGCCGCTGAGTCCGTCGCCGCCTCACGACGCTCGTAGCCGGTACGGGAGGGCTCCTCCCCGAGCGCGTCCAGCCGGGCCCGCACGCGCCGGTTCGTGAACGACAAAGGGGTCTCGGCCGCGGCCCGTCCCTTCTCCAGCTCCGCGGTAACCCCCTCCCCGCCTTCGGACAGTGCCCGGCCGAGCAGCACCACCTCGTCGACCTTCTGCCGGGCGAAGGCCAACCGCTCCCGCAGCTCCGCGGGAAGGGCGGCCTCGGCCTCCAGATCGATCGGGACGTGCAACAGGGAGCAGGAGGTGCTGACGGCGACCTCGTGTGCCAGCCCCAGTAGCGAGCCGAGCCTCGACAGCGCGTTCCCGAGGTCGGTTCGCCACACGTTCCGGCCGTCGACGATCCCGGCGACCAGGACCTTGTCCCCCAGCCCGGAGACGCCGGCGAGCTCGCCGACCGCCTCGGGACCGCTCACCAGATCCAGCCCGACGGCCTCCACCCGGGTGCCCTTGAGGAGCTTCAGCGCTTCGGTGCCGATCGCTCCGAAGTAGGTCGAGACGAGGAGTTCCGGGCGATCATCGAGGGCGCCGAGCCGTTGATAGGCGCGCTCCAGCGAGCCGAGCGCGGCCCGTCCCTCGTCGGTCGCCAGGATGGGCTCGTCCAACTGCACCCTTCGGGCTCCCGCCGCTGAGAGCTGTCCGAGCAGGTCGGCGTAGCAGCCGAGCAGGTCATCCAGTAGCTCCAGCGGACTCCATTCCTCAGGTGCCTCAGGGGCCGCCTTGGCCAGCATCAGGAAGGTGAGCGGGCCGAGCAGGACCGGCCGGGTCTCGATGCCGAGCCCCTTGGCCTGCGTGTACTCGGACAGCGGCTTGGAGCCGGACAGGCGCAGCCGGGTCCTTGGCGAGAGCTCGGGGACCAGGTAGTGGTAGTTGGTGTCGAACCACTTCGTCATCTCCAGTGGAGGGGCGTCCTGCGCGCCCCGGGCCATGGCGAAGTAGCGTTCCAGCTCGGTCGCGTGGTCCTCCGCGGTGTTCGGGTCGTCGAAGCGTCCGGGTACCGCACCGAAGAGAACGGCGGTGTCGAGCACGTGGTCGTAGTAGGAGAACGTGTTCGACGGGATCTCGTCGAGCCCGGCGTCGCGCAGGGTCTCCCAGACCTCGCGGCGCAACCGCGCGGCGACGGCGTCGAGTTCGGCCGCGGTGCTCGCCCCGCCCCAGTAGGACTCGCTGGCCCGCTTGAGCTCGCGGGCGCCGCCGATGCGGGGGTATCCGTGGATGGTGGTCCTCATCGGACATCACCACCGTGAACCGTTGTGTCGTTCGGCATAGCTTTTCTCTCCCTCGTCGAGCAGCCGCAGGCCCGGACACCATCGGGGAGAGCGCGCGAGTCGCAGGTGGCCCCATAGCCGCCTCTCGCCCTGGCCCTCCCTCGGGGCGCACGGACCACCGCGGACGCGGGCGCGTCCGCGGGCGGTGGCAGGTCTTCGGACTCGTGGGCGCTGCGCGGTGCTCAGTACCGCGGTCTCCTACCGGCCGCCGCTTCCCGGGCGCGTGCACGCCCAGTGCTCTTGGCGGCTTTCGTTCCCACATACCGCTGCGGGGCAGTCCCGGATTCGCACCGGGGTTCCCTCTTGCGACACGCGTCGCTTTTGCGCCGCGTGTACCAACCGCAACTGCCAGTATAGGGATGTTCTTTATGCGGCACTGGGCGGCTCCTCCGCCGGTACCGTACGATGCCGGGAATGTTCTGATTACCGCGTCGCTCACCGTGTGCCGGCCGGTCGATCAGAGCCGCGTACCAGTGTGGTTCGTCTATTGCACAATCGCACCCGGACGTGTTTCCCGGACCGGTGCTCGTCGCCGACGTGCCCCACCCGGCAGCGGCCGGGCATACCGCCCGCGGTTCCGGGGCTGGGCAGTAGACCAAACCCGAATCGATATCTGCCCCACAGAACTCGATATGCGATTTCCTTCGACATAGCGGGACGGCTCGTCCCACAATCAGTTCCCGCGCCACCAGGCCTTTGAAAAACGAAAGAGACGCTGGCCGCCACATGTCACTCCGCGCCTCCGCCACCGGGGATACCGCTCCACACACACCGCGCTTTTACCCGACCGCCATCGCCGCCCTCGCGACTCTGACGCTGGGTGCCTGCAGCATCGGTGAAGGGGATCAGCCCCCGGAAGAGGAAGAGGTCAAACCCGAAGGGGACCCCGACCAGCTCACCATTGTCGATGCGGAGAACGTGGTCGGTATCGGCGAGGAGAAGAATACCGAGGACGGCGAAGTCGCGATCGAGGTCGCCTATCCCGAGGTTCCCAACGCCGATCCGTTCACCGAGCGGCTCGCCGCCATCATCGAGCGGGAGGCGAGCGATTTCAAAAACGCTATCCCGAGGCCGAGGCCTTCCACGTGGACTGGAACCTCAGCGTCGCGAGCGAGGAGATCATCGCGGTCCGGCTCACCCAGACGGAGAAGGAATCCGGGAAAGAGCGGACGCACCACGCCACGTACTGGTATGACGCAACGGACGCGAACACCGCCTACTCCACTGAGCTGCTCGACGGCCAAGAGGAACTCGTCACCCTGAACGAACTGGTCAAAGAGGCCTTAGCGGATGAGGAGCACGTCCGCGCCTCGGCACTGCACCCCATCGTGCGGCTCTACGACTCGATCGGTTTCAACCCTGACGGCGACCTCGTCGTGGAGTTCGACCAGGGGCAGGTCGCCCCGGAGGACGAGGGGCGGATCAGCGTGGTCATCGACAAGCAGGAGGCCGCGCCGCTGCTGTCGGAGTTCGGCGAGCGAGCGCAGACCGCCGCGGCAACCGTCGCATCGGACGTGCAGCTCGCCGACGCCCCTCAGGAGTCCCAGAAGGACAGCGCCGAGAAACCGGCTCCCGGCGCGATACCGGTGGTACAGGACGGCGACCCCGACTGCTCCACGGCCGAAAGCAAGTGCATCGCGCTGACCTTCGATGACGGCCCTGGTAAGCGGACCTCCGAACTCCTCGACGCGCTCGACGAGTACGAGGCGAAGGCCACCTTCTTCGTCACCGGAGAGGAGCCGCTGCGGGAATATCCCGAAGTCGTGCAGCGCGAGTACGCCGAGGGGCACGAACTCGCCAACCACACCATGGTGCATCCCGATCTCACCACGGTGAGCCGCGCCGAGGTCAAGAACGAGCTCACCACCCTGAACGCCCTTGTCCGCCGGGACACCGGCTACACGATGAACCTGATGCGCCCGCCTTACGGCGCCAGCGACGACACCGTCTCCGAAGTGTCCGAGGAGATGGGGTTGGCCCAGATCATGTGGAGCATCGACACCTACGACTGGCGGGACCGCGATCCCGACAAGGTCGCCAAGCGTGTCATGAAGGACGCCGAGCCCGGATCGATCGTGCTGATGCACGACATCCACGGCAGCACCATCGACGCGGTTCCCACCATCCTGGAGAAGCTCGACGAGAAGGGCTACACGATGGTCACGGTGAGCCAGCTGCTCGGCGAGACCGAACCGGGTGAGTCCTACCGCGACGGGCACCCGGACTCGGACGAGAAGTGACGGCGAGGAGAATCGGCTCCCGGGGCGCGCGCCGGCAGGGAGCCCTCCCGTGGCCGCTCGCGACGCCGCCCGTCCCGCCTCCTGGGAACCTCCTTGACAGGGGGTTCCCGGCTTGTGGTGGCATAGGATGGATGTGACGGTATGCGGACTGCACCGCCGGCGATAACAGTGTACCCACGCGCACACGAGCAGGTGCCGCGGCCGTACTCGGCGCCCACTATGCTTCGGCCGGGGCGGACCTCTGGTTATCCGCAAGGGACCGTCCGCGCACGGGCCGCAGCGCCGCGGCCCGTATCCTGTCGTCATCGGCGGTGGCCCCGCCTCCGCGGGCACCCGTTCGCTCCAGGGGTTACCCGCCGTCCCACCCTCAAATCACCACACACTGTCCTGAAGTGGCCGGTTCCCCGGCCTCTTACCGGGAACGCGTTCAATAAACCCGCTCGTCACCGCGAAGACGAGATCGCCGTCGCACAGTGGTCCGCGACACCGCCCCTTGGCAGGCCCGATCACCACTGTGGCCCGTGGAATCGGAAGGGATGGGCCCATGGCCGCTGCGTGCGCCCGCGACTACGCATGGCTCCAGGAGAGCCAGCCGGATCTGGCCGAGGCGTACTGCCTGTCCTACGTTCGGGGGCTGAGCAAGACCGAGGCGCTGCGGCGTCTCGGTGCCGCCGAACGTCAGCTGCGCAGCCTGCCGATCGTCGAGGCCGTGGAGGCAGGCCTCTGCGCCGAGGGGCACCCGCCGCTCACCGCCCACGCTCTGTCGGTGCACGGCTGGGCGGTCATCATCGAACCCACCGGGTGCAGGGCGACCCGCCCGGAGACCTACCGCGCACTGTCGGCCGAGACCGAACTGGTCTCGGTACGCGTACTTCTGGACCACCGGTACGAGTTCCGCTGGGTGGTCGACGGCGTACTGCAGACCTTCCTCGACACCCGCTGGCCCTATGTCCGGCGGGGAACCCGCCCCGACGCGCTCGCAGACGACATGCGGGAGATCGAGCTGACCGACGGCGCCGGGGTGAGCGATCCGGGGGCGGCCGCTCTGGCCCTGGCCGAACGCGTTACCCGCGTCCGGATCCGCCCCGCCCATCTGACGGGTCCGCTTCTCGGCGCGGAACTGGGCCCGGCCCACCCGCTGGCAGCGGGATGAGGACCGCCGGTCGGACCGGTCGGCACCGCCCGCGGCCTCAGCCGTCGCCGGCGTCCGCGGGTGCGCCATCGGCGCCGGCGTCCGCACCCACGGCTTGGCCGATCGAGCTGTAGCCGGCGGCGCGGACCAGCCGGGCCAGCCCTTTGTGCATGCGGCGCGGCCACAGCGGGCCTCCATAGACGAGACCGGTGTAGCCCTGGACCAGGGTCGCGCCGGCCCGGATCCGCTCCCATGCGTCCATCGGGGTCTCGATGCCGCCCGCGGCGATGAGCACGAGCCGGTCGCCCACCCGGGAGCGCAACCGCTGCAACACCTCGAGCGAGCGCCGTTTCAGCGGCGCCCCGGACAGGCCGCCGGCCCCGACCGCCTCCGGATCGCCGCGCAGTCCTTCGCGCGAGATCGTGGTGTTGGTGGCGATGATGCCGTCGAGCCCGAGCTCCAGCGCCAGGTCGGCCACGGCGTCCACGTCGGCGTCCGCAAGGTCCGGGGCGATCTTGACCAGCAGCGGCAGGGTGCGGTGGCCTTCGGAGTCGAGGGTGGAGCGGACTTCGTTCAGCAGCGGGCGCAGCTGCTCCACCGCCTGCAGATCGCGCAGACCAGGGGTGTTCGGCGAACTGACGTTGACCACGAGGTAATCGGCGAAACCCGCGAGGCGCCTGGCACTGGTGGCGTAGTCCGCCGCGGCCTGCGACCCCGGCGCCGCCTTGGTCTTACCGATGTTGACGCCGATTATGGGGCCCCGGTACCGCCGTGGCGCGGAGGGTCCCCCTGGTCCCTGAGGCGCCGTTCGAACAACCGGTCGGCGACGGCCGCCGAACCGTCATTGTTGAACCCCATCCGATTGACGATGGCGCGGTCGGTCACCAACCGGAACAACCGCGGCCGGGGATTGCCCGGCTGCGGATGGGCGGTCACCGTGCCGACCTCCACGTACCCGAACCCGAGCGCGACGAGCCCCCCGGTTCCCTCGGCGTTCTTGTCGAAACCGGCGGCCAGGCCGAGCGGCCCGGGGAACTCCCGGCCGAACGCCCGCACCGTGAGTTCCGGCTCGCGGGGTCCGAGCACGCGGCTCAGGGCACCGGCGGCACCGGGAACGGCCGACACCCCGCGCAGCGCGGCGAAGCTCAGCCGGTGCACCGCCTCGGCGTCGGCGTGCCGCAGGACGGCGTGAAAGAGCAGTTGGTAGAGCACGGCCACCGTTATCCTTCTCCGCCACGCTCGCGCTCGGCGAGGTAGCGCTCCAGTTCGTCGCCGAGCTCGTCGGCGGTGGGCAACTCCGACTCGTCACCGGCCAGCAGGGCCTCAGCACCCTCGTCCGACTGGCGCGCGGACATGATGTCGTCGTACTGCCGTTCCAGGTTTCCCACGACACGCTGCACCTCGTCGGAGGCCGCCACCTGCTCCTCGATCTCGGCGTCGGCTCCCTCGGCGTTCTCCTCCAACTTGCCCGTGGGCAGGGCCAGGCCGGTGGCGCCGCCGACGTACTCCAGCGCGGCGATCGCGGCCCGCGGATACTCCGACTGGGCCAGGTAACTGGCACATGGACGGCGTACCCGATGAAGTCGTGGCCGGCTTCGCCCATCCGCAGCTCGACCAGGGAGGCGGCGCTCGCCGGCACCTGGACCCGGCCGATCCACGGGGTGAACCCCGAGACCAGCTCGAGACGCGTCGCGTGCGCGGTCACCGTGCTGGGGCGGGTGTGCGGGACGGCCATGGGGATGCCGTGGAAGCTCACGGTCAGGCTCACCGAGAACCGCTCGATGAGGCTGCGTACGGCGGCCGCGAACGCCTCCCATTCGTGGTCCGGCTCCGGGCCGTGCAGCAGCAGGAAGGGGGTGCCATCGGCGTCGTGCATCAGGTAGAGGGCGAGCTTGGGCGCGTCGTAGTCGGTCCAGGTGTTCTCGACGAACGTCATCACCGGGCGCCGGGACCGGTAATCCAGCAGCCGGTCGACGTCGAAGGTCGCGATCTCCTCGGCGTCGAACTCGTCGAACAGTGCTTCCGCGGCCTGGCTGCCGACCGAGCCGGCGTCCATGAACCCGTCGAGGACAACCAGCATGACGGGTCCGGCGAGGTCGTAACCGGGGCGGAGCTCATAGAGGTCAGCGGGGTCACGCACCTTGGCGGGTCTCCATTCTTGCTGGGCTTTCTCACTGGCGGGGCGGATGAGCGGTCGAGCACACGGAGCTGTGGGAGTACAGGTCCGTGAAAGAGGGGGCTTAGCACCCCGAACAGGGGCGCGCAACGGTTCCGGATCTAGCCTCCAGGATACTGATCTGTGGCGACATACCCGGTAAACACCGCTGCGCCCCCACTCCTTCCTTACGTCCGCCGCCTCCTTACGGCCGGCGCAGCCGCTGCACCCGCAGCGTGCGCAACCGGTTCAGCGCAGCGGCGGTCTCGAACCGCCGGGGCAGCGCGTAGTCGCCGGCGAACCCCTGGCCGAGGGCCACCACACCGTCCTCGGCGAGGCGTCCGTCAAGGGCGTCGAGGGCCTCGGCGATGGTGCGGCCCTCGCCCAGCAGGCCGTCTTCGGAGAGCATCCGCAGCGCCAGTCCCACGCCGATGATCTGGCCGGGGTCGACCAGTTGAGCGAGGTGGCGGACGTCGATGTCGCTCTCGCCGAACGTCAGCACGTCCATGTCGCGCCGCTTGATCTTGGAGCGTCCGCGCACGCTGGCGTTGACCGAACGCTGATCGATCACCCGGTGCTCCGGGGCGTGGAACGCCGCGCCGGTGCGCTCGGAGGCGAGTTCGCGCGCGCGTTCGGTGACGTCGTAGGGTCGGTAGCCGTCGAGCATCACGACGTTATCGGCGACGTCGAAGTAATCGCCGCTGCCGCCCATGACGAGCACCGTGGACACCCCGTGCACCCGGTGCAGCGGGCGCACCAGATCGACGAAGGGGGTCAGCGGCTCGCGGTCGCCGTGCACGAGGGCCTGCATCCGGGTGTCGCGGATCATCAGGTTGGTGGCGGTGGTGTCCTCGTCCACCAGCAGGGTGGAGGCTCCCACCTCCAGCGACTCGCTGATGTTCGCCGCCTGCGACGTGGAACCGGAGGCGTTGTCGGTGGAGAAGTCGCCGGTGTCGGCCCCCGTGGGCAGGTTCCGCACGAACGCGCTGACGTCGGTGCGCTCGACTCGACGGCCCTCCTCCGCGCGGATCTTCACCGCGTCGGGACGGGTCACGACGAGTTCGCGCCCGTCACCGGGCACGTGGTCGTAGACCCCTCGTTCCAGTGCGTGCAGCAGCGTGGACTTGCCGTGGAAGCCGCCGCCGACGATGAGCGTGATGCCTTCGGGGATGCCGAGGCCGCTGACCTCTCCCCGGTGGGGGAGCTTGACCGCCACCCTCAGCGTCTCGGGCGAGACGAACGGGACGACGGCCGAGCCGTCCATGGGAAGGTCGCTGACGCCGCTGCGGCGCGGCAGGACGGAGCCGTCGGCCACGAACGCCACCAGCCCCAGTGAGGACAGCTGGTCGCGCAGCGCGACGGTGTCCTCGACCGTGTCGGCGAACGCGACGGCGTCGTCGGCGTCAATCTCCTCCCAACGCAGCGCCTCGACCATGGCGGGAAGCCGCTCGCACAGTTCGCTCTCCGCGGTGCGCGCGTCGATCCGGCGGCCGTGCCCCGGCAGCTCGATGCCCAGCCGCAGCAGGATGTCGCCGTCCTCGATCCGACCCGAGGCGCGCTCGATGACCTCCTGCCCTCCGGTGTCGATGCGCAGCCGCGCCCCCTTGAGCGCCCGGTAGGCACGGCGGACCAGGTAGTCCGCGGTTGCGCGGCGACGTACAGGAGAGCGCCAGGCGCGCTCCGGCATCCCCGCCACGGAGGCCGGGACCCGCACCGAGATGCGGGACGGCGGCGCGAACGGGTCGGACTGCACGCGGTCGATACTCAGCGTGAAGTCGTCGAACTCCCATTCGCCCCGAAGCGACTTGTAGCGCCCGTAGGACGCGCCGGACATGCGCCGCAGCTCCTCGCCGAGCCGGGCGGCATCGCGCCTGCCGCGGATCTCGGGCTGCTCGGGCCGTTCGGACCGACCGCGCCGTTGGGGATCCGGGCGTCCCCCGTGCCGACGGTCCTTACCGCCGTACCGTCCGGACATGGACCTGCTCCTCCTTGACCGTTGTGTTCTCGGCTGCCTGTCGTTTCGGTGTGCGCTGTTTCGGGCGCCGCCCCGTCCGGGACCTCCGCTGATCTCCTGCCCGCAGCGGCCGCTGTTCATCGGGCCTGCTGATCGTTTCCGACCCTTTCAGGTGCTCTGCTGTACGCAACCGGCGGCTGCCCCGGGCCTCCTGCCCTCTGCCGAAGGATGCCATGCGTCCGCCTTCCTCGGGGCGTCCGCGGCAGCGCTGCCTGTGCGCGCCGGCCGGTGATCGCCTCAGGGGGCGTGCAGCCGGAGCAGTGCGTGCTCCGCCCAGTCGGGTTCGTTGCCGAGGAGGGAGATCACGATCATGGTGGCGAAGGCGAGCGGCACCGTCCAGGCGGCGGGTTGGGCGAGCAGTATGGTGACCCAACCGGGCTCCAGGTCGGCCACGGCCGAGAGCGCGACCGCCCCCGTCGAGGTGACCGCGCCGATCGTCAGGCCGGTGGCCGCTCCGGCGAGCGTGAGCCGCCGCCACCAGATGCCGAGTACCAGCAGCGGGCAGAACGTCGATGCCGCCACCGCGAAAGCCCAACCGACCAGGACGTTGATGTCGAGCCGGAAGGCCGGGAGGGCGATCAGGACCGCCACCATCGTGCCCGCGGCGACGGCGAAACGCAGCCGGGGCACGCTCCCGCTGAACAGGTCGTGGGACAGCCCTCCGGCGAGAGCCAGCAGGAGCCCGGAGGAGGTGGAGAGGAAAGCACCGAACGCGCCGGCCGCCACGAGCGCGGTGAGGACGGTGCCCGGAGCCCCTGGGACCACCTCCGCGGGCAGCACCACGGTCACCGTGTCGCTCGCCTCGCCAAGCGCCAGCCGGGGGGTGAACACGCGGCCGAGCAGCCCGTAGACGGCCGGGAACAGGTAGAAGACCCCGAGAAGCGCGATGACGCCGACAGCGACGCGGCGGGCGGTCCGGGCGGTGGGGCTGGTATGGAACCGCATGAGGACGTGCGGCAGGCCCATCGCGCCGAGCGTGATCGCCAGCAGGGTGGACCAGGTCCCGAACAGTGGACTGCCGGCCTCCCCGGTGTCGAGCAGCGGGCGGCTCCACTCCTCCCCGCCGAGCTCCGGGACGCCGGCCGGCCGGGGGACGGACGCGCCCGCCGGGAACGTCAGCTTCTCACCCGCCGCCACATCGTGCACGCCGGCGCCGAGGGGCACGGATTCCCCTCCCGTCGCCGCGACGGTCGTCGGCTCCGGGATCTCCAGCCGGGTGCCGACGTTGAACTCCACAACGGTGTCCTCCCGGAACACCGCCCCCCGATCCGGTTCCAGGGCCTGGGCCCGCGCATCGGCACCGGCGTGCACGATCAGGTAAACAGCGGGAACCGCGAGGAACGCGAGCTTGACGACGTAGTGGAAGGCCTGGACATAGGTCGCGGACCGCATTCCCCCCGCCGCGATGGACACGCTCACGACCATGCCGGCGAGCAGCACCCCCACCCAGTAGGGCGCACCGCTCACCAGGTGGAGCACCAGCCCGGCGCCCTTGAACTGGGGAACCAGGTACAGCAGCATGATCACCAGGACGATGCATCCGGACAGCTTGCGGAGCCGCGGCGAGCCCAGCCGGTACTCGGCGAAGTCGGGCACGGTGAACGCCCCTGAGCGCCGCATGGGGCCGGCGACGAGCGCGACCACCGCTACATAGCCGGCGGTGAAGCCCACCGCGTACCACAGCGTCCCGAGACCGTTCTTCAGCACCAGGCCGGCCAGCCCGAGCACCGAGGCCGCCGAGAGGTACTCGCCGGCGATCGCCATCGAGTTCCAGCCCGGTGCGACCTTCCGGGAGGCGATCAGAAAGTCCGAGGTGGTGCGGGCGGCCCGGACGCCGTAGATGCCGATGACCAGGCTCGCCGCCAGGACGAGTCCGATCGCGAGAAAGCTCGTCATCCGTGCCGCAGCCGATCGTTCGCCGGTGGCGCGCCGTCACCCTGCTCCGCGCGCTCGGCCCGCCACACGTGCACTATGGCGAGCGCCAGCAGCAGGGGGTAGAGGGCGACCCCGACCACCAGCCACGAGGCCGGGACACCCGCCACCTGCAGCCGGTCCAGCGCCGGGAGCGCGGCGACCAGGCCGCTCGTCCCGAACACCAGGCAGGCGAGTCCGGCCATGGTCGCCAGGGCGATCCTGCGCTGCCTGCGGAACGCCGCACGTGCGCCGGTGATGTCGGCGGGCGCCGGCATCGGCAGCAGGTGCTGGCCCGGGCGGTGGCGGCGGGCCAGCGCGATACGGGTCTGGGGGCTGGTGACCCGGACTCGGCGGTTCGGTTTCACCTGGTGGCCCGCCCCAGCTGGTCATTCCGCGCGGCCTCCAGCAACTGCTCCTTGAGCATCCGGGAATGTCGCCGGCTGACGGGTACATCACCGGCCGGAGTGCTGGCCACCAGGCCCGCCGAGGAGGTCACGCGCAGGTCGCGCACCCAGGACACCGCGACGAGATAGCCGCGGTGGACCCGGACGAACCCCGCGGGCGCCCAGATGTCCTCCAGGTAGGACAGCGGCAGCCGGATCAGGTGGGTGTCACCGGCGGTGTGCAGCCGGACGTAGTCGCCGTGCGCCTCCGCGAACTGGACGTCGTCCCGCCGGACGAAGACCGTGCGCCCGGCGAACTCGACCTGCACGACGTCGAGCTCGTCCTCCGCCACCGGCGTGTCCCGCCCCTGCCGCTGCCGGGCGATCCGGCCGACGGCCTCGGCGAGCCGTTCCGGCCTGATCGGCTTCAGCAGGTAGTCGATCGCCCCGATACCGAACGCCTCGATCGCGTGGTCCTCCGACGCGGTGACGAACACGATGGCGGGGGGTGACGACAGCGCCCCCAGCACGCGCGCCACCTCCATGCCGTCCAGTCCCGGCATCAGGATGTCCACGAACGCCGCGTCGAACCCGGTCGTTCCGAGCAGTTTGACGACACCGGCACCGTCCTCCACCGCCGTCACCTCGGCGACCTCCGGCATGCTCCGCAGGAAGGACGCCAGTTCCTCGCGTGTGGAGGCCTCGTCCTCAACGACGAGGACCCGAAGCGATCCGCTCATCGTCGTCGCGGCGTTGCGGCCCCGGCCTCCACCGCCGGGGGAACGCCGCTCACCTCCTTACAAAGAGTCACGGTAAAGGGCGCGGCGGCGACGCGGACGGTGCGGGCGTGCTCCGGCACCGTTCTCCCCCGCCCAGGAGCGGCCCGGGGGCGGGAGTTCCCGACCGCCGAGTACCGGGAGTAACGTCAATCGGCCACCACTCCCCGCATGAACCGGGGGGTCCGGATCACTACCTTTGTACCGTTTCCCGGAGCGGTTTCGATGACGAGGCCGTACTCCGGTCCGTACACCGTTCGCAGTCGCCGGTCCACGTTGGCGAGCCCCACCCCGTTCGCGGGAGGGCCGGTGCCGGCGAGGACGGCCCGCGCGAACTCCGGGTCCATACCGACACCGTCGTCCTCGATCTCGATGACGCACAGCGGCCCCTCTCCGACTCCGGAGACGCTGATCTGGCCCTCGCCGCCGGGTTTCTGCTCCAGCCCGTGCCGGACGGCGTTCTCCACGATCGGCTGTACGACGAGAAAGGGGATGGCGACGGGAAGGACCTCGGGCGCGATCCGCACGGTGACGTGGAAGCGGTCCCGGAACCGGGCGCGCTGCAGTTCCAGGTAGGTCTGCGTGGCCTGCAGCTCTGTCGCCACGGTCGCGTAATCGCCCGCCGAGGAGAAGCTGTACCGCAGGTAGTCCGCGAAATCGGACAGCAGCTCCCGCGCGCGGTCGGGTTCGGCGTGGATCAGCGCGGCGATGGCGGCGAGTGCGTTGTGCACGAAATGCGGCGAGATCTGCGCCCGAAGGCTGCGCAGGTCCGCCGCGGCGATGCGCTCGCGGGACCGGCGCAGCTCGGCATGGTCCAAGGAGTCCGAGGCCAGGCCGGCCACCTCGCTGAGTTCGTCCTGAGCGATGTCGCCGCCGACCACGAGGCAGCCGGCCAGCTCCTCGGCGACGAACAAAGGCGCGGCGAAGAGAGGGGGCTGGCGGATCACCCCGCCGCGGCCGTAGACCTGGGCGAGCAGCGCCCCCACATCGGTGTCCGGCGGGAGCGTTCCGTACTCGGCGACGGGGCCGTCGAGGCCGGCCAGCACAACGGCGTCAGCGCCCAGCAGCCGGGCCAGACGCCGGGCCGCGCTTGGGGTCCCCCTTCCGTGCAGCCCGTCCTGGAGATCGCCGTCGAGCTTCCTGGCCTCTTTGAGCACCGCGACCGCGGACCGCCGATCCGCCTGAACCGCTGGACGCCCGTCTTGGAAGAGGCGGCGGGTCCTGCCCAACCAGCCGGTTACCACCGGGTCAGTGTAACGTGGACCACCACTGGCGGCGGGTCCCCGGTCCGGTGCCGCTGCCGCTCGCATGCGGGGCCCTCCCCTGCTCATGTCCTCGCGCTTCCACCACCCCGTCCGAACGGGCGGCCGTACCGGCTGCTCCGGCACGCCGGCCCGGGGCGCCTCCCGCACGGCCGGTGCTTCGCGGGAGCCGCTCCGGGCCGCATTCCGCCACGCTGCCGGGCTCAGTACTGCTTGGAGCCCTCCGCTCCGGCGCCGGTGAGCGCCCGGACCTCCAGGAGCGCGTGCCGCTCGGGGTCGTGCTCCCTGGACAGGTACGTACCGATGACGGCGCACGCGAAGCCGAGCGGGATGGAGACCAGGCCGGGGTTCTCCAGCGGGAACCAGGAGAAGTCCACACCGGCGGGGAACAGCGACAGGCTCTCCCCTGTTTCGGGGTCGACCTTGCCCGAGACCACCGGCGAGAAGAACACCAGCCCCACCGCGGAGACGAGGCCGCCGTAGATCCCCGCGACCGTGCCGGCGGTGTTGAACCGCTTCCAGAACAGCGAGAGCAGCAGCGTCGGGAGGTTCGCCGAGGCCGCGACCGCGAAGGCGAGCGCCACCAGGAACGCGACGTTGAGGTTCTGCGCGAAGATCGCCAGCCCGATCGCCGCCGCGCCGATTCCCATCGCCGCGAGCCGCGCCACCCGCATCTGCTCCCTCGCCGACGCCTGGCCCCTGCGCAGGACGCTGAAGTAGAAGTCGTGCGCCAGCGAAGAGGAGGAGGCCAGCGTCAGACCCGCCACGGTGGAGAGAATCGCCGCGAAGGCCGCCGCCGCGATCAGCGCGAGGAGCACCGCTCCCAGCATCCCGCCGCCGATCTGCTGGCCGATCGCTTCGGCCACCTGCGGTGCCGCGGTGTTGCCGGCCGGATCCTGGGCGGCGATGGCGTCGCGCCCGACGATGGCCGCCGCGCCGAAGCCCAGCACCAGGGTCAGCAGGTAGAACGCCCCGATCAGACCGATCGCCCAGTTCACCGACGTGCGGGCCGCCTTGGCGTTGGGCACGGTGTAGAAGCGGATCAGGATGTGCGGCAGCCCTGCCGTGCCCAGCACCAGTGCCAGGCCGAGGCTGATCAGATCCAGCTTGCTCCACAGCGTGGCCAGCGGATCACCCGCCACCTCCACGCCGTAGCGCAGCCCCGGCTCCAGGAACGCGCGTCCTTCCCCGCTGGCGGCCGCGGCGTCGTTCATCAGGCGCCGAAGTTGAACCCGTAAGCCGCGAGCACCAGCACGGACAGCAGGGCCGCCCCGGACATCAGCACGCCGGCCTTGATGATCTGCACCCAGGTGGTGCCCTTCATCCCGCCCAGCGAGACGTAGACGATCATTAGGACGCCCACGACGACGATCCCCACGATCTTGGCCTGCGCGGCGTCCATGCCGAGGAAGGTCTCCCCGGGCTGGATACCCAGGAGCAGCGCGATGAGCGCGCCCGCACCGACCATCTGGGCCAGCAGGTAGAAGATCGACACGGTGATGGTGGAGAACGCCGCGGCGGTGCGGACCGGGCGCTGGCGCATCCGGTAGGAGAGGACGTCGGCCATGGTGAAACGGCCGGAGTTGCGCAGCAGCTCGGCCACGAGCAGCAGTGCCACCAGCCAGGCCACCAAAAAGCCGATGGAGTAGAGGAAGCCGTCGTAGCCGAACAGCGCGATCATTCCCGCGATGCCCAGGAACGAGGCGGCCGACATGTAGTCGCTGCCGATCGCCATGCCGTTCTGCAGTCCCGAGAAACCGCGGCCCCCGGCGTAGAAGTCCGCGGCCGACCGGGTGCGCCGGCTGGCCACAACGGTGATGTACAGCGTCGCCGCGACCATCACCAGGAACAGGAGCATCGTCACACCGCGGCTGCCGGCCGCGGCTTCGGCTGCGAGGTTCACGATTGCCCGCCCTTCTTGCCGGCCGTCCCGCCGCTCGCCGCCGGTTTCCGGCCGTGCGATGCCGCGCCCGGGCCGCTGAGTTCGGCGAGAAGCTCGTTGGCCAGCGGGTCGAGGCGCCTGTCGGCGTAGCGCGAGTACAGGATCGCGATTCCGAAGGTGCTGAGGAACTGCAGCACCCCGAAGACGAGAGCGACGTTGACCGGACCGAACAGCACCGTCGCCATTGCGTCGCGCGCGTAGGCCGACATCACGACATACAGCAGGTACCAGGCCATGAACGCGGCGCTCATGGGGAAGACGAAGACGCGCAGCCGCCGCTTCAACTCGTTGAAACGCGGATCGCTGTGCATCGCTATCGAGCGCGCGCTGAGGCCGTCCTCGGTAGCACCCTGCTCGGGTGATCCTCGGGATGTCGAAACCATTCGGCGGACCTTTCTGAGGGGATTACACCGCTGTGACATGGATTACGTGGCACTGTAAGGAGGGACACCCGCAGGTGGGGCGGTTCGGCGCCGGGCGCGCGGTAAGCGAGGGCTTCGCTCGACGAACGGCCGATCTCCGTGCGGTGAGCGGTCCACAATTGCGCCGAGTGGTCCCGGGCGGCGATCCGCGACACGGCGGAACCGGACGACCACGGCTTTTCGCGCCCCGGGTCCGCTTCCGGCCCGGCTCCCGCCGGTTTCCCGGACCGGCACGAGTGGCGCACCTGCGCTCGGCGGCCGGTGCACCACTCGGGAAAGCCGCGCGGCCGCCCGGACGGCGGCCGCGCATGGCGGCGGGGCTTCTTCGAATCCGGGGACCGCGGCCGACTCCCCGAATCCGAAACGGCACGGCCCCGCGATCCGCTCCGCGGGGAGCGCCGCCTCTCCGTGCCGGGGCCGGATCAGTCGTCCGAACCCGCGCGGGCGACACGGGCGCGCAGTGCCGTCATCACGCTCGGGTCGTTCAGTGTCGTGACGTCGCCCAGTTCGCGATCCTGCACGGCGTCCCGGAGCAGCCGGCGCATGATCTTGCCGCTCCGGGTCTTCGGCAGTTCGTCGGCCAGATGATCCGGGACGGCCTGGCGAGTTTCCCGATCCGCGCGCTCACGTGCTCCCGGATGTCCGCCTCGGTTTCCGGACCGCCCTCGGCACCGCCGCGCAGCGTCACGAACGCCACGATGGCCTCACCGGTGAGCTCGTCGGGTTCGGAGACCACCGCCGCCTCGGCGACCTTCTCGTGGGCGACGATCGCGGATTCGACCTCCCCGCTGGAGAGCCGGTGCCCGGAGACGTTGAGCACGTCGTCCACGCGTCCGAGCACCCAGTAGTAACCGTCGGTGTCCCGGCGCGCCGAGTCGCCGACGGCATAGGTGCCCGGGCCGAATTCCGAGAAATAGGCCTCTACGTAGCGCTCCTCCTCGCCGTAGAGCGTTCGCAGCATGCTCGGCCACGGCTCGGTGAGCACCAGCAGCCCCGTGCCCTCGGGGACGGTCCGGCCGGACCCGTCGACCAGGTTGGCGCACACGCCCGGCAGCGGATGCGTCGCCGAGCCCGGTCTGGTGGCGGTGGCGCCGGGCAGCGGCGCGATCATGATCGAGCCCGTCTCCGTCTGCCACCAGGTGTCCACGATCGGGCAGCGTTCTCGGCCGATCACAGTGTGGTACCACACCCAGGCCTTGGGGTTGATCGGTTCGCCGACGCTGCCCAGCAGCCGCAGCGAGGACAGGTCGTGGCCGGCCGGGTACTCCGACCCCCAGCGCATGCAGGCGCGGATGGCGGTCGGCGCCGTGTAGAAGATGCTGACGCCGTACCGCTCGACGATCTCCCACCAGATCCCCGGATCCGGGTAGTCGGGCGCCCCTTCGAACATCACGCTGGTCGTGCCGTTGGCCAGCGGCCCGTAGACGGCGTAGCTGTGTCCGGTGATCCAGCCGACGTCCGCGGTGCACCAGAACACGTCGCGTTCCGCGTCGAGGTCGAACACCACCCGGTGGGTGTAGGAAACGCCGGTCAGGTAGCCGCCCGTGCTGTGCACGATCCCTTTGGGCTTACCGGTCGAACCGGAGGAGTAGAGGATGAACAGGGGATGCTCGGCCTCCATGGGTTCCGCAGGGCAGGTGTCGGCGGCGGAGGCGAGCACGTCGTCGTAGTACACGTCGCGCCTGGTACGCATGGGACAGGGCTCCCCGCGGCCCGCGCCGGCTCCCCCTCCGCCGACCCGGACGACCACCACGTGGCGCAGGTCGGCGAGCTCGTCCAGCGCAGCGTCGAGGGCGCCTTTGACCTCGGCCGCCCTGCCTTTGCGGCGGGCGCGATCGGCGGTGACGAGGACCTTCGCCCGGGAGACCGCCATCCGTTCGCGCACCGCCTCGGCGGAGAACCCGCCGAACACCACGTTGTGCACCGCCCCGATGCGCGCGCAGGCGAGCATCGCGACGGCGGCCTCGGGCACCATCGGCAGGTAGATACCGACCACATCGCCCTTGCGCACACCCAGGTCCTTCAGGGCGTTCGCGAACTTCTGGACCTCGTGGAGCAGGCCGGAGTATGTGATCGCGCGCTCCTCGCCCTCTTCCCCGCGCCAGTGGTAGGCGACCCGGTCACCGAGCCCGGCGGCCACGTGCCGGTCCAGGCAGTTGTACGAAGCGTTCAGCCTCCCGTCCTCGAACCAGCGGTAGAAGGGCGCCCTGGAATCGTCGAGGACCGTGCTGAAGGGCGTATCCCAGTCCAGTTCCCGGGCCTGCTCGGCCCAGAAGGCGAGGCGGTCCTGGTCGGCCTTCTCATACAGCGACGCGTCGGCCACACGCGCCTTCTCCCGGAATGCCGCCGGCGGTTCGAAACTCTGGACGGCGACCAGCTCTTCCACTCGCTGGTCCAGGCAGGGGCCCTCACTCATCGAACAACTCCTTCGGCTGGCGTTCCCCGGTGGACGCGAGCGTGACGCGCGCCACCGGCCCTCCCAGAAGGGTGGTGCCGTGTGAACGCGCGGACAACGCCGTCAGCGACGGGCGGTAGCAGGAGGCGACGAGCGGTCGGTGGAAGGGGTGAACGACAGAGGCGTAACCGCGGCGGCCCCCGAAGCCCGCCCGCCGCGACCGGCGCCTAGTGGAGCGGGATCGTCCGACCGTGCTCCGAGTCGGGGCGGGGACCGTGGATGCGCCGCCCCTCGGAATGGATCTCGACGTCGTTCAGGCTGGCCTCGCGCCGGCTCATCAGTCCGTGGCCGTCGAATTCCCACATCTCATTGCCGTAGCTGCGCCATGTGCGCCCCGCTTCGTCGTTCCATTCATACTGGAAACGAACGGCGATCCGGTTGCCGCGGAAGTTCCACAGGTCCGCGCGCAGCGCGTAATCGAGCTCCTTTTTCCATTTGAGAGCCAGGAAGTCGATGACCACGTTCCGCCCGGTGATGAATTCGTCCCGGTCGCGCCACGCGCAGGCGGACGTGCAGGCGAGGGCGACGCGTTCGGGTTCCCTGGTGTTCCAGGCATCCTCGACGGCCTGGACCTTGCGCTGCGCGGAAACCTCGTCGAACGGCGGCAGAGGCGGACGAGCGACCACTGTGCGATCTCCAAACAACGAACCTTTTCGTCCTGTTTCACGAAGAGGAAGAGCGGGAACCGTGCCGCGCTGGCTGCGCGCCCCGCGAACTCCGTCTCCGCGCTATAGCCGACGGTGAAAAGCGCACGGGAAAACGGCTATTCTCCATTCCTTCGCCAGATTAGAGAACCACCGTTCTCGAGCGCAAGCACGCTCCGCCGGCGCGGGTACGGCCCCGAGATCCGGTAGCTGGAGCCGGAACAGCTCCGAGAACGCGCGCCGGCGGGCTGTTTCGGAACCGGTGACCTCCGGCGCCGGAGCTCCGCCCCGCGCGAGGCCGGGATCCGGCGAGCCGGTTGCGCGGTCGGCCACCGGCCTCGGTAGCGTGCGGACCTCAGGGGCGGCGCCCCGTCCCCATATGCAGTTCGCCATGCGGCCCACGCCGCGCTCCGCTTCCATTCTGCAGGCCCAGCCTTGTCCTTCTTCACCCGCGCCCTTGACGGTCAGGCCACCGCCTCCACGCGCGCCCCTCTGCACCGGACCGCTCCTCCCGTTGCCCGGGAGGGCCACCGGCCCGAAGTCCAGGGGCTGCGGGCAGTCGCGGTGCCCCTGGTAGCCGCCCACCACATCTGGTTCGGCCGGGTTTCCGGCGGCGTGGACGTCTTCCTGCTGCTTACCGGGTTCCTGATCACCGGCTCCCTGGTGCGTACGGCGGAGCGCGAGGGCCGGGTCGATCTCGCGGCGTTCTGGACCCGACTGGTGAAACGCCTCTCCCCCATGGCCGGCTGGTGCTGCTGGCGGTGCTGGCCGCGACGTTCCTCCTGCTCCCACGGCCTGCGTGGCGCGACACGATCTGGGAGGTCCTCGCCTCCGCCCTCTACCTCCAGAACTGGGTTCTCGCCGTCAACTCGGTGAACTACCTGGGGGGGCACCGGTGCGGCCAGCCCGGTGCAGCACTTCTGGTCGCTGGCGGTCCAGGGCCAGTTCTACCTGCTGGCGCCCCTCCTGGTGGCGGCCGCCGTGCTGCTGGCCCGACGCGCGGGGCCGGCCGGGCGCCCGGGGGTGCGAGGCGTCCTGCTCACCGCGCTCACCGCGGCGTTCCTGGTTTCGCTGTGCTACTCGGTCCTGACCACCGCGTCGGATCAGCGCTGGGCCTATTTCGACACTGGTGCGCGGCTGTGGGAGCCCGCGCTCGGCGGGGTGCTCGCCCTCATCCTGCCCCACCTGCGGATCCCGCGCCTCGCGCGGGTGGCTCTGGGATGGATCGGCCTCGCGGCGCTCGTGCTGTGTGGGGTGCTGATCGAGGTCTCCACGTTGTTCCCCGGCTATGTCGCACTCTGGCCCACGTGCGCCGCCGCGCTGGTGATCATCGCCGGAACGACGGGCAGCAGACTGGGCGCCGACCGCCTCCTGGGCTGGCGCCCACTGGGCCACATCGGTGACCTCGCCTACCCTCTCTATCTCTGGCACTGGCCGGTACTGGTGTTCTACCTGGAGGTCACCGGGCGCCACACGCCGGGCCTGCTCGGCGGGTGCTCCGTACTCGGCCTCTCCTTCGCACTGACCGTCGCGAGCCGCCGGCTGGTCGACAACGGCGTGCGCCGGATCAGCCGCGGCCGGGCCGGGCCGCGGCCGTCGCTGGCGGTCGGCGCGGCGTTCCTGCTCCCGGTTCTCCTCACGGTCGGCGGCTCGGTGGTACTCCTGGACAAGCGGCAGGAAGCCAGCCAGGAGCTCGCCTCGGACCGTACGAAGTACCCGGGAGCTGAGGTCATCGCCGAACCCGCTCTGGTCAAGGACCTTCCCGAGGTCCCCGTCTATCCGGACCTGACAGCCCCCGAGGACAAATGGCTGCTCCACACCAACGGGTGCAACGTTGAACTCCGCGGGCAGGAGCCGGTCACCTGCGAGTTCGGGTCGGCGGCGAGCGAACACACCATCGCGCTGGTGGGGAACTCCCACGCCGGGCACTGGTTCCCGCCCCTGCTGGAGATCGCCGAGGCCAACGACTGGCGGCTGGTCACCATGACGAAGAACGGCTGCCAGTTCAGCAGCGACACCCAGCACTGGGGCGGGAAGGTCTTCACCGACTGCGAGGCGTGGAAGGAGGGGGCCATGGCCGAGCTGGCGGAGCTCAGGCCCGACGCGGTCTTCACGACGTCCACGCGGGCCGAGCCGGCGGGCAACGGGGCTGGGAACGTCACCGCGGGCGCCCCCGGCGTCTCGGGTGAGCGGCTCCCCGGCGGCTATGTCGAACGCTGGCAGGAACTCGAGGCTCTCGGGATCGATGTCGTGGCGATCCGGGACACCCCTCGACTCCGCTTCGACGCCCCGGAGTGCGTGGACCGGTACGGAGCGGACGCCTGCGTCGAGGAGCTGAGCTACTCGATGAACGAGGAGTCCCCCGCCGAGGAGCTGGAGAAGGTGCCGGGCAACGTCGCCTTCATCGACCTGACCGACTATTTCTGCCCGGGCGGCACATGCCCGGTGGTGGTCGGGAACGTGCTGGTGATGTCCGACGACAACCACCTGACCGCGACCTTCTCCCGTTCTTTGGCCCCCATGCTGCGTTCCGAGCTCAAGACCGCAACGGGCTGGTGACCGGGTACTCCCGGCACCGCGGTCCCGTAAGAGCGGTCCGTGGCGGAGGGGCCGGCCGCCGCGCCCCGCTCCTTCACTCGGATGCGGCGGATCCGGCCCTGGCCCCGCCGAGGTGGGGCTCGTCCAGGATGAACATGGTCTGGGTGCTGCGCACCTCGGGTAGCGCTGCAGCCGCTCCAGGACGAAGGTCCGCAGGTCCGCCGCGTCGGCGACGCGCACCAGCAGCAGCAGGTCGACGTCGCCCGAGACGAGCGCCGCGTGGTCGACCTCGGGGATGTCGCGCAGGTAGTCGCGGAACTTCTCCCACGAATGCTGCTCGATCCGCACCGAGACGTAGGCCGCCAGTCCTGTTCCGTACTTCTCGGGATCGATGACGGCGGTGAACCCCTTGATCACCCCCTGTTTGCGCAGGCGGTCCAGCCGCGCGTAGGCGTTCGCGCGGGAGATGTGGGCCTTCTCGGCGACCGCGCGGATCGACATTCGGCCGTCCGCCCGCAACAGGTCGATGATGTGGCGGTCCACCGCGTCAAGATCGGCGGCCATGCGTCTCACCCCATAGCGTCCACATGCTGGACATCGCGGACAGATTGCGACCGAACGCCTCTCAGCGAGCCATATGTCTACGGTCATCGCTGAGATATGGACACTATTGGGTGATTCAGCTCATATTCAAGACATGAAGCGCATTGACGACCGGGCTGAACCGGCGCCGGCTCCCACGCTCCCCTCAACGGAGCCGATACGCCTGGTGGACCGCAAGGGCCACCGGGTCGTCGACTCCGCCTATCCCACTCCCGACCACGGCACCCTGCTGACGCTGCTGCGGTCGATGGTCATCGGCAGGCGCTTCGACCGCCAGGCCGGCGCGCTCGCCCGCCAGGGACGCCTCGCTGTCTACCCCTCCTCCTACGGACAAGAGGCCTGCCAGATCGGAGGCGTGCTGGCACTGGCGGAACACGACTGGCTCTTTCCCACCTACCGCGACTGCGTCGCCCTGGTCACCCGGGGCATCGACCCGGTGGACACGCTCACGCTGATGCGCGGCGACTGGCACAACGGCTACGACCCCGGCCGGTACCGCTGCGCGCCGCAGTGCACCCCCTTGGCCACCAACGCCTCGCACGCCGTCGGCCTGACCTACGCCGCACGCCGCAAGGGCGAGGACGTCGCGGCGCTGGTACTCATGGGAGACGGCGCCACCAGCGAGGGCGACGCCCACGAGGCGTACAACTTCGCCGCCGTGTGGAACACCCCTGTCGTCTTCCTGATCCAGAACAACCACTGGGCGATCAGCGTCCCGGTACGCAAGCAGTCCGCGGCCCCCACCCTGGCGCACAAGGCCATCGGGTACGGCATGCGGGGGTACCACGTCGACGGCAACGACGCCGCGGCCGTGTACTCCGTTGTCTCGCACGCCCTCGGCGAGGCGCGCGCCGGCGGCGGCCCCGCCATCATCGAGGCCCAGACCTACCGTCTGGACCCGCACACCAATTCCGACGCTCCGCAGCGCTACCGCGACGAATCCGAGGTGGAGTACTGGAAGGAGCGCGACCCGGTGGCCCGCCTGGAGGCGCTCCTGCGCGCCGAGGGCCGCCTCGACGACGCGGAGCTGGACCGCGTGGCGGCCGAGGCGGAACGGCTCGCCACCGATCTGCGCGAGCGGCTCTCCGGTGAGCGCTCCCCTCGGGGGACTCGGGACGCCGGCCGCAGAGGCGGTCCCGCGCTCTCCCCCGACGACCTGTTCACGCACGTCTACGCCGCAGCGCCGCCGATGCTCGCGCAGCAGCGCCAGGCGCTCCTCGACGAGCTGCGGGGGGTGTGAGCCGATGGCCGGCGACCCGCGGTTCAAGCGGAGCCCAGCACCCGCGCCATCCCCACGAGCACTGCCGGGACTGTCATGACCGAGACCACCATGGCGCAGGCCCTCAACCGCGCCCTGCGAGACGCACTGGCCGCGGACCCCGATGTCCTCGTCTACGGCGAGGACGTCGGCCCGCTCGGCGGCGTGTTCCGGGTCACCGACGGGCTGGCCGCCGAGTTCGGCGCGGAGCGCTGCTTCGACTCCCCGCTCGCCGAGGCAGGCATCGTGGGCACCGCCGTGGGCATGGCCATGCACGGAGGGCGCCCGGTCGTGGAGATGCAGTTCGACTCGTTCGCCTACCCGGCGTTCGAGCAGCTCGTCTCGCATGTGGCGAAGATGCGCAACCGCACCCAGGGCGCCGTGGAGCTGCCGATGGTCGTCCGCATCCCCTACGGGGGCGGCATCGGCGGTGTGGAGCACCACAGCGACTCCTCGGAGGCCTACTACGCTCACACCCCCGGTCTGCGTGTCGTCACGCCAGGTAATCCGGCCGACGGTTACTCGATGCTGCGCGAGGCGATCGACTGCCCCGACCCGGTCGTCTTCCTGGAGCCGAAACGCCGCTACTGGGACCGGGCCGACCTGGAACTTCCGGTCCGCACCGAGTCGATGGACCGGGCCGTCGTCCGCAGCAGCGGCACCGATGTCACGCTGATCGCCTACGGCCCCATGGTCGCCACCGCGCTGGAGACCGCCGAAGCCGCGCGCGAGGAGGGCATCGACGTCGAGGTGGTCGACCTGCGCAGCCTGTCGCCCTTCGACGACGCGACCGTGGCGGAGTCGGTGCGCCGGACCGGGCGCGCGGTAGTGGTGCACGAGGCGCCGATGTTCGGCGGGTACGGAGCCGAGGTCGCGGCCCGCGTCACCGAGCAGTGCTTCCACTACCTGGAGGCCCCGGTGCTGCGGGTCGGCGGGCTGGACATCCCCTACCCCCCACCCAAGCTGGAGGAGTACTACCTGCCGAGCGTGGACCGGATCCTGGATGCCATGGACCGGCTGCAGTGGGAGGCGGACTGGTTTCCCGAGGCCCCTCCGCGGCCCCGCGCGGACGCCGTACCGCTCCCCTGCAACGACTCCGCGGGGGCCTCCGCCGGCGGTTCGGACCGGAGCCGTTCGGAGGTGAGCGCGTGGGCACCGTCGCGACCGTGAAGGAGTTCGCGCTGCCCGATCTCGGTGAAGGGCTCACCGAGGCGGAGATCCTGGACTGGCGGGTGAACGTCGGTGACACGGTGACCGTGGACCAGGCGGTGGCCGAGGTCGAGACGGCGAAGGCCGCCGTTGAAGTGCCCTGCCCCTACAGCGGGACCGTGACCGCGCTGCACGGTGCCCCCGGAGAGGCGATCGCCGTGGCGCCCCGCTCATCAGTATCGATACCGCGGCGCCGGGAACGACCGCCGGTTCCGGCGGGCCCGGTGCGTCGTGCCAGAAGCCCGGGGACCGGCGGGGAACGGCCGCGGCGGCAACGGCGCCGCCGCGGGGACGTCCGGGTCCGGCGCGGTCCTCGTGGGATACGGCACGAGTGAGGGGCGGCGGCGCGATCGCGGCCGGCGACGCACCCTCGCGGCGGGCGGGCCTGAGACAACGGCGTCTGAGGCTCCGCCCCCGCCACCCGTTTCCGCGCGTGGACAGCGACGCACGGCTGTGGTTTCACCGCTGGTCCGGCGGATGGCCCGAGAGCACGGCATCGATGTCGCGGCGCTGAACGGCAGCGGCGAAGGCGGGCTGGTGCTGCGGCGCGACGTGCAGGCCGCGGTCGCCGCGGGGGGCACCGCGGACGCGGCGCCCGCCACCGGGGCACCGCGGACCGGACCGGCGCCGGCCTCGTCCTCCTCCGCCGAGCTGTCGGGGGTCGAACGCATCCCGCTGCGCGGCCCGCAGCGGGCGATGGCCGAGCGGTTGGCCCGCTCGCGCCGCGAGATCCCCGAGGCGACCGTGTGGGTGGACGCCGATGCCACCGGCCTGCTCGATCTGCGTTCGACACTGAACGAGGCCGATCCGGACCGGCCGGTGAGCGTGCTCGCGCTGCTCGCGAAGTTCTGCCTGCTGGGACTGCGGCGCTTCCCCGCGCTGAACTCCCGGATCGACACCGAACGGTCCGAGCTGCTCCGCTTCTCGCAGGTCAACCTGGGGATCGCCGCTCAGACGGCGCGCGGCCTGGCGGTGCCGGTGGTGCGCGATGCCCACGCCATGACAACGCGGGAGCTAGCGGCGAACCTCGACGAACTCACGACCGCGGCACGGGCCGGGACACTGACACCGGACCGGCTCACCGGCGGCACCTTCACCGTCAACAACTACGGGGTCTTCGGCGTCGACGGCTCCGCGGCGATCATCAATCACCCCGAAGCCGCGATCCTCGGTATGGGCCGGATCGTCAAACGCCCTTGGGTGGCCGGCGACGAGCTGGTGGTCCGGCCGGTCACCGAACTGACGCTGGCGTTCGACCACCGAGTCTGCGACGGCGAGGAGGCGGGCGGCTTCCTGCGCTTCGTCGCCGACTGCGTCGAGCGCCCCGGCGTGCTGCTCGGCGACGTCTGAGGTGGCGGGGCCGTCCCGACCGCTCCGCCGGGGCCGCGCGGCCTATTCCCCGGTCCGGGAGCGGTGCCGGCGCAGGACACCCGCCGGTGCGGGGGCCGGCTTGCGGTGCCGGCCCACGCTCCGCCCGCCGAAGGCCGGGTGCTCCACCGGGAAGCGCCGTCTGGTGAAAAGCACGGCGGCGATGAGCGCGGGCAGGAGCGCAAGAGTGAGCGCTCCGGTGGCGATCGGTGTCTCGCCGGCGGCCAGCTCGATTCCCGGGTCCTGGTTGACGGCGATCTCGGGCCGCGTCTCCTGCTGCCCGGCTTCGGCGGTCCGCCCCTGCTGCCCGGTGCCTGTTGCGGTTCCGTTCTGCGCGCCGTCCTCCTCCTGCGCGGGAGGCTCGGAGACCGCCTCCTCGCAGCGGTTGTCCTCGTCGCCCATGGCGTGGGGGGCGCCTTCGTTGCCGTTGCCGTCGCCCCACTCGGTGATGTGGTACTCGACGTCGATGTGACCGTTGCCTCCGCTGACAGCCAGGGCGTCCTGGTCGAAGGTCTCGCCGGTCAGCTCGGCGAACGTCTTGCCGTCGAGGTCCAGGAGGACGTCGCAGTTCTCGGCGGGATGCCCTGGACCGCGGTCGCCGATGAAGAAACCGGCCCTCTGGCCGTTGTACTCCACGTAGCCCTCGGTGCCGAGGGGCCAGCTCGGGCTCGCGAAGAGCCCTTTCTGCATGGGTTCGCCGGACGCGGGGAGACCGGTGTCGCCGTTCCTCCCGGATCCGTCGTCCCAGAAGTAGGACGCTTTGACCTGGCCGTACTGGATCGAATCTGCAGGACTCATAGCACACAGAGCGGGTCGGGGGTCGGGGCCGCAGCAAGACGCGACATATCGCCGCAAATCGGCACAGAGGTGTCCACGGACGCGCCGGAGCGCGCATGCCGCAGTGGGCGGTATGTCGTGATGGGGACGTCGAGGCTGGTTCGCCATTCCGCGCGGGCGGACCACCGGCGCAGGCGGCGGCCGGCGGATGGGCGCGAGCGCACGCGCCACGGCCCGCTTGGGTCTTGTTCCCCGGGACGGAAAGTCCGGGGGCGGCATCGGCAGTGACACGGATAAGCCACATCCGGATCACGAACCGATCACGACGGACTCTAGTCCATAAAACGGCAAAAGACGCGCGGAATCCGCGCAAAACTTCGCGAGACAGGGGGGCGATCGCGGGAACTATGCGGTCACTCGGCGGCGAGAAGAGAGTTTGCCGAGGTCAGCGGACACAGGGGAGGCTCATCACAGCCAGGCGTGGCCTTCGTCTCAGTGAGGGCGGGCGACCGCGGGGACGCTGGAGCGGCCCACCGGCCGCGAGCGGCGGGCGCGCAGCGCGCCCCGCGGAAGCGGCGGCACCGTATCCCCCGCCAGAGGCGCGCACCTCAGGTGACCCAGGAGCGCCTCGCGAACTCGGGGGCACGCCACTCGCCGGAGCGCACCACCTCGACGAGCGCCGTCGCCGCATCGTAGACGTCGACATAGCGCAGGTAGAGCGGGGTGAAGCCGAACCGCAGAACATCGGGCGCACGGAAGTCACCGATGACACCGCGCGCGATCAGGGCCTGCACTATCGCATAGCCCGTGTTCCCATCATCGTGGCGCAGCGAGACCTGGCTGCCGCGCCGCTCCGCCCGCCGCGGCGTGACCAGCGTCAGTCCCGCCCCCGCTGTCAGCTCGATGAACAGCTCGGTCATGGCGAGGCTCTTCGCGCGCACCTGGTCCATGGCGACCCGGCCCCACAACTCCAGGCTCGCCTCCAGCGCGGCGTCGGCGATCAGCGGCTGGGATCCGCTGAGGAAGCGGCTGGCGCTGTCAGCGGGAACGTAGTCGCCGGAGAAGTCGAACGGGCGGGCATGACCGTGCCAGCCGGTGATGGGCTGCCGCGCGTTGCGGTGATGGCGCTCGGCCAGGTAGCTGAACGCGGGGGCGCCCGGGCCGGCGTTGAGGTACTTGTACGTGCAGCCCACCGCGAAGTCGACGGCGCACTCGCCGAGCTCGACGGGAACCGCGCCCACGCTGTGGCAGAGGTCCCAGATCATCAGCGCACCGTGTTCCCGCACGAGACGCGTTGTCCCGGCCATGTCGCGCAGCGCACCGGTGCGGTAGTCGACATGGCTGAGCAGCACGACCGCGACGTCCCCCGCGGCCAGTGCCTCGCCCAGCTCCGGGCCGTCAGGGTCGACGCGGCGCTCGTCGGCCCCCAGCAGTTCCACCACCCCCTGGGTGATGTAGAGGTCGGTGGGGAAGTTGCCGGACTCCCCCACGACCACCCGCCGGCCCGGG
Source organism: Allosalinactinospora lopnorensis (assembly GCF_000981225.1). Classification (GTDB taxonomy): domain Bacteria; phylum Actinomycetota; class Actinomycetes; order Streptosporangiales; family Streptosporangiaceae; genus Allosalinactinospora; species Allosalinactinospora lopnorensis. The sequence goes on from NZ_LAJC01000015.1 coordinate 47,994, forward strand.
TTCAGCCGGAGGGCGGCGACCAGCACCTTGAACAGGTTGGCCGAGGTCCCGTCCCCGACCACGACCTCGTGCGGCTGGGCGCCTACCAGTGGGGCGATCCCGGCGCCGAGCGTGCGCGGCTTGTCCCACCAGCCGGCGTCACTCCAGCTTTTGACCAGGCCCCTCCCCCATTCCCGCTCGACCACCTGTGCCACGCGCCCCGGCGTCGCCTTGGGCAGCGCGCCCAGCGAGTTGCCGTCGAGGTAGACCACGCCTTCCGGAAGCGAGAACTCGTCCCGGAAGCGGGCCAGGGGGTCCTCGGCGTCCAGCTTCGCGCAGTCCTCTCGGGTAAGGGCTGTCATCGCGCACCGTCTCCTTCTGCTTCACTCGCCCGCTGTCAGTCCTCCCGGCAGCGGCCGGGCGCGGGCCGGGCTGCGCCCGGTCGCCGTTCAGATACTCGTGCGCAGCGTCCACAGCTCCGGGAACACGTCCTGCCCCGCGTTCTTGCCCAACCACTCCAGGCCGCTGGAACCTCCCGTACCCGGTTTGGCGCCCATCCCCCGCTTGACCGCCATGAGATGGCGGTGCCGCCACCGGGTCACCCGCTCCGCGGTGTCCACCAGCGCCTCGGCCAGGGCGAACAGTTCGTTGCCGGGCCGGTCGTCGGCGTACACCTCGGCCCAGGCCTGTTCGACACCGGGGTGCGGGGCGTAGGGCCGGGTCCAGTCGCGGTCCACCCGCTCGCGCGGGACCGGAAGGCCGCGCCGATGCAGCAGCCGCAGCGCCGCGTCGTACAGTCCGGGCTCGGCCAGCGCACCTTCCAGGTCGGCGCGTACCTCCGGCGCGGACCGGTGCGGCCGCACCATGGCCGCGGACTTGTTGCCGAGCAGGAACTCCAGGTGGCGGTATGCGTAGGACTGGAATCCCGACGCCTCGCCGAGCGACTCGCGGAACCGGCCGAACTCTGGCGGGGTGAGCGTCGCCAGCAGATCCCAGGACTTCACCAGCACGTCCTGGACGTGGGTTGCGCGCCGCAGCGCCGCGAGGGCCTCTGGGAGATCGTCCGCCTCCAGCGCGTCGCGGGCCTCTTCCCAGCGCTGCCGCAGGAGCTTGAAGAGCAGCTCCATCACCTGCGTGGTGATGATGAACGAGGGCTCGGCCGGCTCGTTGGTGCGGGGACGCTGCAGCTCCAGCAGCGTGTCGAGCTCGCCGTACCGCACGTAGGGGTTGGTCTGCTCGAACGTGAGCGTGGGCCCTTCCCGTGCCGGAACGGTCCGCTCGGCGCGGCCGGTCGTCCCGCCCGGGTGTCCGGGTTCCCTCGGCGCCTGCGAAGCACAGACCATCGGCAGTCCCTCCTTGTATTCCCTGACCGCGGCCCCTGGCCCCGGCGAGATCGGCGAGGAGCGCGGCACTCTTTCAGCATGTGACATCCGTCCCGCACGGAGAATGGACAGCACCGACCGTTCAGCCGCATCGGCTTAGTATTCGTAAGGGATTAACGAGATGGACCTTCACGATTGGAAATCATGCTGGAGAACGTCGACTGGCGGATCATCACCGAACTGCAGGCCGACGGGCGGCTGTCCTTCAACGAGCTGTCCCGGCGGGTCAACCTCTCCGCCCCGGCCGTGGCCGAGCGGGTGCGCCGGCTCCAGGACCGCGGCGTGATAACCGGCTACCACGCCCACGTGGACCCGCAGGCCGCCGGGCTCGCGGTGACCGCGCTGGTGCGCATGGAGTGCTTCGGCGCCCTTTGCCTGCTGCGCGACAAGACGGCGATGCACCGCCCGGAGATCCTGCAACTGCACCGCGTCACCGGTGACGCCTGCTGCGTCCTGCTCATCGCGGTAGCGTCCATGACCCGCTTCGAGGAGGTCATCGACCGCCTGGCGGAGCACGGCCGCCCGTCGAGCACCATGGTGCTGTCCAGTCCGGTGCCGTGGCGCGAGGTGAGCCGCCCGGACTGAAGCCGGCACACGCGGCCGGCGCTTCCTCTGCCCTTCTCGCCCCCGTCCCGCGGCACCGGCCGGCCGGGGCGGCGCCGGTTCGCGCTGGGCGCGGTGGCATAGTGGACCCTCGCCGGCCCCGACACGCGAAGGGACGACCACGACGGCTGGGAGCACACCGCGGCGCCTAGTGGCGGGAGTAGTCCTCGGGACGCTGCTCAACGCGTTGAACTCGTCGATGATCGCGCTCGCCCTGGTGCCCATCGAACGGCACTACGGCACCGGGATGGCGACCGCCACCTGGCTCGTCTCCGCGTTCTACCTCGCGGCCACCGTCAGCATGCCCGTCATGGGCCGCCTCGCCGACCGGTTCGGGGCGCGCAGGGTGTTCGTCTGCGGACTGGTACTGGTCTGCCTGACGTCCGCGTTCGCCCCACTCGCCCCCAACATCTGGTGGCTGGTCGCCGCGCGGGTCCTGCTCGCCGTGGGCACGTCCGTCGCTTTCCCCTCGGCCATGGCGGTCTTCCGGTCCGCGCTGCCCGCAGGGCCGCCGCAGACCGCGATGGCGATGGTGGCCACCGTCAACTCCGCCAGCGCCGCCTTCGGCCCCGTGCTGGGCGGGATCCTGGTCCAGGTATGGGGATGGCAGGCGATCTGGCTGGTCAACGTTCCGGTCACGACGCTTGGGGTGGTTCTCGCACTCCTCCTTCTGCCGCCCGTGGCACCACGCGCGCAGCCGCGAAGGCGCTCCTCGACCGTCCTCGCCGAACTCGACCTGCCCGGCATCGGGGCGTTCATACTGGCCATGGGCGGCATGGTCGGTTTTCTGCTCTCGGCCTCGGACGAGCCGCGGTGGCTGCTGCTCCCACTCGCCGCGGTCGCCGCCGCGGCGCTGCTGCTGCGCGAACTGCGCACCGCTACGCCGTTCCTGGACCTGCGCATGCTCGGCGCGAACCGGCGGCTGCTCTCGGTCTTCGCACGGAACACCGCCATCAATGTGGTGTTCTACCTCGGCTTTCTCGGAATACCCCAGTGGTTGCAGAGTGCGCGGGAGGTGAGCGCGGGACTGGCCGGGATGGTCGTCCTCCCCATCGCCGGAATCAGCGTGTTCGCGCTCCCCCTGGTGACCCGGTTGCTGCGCCGCTTCGACGAGCGGTTCGTGCTCATCACGGGCGGCCTACTGCTCCTCTGCGGCTCGGCCGGGCTGCTGTTGGCCGACGGCTCCACCCCACTGTGGGCGCTGATCCTGCTGACCGCGCTACTCGGCCTGCCCAACGCCTTCAACAACCTCGGGCTGCAGTCGTCGATGTACCGTGCGGCACCCGGCGACCACATCGGGGTCGCGTCAGGGCTGTTCCAGACCTTCCGTTTCATCGGCTCGATAACGGCCTCGGTGATCCTCGGTGTGGTGTTCGCCCACGGGATCACCGACGCCGGACTGAAGGCCATGGCCTGCGTCATGGTCGCTGTCTCCGCGATCGTGGTGGCGACCGGCCTTCGACGGACCCCCTGATGAGCACGGCGCGGGGAGCCCGGCCGCGGCGCGGTTCACTCTGCGGGAGTGCCCGCCTCCGGCGGTCGCCTAGAGTCGGGGCCGTGAGCGTCCTCATCGATCCCCCCGTTTGGCCCGGTCCGCGCGATCTGTACTGGTCGCATCTGGTCAGCGACGCCAGTCACGACGAGTTGCACGATTTCGCTCGCCGGCTCGGCGTGCCCGCCCGGGCCTTCGACCGGGACCACTACGACGTTCCCGAGACGGCCTACAATCGGGCGATCGAGTTGGGCGCGCTGCCGGTACCGGGTCGGGAACTGGTCGCCCGACTGGTCGCCTCAGGACTGCGGCGACGCAAGTCCGGGCGCGGTGTTCTCCAGTCGGACCAGCTCCGCGCGGATGTTGACCCGCGCCCGATCCTCCCAGCGGACGCGGGCGAGCGGCGTGTGGAACAGCTGAGGCGTTCGGAGTAACTCCCGCAGGATCGCGGCCCGGCCCCGCCGGAAGTCGGTGTCGGGAACGTGGGAGTACTCCTCGCGCACCGCGGCGGTGTAGGCCAGGTACTCGCCGGGGGTGCCACCCAGTACGGACAGGTCGGCGTCGCAGAGCACCCGGCCGTCGGGGTCGCCGACCGCAGGGCGGTGCGCGGCGGTGAGCCGGACCAGCCGGGCCACCTCGGCCACGCGCGCGCCGTCCACTCCGCAGGCCGGAAGCGTCTGCTCGGCGAGGCGGGCGCTCTGCTCCTCGTCCTCGCCCGGCATTCCCGCATAGACCGCGTCGTGGAACCAGGCGGCATAGCGCACGGCCGCGATATCGGCGGCCTGACCGGCCAGTTCGTCAACGGCGGCGAGCACCGCTCGCAAATGGTCGAGGGTGTGGTAGCGCCGGTGCGGCTCGGACCAGCGTTCGAGCAGGTCGGCCCGAACGGCCTCGGCCTCGGGTCCGGAGCCCGCGAGCTCCCGCCAGGCCGCGGAGAGCTCAGGCCCGATCGGCGTCGTCATCGGCTCCTCGGTGGCCTCCCGTCGTTGTCTCGGCCGCCTCTCGCGCAGCCGTCATTCCCACGCGCCTCGTCGGGTAACACGGTGGCCGCCGTGGTCCAGGGGATCCGGTAGCCGCGCGTTTCCACCAGGGCGCAACGGCCGCCGACCTCAACGGTGCCGTCGGGGCCGGGGCGCACCTCGATCCGGGAACCCATGCCCTGGCGGATGGTGAGCGGGCGCCCGAGCAGCGCCCCTAGGCGCAGGGCCGCCGCCCCCGTCGCCTCATCCTCGTCGATGCCCATCCCGCTCGGGAAGACACGTACCCGGACCCGGCCCGCGGCCTCGTCCTCCCACGACCAGATGTGCAGGTCCGCGCCGGGCTCGGCGCCCGCCCACGCGTCGACGTCGGCGGGGGACGGCATCTGGCGGGTATCGAACTCCGGGGCCGACTCGGGAGCGGCGCGTATCCAGGTGAGATCCCCCTCGGCCCAGGTCGGCACCGGCCCCGCCGGCGGGTTCAGCACCTGCACGCCGGTGCCGCCGCGGCGCAGCAGCCAGGAGGTCCCCACCAAGGGGTGCCCGGCGAGCGGCAGTTCCTTGGCCGGTGTGTGGATGTGCAGCCGTCCGGTCGCCGGGTCCTCGAGGAACACCGTCTCGGCGAACCCAAGATCCGCCGCCACGTGCTGGCGGGTCCGCTCCGGAAGGCCCTGGGTGTCGAGGAAGAGGCCGAGTTCGTTCCCGCCGGTGTCGCCCCCGCCGCCGAAATCGCCGAGGAACACCGTCACCACGTACAACGTGCTCGTTTCGCCCATGGCGCCACCCTAACCCCGGACATCAGCAAAGCATTGCTTACTTTTTACCTGGTCGATGCGTTAGCCGCCCTTGGTCAAGTGGCGCCCTCCCAGCGGCTGTAGAGCGTTAATCGGCGCTGATGTGGATCGGCGGCGTTAAGCACGCGTTAATAGCCCTCCATGGATCCGGGATCGGGACGTAAGCTCAGAAAACGTGCTTGACCTTTTCCCTCCCCGCAAACTTCGGCCGCCTCGCCGCCGGAGAGAGGTATCAGTGCCCCGCTTTTCCGGTATCGCCCACATCACGCTTTCCGTGCGTGACCGCGACGCCAGCGTCGAGTTCTACCGCTCCGTCCTCGGCTTCCGGGAGTTCCGGACTCGTGACGACGGTCAGACGCTGCACACCGACTGCAGCCACGAGTCGGGTATGGTCCTCGGGTTCACCCAGCACAAGGACCACTTCAAGGGGCTGTTCGACTGCCGGCACGCCGGTGTCGACCACATCGCCCTCAGGATCGGCCACCTGGGTGATCTGGAGGCGTGGGAGGAGCGTCTGACCGACATGGACATCGACCACACGCCGATCGTCCATTCCGCGTGGGGTTCGGCTCTCAACTTCAACGACCCGGACGGTTTCCAGCTCGAACTGTTCTGCCCGGCCGAACCGGACAGCGGCGAAGACTAGAAGGACGGCGTGCTACCCGCCGGACGGAAGGTCCGGCGGGTAGCCGAAGCGGTCTGCCGGACGGCCCCACGGGACTACTCGGATGCGACCAGGTGCAGGCGCATGTCCCGGGACCGCATCTCATCGACGGCCGACCGGGGGAGCCGATCGTCGCTGACGATCAGGTCGAACTCCTCCAGCCGGGCCACCCGGAACGTGCCGAACTTGCCGTACTTCGTGCTGTCCACGGTGAGGACGCTCTTGGAGGCGATGTTCAGCAGCTGCTGCTTTGCCACGACCTTGGGTTCCGATGGGGTGGTCGAACCGCGGTCGATGTCCCAGGAGCTGCTGGCGATGAACGCCAGGTCGACGTTGACCTTGCTGAGGAAGTCCGCGGTGAACTGCCCGACCGAGGAGTGGTCGGCGTGCGAGACGACGCCTCCGGTGTGGATCAGCTCGATGTTGGGGTACTCCATGAGGTGGCCCACGACGTTGAAGTCGTTCGTGACGACGGTCAGCCCCCGCTTGCCGGTGAGCATCGGCACCATCTGCAGCGTGGTCGTCCCGGCGTCCAGGAAGATGGTGAAGTTCTCCCGCACCAGCTCCGCCGCGGCCCGCGTGATGGCGCGCTTGGCCGGCACCTCCAGTTGGGCCTTGGCCAGGTAGGAGGGTTCGCTCTTGAGCCGGGCCGCCAGGCGCACCCCACCGGTGACCGACAGCACCTTGCCCTCGTTCTCCAGCGTCTGGATGTCCCGCCGCACCGTCATGTGCGATACGGACAGCATCGACGTGAGCTCGTTGATGCTCAGAACGTGGCGTTCCTGCAAGAGCTTAAGGATGTGCTCGCGTCGCTGGTCGGGGATCATCGTTCGCCTCAAGACCTCGGTTGTGGGAAGTGCGTGTGCCACTGTTGCAGACGCACGGTCTGCCCTAGAAGTTTCCCAGGTCAGGCGCGACCGGCACCGCACGGGCCCGGCCCGTGTCCCCTCGTATGCCCGCTGTCCTGGTCTTTTTCCTGGTTTTTCCCGGTACCCCCTTCGCCGGTGTCGGGTTTTTGGCAATCTGGGGGGCACGACTCTTGCAGGCCTGGAAAACAGCAGCAGCGGCGGCCCGCCCTCGCCGCGCCGATGTCGACCCGGCCGCGCATCGGATCGAAGATGTCCAGGAGATGCCTCATGACGCTGGCGATCGCCCATCGCGGTGACCCCATCCAGTTCCGGGAGAACACACTGCCGGCCATTCGGGCCGCCGCCGCGGCGGGGGCCGACATGGTGGAGATCGACCTCAAGCTCACCAGCGACGCCCAGGTGGTTCTGCTCCACGACGCCACCATGGAACGCCTCTGGGGCTTCTCCCGGCCGGTGACCGGACTGAGCCTGGCCGAGCTGGCCGCGTTCAACGGCGAGGCGGACCAGCGTGTCCCGACCCTGCTGGAGGTTCTGGCGGAGTTCGGCCGGCCGCACCCGCTCCAGTTCATGCTGAACGTGACGTCGGTCGACACCGCCCTGGCCACCGACGCCTGGTGCAGGAGCTCGGTCTGGCCGAAAAGGTGCTCTACACCGGTTCGATCGAGGCGATACGCGCGGTCCGGTCGCACCGTCCCGGCGTGGAGCTGGCGCTGACCTGGGACCGCGAGGATCCGCCCGCGGCCGACCTGTGGCAGGCGGTGCGCCCGCGCTTCTACAACGTCTATTATCCGCTCATCACCCGCGAACTGGTGGCGGAGGTGCATCGACACGGCTGCGAGGTCTCAGCGTGGACGGTCAACGACTTCACGGAGATGGCACGGCTTCTCGGCATGGGGGTCGACGCGGTCGTGACCGACCACCCCGCCGAACTCGCCCAGCTGGCCGGTGGACAGCGTGAGCACACGAGCGCCCACCAGGACCGGGCCGCCCGGCCCGCCGCGGAGCCGCCGCATCAGCGCCGCGGCTGGTAGAGAGATCCCTGCGCCGCGGGCGTTTCCGAGCCCTTCCAAGCTGAGCGCGGAGATCCGGACCCCGAAATCCGCGGTCGGCATCCGTGTTTCCCGTGAATCGGAACGCCTGCACGACTATCATCGAAACCGGTTCGTAACCGGATCCGCTGACATCAACCCCCTCGATCGTGTCGCCTGTCGGCGGCGCACTCAAGAGATGATCATGACGGCCGACCTCTCGCCACACGATGCCCGAGTCACCGAACACACCCTTGACGCCGCGAGACGGCTGTTCTCCCAACACGGAGTACGCGGTATCGACATGGCCACGCTCATCCGGGAGATCACCCGGGAGACCGGGATCAACTTCCTGGAGTTCCGCCGTGCCTTCCCCACCCGGATGGACCTGGTCTACGCGGTCGTCCTCCGTTCCACTCGCACGCTCGTCACGGGGCAGATCGCCGACTCCGGGGCACCCGAACCCCCGGTGGACCGCCTTGCCGCGCTCATCCGCAGGCACATCGATTTCTGCTGGGAGCACTGGACGGAGGAAGGGCTGCGGCGCGATCTGATGCCCACGCTCCGCGCCATCCACCCCACGCGCTACCGGGAACTGTACGACCTCATGCGCTCCTACCAGGAGCACATCCGCGACATGATCGCAGAGGGCAACAGTGCGGGACTCTTCACCGCCCCCCAGCCCGGTGCCGCGGCCGACACCGTCCTGGAGACCCTGGACTCCATCCTGAACTGGTACGAGCCCGAGGGCGGGCTGACTCTGCCGCAGCTGGGCGATGTCTACGTCGATCTGATCATCCACCACCAGATGGGCTGTCCTCGCGAGTAGCGCCGGTGGTTCGCCGCGCTGGAGGCGGAACCTCACCGCACGAGGGTCTTGACGGCCGTTGTCAGCGTTCCGAGCGCGGACTTCGCGTCGGCCAGGAACATGCGGGTCCCGGGTTCGGTGTAGAGCTCGTTGTCGATGCCGGCGTAGCCGTGGCCCATCGACCGTTTGACCACGATGACGGTTTCGGCCCGGTCCACGTCGAGGATCGGCATGCCGGATATCGGCGTCCCCGGGCGCCGGGCGGCCGGGTTCGTGACATCGTTGGCCCCGATGACCAGCGCGACATCCGCCCGCGGGAACTCCGGGTTGATCTCCTCCATCTCCTTCATCTGGGAGTAGGGCACCTTCGCCTCGGCGAGCAGTACGTTCATGTGTCCGGGCATCCGGCCGGCCACCGGGTGGATCGCGTAGTCCACCCGCACCCCTCTGCTCTCCAGCAGCTCGGTGAGCTCGTGGAGCTCGTGCTGAGCCTGGGCCGCTGCCAGCCCGTACCCCGGGACGACGATGACACGTCCGGCATAGGCGAGCCGGATCGCGGCGTCGTCCGCGTCGATCGTCCGGATCCCCTCAGCGGCGCCGACGGCCCCCGGCGCCGCACCGTCGCCCGTCCCGAACCCGCCGATGAGGATGCTGCCGAGGGAGCGGTTCATGGCGTCGGCCATGAGCTTGGTGAGGATGCCACCGGAGGCGCCCACCAGGCGCCCGCGATGATGAGCATGGTGTTCTCGATGACGAAACCCGCCATCGCGACCGCCACCCCCGTGGCCGCGTTCAGCAGCGAAACGACGACGGGCATATCCGCGCCGCCGATCGCCAGCACCATCAGCACACCGAGAAGGAGCGAGGCGAGCACGAGGACGGCCAGGGCCGGAACCCCGATGAGGCCGGCGATCAGCAGGCCGGCCGCCACGGCGATGACCGCGATCAGCACGGCGTTCAGTGCCCCGCGCCCGGGGAGGAGCACAGGGCTCCCGGACACCCATCCCTGGAGTTTCCCCGAGGCGATGAGCGAGCCGGAGAAGGCGACCGTGCCGATGAGGACGTCGAGTGTGACCGCGATCGCCGCGGCCGCTGAGAGCGTCCCCTCAGGGCCACCGAACTGCAGGAAATCGTGCACACCGATGAGGGCGGCCGCTCCGCCGCCGACCGCGTTGAAAAGGCTGACCAGTTGCGGCATGGCGGTCATCCGCACGGTGCGCGCCGAGTACAGTCCCGCGGCCGCCCCGATGGCGATTCCGACCGCGAGCACGATCCATCCCGCCGGGGTTACGGTCCCGGAGTCGATGAGGTAGACGAGGGTCGCGACCACCGCCGCGGCCATTCCCAGGGCCGAGAGCCGGTTGCCGCGTCGGGCCGTCCCCGGCGAGTTCATCAGGTGCAGCCCGATCACGAAACAGGTCGCCGCGCCCAGGTAGACGAGCCGGATGATGACGTCGACGGTGCTCATGACCGGCCCTCCCGGGGATCCGCCGCCTCTGTGCCGGTCCGGCCGTCGTCCGCCGCCTCAGCCGGTTCCCGCGCGCCGCTGCCGGCGGAGACCGCCGGGGGTGCGCCCGCGGCGTCCTCCTCGACGGCGGGCTCGGGTGCACGCTCCGAGGGCGGGCGGAACATCTGCAGCATCCGGTCCGTGACGACATACCCCCCGACGACGTTCATGGCGGCGAACACCGCGGCCACCAGCGCCAGCGCGTAGCCGAGCGGGGTATCCGCCGTGACGGCGATGACCATCGCCCCGACCAGGACGACGCCGTGGATGGCGTTGGCGGCCGACATCAGCGGCGTGTGCAGGGTCGCGGGCACCTTACTGATGACCTCGAACCCCACCAGGACGCTGAGCAGAAAGATGGTCAGGTCAGTAAGGAGTTCCGGACTCATGGGGTTCGACTCCTCCCGCTGTTGTCACGGCTTCGACCGCTGCCGCGGCAGCGTGGTGCACCACCCTGCCGCCGTGTGTGATGACAACTCCCGCCTGGATCTCGTCGTCCAGATCGATCACCGGCCGCCCTTCGCTGAACATGTGGAAGAGCAGCGTCCGCACGTTGCGCGAGTAGGCCTCCGACGCCGCGCGGGGCACCGTGGCGGGCAGGTTCCCGGCACCGATGACCGTGACCCCGCGATCGGTGACGACCGTGTCGTCCGAGCGGGACAGCGCCACGTTCCCGCCGTACGGGCCCGCCGCGAGGTCCACCACGACCGCGCCCGGGCGGAGCCGGGCGATCGCGTCCTCCTCCAGCAGCAGAGGCGGCCGCCCGCCGGGGACCTGTGCGGTGGCGATCACGATGTCGAAGCGGTGGACCTGGTCGGAAAGGGCTCCGAGCTGGAACCGCCGCTCCGCGTCGGTGAGAGCGCGGGCGTATCCCCCGCCGGCCCCCGCCGATTCCACTTCGGGCAGTTCCAGGACCTCGGCGCCGAGCGAGCGGATCTCCTCGCGCGCCTCGTGGCGGACGTCGTAACCGGTGACGACGGCACCGAGCCGGTTGGCGGTCGCGATCGCCTGCAGTCCGGCGACTCCGGCCCCCAGCACCAGGATCTCCGCGGGCCGCGCCACACCGGCCGCGGTCATCAGGAGGGGAAGGTAGCGGTCGTAGGCCGCGGCGGCGACGATCACCGCCTTGTACCCGGCGACGTTGGCCTGGGAGCTGAGCGCGTCCATCGGCTGTGCCCGGCTCAGCGTACGTGGCACTCCGTCGAGACTGACAGCGGTGACGCCGAGATCAGCCAGGTCGCGAATGAGCAGGGGGTCGTTCAGCGGCTGCAGCATGCCCACGACGGTCTGGTCGGAGCGCAGCCGGCGCAGGATCTCGGAGGAAGGGCGCGTCACCGACAGCAGGACATCGGCGCGCTCGTGCAGTTCCGATGCGGACACGACCTCGGCGCCCGCTGAAACGTAGTCGTCGTCGGAGTAGTGTGCCCCTGCTCCGGCGCCGGTCTCGACCAGCACCGCCGGCCCCAGCTCCCGCAGGCTCTCCACAGCGGCGGGGACCACCGCGACCCTTCGCTCTTCGGAGGCGGTCTCCTTGAGGATCCCAACAGTCAGGGCTTGTACTGGCGCTTCGGCCATATCAGCCCTCCTCCTGCCGGCACGAGCTCCGGGCACTTCCTACCCACCGAGACTCGTGCGGATGCGTGCGCGTCCCCGCGCCGTCCTGGTCCGGCCGCCTGAGACGGCGCTGCGGTCTCGGGGCGAGGTCTGCCGTGTCGGAAAAAGCAGGGGCCCGCTACGAGCGGTCGACGACGGTCAGCACGGCCCAGACCACCTTGCCTTGACCTTCGAGCAGGTGCCAGCCCCAGGCGGAGCTGAACGACTCGATGAGGTGCAGCCCGCGCCCGCCCTCTTCGAGGTCGCTCTGCTCGCCCAGTTCCGGTACCCGATGGCTGGGGTCGAAGGCCATGCAGGTCAGCTGGGTGCCCTCGCGGAGCAGTCCGAGCTGGATGGACCATTCGGAGATGGCTCCGGCCGTCTCCGGCACCGCATGCCGGCACGCGTTGGTCACCAGTTCGGAGACGACGAGCCGAACCTCACCGAGCAGCCCGCTCAGGTCGGCCAGTCCCCAGCTGGATAACGCCGTGCGCGCGAAGTCCCGGGCGGTCCTGACCGAGGAAGCGTGGAATCCCAGTCCCTGCGCAGCGATGCGCCGGTCGAGGACGCGATGGCCGATGGGCAGCGGCATTGATGTGAGTCCCCACCACCCGCTGGGCGCGTCGGCGGGTTCGATCGCGGACAGCACCCGGTCGATCCCTGCTCTCGTGTGCGGGTCACTGGCACTACAGGAAGCGAAGCGCGCGTTCATCGCGGCCCCTGCGGGGTTGTGCGTTTCGCACTGTTTATGGCCACGTGCACCATTCCTCGTGTCTCTTACAGCTGCAAGCACGAATGCATGTGCACACGGCAGTCTAGTGAGAAACGGGCCGACTGTCGTCCCCGGCCACCATCGTTATGAAAATTTGAACCGGTCGCACCCCGCGATCGCGCGCTTGACCCACACGGGTCTCATCTTCCTGTGTACAGCCCGACAGGCATTCACCGGACCCAGGAGCGCCGGATAACGGCCGCTGCCGCGCCACCCCCTCCGACCAGGTCACCACCGATCGTCGGCTCACCATCACCCGGAACAATTCAGGTAATTTACTGTCGCAAGAACCGATGCAAACACATATGCACGTGCATAGCTGCGCTATGTTCGAACGTGAGAGGAGGACCCGCGCGCTCCCTCAGGTGGACGCGACCAGGCCGCGGTCGCGGACACGACGTGTACTCGCAAACAAGGGTCAGCAGTACGGCAAGTAGAACAGGCCAGCCCAGTGCCGGAGACCACACCATCCGCAGGGCCCGCAACGATTCGGTGAGGAGAGTTAGATGCAGCAGGCCGAAAACGGCATCCCCGCCAGCAGCTTGCGTGAGGTCGTCTGGCATAAGAGCCGCCTCAGCAATCCCAACGGGAACTGCGTCGAGATCGCCCGGCTACCGGACGGAGAGGTCGCGGTCCGCAACTCCCGCCACCCGCACGGCCCGGCGCTGATCTACACGCCGGCCGAGATCACGGCGTTCGTGCAGGGAGCCAAGGCCGGCGATTTCGACCACCTGATGGACTGAGCCCGCACGCCGCGTCCGCGAGGTCGGGCGAACCTCCACGGCACAGGTAGCGGAACCGGACATCGCGGGCCCTGATGAAGCGGGTTCCGACCAGGGGCACAGGCACCGGGCCGCACCGAAACCTGCGGGCAACAGGGCTGTGACAGACGCGAAAGAGGAAGAGAATAGTGGGGAGGGAGCAAAGGGACGGCAAAGGGGTTGCGGCGAAGCCGTCCCTCGCCCCTTGGTTCACATAACGAGAAGAATTGAACGCTCCTCCTCACATCTGGTTCACTGACTGCGAACCAGCCGCCCTTAGGAGAGACCCGTGGGAACAGCGCAGTCGAGCGAAACCGCTCCTCAGCTCAACATACTCGACTACTCGCGGGGCGGACCGACGGTGCTGCGGATCCTGCTGGGAACCAGTTGCGCCGGCTTCGTACCGCCAGGGGCATCTCACGGGAGGACGCCGGGTACGAGATCCGGGCCTCGCACGCCAAGATCAGCCGTCTGGAACTGGGGCAGGTCAGCTTCAAGGAGCGCGATGTCGCCGACCTCCTCACCCTCTACGGGGTCACGGCCGAGGAGGAGCGCGAACCACTGCTCGCGCTCGCACGCCAGGCCAACACCCCGGGCTGGTGGCACAAGTACAGCGGCATCCTGCCGCACTGGTTCGAGGTGTACGTCGGCCTGGAGGAAGCGGCCGCCATCATCCGCACCTACGAGATCCAGTTCATCCCCGGCCTGCTGCAGACCGAGGAGTACAGCCGCGCCGTCATCATGCTCGCCCACAGCGGCGCACCGGCCGAGGAGATCGACCGCCGGGTCGCCCTGCGGATGGCCCGGCAGAAGCGTCTCACCGGACCGGGCGCCCCAAAGCTGTGGGCGGCCGTGGACGAGGCCGCGCTGCGCCGCCCCCTGGGCGGTCCCAACGCCATGCGCGCCCAGCTTGAGCACCTGATCGAGATGGCCACGCTGCCCAATGTCACCCTGCAGATCGTCTCGTTCAACCAAGGAGGCCACGCGGCGGCGGGCGGTCCGTTCAGCATCCTGCGGTTCACCAGCCCCGAACTGCCCGACATCGTCTACCTCGAACAGCTGACCAGCGCCCTGTACTTCGACAAGCCCGAGGAGACGGAGCACTACATGCAGGTCATGGACCGGCTGTGTATCGAGGCCTTACCCGCCTCCTCGACGACCCAGTACCTCGGGACGCTTCTCAAAGACTTCACCTGAGCACGGGACCGCACCTCCTTCTGAGGGACGTCCGAGGCGCGGACCCCGAGACAGGGCAGACCGGCCCCGGGAGCGGTGGTCGTTGACGCGCCGCCCCGCTTTTCCTCCCCCACGCACAGCTCACCCACTGTGACAGCACGGCCGCGTCAGGCATCGGACGGTGGGCCGCAGCGGCGTAAAGCGATCCGCCAAGCACCACGGCCGCGGGAGATTCGTCTGCCCAACATGTGACACTACGTTATATAAAGAGTAGTCTCATATTTCATGGGAGAGAGAGTTCCGTGGGAGCTGGTGGAAGCCGCGCTGGCGGCGGCCCGCGAGCGGGGTACGGACGTGGCTGTGGTCCCGTTGACCGCGATCGCGGCAGCAGCGGGGATCTCACGCAGCACCCTGCTGCGGCGGCTCGGCGGATCAAGGGCGGCGATCGATGAGGCGGTCCGCGCCGCGGGCGTGGATCCCGGGGGCCGTCCGCCGGTGCGGGAACGGGCCGTAGCGGCGGCCGCCCAACTGATCAGCGAGCGCGGACTCGGCGCGGTCACGCTCGACGCGGTCGCCGAGGCGGCCCAGTGTTCGCTGCCGAGCCTGCACACGGCCTTCGGCGGCCGCGACGGCCTGCTCACCGCGATCTTCGAGCGCCACAGCCCGCTGCTCGACCTGGAACGGCTCGCCGCGAGCCCGCCCGCCGCCCTTGGGAGCACCGTGCGGGAGATCCACCGCGCCCTGGTCACGGCCTTCGACCGGCACCCCCGGGTGCTGCCGGCGCTGTTCGCCGATCTGTTCAGCCGCCCCGACGGTCCGGGCGGCCAGATGTTCCGGGCGGGCTTTCCCCGCCTGTTCGACAGCTTCGGCGCGCTGCTGCTGCCGCACGTCCGGGCCGGCCGCCTGCGCCCGCTGCCGCTTCCGCTGCTCATCCAGCAGATGCTCGGCCTCTGACGGTGCACTTGGCGCTCCGGCCGACACTCGAATCCGCCCTGGGGCCGCAGCTTCCCTCCCTTGAGGAGGCCTGCGAGACGTTCGCCGACGCATACCTGCGCGCGGCAGCGGTATCGGGGGGCGCCGAGCGCCCCGACCCGAACGGACGACGAGAGAACGAGGAGTAGACCATGCGCAGCAAAACGTCGGCGGCCGTCGGCAGTATCGTGTTCTTCCTCCTGGCGCCGGGGTTCGTGGCCGGTCTCGGACCGTGGTGGATCACCCGCTGGGAGCTCGGCGAGCCCGCACCGTACTGGGTGGTGGCGCAGGCGGTGGGCGTCCTCCTGATCTGCGCGGGGCTGTTCTGGTGTATCCACGCGTTCGCGCGGTTCGCCATGGCCTGGGGGACGCCCGCCCCGATCACACCGACCAGGCACCTGGTCGTCGAGGGCCCCAACCGCTACGTGCGCAACCCCATGTACGTCTCGCTGCTGGGGGTCATCCTCGGCCAGGCGCTGCTGTTCGGCTCGTTCGACCTGGTGCTCTGGGCCGCGTTCTTCTGGGGTCTTACCGCCCTGTTCGTCCGCTTCTACGAGGAACCCACCCTGCTGCGCCAGTTCGGGAGCGAGTACGAGACCTACCGGCGCAACGTGCCGGCCTGGCTGCCGCGGCTGCGTCCGTGGCGACCGGAGGGGGCGCACCACGTGCGCGGATAGCGGCCGAGGGGGTCTGGGGCGGGCGGCTCGGACCTCAGAACTTGGCCGTGTAGCGGGCCTCCTCACCGGCGGTGACGACCGCGGCCAGGTCGGCTCCGCTCGCAGCGGTGACCGCGGCGCTCACCGCGCCCTCCACAAAGGGTGTGTCGACAAGGACGACGTCGTCGCGCGGATGGTCCTCCTGGATCGTGCGCACCGTGAGGACGGCACTGCCGATGTCGGGGATGACGACGATTCCCCTCCCCTGGTCGGCTTCGCCGATCGCGAAGAGGATGAGGTCGTAGCTCGTCCCGATGCCGCCGTCGTCGGCGCCTCCGGCGACGGCCACCGGGGCCTTGTCGCCTATGAGTTCCCGTACCAGGTCACGAAGGCCGGCGGCGAGGCGGTCGCTGTGTGAGACGAGCACGATGCCCACAGAACTCATAGCCATCGAGCCTAGGGGCCGGGCCCCGGTACGGCAACGCCGGCATCCCGGCGCGGCGGAACGGGACGGGCGGCCGCGGGAGGCCCCTCCCCGGGTGGTCCGGCCCCGATAGCAGCGCTGTTTAGGTCGCCGGTCCCGTTTCCCCCGCCGTGGAAACGGGGTATCAGGCCTTGCGTCTGGCATGCTCGTCCGTATCCGCGCTCGCGATTCTCGATCCCGCAGAGGCAGATGAGGGGGCCCATCGTGAAGAAGTTCCTCAACACCGCCGAATCGTTCCTGCCCGATGCCCTTGCGGGCCTGGCCGCGGCTCACCCGGAACTGCGGGTGGACCTCGACACCGGAACGGTGGTCCGCAGCGACGCGCCCACGGAGGGCAGGGTGGCTCTGGTCTCCGGCGGCGGCTCCGGTCACGAACCCCTGCACACCGGGTTCGTCGGCGCGGGAATGCTCGACGCCGCCTGTCCCGGGGAGATCTTCACCTCCCCAGTGCCGGACCAGATGCTGTCGGCGGCCACCGCGGTGAACTCCGGTGCGGGTGTGCTCTTCGTCGTGAAGAACTACACCGGCGACGTCCTGAACTTCGAGATGGCCGCCGACCTCGCCTCCGAGGAGGGGATCGAGGTGCAGTCGGTGCTCGTCAACGACGACGTCGCCGTCGAGGACTCCACGTTCACCGCGGGACGGCGCGGCACCGGGGCCACGCTCTTCGTCGAGAAGATCGCCGGCGCGGCCGCCGCCCGGGGCGACGACCTCGCCTCGGTGGCCGAGATCGGGCGCCGGGTCAACGCCGCCTCCCGGTCGTTCGCGGTCGCCCTCACCGCCTGTACGACCCCCTCGGCCGGGCGTCCCGGTTTCGACCTGCCCGAGGACGAGATCGAGGTGGGTGTGGGGATCCACGGTGAGCCCGGGCGCAGCCGGGAGAAGCTCCGGCCCGCCAACGAGATCGCGGCCGACGTGCTGGAGATCATCCTCAACGACCACGACCTGGCCTCCGGGGACGAGGCGATCGTGATGGTCAACGGGCTCGGCGGCACCCCGCTCAGCGAGCTCTACCTGGTGTACGGGGAGGTCTCGTCCCTCCTCGCCAAGCGGGGGATCACGATCGTGCGCAGGCTCGTCGGCGATTATGTGACCAGCCTGGACATGGCCGGATGCTCGATCACCGTGTGCAGGGCCGAGGAGCCGTTCCTCGCCCTGTGGGACGCCCCCGTGAACACTCCCGCCCTGCGCTGGGGAGTATGAGAGTGTAAGGCCGGTTCTTCCCGGCGGCGCTTCGGACGGCTTGTCCGGGAACACGCCATCGGGGCGCCGACAGACGGCCCTAGCACAAGGAGGAGCCCGTGGACATCGACCTCGCCCGCGCCTGGGTCCGAGCCATCGCCGAGGCGATCGAGGCCGACAAGGAGCGCCTCACCCGGCTCGACGCGGAGATCGGCGACGGCGACCACGGCAACAACATGGACCGCGGTTTCAGTGCGGCGGTGCAGGCCCTTGACACCCTCACCCCCGGCACAGCGGGGGACGTGCTGGTGAAAACCGGTACCACGCTGATCTCCCGGGTGGGCGGCGCCTCAGGCCCGCTCTACGGCACCGTCTTCCGCACAGCGGGAAAGCGGCTCGCCGCGGGCGACGCCGGTGTCGCCGACCTCGCCGCCGCACTCGGCGCCGGGCTCGATTCGGTGTGCAAGCTCGGATCCGCGCAGGTGGGCGACAAGACGATGGTCGACGCCCTCTCCCCCGCGGTCGACGCCCTCAGCACCGCCGCCGACTCCGAGAGTGATCTCGGCACGGCGACCGCAGCCGCGGCCGAGGCCGCCGACAAGGGCGCGCAGAGCACCGTCCCCCTGCAGGCCCGCAAGGGCCGCGCCTCCTACCTGGGACCCCGCAGCGTGGGCCACCTGGACCCCGGCGCGGCCTCGACCGCCCTGATCTTCCGCGTTCTCGCCAATGTCGCCGCGGCTGACCCGGACGCGCCGAGAGGGGGCGCTTAGGGCCGCGGAACCGGCTCCGGACCGCGGTCACGGGGGTACCCGTCTTCGGGCACCAGCAGCTCCAGGTCGATCGACTCCGCGACCGCGCGCAACCCGGCGTCACCGGGGTGCAGGTGGTCGCCGGAGTCGTACTCCGGCAGGAGCCGGGCCGGGTCGCCGGGGTCCCGCAGCGCCGCGTCGAAGTCGAACATGCCGTCGAAGAGCTCGCCCGGCCCGCTGTTGCCCCGGATGAACGCGTTCACCTCTTGGCGCCGCCGGTCGACCTGCTCGTCGCAGTCGCTCCACCCCTTGCAGGGGGCGATCGTGGCCGCGATGACACGCAGGCCGTAGCCCCGCGACCGCTCGGCGATGTTCCGCAAACCGGCGATGACCTCCTCCGGGCCCGCCCCCCACCGCACGTCGTTGATGCCTTCGAAGACGACGACCGTGCGCGCGCCGGTCTGGGCGAGGACGTCGCGGTCGAGCCGGTTCTGGGCGCTGACGCCTCCGGTGTCGGTGCTCACCCCGTCGCCGTCGTAGCGGTCCGTGACGACCCGGTTGGCGGAGATGCCCTGGTTGAGCACGCCGTACCGCGGCACGGCCGACTGGTTGAGCAGCCTGGTGGCCAGTACGTCCGGCCAGCGCCGGTTGGCGCCCGGTGTGGAGCCCGTGCCGTCGGTGATGGAGTCGCCGAGCGCCACGATCGAGCCCTGCCCGCCGAGCACGTCGATCCCGGTGAGGAACGGCCAGGTGCCGATCGTGCCGGTGAACGCCGCGGCGCCGGGGGTGCCGGTGTGGTCGCCCGCCCCCGGCTCGGTGCGGTAGTTGGTCCCGGTGGCCGCGGTGTGCACCGGCGCGGCGGTGACGGGCTCGGGCAGGTGCAGGCTGACGAGCAGGTCGGTGTCGGCGGGCACGTCGAAACGGAGCGGATCGCTGAGCGCTTGCCCGCCCGCGGGAATCCGCGTCTGCGAGCGCCCGGAGAACATCAGCGGAACCGGTGCGGCGGCGGCCTTCGCCCCCTCGTCCCGTACCGCGATGGTCGCCCGGCCGATCCGCACCGGTTGCCCGGCGAAGGTGTTGTCCAGACGCACCCGGGCGGCCGGGCCGCCGACGCTGGTGTGCACGACGAGCCGGAGCGTCTGGTCCTCCCAGGGGCCGGTCGCGGCGTAGCCGGAGGTGCTCGCCGACCAGGTTCCGCTCCACCGCTCCTGGGGAGCGCGCAGGCCGAGTGAGAAGACGTGCATGCGGGCGGTGCCACCGGGGACGCTGGGCAGTTCGACGTAGGCCAGCGCGCGCTCCGGGTCGACGGGGACGGTGCGCGCGTACAGCCGGACCTTCGAGTCCCGGGTGCCGCCCGGGCTGTTGCTGTACGGCAGATCGACGGCCTTGGTGCTGAGGGGACCGCTGTCCCAGTCGGGCGCGGTCAGCGTGTACTCGGAAGAGGTGCCATCGGCGTAGCCGATCCGGCCGCTGCCCGTCGCGTCGCCGCCGGTACCGGTGACGAGGAAGGTGAGCGCGTCGCCGCGTCCGGCCACGCTGACCGGCTGGCCGTCGGCGACGACGTTGTCGGGGTCACCCGGGCGGGTGCGGGGCCAGTCCGTCCCGGTTCGGTGCAGGGTCAGCCGCTGGCCGGGGGACCAGCCGGCGGCCTCCAGCGCCTGGGCGGAGAGGCTGCGGCCGGAACCGTCGAGGTCGGCCGCCTCGGGAGCGGAGTCGTTGGAGATGCCGGCATTGTCGAAATGCCGGGCGAGCGAGCGGGGCGCCTCGGAGGGCGCGTCCGCCTCCGCTGCGGCGCGCGGCGCGGTAGCGGTCACGGCGACCATTATCAGCCCGCATGTGAGAAGGGCGGCGAGAACGATACGGGGAATGCCGCCCGCGGGCCGGGACGGAACGGCAGGACTGCTCGGCTCCAGGCGCACGACATGCCTTTCGTGAAGTAGACCCTACCGATCTTGAGCAAATTGTTCCTTCCGAACGCTTCGAAGGGACAATTCTGTCAAGATCGGCGACGCGGGGAAAGCATGGCGCTATCCGACGATGGGTTGTTCCTCGGGGTAGTCGTAGCGGCGTGCGCGGCGGCGCAGCGCCAGCGCCGAGGCCAGCGTGATGGGGCCGAGCCGGCCGACGAACATCAAAAAGACCAGGATCAGCTCACCGGCCAGCGGCAGTTCGTCGGTGATGCCGGTGGACAGCCCGACCGTGGAGAAGGCCGAGGTCGCCTCGAACAGAACCTGATCGAGGGTGAACTCGGTAATGGAGAGCAGGGCCAGGGTGGCGCTCACGACCAGTCCGATCGCCAGCAGCACCACCGTGGTGGCCTGCGAGACCACACCCCCGGCCAGACGGCGGCCGGCCACGTGCACGCTCGTCTCGCCGCGCACGGTCGCATAGATCACGAACGCCAGCAGCGCGAACGTGGTGACCTTGATACCGCCGGCCGTGCCGGCGCTGCCGCCGCCGATGAACATCAGGACATCCGTTGCCAACAGCGTCTGGGTATTCATCTCGGCGAAGTCGAGGGTGTTGAACCCTGCGGTGCGCGGCGTCATTCCCTGGAAGAACGCGACCAGCAGCTTGTCCCCGACACCCAGGGTCCCTAGTGTCGCCGCATTGCGCCACTCGAAGGCCAGGAAGACGACGAACCCGACCGCCAGCAGCACCGCCGAGGTCACCAGGGTGATCTTGGTGTGCAGCGTCCAGTGGCGCCGCTCACTGCTGCGGCGCGCATGCCGCCACAGCTCCACCCACACCGGGAACCCCAGCCCACCGCAGATCACGGCCATCGCGACCGGCAACGTGATCCAGGGGTCGGTGGCGAAGCCCTCCAGGCTGTCGACGTAGAGGGCGAACCCGGCATTGTTGAACGCTGAGATCGCGTGGAACAATCCCATGTAGGCGGCGTGGCCGAACGCCTCGCCGTGGCCCAGCCACCACCGCAGCGTCAGCACCAGCCACAGCGCGGACTCGAAGATCACCGTCACCAGCAGGACGCCGGTGACCAGTTGGCGCACCTCACCCAGAGTGAGACTCTTGGCCTCGGCCCCGGCCCGCACCGCCATGCGCAGACCCAGCGTGCGACCCGCGACCAGCGACAGCACCGTGGCCAGCGCCACGATCCCGAACCCGCCGACCTGGATCAGGACCATGATGACGACCTCGCCGAAGGCCGACCAGTAGACCGGGGTGTCCTCCACGATCAACCCGGTCACGCACACACTGGAGGTCGCGGTGAACAGCGCGGTCACCAACGGCGCGGACTCGCGCGCCTCGGTGGCGATCGGCAGCGACAACGCACCCGTGCCGGCCAGGATCAGGGCGGCGAAGGCCCCGGCCGTGAGCTGCGGCGGCTTGGTCCACCCGGACAGGGCGCGCAGCCGTTCGCTCATGTGCTCCAGCACACGGTGCCGGACGCGGGCCAGCCACGAGGAACCGCCGCGGGCGCCACTGGGCCGGATCACGTTCTCCTCCGATGGCGGCTGGGAACCCAGACAGGACACGTACGCGCGGCGGTCTGCCAGTGATGCCCGGCTTCTCCTCCGGCCCAGACCAGCGCCTGAAAGAACTATCGCACGGCATGCCTCCCCCACACCGGGCGCCCCGCCTCCAGCGTGCCGCCTTTCCTCGTGGAGCAGGGAGCATGCCTGTCCGCTGCACCGTCCCTGGGGGGCTCCGCCTTGGGCGGGTTCTGCAGACCGTGCCAACGAGGCGGTGCGGAGCGCACCATGCCCGCGGGATCTGCTCTGATCCGGTTTTGCCCCGCTGCACGGTCCTCGACGGATGCCTGGCTTTGGAAGAGCCCGGTCAGGGCTGCGGGGCCGGGTCCTCCTGGCGCGCCGGGGCCGGGCCGGCCGGCGGGGTGTCACCGGTCTCCAGCAGGGTCTTGAGGCTGGAGAGGAGCTCGGGCCACCCTCCGCTGACCATCTCCAGTACGGTGCTTCCGGGCTCGAAGCCATCGTGCACGACGGTCAGCTTGACCTGCTGCCCGTGCGGCTCGATGTCGAAGGTGACCTTCGACCGGCGCTCACCGGCCACGCCGGTGAGGACCTCCTTGCTCACCCCTGCGGCCTCGGCCCATTCCGGCGTGAAGGTGTGCCAGGTGTAGGACAGCCGGCGGTAGGGCTCGGATTCGAGGACGACCTGGGCCGGATCGGCGATCGTCGCCCCTCCCTCCTTCCAGGTCATCGTCGAGCCCGGCTGCCAGTCCGACTCGAAGGCGACCCCCCAGTAGCGGCGGGTGAAGGCGGGGTCGGTCAGCGCCCGCCAGAGGCGTTCCGGTGTGGTGGTGATGTAGGTGGTGTAGACGAACTCGGTGGTGCCCATCGGTTCCTGCTCCAATGCCGTCTTAAGGTCGGCGAGGGCGCGTACGCGCTCGCGGTGGTACCGGTTGATCCAGCGTTCGGCGATGGCGTTGATCGGCGCGGCGTTGAGGTAGTGCAGCTTCTCCCGGCCGCGCCGCACCGTGGTCACCAGGCCGGCCGCCTCCAGCACCGCCAGATGCTTGCTGACGGACTGCCGGGCCATGTCCAGTCCGGCGCACAGTTCGCGCAGGCTCTGCCCGTTGCGGGCGTTCAAGCTGTCGAGCAGCCGGCGGCGGCTGGCGTCGGCCAGCGCCTTGAACACCTCGTCCATCCCACGCCACCTCGAATATGCAGCCTTTTAGCTGCATAAAATATAGGCAGCCGAACGGCTGCATGTCAATGGCCGGAGCGCCGCCCCTGCCCAGGGCCGGCGCCCCTACCCGGCGGCACACACGTCCGCGCGTACCGTCGCGCGGATGCCGTCACGGCGGGGTGTCCAGCAGCGCTTCGGTGAGAACGCGGCCTTCGGCGCCGCTCGGCGCGCGGACTCCCAGCAGGTGGCTGATCGTGGGGGCGACATCGATGATGCGGGGGGCGTCCAAGCGCCGCCCCGGCGCGATCCCGGCCCCGGAGAGGATCAGCGGCGCCCTTCCCTCCCGCAGACTCGAGTGGCCGCCCCGCTCCCGGCCGTCGGCGCGGGCCGGATCGACGAACGCGTAGGGCGGCCGCGCCTCGATCGTGAAATCCCCTTCCGCCGGCGCCGCACCCAGCGCTTCCAGCTCGGCGCGGTTGCGCACCCCTTCCAGCTCCGGGAGCCCGCGCAGCATCGCCTCCACGCGCGCCCGCCCCTCCTCCGTCGCGGCGCCCCCGCGCAGGTAGACGTTGGCGGTGCGCGGGCTCGCCGTGAGCACCACCTCGGTCCCCGGATCCGGGGAGTGGCCCGAGTGAAGCCGCCGCGCCGAGAACCCCGCTTCCGCCAGGGCTTCGAGCACCCGCGGTTCGAGCGAGTGCGTGTACCCGGTCATCCCGTGGTCGGAGACGACCACGAACGCCGCCCGGTCCCGCGCCCCGGCCGCGCGCGCCGCGTCGAGGATGCGCCCCAGCCCGGCGTCGAGCTCCGCCAGGCGGGGCGGGATGCGCCCGGACCAGGGCCCCTCCCGGTGGCCGATGGCGTCGATGTCGGCCGCGTAAGCCGCGATGAGATCGGGTGGGCGCGGCGGCTCCAACCGCCTCCCCCCGGAACGCACCGGCCGCCCGCGCAGCGCGCGCACCACCGTCTCCACGTTCTCCTCCCAGGTTGCGCCCTGGGTATAGAGCGCCCCGGGATCGCCGTAGGCGGCCCCCTTCGACCAGACGATGTACCACCCCGCGGCCAGCACCGTCCGCCCCTGCCGGCGCAGGCTCTGCGCGAGGGTCTCGGCGGCGAGGCGCCGGGTCTGGCCGGTCGCCCTGCCGGTCGCGGGGTGCAGGACGTAGGCGGCGTTGCCGTGCACAGCAGGCCGGGCCCCTGTTGCCAGCGAGGCCCGGTTGGGGTTGGAGACCGCTTTGTACGTGCACGAGGCGACGCCGCGGACTCCGGCCGCGGCGAGCGAGCGCAGGTGCGGCAGCCGGGAGTCCAGGTGCCGGTCGAGGTAGCCGGGGTCGACACCGTCCCAGTCGATCAGGATGACGGGCCCCGCGGCGGGGCCGGCACCGGCCGCCCGGCTCGGCGCTCCGGCGGAGAAGGACGTTCCTCGCATGCGGGCCCTCCGACGACGCGGTTCGCGGCGGCCGGTCCGCCGCGAACGGGCACCAGGGCGAATACAACCGCGGAGCCGGCGCGGCGCCGGAGGGCGTCCGGGGACGCCTGCCCTCGGAACACCCGGTTCAGAGGCGGTTCACGTTCAGGACGCGGACAACCGCCCGGCCTTCCTCGTCGGAGGCGGCCAGATCCACCTCCGCGCTGATCCCCCAGTCATGGTGGTCCTCGGGGTCGTCGAAGATCTGCCGGACCTCCCACACGGCGCTCTGTTCCTCGATGAGCAGCATCTGCGGGCCCCGCGCGTCGGGGCCTATCCCGAGCTCCTCGTGCTCGGCGTAGTAGCCCTCCAACGCCTCTTCCCACGCCTCGGCGTTCCAACCGTCCTCACCGTCCAGCCGGCCGAGCTCGTCGTAGCGGCGCAGCGCGGCGAGCTCCACCCGGCGGAAGAGCTCGTTGCGCACCAGGACCCGGAAGGCGCGCT
Source organism: Allosalinactinospora lopnorensis (assembly GCF_000981225.1). Lineage (GTDB taxonomy): Bacteria > Actinomycetota > Actinomycetes > Streptosporangiales > Streptosporangiaceae > Allosalinactinospora > Allosalinactinospora lopnorensis. Next base: position 72,962 of record NZ_LAJC01000015.1, read on the forward strand.
GGTTCGCCGTGACGGGTTTCGGCCCCTCGTCGCGCTCGGGACTCTCGGCGGTCTCCGCGTCCGGGTTGGTGAGCTGCTCCCACTCGTCGAGCAGGCTGGAGTCGACCTGGCGGACCAGCTCACCCAGCCACTCGACGAGATCGCGCAGCTCCTCGGTCTTGGCGTCCTCCGGAACGGTCTGGCTGAGCGCCTTGTAGGCGCTGGCGAGGTAGCGCAGCACCAGCCCCTCGGACCGCGCGAGCTGGTAGAAACCGACGTACTCGGTGAACGTCATCGCCCGCTCGTACAGGTCACGGGCAACGGACTTGGGGCGCAGCGGGTGGTCCCCCACCCACGGATGGCCGCGCCGGTAGACCTCGTAGGCGTGGTCGAGCAGCTCCTCCAGCGGCTTGGGGTAGCCGATCTCCTCCAGCCGCTCCATCCGCTCCTCGTACTCGACGCCGTCGGCCTTCATCTGCGCGACCGCTTCACCGCGGGCCTTGTTCAGCTGGGCGGCGAGGATCTGGCGGGGGTCGTCCAGCGTGGACTCCACCACCGTCAGCACATCCAGCGGGTACGTGGGCGAGGCGGGATCGAGGAGTTCCAGCGCGGCGAGGGCGAACGTCGACAGCGGCTGGTTGAGCGCGAAGTCGGGCTGCAGGGCGACGGTCAGGCGGGCGGTACGGCCCTCGCCGTCGGGCTCCTCCAGCCGCTCCACGATGCCGCCGTCCAGCAGGGACCGGTAGATCGCGATTGCCTCGCTGATGTGCCGGCGCTGGGCCGGGCGGTCGTCGTGGTTGTCGGTCAGCAGGTGCCGCATCGCCTCGAAGCAGTCGCCGGGGCGGGCGATGACGCTCAGCAGCATCGCGTTGCTCACCCTGAAGCGCGAGACGAGGGGTTCGGGCTCGGCGGCGATGAGCTTCTCGAAGGTGGCCTGGTCCCAGGCGACGAAGCCGTCCGGCGCCTTCTTGCGCACCACCTTGCGCCGCTTCTTGGGGTCATCGCCGGCCTTCGCCAGGGCCTTCTCGTTCTCGACGACGTGCTCGGGCGCCTGGACCACCACATTGCCCACCGTGTCGAACCCGGCGCGGCCCGCACGGCCGGCGATCTGGTGGAACTCCCGCGCGCCGAGCCGGCGTACCCGGTTGCCGTCGTACTTGCTCAGCGCGGTGAACAGCACCGTGCGGATGGGCACGTTGACACCGACGCCGAGGGTGTCGGTACCGCAGATGACCTTGAGCAGCCCGGCCTGGGCCAGCCGCTCCACCAGCCGCCGGTACTTGGGGAGCATGCCCGCGTGGTGCACGCCGATGCCGTGCCGGACGAACCGGGACAGGTTGCGTCCGAACTTCGTGGTGAACCGGAAGTTCCCGATCTCCTTCGCGATCGCGTCCTTCTCGGCCCGGGTGCACATGTTGATGCTGGTGAGCGACTGGGCGCGCTCGACGGCCTGCGCCTGGGTGAAGTGCACGATGTAGACGGGGGCCTCACGCGTGGCGAGCAGCTCCTCCAGGGTCTCGTGCAGCGGCGTGCTCCGGTAGGAGTAGTACAGCGGGACAGGGCGCTCGGCGGAGGTCACCACCGATGTCGCACGGCCGGTGCGCCGGGTCAGGTCCTTCTCGAACAGCGTGACGTCGCCGAGCGTCGCCGACATCAGCAGGAACTGCACCTGCGGCAGCTCCAGGATCGGCACCTGCCAGGCCCAGCCGCGGTCGGACTCGCCGTAGAAGTGGAACTCGTCCATGACGACCGTGCCGATGTCGGCGTCGGCGCCATCGCGCAGCGCGATGTTGGCCAGCACCTCCGCGGTGCAGCAGACGATGGGGGCGTCGGCGTTGACGCTGGCGTCACCGGTCATCATCCCGACGTTGTCGGTGCCGAAGACCGCGCACAGCTCGAAGAACTTCTCCGATACCAGGGCCTTGATCGGCGCCGTGTAGAAAGCGCACTCGTCGCGCGCGAGCGCCGCGAACAGCGCCCCGGAGGCGACGAGACTCTTTCCGGAGCCGGTGGGGGTGCTCAGGATCACGTTGGACCCCGACACCACCTCGATGAGGGCTTCCTCCTGATGCGGGTAGAGGGTGAGGCCCCGCTCCTCGGCCCACGAGGCGAACGCTGTGAAGAGGGAATCGGGTTCAGGGTCGGCCGGAAGCTGATCGATGAGACTCACGCATTCCATAGTGCCTGCCGCCGGGGACCGGCCGGACCACCGGAGTTCTCTCCGGGACGGCCCGCCGGCCCCTCCCCTGGCCTCTTCGGGTACTTCTAGACCAGGCCGAGCTGCTTGACCGCGTCGCGCTCCTCGGCCAATTCCTGGACGGAGGCGTCGATGCGCTCACGGGAGAACGCGTCGATGTCGAGCCCCTGCACGATCTCCCACCGGCCGTTGCGGGAGACGGCCGGGAAGGAGGAGATGAGCCCCTCGGGCACGCCGTAGGACCGTCGGAGGGGACGGCCGCCGACGTCCAGTCGCCCTCGGGAGTGCCGTTCACCCAGTCGTAGACGTGGTCGATGGCGGCGTTGGCCGCCGAGGCGGCGGAGGAGGCGCCGCGCGCCTCGATGATGGCGGCGCCGCGCTTGGCCACGGTCGGGATGAACTCGTTCTCCAGCCACGCCTGGTCGTTCACCGCCTTGGCCGCGGACGTGCCGTTGACCTCGGCGTGGAAGATGTCGGGGTACTGGGTCGCGGAGTGGTTGCCCCAGATCGTCAGCTTCCTGATGTCGTTGATCGACACGTCGAGCTTCTTGGCGAGCTGGCTGAGCGCCCGGTTGTGGTCCAGCCGGGTCATGGCGTTGAAGCGTTCGGCCGGGACGTCGGGAGCGTGCGCCTGCGCGATCAGGGCGTTGGTGTTGGCCGGGTTGCCGACCACCAGGACGCGGATGTCGTCCGCGGCGCCGGCGTTGATGGCCTCCCCCTGCGGCTTGAAGATGCCGCCGTTGGCCTCCAGCAGGTCGCCCCGTTCCATCCCCTTGGTGCGCGGCCGGGCGCCGACGAGCAGGGCGACGTTGCAGCCCTGGAAGGCCTGGTGTGCGTCGTCGAAGATGTCGACCCCCCGGAGCAGGGGGAACGCACAGTCGTCGAGCTCCATCGCGGTGCCCTCGGCGGCCTTGACGGCCTGCGGGATCTCCAGCAGACGCAGCTTCACGGGGGTGTCGGCGCCCAGCAGCTGGCCGGAGGCGATCCGGAACAGCAGGGCATAACCGATCTGCCCGGCCGCGCCGGTAACGGTGACGTTGACGGGTACTTGGGCCATGACCTCATTCTCCTGACGACGTGTATGCGGCCCGCGATGCTATCTCGCGGCCGGCGGCGCGGTTCCGCCCACCCCGGGTTGCCTTCCGGGCACCGGGTGGACAGCGTCACCGGCCCGCTCGCCGGCCTCCCCGAGCGCCGCGGAGGTGCCGGTCGTTCGGGTTCCGATCAACTCGCGTCGCGGATATCCACTAATCGGGAGCGTTCCGCGGCGTGCGGCGCGGTGTGTCCCCGGCTCGCCGCCCCTTCCGGCCCCGGGCGCTGGATCCCCGGGGATGCGCCGTTTCCGCGCGGGAGGGACCATGCGCCCCCTGTTAAGATGAAGCCGAGCCCGGCTGCCGGAAGTCCAGGACAGCTGGGCCGCGATATGCGGGATAGGCATGCCCTCCCGCGCGCGTGCGATGGGCCGGTAGCTCAGCAGGTCAGAGCAGGGGACTCATAATCCCTGGGTCGCGGGTTCGAGTCCCGCCCGGCCTACCCCAGCAGAGCATGAAAAAAGCGCCGCCGACCTGCGCAGACAGGCCGGTTACGCTTTGTGGTGGTGTCCGGGTGGCTGCGGGCGTAGGCGCTCGCGTCCAGGGGCTGCGGTGACTACACGTTGAAGTTCGCGCCCTCAGAAGTCGGCGAAGCCGGCCTCCGCGCGGTGCCGCGTCTCAGGGCCGCGCTCACTCCTGTTCGGGAAGCTCGAACCAGGCCACCGCCCACTCGGTCAGGCTGCCCAGGTAGAGCCGCCCCTTGTGCTCGCGCATCCCCGTCACCATGTGGTACCGCTCCCCTGTTCCCTGCAGGTCGTGGACGACGTTGCCCTCGGCGTCGACCGCCATGACCCACGCGGTGCGTTTCGGTTCGGGCTGCAGCGGTCCCGGCAGCGCCCAAGTGGCCCGCCGCAGCACAGGGGGCTTGGTGTGCAGCCAGTCCAGCAGCGGATTGCGCGGTGCGGGCAGCGCCACCCAGATCCGGCCGTCCGTCCCCGTGCTCAGGTTGTCGGGCAGGCCGGGCAGGTTGTCGATCAGCACGTCGTCCTGGCCGGCCCTGGACCCGCTCAGCCACACGCGGCGTATCCGGTAGCCGCCCGTCTCGGCGACGGCGACGAAAGCCCCGTCACCGCTCAGCGCGACGCCGTTGGCGAACTGCAGCTCCTCCAAAAGCACGCTCGTCTCGCCCGAGGGAGAGCGACGCAGCAGACGCCCTGTACCCGAGTGCTCCATCAGGTCGGCCTTCCAGTGGTCCAGCGGGAAGCGCGCCGATGAGTCGGTGAAGTAGATGGCGCCGTCCCCGGCGACGGCGGCGTTGTTGCACACCAGCAGGGACTCACCGGCGGCGTCCGTCGCCAGTGTCTCCAGCCGCGCGCCGGTGGGGTCCACCCGCAGCAGCCCGCGGCGGGCGTCGCAGACGATGAGCCCGCCCTCGCCGTCGACCTCGATCCCCAGGGGGCGGCCCCCGGTCTCGGCGATGACCTCGGTGTGCCCGCTGTCCGGGTGCAGGCGCAGAAGACGGCCGTCGGCCGTGCCCGTAACGACCGCACCGTCGTGCTCCACGGCGACGTCCTCCGGCCCTTCCGCCCCCACCGGGAGCAGCGAGAGGGCCGGCATGGGCGGTACGCTCGTGCGCTGCCGCGCTCTCGGTGTCGGCACCGGTGGGCTCCATACGACGGGCTGGATTCCGGGACGCCCCACGTCTCCTCCTGTTAACGCTGTCAACGACACTCTGTCAGAAAACCAGACCGAGGCACGTCTGTCTCGGGGACGGAGACAAGATGTGGCCGCGGGGCCAGGGTCCGGGGGCGCCCTTGGCGGGCCCGACCGTCGCTTCGGGACGATCAGCGAACACCGTGGTCTCGACGGAACGGGGAAGCACACCCGAACGTTCCGGTTGCACCAGAACGGGGTACTTCCGCAGCATGTTCCCGCCTGAGCGCCTCCGGCTCACAGGCGGCGTGCTGGTTCCTCCCGTGGCCATGGCGATGGCGTTCGCGGGGGCGTGGCTGGAGGGCCACAGTCCCGGCCCTCTTGTCGGGAGCTGGGCGGGCGTTCTTCTCACCGGCGCCATATGGGTCTGCTACACGGCGCTGTGGTTTGGTGCCCTGGCGCTCGTCGTTCTCACCTACTTCGTCTGCAGCGGCTGGGCGTCGGCGATCGGGTCCTGCGCCGCGCTGATAATCGCGCCTCGACGGCCGTGGACACGGCCGTCGAGGCGCGGATCCTGCGGGAGCGGGGCCAGACCAGCACGTGCACGGTACTGCAGGTCGACAAGCGCGTCGTGACGCGGGGCGGTACCGGCGTCGTCGGACCCGTACCCGGACCGCCCGTCCCCCCTCATCACCATGGTCCGCACCATGATCCGCCGGGAGCCACCACGACCACCACCTACTACGACCACCGGCTGGATTGCGTCGAGGTCCCGGAGATGACCACAGAGGGCAGCCGCGCCGGGAAGGTCGGGGAGCGGATCGACGTGCTGTACGACCCCACCGACCGTCTCGATCCCCGCCCGGCCGACGAAGCGCCACCGGTCGAGCGCTCACTGCTGACCGCCGCCAGCGCGCTGCCCGTGGGCATCGCGCTGCGCCTCACCGCCGTCTTCGACGCCGCTGTGGAAAGGGCGCTGAACTTCGTACTCCGCTGCTCCGCCGGCTTTCCCGGCTCCTGAGGCGTTCGCGGAACACGCGACGTTGACCGTGCACGGGGCAGAGGGTGGCCTCCGCGCCGTTCGGCCGGACACCGGGACGGTGTGTTGGCGAACGTGGCGGCAACGGTCCCGGCGAGTACCGGCTCGCCGGGACCGTGGCGTGTGCCGGGTTCGATGCGGCGGTCACCTCTCGGCTCGCGGCACAACGCGGCTCCGAAGACCATCCGATCCCAGGGATCGGGCGCGGTATTCCGCGAAGGCGATGGTCGAGGCCCGGAGGACACTTGCTACCGCATCGACCCGCGCCCGTCCCCAACCCCCGCGGCGCCGGGGATCGTCTCAGCCGGCGGCGCGGGACCGTTCTTTCCGCCTGGCCGCGATGGTGCCGGCGACGTGGGCGGCGTCCCTGTCGAGTCCGTGGATCTGCTCGGATGACGCGGCGTACAGGAACAACAGGCCGACGAAGTACAGCCCCGGATGGCTCGCGACGACTCCCCGGTAGTGCCGCGGCTCCATCTTCCCGAACACCGGCAGGTCGATCCAGTCCAGTCCGGCGCGGAAGCCGGTGCACCACACGACGTTGGCAACCTCCAGGGTCCGCCCGTCCGCCAGCAGCGGGAGCCCTTCCCGCACCCCTTCGACCCGGGGAACCCGTTCGACGCCGGCGGCGGTCAGGTCCTTCGGCTTGGTCCGTACGAGCGGCCACCCGTTGGCCAGCACCTTGGGTCGGGCTCTCCGCCCCATCGGTGTGCGCACGGTCAGCACCCGGTGGAACAGCCCCCGCAGGACCAGCGGCACCAATACCCGCCCGGCCGCGCCCTCGATGCGGAACGGCACGTGGCCGGGGTGCCTACCGGAAAGCCACGTCCGGTGACCGTCGGCCGCCTCCAGGGCGATCTCGGCGCCCGAGTTCGCCGCCCCGACCACCAGCACGGGACCGTCCCGCAGTTGGGACGGGTTGCGGTAGTCGGCCGAGTGCAGCTGGACGATCGCCGGGTCGAGCCGGTCGGCGAACGGCGGCCGCCGCGGCTGCTGGTGGGTGGACATCGCCACCACCACGTTGTCCGCCTCCCACACGTGGTCGCCGGCCACCACCAGATACCCGTTGCCGTTGCTCCAGACCCGCTCCACCCGTACGCCTGTGCGCACCGGCAGGTCGAACCGGGCCGCGTACGACTCCAGGTAGTCGGCCATCTCGTCTTTGGTCGGGAAGGTGTGGCGGCCGCCCGGGAAGGGCATTCCGGCCAGCCCGCTGTAGCGGGCGGGCGTGAACAACCGCAGCGAGTCCCACCGGTGCCGCCAGGCGTCCCCGATCCGCTCGTGCGCGTCCAGAATCACGAACTCCAGGCCGCGCCGCGCCAGGTGGTAGCCCACGGACAGACCGGCCTGCCCACCACCGACCACCACGGTCTCGATCCGCCGCGGCCTACGCAGGTCGCTCATTGGTCTCCCTCCTCTTCCGCCTTCCGTGAGCGGACACGTCATTTGGTGCCGATGCCGACGTTGACCTCCGTATGCAGCTCGGCCCCCGGCGCGCCCGCCGAGCGCTCCCGGAACATCCCGGTCAGCGTCCACCGGACGTCCGCCTGCTGCTCGGAGGTCAGGCCGCCGGTCAGCCGCCTCCAGACCGGGTTGCCCGACGTGAACGTGTTCCAGAAATGGGCTGCGGACTCGAATCGCATCTCCCAGGTGGTCGTGTCGACCGTCACACCGGTCAGCCCTGCCCCGGTGAGCTTGCCGCGCAGCAGCTCCAGGTCAGCGACCTGGAACGGCAGCGGTGGCGGATCTACCGGCGGAGGAGCGAAGCCGGCGACGGTGGCCTGCATGGCTTTCACCAAGAACCCGAGAAACTCCGCCTTCTGGAGTGGCCCGAACGCGACGACCAGCACCCGGCCGCCGGGCCGGGTGACGCGCACCAGCTCCGCCAGGCCTCCGGCCATGTCCGGGAACAGCGAGACCCCGTTCAGCGAGGCGGACACGTCGAATGCTCCGTCCTCGAACTCAAGGGCCTGACCGTCCATCACCCGGCCATCGAGGTTTGACAGCCCTTCGCCCGCCGCCCGGTCCCGGAGCCGTTCGATCATGGTCGGGGCGATGTCGGCGGCCACCACCCGGGCACCCAGACGGGCGGCCGGAATCGCCAGGGCTCCGCTGCCGGCGCCCACGTCCAGCAGCCGCATGCCGGGACGAAGGTCAATGCGGCGGAGGGCGTCCTCCGCCAGCCGCAGGGTCTGCGGGGTCACGAACTCGTCGAAGCCGGGCGCGACGGCCTCCCAGCCGGCCCGGATCCGGTCCTGGGTCGGCGCCTGGGTGTCCATGGTTGCCTCCTTGATGTCGGGCTACCAGGTCAGCGTCCATGGCGGGCCGGGGATCCCGCATCGGGCGCACCAACCAACCGGCCGCCCGACTCGTCTGGGTAGATCTGTGTAGGCGCACCGCCGCGCCCCTGCCCAATGCGGGTGCCGGTGGCGGCTGCTCGTGATCGCCGCCGGCGCGCGGCGGGCGACCGCCGAATGGGCCCGCCGCGTGTGAAGGGCGGCCCGTCGACGCCGAGGCTCCTTCTCGGTGGCAGCGGTGAGCGACCGGGAAGTGGCCGCTTCCTAGACGAGGTCGTGCTGGTAGGCGTATGCGGTGGCGGCGGACCGCGACGTGACGCCCAGCTTGGTGAACATGTTGGCCACGTGTCGGGCGACGGTCTTGTCGCTGATCACCAGCGTGTCGGCGATCTCCCGGTTGCCGGCGCCGGTCGCCACCAGCCGCAGCACCTCCACCTCACGCGGTGTCAGCCCACCGGCCGCGTGCGGCGTCTCCTGCCGGGTCAGCTCCTGGACTTCGGCCAGCGCCGGTGCGGCACCCAGTTGCGTGAAGACCCGTCCGGCGGCGTCCAGTTCCATCTCGGCGGTGTCGTGGTCGTTCAGCCGCCGGTACGCCTGCGCCATCCGTAGCCGCACCCGCGCCGCCTCGTACGGTGCGTCCAGCTCGCGCCAGGCCAGCCACGCCCGCCGCAGCGCGGTGCAGGCGGCCGCCGCCTCGCCCTCGGCCAGCAGCACCGCCCCGTCGGCGTACCCGGCCACCGCCCGCAGGTACGGCGAATCGAAGTCGGCCGCGATCCGCCCCAGTTCTCCCGCGGATGCCCGGGCCGTGACGGCATCGCCGGCCGCGAGCGCGATCTCGACGTAGGCGGCCAGCACCCGGGACCGCTCCGGTGGATCCTCCGCCTCGCCGGCCACGCGCCGGATCGCGCCCAGTGCGTCGTGGATCCGCCCCTGGGCCAGTCGCAGCAGGGCCAATCCCGGCTGCACCGCGTGTCCCCAGCCGCTCGCCTGGCGGTAGGCCTCCTCCGCACGTGCCAGTTCGCCCCGTAGCCGCAGCAGCTCACCCTGCTGGTACAGCGCCATGCCCAGCGCCGGGTCGCCCGACGGGACTGACAGGTGCTCGTGTGCCCGCCGCACCTCGTCCATGGCGTCCGCCCAGTCTCCCCGCAGCTGCATGATCTCCGAGCGGTGTACCAGGCACTGGCCGCGGTACGGCTTGAGGTCCGGCTGGGCCGCGCACCAGCGGCTCAGCGCCGCGGTCCACTCCTGTGCCCGACGCAGGTCGAACACGTTCCGGCAGGCGATGATCACGGCGCAGTAGACGATTCCCGAGGCGATCGGGGACACCTCCCCGGCGATGACCCCCACCATCGCCTCGTCCAGCATGTTCACGCCCCGCGCCGCCTCGCCGCGGGCGATGAGCGCCTGGCCCTGCCCCAGCCGGCCGAACGCCCGCAGGTCGGCGTCGCCGAACCGGTCCGCGATCCCGGTGACCTCGACGAAGGCCGGGTACGCGGTATCGGTGTCGCCGCCGTACAGCGCCCGCAGCGCCACCGGGACACGCAGGTACCCGTGTTCCACACAGTCCAGCGACGCCTCATCGAGCACCCGCTGAGCCCTGGCCAGCCAGCCGCCTCCCCGACCGTGCTCGCCCCGCTGGAGCAGGACCAGCCCCAGCCATACCGCGCACCGCGCTCCGCGAGCGACCTCGCCGCCGGCCACGAACGCGCGGTGCGCCCGCTCCCAGGCGTCGACGGCGGCCTCCATGCCGCCGACCAGGTAAGCCGCCATGCCGAGCAGATCGAGGTCTGCGGCGTCGAGCCGACCCTGGCGGTCCGCCGTCGCCAGCAGCGCGTACGCGTCGCCCCACGCCCGCTGCGTGTACGCCTCACGGCCCCGGGCGAGGGCGTCGTCCGTCGCACCAGCACCGCCGGTGCCGGCCTGTCTTCGCTCTTCGCCCGGTGCCTTCGCCATTGGGAGCATGCTATCGATGACTCCGCGACCGCAGGTCGGACAGCACGGGGCTGGGAAATTTCCCGGACATCGGTGGCGCGGGCCACGCCCGCCGGCAACCGGTCCGGCTGCTCCCGAACCGCATCCGGGGCGGGTTTCTCCGGCTCCTACGGGTGTGTCGGGACGGGAAGACGGCCCGGTCGGGGGAGCGCGTCCCCGGACCGCCCGCTGCGCCGGAACATTCCGGGGACAAAGAAGCGGCCTCTCCCGCTGGAGGGGGTGAGCGGGAGAGGCCTGGATGGTCGATATCGGTCGCTCGGGAGTCCGGTTTACCCTCCTGCTCCCGTCGGTTCGCGCCGCCGGGCGGCCGGGTAGCGGATGCTCTCCACCATTTCGGTGATGTGCCTCGACGGTGGAGCGGTCATCTTCGACACCGCGATCGTGACGACGAAGTTGGTCAGGGCTCCGATGGTTCCGATGCCCTCAGGGCTGACTCCGAGAATGTGGTCGTTGGCCTGCAGGCCGAAGACTTCGAGCGTGTACAGCATGTAGCTGATGGTCAGCGTCAGGCCGGCGATCATGCCCGATGCGGCGCCGATGGCGTTACATCGCTTCCAGAAGATCCCGAGCACGATGGCGGGGAAGAAGCTCGCCGCGGCCATGCCGAACGCGAACGCCACCACCTGCGCGACGAAAGCGGGCGGGTTGATCCCGGCGATCATCGCCACGATGATCGCACCGGCCATCGCGATCCGTCCCACCATCAGCCGCTCGGCGTCGCCCGCGTTCCTGCGGAACCGGCGGAAGTAGAAGTCGTGGGACACCGACGAGGAGATGACCAGCAGCAGCCCGGCGGCCGTGGACATCGCCGCCGCCATGCCGCCCGCGGCGACCAGGCCGACCACGGGAGCGGGGAGCCCGGCGATCTCCGGCGAGGCCAGCACCAGGATGTCGTTGTTCACCGTCAGGTCCGCCCCGGCCGCCGGGTCGTTGCTGACCGAGTTGATCGCGTCGGCGTTCTCGTTCACCGTGACCAGTCCGGTGGCCATCCAGTTGTCGACCCAGTTCGGCAGCGCGTCGGTGGGGGTGCCGTTCACGCCGTCCAGCAGGTTGAACTTGGTGAACGCGCCCACCGCCGGCGCGGTCGTGTACAGCAGCGCGATGAAGAACAGCGCCCAGAAGGCCGAGTACCGGGATCCCCGGACCGTCTTCGTGGTGTAGAAGCGGATGATCACGTGCGGGAGGCCCGCTGTACCGATCATCAGCGCCATCGTGACCAGGAAGATGTCGACCATCGGCCGGGTGCTGAACGGGTCGGTGTAGATGTCCAGGCCAAGCTGGACGGACAGGGTGTTCAGCTCGTCCAGGATCTGCCCGAACGACACCTGGGGAATGGGAATGCCCGTCATCACCTGGGCGACCGCGACGGCCGGGATGAGGTAGGCGATGATCAGCACCGTGTACTGGGCGACCTGCGTCCAGGTGATGCTCTTCATCCCGCCCAGCACCGCGTAGACGAAGATGATCGCCGCAGCGATGATCACGCCGTAGGCGATGTCGATGTTCAGGAAGCGGCTGAACACGATCCCGCCGCCGTTCATCTGCCCGACGACGTAGGTGAAGGAGACGATGACCGCCGCGGCCGCCGCGATGGTGCGCACCAACTCCGAGTAGCGGTCGCCGACGAACTCCGGAACCGTGAACTTGCCCCATTTACGCAGGTAGGGGGCAAGGAGCAGGGCGAGGAGCACGTAGCCGCCGGTCCAGCCCATCAGGTAGATGCCGCCGTCGTAGCCCATGAAGGCGATCAGGCCGGCCATCGAGATGAAGGAGGCCGCCGACATCCAGTCGGCCCCGATCGCGGCACCGTTGGCGATGGTGGGGACCCCATGGCCCGCAACGTAGAAGCCCTCGGTCTCCCTGACGCGGCTGCGCCAGGCGATCGTCATGTAGACGCCGAAGGAGAGGACGATGAAGGTCAGCGTCCACAGTTGGATCTCGCTCACGACTCGCCCCCTTCCTTCGTTGTGCTCTCGGCGGCCCGCGCCTCACCGACGCTTCCGGTCCCGCCGCCGGAGGGCCCGTCCTCGCGCTCCTCCACCCCGTACTCCCTGTCGAGGCGGTCCATGAACAGGCAGTAGACGAGGATCAGCAGCAGGAACACGTAGATGGAGCCCTGCTGGGCGAACCAGAATCCGAGGGGGAAGCCGGCGATGGTGATCTGGTTCAACTGCTCTACGAAAAGGATCCCGCAGCCGAACGACACCGAGAACCAGATGGCCAGCAGGACCACCATCAGCCGGAGGTTCTTCCTCCAGTACTCGCGCCTCCAGTCGTCGCCGCCCGGAGGCCCCAGGCTTTTTTCTTCCGTCTCAGCCACGATCGTTTCTTCCAATCTCGGCGGGGGATGTCGACCGGCGGTCCCCGTACCGCCGACTTCGAGACCAGCGCACCAGCGGCCCTGCGCACAAGACCCGACGCGAGTGAGCGGCCGATCCACCTCGCCAGCGGTCACCGCGCCCCAATGAATGGCATAGATCACGCAATGAGCCGTTCAACCGGTACAAACGACCGCTGGCAGAACCGCCGGGACCATCCGGCGCCACCCCCTCAACACGCAGGTGACCAGTGGTTAGGATTCGGTCATGTCGTCTCTCAACGGCTCCGCCGCCACCCCGGCGCGGCGCATCCTCCACCCGGGCAGCGGCTGGCTGCTCGCCGGCGGGCTGCTGATGATCATCGGCTCGTTCACCCCGTGGGTGTCCACGCCGTTGGGCAACCTGTCCGGTATGGCGGGCCCCGGGCTGTGGGTGCTGTGCGCCGGGACCATCGCCATGGCCGGCGCCCTGCTCCCCTACCGGCGCATCGCTCTGCTGCACGCGCTGGTCCCGGCGGTGGCCGCGGGCGGGCTGGTGGTATGGCAGCTGGCGCGGCTCGTCCAGCTGAGCAGCGCCACCGAGAGCTGGGGCAAGCTCCTGCCCGGGATCGGCCTCGTGCTCGTGGCGGGCGGCGCGGTGCTGCTCCTGCGCGCGGCCCATCGGATGCGTCTCGCGGACTGAGACGTGCGGTCCGACGAGCCGTTCGACACCGGCCCCGTTGACGAACACGACACGCCCGCTGAGGTGGACGCGGCGTTCCGCACGCTGCGCCGGGTCGCCTTCGGCCATGTCGCGGTGTTCGCCGGGGTCGTCACCATCGTCCCGCTGCTCGCCGCCGCCCTCGGCTGGTGGTCGCAGGGGCGGCTCTTCGGCGGGATGAGCCCCATGTTCGCCATGACCGCCTTCGGGCTCTACGTCTTCTTCTTCGTGGTCTGCCTCGCCGCGGCGACCCTGTCCAACGCGGTCGAGGAACGGATGCTCGGAGGTCCCGGCCGAGAGGCCCATCACGAGGACGGGGCGGCACCGCCGTGATGGTGAGCATCATCCTTCTCGCCGTCCTGCTGGTGGCGGTCGGATCGATCGCCGTTCTGATCCGGCCGCGAGGCGCTTCCACCTTCGAGTTCTACCTGGCCGGACGGCGGGTCGGCGTGGTCACCAACGCCTGCGCGATCTGCGGGGACTACTTCTCGGCCGCCTCCTTCCTGGGCGTGGCCGCGGCCGTGTACGCCTCCGGTCTGGACGGCATGTGGTACGCGACCGGGTTCGCCGCGGGGTTCGTCCCCGTGCTGCTCTTCATCGCCGCACCGCTGCGCCGGTTCGGCGAGTTCTCCATCCCCGACTTCCTGGGACGGCGGCTGGACTCGCACAGCGTGCGCTTCACGTCGGTCGCCATCGTCCAGCTGATCATCCTGGCCTACCTGGTGCCGCAGGCGGTGGCCAGCGGAATCACCTGGGAACTCTTCGTCGGCTACGGTCTGGGCGGCCTCTCCCCGTACGCAACGGGCGTGCTCGTCTCGACCGCCGCCATAACGCTGCTGGTCGCTCTGGGCGGCATGCGCGGCACGACATGGACCCAGGCGGTGCAGTTCCTGCTGCTGCTGGCCGTCTTCGTCTGGCTCGCCATCGTCGTCGTCGGATCCGGGTTCAACTACCCGAACGCGGTGCAGGAGCTGTCCTCCCGGCCACTGGCCAACCCCGAGGAGGTCGGCGGCAGCTGGCAACTGGAGCCGGTCACCAACCGGCTGGATCCGGAGACCCCGGCCTTCTTCGGGGAGCCGGGCGGACAGTACGGCCAACTCGGCCAGTTCGCGCTGATCGTGTCACTGGCCATGGGAACGGCCGGTCTCCCGCACATCATGAACCGCTACTTCACCAGTCCCACGGGGACCGCGGCGCGCATGACCACCGTCTGGGTGCTGGGACTGGCCGGCCTGTTCTACGTGCTGGCGGTCCTGCTCGGTACCGCCGCCCGCTCCGTCATACTCGACGTGGCCGGGGAGCTTCCCTGGCTGAACGAGCTGACGACCGACGGGATCCTCCGTGTGCCCGAACACGCCCTGCTGGTCCTCGGGCAGATCTTCGGCGGGCGGGCCGGTCTCGGACTGATCGCGGTGGGCGCGCTGATCGCGGTGCTGTCCACCATCGCCGGCCTGCTGCTGGCCTCGGCCGCCTCGTGGGGGCACGACGTCTACGAGCGGCACATCAACCCGCAGGCCACCCAGCGCCAGGCGCTGTGGGTCGGGCGCGCCGCGGTCGCCATCGTCGCCGTGCTGTCGGCGATGCTGGCGCTGGCCGTGCGCCCCGAGTCGCTCGCCGGGCAGTTTCCCTCGATCGTGGCTACCATGGTGACGTGGGCGTTCGCCCTAGCGGGCTCGGCACTGACCCCCGTGTTCATCCTCGTCATCTGGTGGCGCGGAACCACCGGACCAGGGGCCGTCGCGGGCATGATCACCGGAGCGGTGATCGCGATCGGCATGTGCGCCGCGGGCGTACTGCTCGGCGACGCCGGCTACGGGGAGCTGCTGCTGACCCCGACGATCGTGTCCGCGCCCTGCGGGGCCGCCGTGGCGGTCGCGGTGTCGCTGGCGACCCGGCCGCCGGAGAACCTGGACCGGATCTGGGTACGGCTGCACGGCACCGCTGCCGACCGCCGGGCGGCCAAGCTCGCCCGGCTCACCATGGCCGGCATCAGTCGACGAACAGGCGGCCGCCGATGAGCAACGGCAGTCTCCCTCTCGCCGGGGTCATCGTCCTCGCGTGGGGAGCCGTCTACCTGGTCACCCAGCTCATCACCGATCCTCCGCTGGGGACCGGGACCACTCTGCTGATCGGCGTCGGCCTGACCGTCACGCTGATCTTCGGCTACCCCTCGGCGCTCCGCGGCCCGCGGAGCAAGCGTTCCGCCCAGGTGGTAACCGCCAGCCAGCAGCAGGGCCGGCACGGCACCACGATCGCCGCGGTCGGCCGGTCCATACCGCTGCGGTCCGGGCTGACCACCGAAGGCGCGCGCCGCACCGTTCAACTGCTGCAGCCGCTACTCAGCGGAGACGCGGTGGCGATCACCGACCGGGAGCGGATCCTCGCGTTCGCCGGCCCGGGGGCCGACCACCACCGGACGGGAGACACCTCGGTGGCGCCGGCCGAGCGCGCGCTGAACAACGAGAAGACCGTACTCGTGCGGCGGCGCTCCGAACTGGGATGCTCTACCGACGACTGCCCACTGCACACCGCGGTGATCGCGCCGCTGACGGACGGCAAGCGGGCTGTGGGCACGCTCCAGGTCTACCGGCTGGACGGAACCCTGTCCCCGCGGGGCGTGGTGGAGGGCCTGGCGGGCATCCTCTCCCTGCATCTAGAACTGGCCGAGCTCAACCGCCAGCAGCGGCTCGCGGTGGACGCGAAGCTCGACGCGCTGCGCGCCCAGATCAACCCGCACTTCCTGTTCAACACGCTGAACACCATCGCGTCCAAGGTGCACACCGACACCGAGGAGACGCGGCAGCTGCTGGTGCGCCTCTCGGACTTCTTCCGCTACGTGGTCCGTCAGGAGGGGCACTTCGCGGAGTTCGGGCAGGAGTACTTCTTCGTCCGCACCTACGTCTCCCTGGAGCAGGCGCGCTACGGGGACCGGGTGCAGGTCCGCTACGACATCGACCCGCAGGTGCTCACCGCGCACGTGCCGGTCCTCATCATCCAGCCGCTGGTGGAGAACGCGGTGAAGCACGGACTCGCCGGAAAGGTGGACGGGGGCACCGTGACGCTGAAGGCCCGGGTGGACCCGCTGACCCGCACCACGTCCATCCGGGTCGCCGACGACGGGGTGGGCATCCCCTCCGACCTGCTGCGCCGGATCTCCAACGGGGAGCGCCGCGAGGGCGAGGGCCTGGGATTACGTAATATCGCCGGGCGCTTGGCATCGCTCTACGGCGAGCGCTATCGTCTTGACATCCAGTCCACCGAGAATGGTGGGACTGTCGTTGACTTGCGGATCCCACTTGGATGAACTATGCGCGCGCGCTGCCTCATCGTCGACGACGAGGCTCCAGCGCGGGCCGATCTCCGCTACCTGCTGAACAGGTTCGATCACGTCCAGGTCGTCGGGGAGGCGTCCAACGCCGAGGAAGCCCTCCTCCTGCTGGACTCCCTCGACTACGACCTGGTGCTGATGGACATCCGGATGCCCGGCGGGACCGGCCTGGACATCGCCCGGAGCCTGCGCGGCGGCACGCACCCGCCCAAGGTCATCTTCACCACCGCGTTCCCCGACCACGCGGTCGAGGCCTTCGACCTGGACGCGGCGGACTACCTCGTCAAACCGTTCGACGCCGACCGGTTGGAGCGGGCGCTGGACCGGGCGCTGTCCGGCGGCTCCGAGGACACCGACCCGCACCTGGTCCCGCAGCAGCGGTCGGAGGGGGCGGACCCGCCGCACCGCATCCCGGTGCAGAAGGGGGACCGGACCGTTCTGGTCAACGAGTCGTCGATCATCTACGCGGGAGCGGCACGCGGCTACTCCTACCTGCAGCTCGCCGACGAGCGGGTGCTGGTGAGCTTCTCGCTGAACGAGCTGGAGCGCCGGCTGCGCGGCGCCCACTTCTTCCGCGCGCACCGCTCCTACCTGGTGAACCTCGACTACGTGCGCGAACTGGCGCCCGACTTCAAGGGCACGCTCATGCTGGTCATGGACGACCCCCGAGGCAGCCGGGTGGAGGTGTCGCGCCGCCAGGCCCGCGAACTGCGCCGGGTACTGGGGCTGTAGGAGGAGCACCGGGAACGGTCGCCGAACGGCCTGGCCGCCATCGAACCCACCAGCCTCCCCGGTTGCGCGCGGTCCCGCATCCTGAGGGAACCCGCGGGGTCCACGTTCTCAACCCGCGCCATCCGAGGAGTGGGTGAGCTGCAAACGAACCGGCTCGGCCAGTGCGGCGCGCGCCCCCTCGACGTCGGCGAGCCGGGCCGCGAGCGTCGCCACCGCCAGTTTCTCCGGCAGCACAGCGGCGAACTTCAGCCCGTGCACGGCTCTGCGGTCCACATCCGGCAGTACCAGGATCTCGCCGTTGTCCGTGCCCGCGCGAGCCTCGCGCCAGGCGTCCGGGGTCAGGTCCGCACGCAACCGCAGGGACAGATCCGTTGGCCGCTGGACCGGATCGGCGATCGAGGGCAGGGTGGCGATGAGGGTGGCGTTGGCGCGGTAGCCGGCCCAGGTCCACCACCGCACTTCCTCTCCGATTCTGCTCACCAGCGAACCGCCGGGGTGCACGACACCGGGGGCCTCGTCCCGGCGCCACTCGGCCAGGGCGCTCTGGGCCCGGCGGGTGAGCAACACCGGAGGGTCGACGCCGAGCAGCACCTCGCGCATGGCGCGGGTCAGCTCATACGACAGCCCGGCGATGCCGCCGCTGGTCCACTTGGCCACGCCCCCGCCCTCGGCGGGTTCGACGAAGGCCCTCCGCCGATTCCAGTCGATCGCGGTCACCCGCCAACTGCGTCCCCCGAGGAGCAGCAGCCGCGGCCCCGGCCTCTCTTCGGTCAGCACCGAGGTGTCGGTGCGGCCGATCTCCTCGCGCCCTGTCAACACGGTGAACTGCGGCGGCGCGGTGAAAGAGGCGGTCAGTTCGATGAAGTGGCGCCGCCCGAACCGCCGTTCGGCCTCCGGGCCGGCGAACAGCATCCCGTCGTCCTGGTCGAAAAACCCCTGGTCGACCATGTGGCGCAGGATGGGTGCCGCCGAGCGGTCGAAGGGCGCCAGCCCGTTCCACCCCTCCGGCCACAGGTGGTCGCCGATCGTGTGCTTCTGCAGGGTGAGGGCGAGCAGTTGCTGGGCCACCAGGTGGCGCGGCTCGGGCGGCGCGGTCACCGGTTCCACCCAGCCGCGCCCCCACAGCAGGAGCAGCCCCGCGGCCTGGAGCAGCGCCTCGCGCCGGGTCGCGAGGAACAGGCAGTTGCGCACGGCCCCGGACCGCCGACCGGTGCGTCCGATGCGCTGGAGGAACGAGGCTACGGTCGCGGGTGCGTCGATCTGGATCACCCGGTCGAGGTCCCCCACGTCGATGCCGAGTTCGAGCGTGGACGTGGCGACGATGACGCAGTCCCGGGCTTCGGCGAAGGCCCGCTCGGAGCGGGTGCGCTCTTCGGCGGACAGCGACGCGTGGGACAGGTACGCGGTCACGTCGCGGGCGCGCAGGGCTGCGCCCAGCTCTTCCACCTGCCGCCGGGAGTCGCAGAACACCAGCCGCTTCTCGCCCCGGTGCAGTGTCGCGATCACCCTCGCGGCATTGTCGACCGAGCCGACGTAGTCGAGTTCCACCTCGCCGGCGGGGCGGGAGTCGCTCGGCGCCGCGGGCGCGGGATCGGGCGCGACCACCTGACCCGCCCGCTTCTCGGCGTTGGCCCCCTGCAACCAGGTGAGCAACTGGCGCGGGTTTCCCACGGTCGCTGACAGGCCGATCCGCTGGATGGGACGCCCGGTCACGCGCTCCAATCGCTCCAGGACGGCCAGCAGGTGCCATCCCCGATCGTCACCGGCGAAGGCGTGCACCTCGTCCACGACCACCGCGCGCACCTGCCCCAGCAGGTGCGCGTGGTCGGTTTTCACCCCGATCAGCATCGCTTCGAGCGACTCGGGGGTGGTAAGCAGGATGTCGGGCGGGTCGGTGCGGATCCGCTGCCGCCGCGCCTGGCGGGTGTCCCCGTGCCAGAGTTCGGCCCGGCGGCCGAGCCATTGGGCGTAGGAGTCGATCCGGGTGGCCAGGTTGTTGAGCAGCGCCTTGAGCGGGCACAGGTAGAGCACCGACAGGCCGGTCCAGCGCTGGTGCGCCATCGCCGAGAGCAGCGGGAAGCAGGCCGCCTCGGTCTTGCCGCCCGCGGTCGGGGCGAGCAGCACCGCGTCTTTTCCATCTATCAGCGGGGCGATCGCCGCCCGTTGCAGTGGCCGCAGGTCGGGCCAGTTGAGGGTGTTGACGATGTGGTGCGCCACGACCGGATCGAGCCGATCCACGGGGTCGCCGCCGGCCATCACAGGTCCAGGTCGATGTCGTCGGCCGAGGCGGCCAGGTTGCGCTCGGTCTCGGTGAGTTCGCCGCCGGCCACGGTCAGCGTGTAGTGCCGCCGGGGGTCGAAGTCGTCGAACTGGTCGATCCGGTCGAGCACGTCCCCGATGAGCTTCTTCAAAAACAGCCGGGGTGCTACCCCGACCTTGCCGCCCAGTGCCCCGCCGACCGCGCGCGCCAGGTCGGCGACGTAGGCGTCATCGGCCAGGGTCGTGATCCGTTCGGGATCGCCGGCTCCGGCGGCGTAGAGGTCGCGGATGGTGACCCCCAGCTCCACGAGTGACGCCAGGGTGAAGCCGGGCAGCCGCAGTTGCACAGCGCGCGGGTTGTCGAAGCGCGGTTCGGTCGTGAAGTCGGTCGCCAGCCGCTGGGCCAGCGGCGGGAGGCGCTGTACCCCCTGCTGCCCGTCGAAGAACGCCGGGGTTCCGGTGATCACCAGGGACAGGCCGGAGAAACGGCCCGAGTGCACCTCGTCGATGAGCTGCCGCAGCGCGTTGAGGGCCTTGTCGCGGGCGTCGGAGCGCACCCGCTGCAGGGTCTCGACCTCGTCCAGGACGACGAGCAGCCCGGGGTGGCCGCTGTCCCGCAGCACGGTCAGCAGTCCCTGCACGAAGCCCAGCGCTCCGAAGTGGTCGAGGTCGCCGCGCACGCCCGCGGCGCGGCGTGCGGCTGCGGCGACGTGCGGCTGCCCGCCGAGCCAGGACAGCACGGCCGCGGCGGTGGTCTCGTCCCCGGCGGCGAGCGCGCAGCGGTAGCCGTGCAGGGCGGTCGCGAACGACGGGGCGTGCCGCGACACCTCGGCCAGCCGGGCCGCCAGCAGCTTTTCGACCGCCGAAGACAGCTCGTCCTCGCTCGCCCCGTCGGCGAGGGCATCCTCCTCAAGCGCGTAGAACCACGCGTCCACCACTGGCCGCAGCGCGCTCGGCGGGAAGCTGGCGGTGCTGAGCCGCTCGGTCAGCCGCCGGTAGACGGTCTCCAGCTTGTGCAGTGGTGTCTCGGTCTCGGAGATCTGGATCTCGCAGGTGGCGAAGTTGCGCCGCCGGGCGCGTTCGGCGAGCCACCGGGTGAAGAAGGTCTTGCCGGACCCGTACTCGCCGCGCACAGCCTTGAACACCGCCCCGCCGGCGGCGACCGCGTCCAGCTCGGCGTCGAGTGCCTGCTCGAACCGGCCCAGGCCGGTGGCGAACAGATCGAGCCCGCTGTCGGGCACGGCGCCGCGCCGCAGCGCGTCGAGCACAGCACGGCGGCGCGCCGCGCTGACCTGGGCGGGAGGGGGTGATCCGGCACTACTCACGTCCACGAGTCTCCCATCCGGTGTACTGCCGGGAACGCCGATCTCGGCGAAACCGGGGTTATTTCCGCTGTTCAAGGCCCATTTTTGTCAAGATCGGCGGGAGTGGAGGTCGAACTGGTCGCGCAGCAGGGGGGTGTTCAGGCGGAGGGTGCGCCCGTCCGGAAGCGTTTCCAGGACCTGGACGCCGTCGTAGTTGAGCAGTTGGCGCAGCACGGCGGCGAACCCGTCGGCGCGGGACGTGGGGTAGCCGACGCGCTGGGCCAGGGCGGTAGCCGGGAGGGTGCCGGCCTCCAGCAGCACCCGGACCGCGTTCTCCACCTTGTCCATGGACGGTTTGCGGGCCAGCAGCCCCACCTGTGCCTGGAAGGTCTCCGTGGCGAGGAGCCGGTCGACCAGCGCCTCGTCAGGCGCGCCCGGTGCGGGTGCGGCCCGCGTCTCCTCCCGCGCCGGCTCCGGCGGCAGGTCGAACAGCGCGTCGTGTGTCTCCTCCAGCTCCGCCCGCCGTTTGGCGCCCGGTGTCCGGCGGGGTGGCGTCGGTTCGGGGGCCACCGCCGGGGAACCCGCCGCGGTCGCGGGCGGGGCCGCATCCAGGCGCCACCAGGCGGGGCGCTGATCGCCCAGTTCGCGCCACCCCTTGGGGGGCTCCGCGCCGAAGGGAAGGAACGCCAGGACGGGGATGGCGACCTCGGCGAGGGAGGCGCCGCCGTGATAGCCGGCCTTCTGGGAGGTGTAGCGGGTGTCGGCGTCCCACAGGGCGACGATCCCGCCGCCGGCCACCACCCGCGGGCCGGACAGGGCGACCTCGTTCGCGCCTGGCGGGTCGGTGGGCGCGCGGTGCCGGGCGGAGGCCACGTCCGCGCCGTCGACCTTGGCCCCGTGGCGGTCCACAACGTGCCCGTGGTCGCTGGTGAGGAGCACCGCCATGCCCTGGGTGGCGGCCACCCGCAGCAGTTCGCGTAGCTTGCCGATCTCGTCGAGCCGCCACGCGCCGTCGCCGAGTTTCCGCTCGTTGGCGAGCCGGTCGTCGATGGTGTTCAGCACGACGGCGACGTGTGTGCGCTCATCGGCGAGCGCGTCGGCCAGTCCGGGGCCGAACGCGTCGCCGGGGGTCTGGCCGCGCAGGTCGTCCTTGTGGAACACGGCCGCCCGGGCCGGACTCCAGAACCGGTGCCCGCCGAACAGCCGCTTCTCGTCGGCCTGGGTGCCCTGGGTGAGTTCGCCCGCGAACAGCGAGGTGCGCGACACCGCGGTCACGGTGGGCAGGACGGCGGCCATGCCGCGCCGCCGCGGCGGGGAGTCGGCGTCCTCGGGCACCGGGTCGTACTCGGCCCACTGCCGGCGCAGCTCCTCGGCCAGCTCGGCGGCGATGGCGGCGCTCATCCCGTCCAAGAGCAGCAGCAGGACCCGGCGCCCGGAGGCCGCCACGGGTTTGGCGACCCTGGCCAGGAAGGTTTCCACGGTCAGCATCGAGCCGGGGCCGGTCCCGGCCGCCGTCCAGGTGGCGAGCGTTTCGGCGAAGGCCCGGTCGATACCGCGCCGCCGTTCGCGGACCCGCGCGCCCAGCGCGTCGTAGGCGGTTCTCAGCTGCGGGTCGGGGTCGCCGCCGGCCTCGATGTGGTCCAGGGCCCGGTCCACCCAGCCGGTGTCGCCGATGTGGCGCTGCACCGCCGCGGCCACCGTCTCGGCTTCGGTGGCCGGGTCGGTGGCCAGCCACTGGGCGAGCCGCTGTCCCATCCGGGCCCGCTCGATGCGCACCCGCGTGTCAGGGTCGGCGGCCAGCAGGTGCGCGCCCAGATCCGCCACGGCCCGCGCGATCGCGCCGGGTTCTCCGCCTGCCAGGGCCCGCCCGGCCGCGGTGAACCGCGCGTCGAGGCCTTCGCGCAGGACCGGGCTGGCGGCGGCCGCGGTCTCGGCGCCGAACTGGCGTACCAGGTGGCTCGCCCGCTCCAGTACCGGGTCGGTGGTCCGCCGCGCCTCGCG
>NZ_LAJC01000016.1 GCF_000981225.1 Allosalinactinospora lopnorensis
CCCGGACCGTACTGCGGGGGCGGCGGGTAGGGCGGCCGCTGCGCGTGTGGCGGGTAGGGCGGCGGTGGCCCCGGCGGGGTGGCAGGCGGGGGCTGGCCTTCGCTCATGGGCACCTTCGCGGGGGACGGGCGGAGCAACGCGTGGAATGCCCCAGTATTCCAGGGTTCTCCCCACGCGGCTCCGTTCCCGCCCGGTCGGCGCGGGTTTCGGTGGTGGCCGGGTTGGGCCACGATGCGCGCGGTGCGCTCGTCGCCGGAGCGGGTAGGGCCGGTCCCGGGGCCGCCTCCTCAGCTCTGTGTCCCCTCCCCGGAGCGGGCCCGGATCACGGCCTCGATCCCGTCCAGGATCCGCTGCAGGCCGAACTCGAAGTTCTGCACGGGGTCGCCGAAAGCACCGGCCGCCGCGGCACCGACCCACCTGGGGTAGCGGCTGAAGTCGGCGTGCTCCCGCAGGAACGCCTCCTGTGCCGCCTCCCACGCCTCCTGGCTGACACCGGTGCGCCGTTCGGTCTCCGCGGCGTCCGCCGCCAGCCGGGCCACGCCGCGTACGTAGCCGTCGACGGACTCCACCGCGGCGACCGTCTCCGACTCGGTCAGGCCGGTGCCGTCGAGCGCGCGCAGCGCGGACTCGTACCACTCCATCAGCCTTGGCCCCACAGAGGGGCGGTCCGAGACGACCTGGAGCACCCAGGGGTGGCGCTGGTAGCCCTCCCAGTCGTCGCGCGCCCACGCCTGCACCTTCTCCCGCCAGCCCCCGGGCAGCGTGTGCGGCAGGGGGCCGTCGCCGATCATCGTGTCCAGCATGAGCGCCAGCAGTTCGGGGCGGCCCGGGATGTAGGTGTACAGCGACGCGGTGCCGACCCCGAGCCGACCGGCGACCCGCCGCATCGACAACGCGGCCAGGCCCTCCTCGTCGGCGATCTCTATCGCGGCCCGCACGATCCGCTCCGGGGCGAGTCCGGGCCTGGGCCCCCGGCTCGGGAGCGCCCGCCGCCCCCACAGCAGTTCGAGGGCGCGCGCCGGGTCGGTGCTCCCTGCCTCTTCCGCCTTCATATTGCGATCATCCTAAAACTCCGTATAGCGTTCGGAGTTCAACGAACACTGTTCGGAGTTTATTGGCGCCGGAACGGGAGAGAGCTATGCGGGAACAGGAGGCCACGACACGCGGACCGATACGCGGCTCCGTGCGCTCGGCAGAACGGGCCCTGGCCCCCGATCTGGGGCGCGGGCTCATGCTGCTGATGATCGTGCTGTCGAACACGGGGTTCTACCTGTGGGCGGCGGAGCACGGACCGTCGGGCTGGCATCCGGTCGACGGCTCGGCGCTCGACGCCGCTGTCCAGTTCGCCATGATCACCGCCTGGACCTGCGGGTGTACCCGCTGTTCGCCCTCCTGTTCGGGTACGGCATGACGCAGCTCTTCCTCCGCCAGACGGCGGCCGGAAGCTCCGAGCGGTCCGCGGCGGCGCTGCTGCGCAGGCGCAGCCTGTGGCTCATCGTCTTCGGTTTCGGGCACGCCGCGCTGCTCATGGCCGGCGACATCCTCGGCGCCTACGGGCTGGCCGGCCTCATCCTGGGCTGGCTGTTCCTGCGCCGCAGCGACCGGGCCGTCCTGGTGGCCGCCTCGGTCGCCACGGCCCTGCTGTTCGTGCTGCTCGCGCTGACGGTCCTGGAATTCATGGCGCAGCCCGGCGCTCCCGAGACGGTCCCGTCGACCGCGGCCTACGCATCAGGGGAGACGGATCCGCTCGCCGCGGCCGCCACCCGGCTGACCACCTGGCTGCTCGCGGTGACGCTGATGGGCGGCCTTCTCGGCTTCAGCATGCACGCCGCGATGCTGCTCGGATTCTGGGCAGCACGGCACCGCATTCTGGAGGAGCCCGGAAACCACCTACCGCTGCTGCGCCGCACCGCGGTCGCCGGGATCGCGATCGGCTGGCTGGGCGGCCAGCCGGCGGCGCTCGCGCACATCGGCGCCCTGGACGTGCCTCCCGCGCTCGTCTCCGGGGAGGGCGTGTTCCTCATGGTGCAGACGATCACCGGGCTGCCCGCCGGTCTCGGCTACGCCGCGCTGATCACCCTGGTCGCGCACCGGATGTCCGAGCGCGCGCGGCGGAGCGCCCCTGTGGTGGCGGTGGCCGCGGTCGGCAAGCGCTCGCTGTCCTGCTACCTCGCCCACTCGGTGCTCTTCTCCCCGGCCCTGGCCGCGTGGGGCCTCGGACTCGGCGCGGCGATGGGCAGCGCCGGCATGGCCCTCTTCGCGACGGGCGTCTGGCTGCTCACCGTCCTCGGCGCCTACGCACTGGAGCGCGCGGGCCGCCGCGGTCCCGCCGAAACCCTCCTCCACCGGCTGGTCTACCGCCGCGCCGGAACGGCCGGACGACCGGGGTAGGGACGCGCTGCTCCCCTCCGAGCGATGGGCCCCGCCGGAGGGACCGGGGGCATGTACGACCTCCGGCGGGACGACCGGACGTGAAGGGCCCCCTCGCACGATCACGACACTGTCTAGAGGCGGGCTCCGCCCGCCGCGTGCAGGACCTCCCCCGTCATGTAGGAGGAATCGGCGGAGAGGAGAAACGCCACCACCGAGGCGATCTCCTCCGGCCGGCCGTAACGCCGAAGCGGGATCCGCTCGATCATCGCCTGGCGCAGCTTGTCGTCCCCGGCCCCCTCAAGGCCGTCATGCGGGTCTCGATCATGCCGGGGGCGACGCAATTGACCCTGATCCCGTGGCGCGCGAGCTCCAGGGCAGCGCCGCGGGTCATCGACACCATCCCGCCCTTGCTCGCGACATAGGCGATCTGCTGCGTCATGCCCTTGTAGGACATGGACGCGACGTTGACGACGGCACCGCCTTGGGCCGTGTCGACGCGGGAGCGCGCGAAGTGCTTCAGGCAGAGGTAGGCGCTGCGCAGGTTGGTGTCGAGGACGCGGTCCCATTCCGCGTCGTCGAACTCCACCAGGTGGCCGCGGCACACGGTTCCGGCGTTGTTGACCAGACCCGTGGCCCCTCCGAAGCGTTCACCGAGGTCGTCGAACATCGCGGCGACCTGCTCGGAGTCGGTGACGTCCGCCTCGTAGGGGTGGGCGTCACCGCCTTCACCGCTGATCTGTTCCGCGAGTGCCTTCGCCTCGCCGCCCGGAAGGTCGTTGATGGCCACCCGGGCGCCCGCGGCGGCCAAGCGCCGCACCGTCGCCGCTCCGATTCCCCGTGCAGCTCCGGTCACGAGCACAGTGTGTCCGTCGAACTGGGCGGATGTCATAAGCGTTCTCTCCGATGTGTGTTCCTGGTACCGGTCAGGGGTCGCGGGAATGCCTGCTCAGCCGGGTGTGCCGGCGACGACGAAGCTGACGGCGGTGCTGCAGCTACCGCCGATGTTCAGCGTCGCCGCGGTGGTGGCCCCGGGCACCTGGTAGTCGCCGGCCGTTCCGGTGACCTGGCGTTGGACGTCCAGCAGCATCCGGATCCCGGTCGCGCCCACGGGGTGTCCGGCGCCGATGAGCCCGCCCGAGGGGTTGACCGGGATCGATCCGCCGAACGCGATCCGCCCGTCCTCCACGGCCCGCCAGGCGCGGCCCGGCTCTGCCACGCCGAAGTGCTCCAGGGCGATGTACTCGGTGATGGTGAAGCAGTCGTGGGTCTCGATGACGTCGAGACTCCCGGCGCCGGGGATTCCGGCACGCTGGTAGGCCTCCGTGATCGCCGCGCGGACGCCCGGGAACATGTAGGGCTCGTCTTTGCTCAGCTCGAACTTGGCGGCCAGCGGCAAAGGGGCGCTGTGATGGCCCCAGCCGCGGATCGCCGCGGGACGGGGGACGGCAGCGGGGCGGCGCAGGGACCACTCCTCGGCGAAGCGGCGGCCCGCGAGGACCACCGCTGCGGCGCCGTCGGAGATGCGGCCGCAGTCGCTCTTGCGCATCCGCCCGGCGACGAGCGGGTTCGTAGTGTCGTCGTCGGCGAACTGCTCGGGCCCGTAGGTCCAGGAACGTGTCTGGGCCAGCGGGTTGCGGCGGGCGTTGGTCCGGTTGATCTCGGCGATCCGGGTGAGGTGCGCCCATTCCAGGCCGTGGCGCCGTTCGGTCTCCTCGGCGATCTCCTCGAACAGGGTCGGCCAGGGCAGGCCGTCGCCTTCGGCCTCGTGCCCGACCCAGGTGGCGCAGCGATGTGCCGGGCCGCCTCCTCGCCGGGCACGCTGCGCATCACCTCCGCGCCGACGACCAGCGCGACGTCGTACCGGCCCGCCTCGATGTCGGCCATGGCGCCGAGCACGGCCGCGCTGCCCGAGGCGCACGCGGCCTCGTGGCGGCTGGTGGGCAGTCCGCTCCAGGCGGGGTCGAGCATGGGGATCATCGCGCTGAGGTGCGCCTGGCCGGTGAAGTGTCCGGAGTCGAAGTTCGCGACGTGGGCCGTCTGCACTTCGCCGGGGTTCACTCGGGCGTTCCGCAGGCAGGCGTCCACGACCTCGGCGAACAAGGAGGGGAAGGGGTCACTCCCCTCCTTCGTCAGGGTGCGGGCGAAGTCGGTCTGGGCGCCGCCGAGCACGAAGACGGAGTCGCGGCTGGGCATGATGCCTCGCTTCCATCCGGGGTCAATATGAATGAACGTACGTTTACTCAACCGCATCCCCGGCTCTTTGGCAAGAGCGACCTCGGAGGGAAGTACCACGACAGCACCCGGACCAGCGGAGGAAGCACCAAAAATAGTCGCGGGGGTGGTACTCGGGGTACCGGGTGTGCCACTGTATAAACGTACGTTCATTTTTTCGTAACCCGGGGGCAAAGAGAGGAAAGAAGGAGATACCTCGCATGTCCTCCCCGAAACCCGGACGCGGGCGATGGCTCTGCCTCTGCCTCGCCGCGCTCCTGCTCCCCTGGTCCGTGCCCGCCGAGGCCGCCCCCGCATCCGCATCCGCATCCGCATCCGCCGAGTACAGCCCGGCGTCGACCCCGCTCCCCTCGGGCATGCCCCCGGCCGCCTACACAGCGGAACCGGAACTGCCCGCCCCTGAAGGATGGCCGTTCTCCGAGGCGTTCCCCCGCACCTCCGGCACGGGCCGGCTCGACGACGGCGCCTTCCTGTGGACCGATTTCCTCTACGACGATGTCGGGGCACGCGGCGCCACCGTCTCCACCAGCAACCCGCGCGGCATGCTGTACCCCATCGGCGGCCCCGTCGGGACCTACCGCTACCAGGCCGAGGAAGCCCGGCACAACGGTGCGGACATCTTCCGCGCGGGGATCGGTCTGGACTCCGACGCCTCCTACTGGCGCGTCGACTGGACCACTCTCGCCGACACCTCCGTGCCGATCGCCGCGTTCCTGCTCGACACCGGTTCCGGGGGTACAGCCGAACAGCTGCCCGCCAACATCGGAATCAAGGATTCGGAAACGGACCACATCCTGCTGGTCTCCGCGGCCGGAGCGTGGCTGATCGACACCGAGGACGGCTCCCGCACGGACGTCGCCGACTCCGGCGCGCACATCGTGGACGAGGAGGCACGCTCGTTCGTGGTCCGAATGGACAGGTCGGTGCTGGATCCGGAGGACGACTGGAACGTCAAGCTGGTCTCAGGAGCGGCCGGCGGTGACGGGGCGGGTTTCGCCGATGTGGGCATCAGCAACGGAGCCCGGCCCGGCCAGCCCAACATCTACAACGTCGCTTTCCGCACCCTGGACCAGGAGAACGCCGCCGAGGACAAGAACGCCTGGATGGAGGCCGAGCAGGCGCGCGGTCTGGCCGCGGGCGACATCTCATCGTTCGGCCAGGAGGTCTCCTGGACCGAGCTGGGCGAGGGCGGAACGACCCCCGAGCCCAGACCCACCGGCTTCTCCAACCGCTGGTACGTCTCCGCTGTTGAGGAGGACCAGGGGCTGGTTCCGATCGAGAACGGAAACGACTTCACGACCGTGGGATTCCCCGGACGGGTGCAGCCATACGGGATCTACGTCCCCACGTCCTACGACGGTTCCGAGCCGGCGCCGATGACCTGGATGCTGCACAGCGCCGGCATGTCGCACAACCAGTACCCCGAGTACAGCCCGGACTTGGTACAGCAGGCGTGCGAGCAGCGCGGCTCGATCTGCGTCAGCCCTATGGGGCGGGATCCCTGGTCCTGGTGGGTCAAGGAGGGCGAGCTCTCGGTCTGGGAGATCTGGAACCGCGTCTTCGCCGACTACGCCGTCGACGCCGACCGCACGACCATGACCGGTGCCTCGATGGGCGGGTACGGGACCTACTACTACGCCTTCTACTACCCGCACCTCTTCGCGGCGGCCTCGGCCATCGCCCCGCCCGCGAAATGCGCGTCGATCGAGATGCTGCCCGGTGTGGAGATCGACATCGGCATCCAGGACGACCCGGAGGGAACCTGCAAGGAGAGCGGGAACCTGGAACCGCTTGCGGAGAACGGGCGCTACGTCCCCTTCCATCTGACACACGGCGGCCTCGACATCGTGGTGCCCTCGCACACGGTCGTCAGGATGGCCGACAAGTTCGACGAACTGGACTACCGCCACGAGCGCAAGCTGCACCCGCTGGAGGGCCATCTGACGTTCATCCTGCACAAGGACAACTTCTCCGAGGCCGCGGAGTGGCTGACCGGGACCCGCGAGCAGAACCCCCCGCGCATCAGCTACTCGTGGTACGGCAACGCCTACAAGCCCGATCTCGGGGTCGGGCCGAGCGGCGCCTGGTGGCTGTCCGACCTGCGCGCCCGCGACGACGCCCCTGGTGAGCGCGCCCGCGTCGACGCGCATTCCCGCGCCGTCCCCCAGTCCGAGCCGGAGGTCGAGCCTTCCGGGGACGGCCGGAACACGACCGGTCTGACCTGGACGGAGGGGGCCGCGGTCGCGGAGGCTCCGGAGATCGACGTCGAGCTGAGCAACGTGGACTCCGCTACGGTCGACGTCGACAGCGCGGGGATCTCACCCGGTGAGAACGGCACCCTGACCGTGGAGTCCGACGGCGAGACCGCCTGGAGATCACCGAACTGCAGCCCGACTCCCTGATCGTGGGTGAGGACGGGAGCGAATGGCAGAGCGATGACGAGGGCAGCGCCATCGTGCAGGCGACCGAAGGGGCGCAGTCCCTGGAACTGCACGCCGACCCGACGGGCTAGCGCACCGTGCGGCCGTTCGCGGGGTCCCGGGGCCCGCGGACGGCCCGTTTGTTTCCCCGTCTTGTCATCCGCGCCGGTGTGATCTTAAATAAACGTACGTTCATTTACATTAGGGAAACGGGAGACCATGTCCGACAGCTCCTCCGCACCGCGCCCCACCGCGGCCATCGGTATCGTCGCCCGACTGGACCGGCTGCCCATCGGCCGCTGGCACCGCAAGCTCACCTTCATCGTCGGCATCGGGGTGTTCTACGAGCTCTTCGAGCTGTTCCTGGGCGGCGTGCTCGTCGCCGTACTCACCCCGGTGTGGGGCCTCACCACCTTCGAGCAGGGTGCGCTCATCGGCTCCGTCTTCCTGGGCATGTTCGTCGGCGCGAACGCCTTGGGTGCGCTGGGCGACCGTTTCGGCCGCCGCCGCATGTTCCTGGTCAACCTGACCATCTACCTCATCTTCGGGCTCATCGCCGCGTTCTCCCCTAACGTGTGGGTGCTGATCGCCTGCCGGTTCGTCGCGGGCATAGGGGCGGGTGCCGAGGCGGCGCTGATCGACGCCTATCTCGGCGAGTTCCTGCCCAAGCGGCACCGAGGGCGCTACGTGGGGTGGGCGCTGACGTTCGGGTTCCTCGCCTTCCCTGCTGTAGCCCTGCTCGGGGCGCCGCTGGCCGCCGCACACGTCCTCTTCTTCGACGGCTGGAGGTTGCTGCTCGTCGCGGCGGGCTCCGGCGTGGTCCTCATCCTGTGGATGCGCCGCCGGCTGCCCGAGTCCCCCCGCTGGCTGGCCGCCCGGGGACGCCCCCAGGAGGCGGAGGCCGTGGTGGCCGGGATCGAGCAGGAGGTCGAGCGCAGCACGGGTCCGCTCCCGCAGCCCGACTCCACCGAGCACATCGTCGCTCCCGCGCAGCAGGACTCCTTTTCGAGCATGTTCCGCGGCCGGTACCTGCGCCGCGTTGTCATGATGTGCGTGCTCGCCGTGCTCGGGACCGTGGGGTACTACGGCTTCGGTCAGCTCGCCCCGGTCCTGCTCGTCTCCAAGGGGTTCGACATCGTCCAGTCACTGAGCTACACCGGGATCATCGCCGTCGGGTACCCGCTGGGGGCGCTGCTGGCCACGCTCATCGCCGACCGGATGGAGCGCAAGACCCTCATCGTCGTCTCCGCGCTGGGAATCGCGGTCTGCGGCCTGGTCTTCGGCGCCGCCACCCTGACGTGGCTCATCCTGGTGACCGGTTTCACGCTGACCGTCTTCAGCAACATCTTCGGCACCGCCTCGCACATGTACCTCGCGGAGGTATTCCCCACCCGGACGCGCAACGTGGCCATCGGTTTCAGCTACGGGACGGGCCGGCTCGCCGCGGCGGTGCTGCCCTTCGCCGGGCTCGCCGTCCTGGACGCCTTCGGCGCCATGGGAGTACTGACGGGTTCGGCCATCCTGCTGCTCGTGTGCTGCGCCAACGTCCTGCTGCTCGGACCGCGCACCACGGGCCGCAACCTGGAGGCGATCACCGAGACCGTCGCCCGCTGACAGGGCCGGACGGCCGGCGAGCACACGAAAGACGCCCGGGACCGGGGAGCCATCCGGTCCCGGGCGTCCGCTGGGAAGCGGCCCTCAGCCGCCGCCGAACACCGGTTCGCGCCCCTCCAGAAACGCCCGCGGCCCCTCCTCCGCATCGGCGATCTCGGTGTGCGAACGGATGTGGTAGAGGTCCTGCAGGCGCAGCCCGTACTCGACGGGCTGGCCCCACGCCGCCTCCCTGAGCTCCTTGAAGTAGGCGATGGACTTCGTGGGCCCCTGGGCGAGGGTACGGGCGAGCGCCCGCAGCGAGGCCTGGAACTCGGTGGCGGGCACCACCGTGTGGACCAGCCCGATACGCTCCGCCTCGTCGGCCTCGACGAGGCGCCCGGTCAGGTAGATCTCGGTGGCCCGCGAGGGGCCGACGACCCGCGGCAGCAGCACCGCGGTACCGAAGTGCCCAACACGGACGAGCATGCTGCCGATACGCGCGCGGTCGGAGGCCATGCGGTAGTCGGCGGCGCAGGCGAGCTCGGTCCCGGCCCCCGCCGCGACACCGTCCACGCCGGCGATCACCGGCTTCGGGCAGCGCACCATCGCCTCGCACACGCGGAGGTAGTGGGAGTCGCCGGTGACCTCGTCGGCCGGCCCGGAGCTTCGGTCCCCGGCGAGGAAGTCGGCGACCGCGTCGAGGTCGTCGCCCGCGCAGAAGGCGCCGCCGGCCCCCGTCAGCACCACGCACCGCACCTCGGGATCCCTACCGACCTCGGTGAGGGCCTCGATGAGGCGCTCACCCAGCTCCCGGTTGAGGGCGTTGCGGCGATCGGGCCGGTTCATGGTCAGGATCGCCGCGCTCTCGTACATCTCGTGGCGCAGGACGTCGTCGGTCATGCTCAATCTCCGCTCAGGACGGTCAGGGTGAGCCCGGAGGCGCGCGCTCCCTTGTGGTGCACGCGCTGCCGGGCGGTCGAAAGGGTCTCGTCGGTCCCCACGGGCGCTCCCGAGTTGGCGTTGCGGTCCAGGTGCGGGAAGTTGCTGCTGCTGATGTGCACCCGGATCCGGTGCCCCGTGGCGATCCGGGCGCAGACGTGGCCGAGGTCGACGACGATCTCCGCGGCCTCCCGTGGGTGCAGCGGTTTCTCGGTGTCGAAGCCCTCGCGGTGCCTGACCCGCAGGGCCCCGTCGGCGATGATGATCGCGCGCCCGTCCGGGCGCACATCGAGCAGCTTGCCGACGAAGTCGGTGTCGGGGGCCGTGCTGTCCACCCACAGGCACAGCCGGACCGGGCCGGCGATGTCCACGGGTTCCTCCAGCGCCGGCGAGGTGTAGCTGAGGACGTCGCGCCGGCTCTCCAGGTGGTTCTGGGCGAGAGGCCCGCCCACCAGCCGCCCAGGTTGAGTACCCGCCCGCCGTGGCTGGGTACGGGAGAGGCAGGGTCGTAGGTGTAGCGGTCGGGGGTCTGGTCGTAGGCCGGGCGTTTCCGGGCGAGCCTGCCGCGGCCGGCCACCTCGGCGTTTCCGTCGCTGTGCAGGTACCAGCTCTGCTCGGTGGTCGCGGCCGGCGGCCACTCCGTCGCGGTGCGCCATTCGTTGGCCCCCATGAGGAAGTACTCCACCGGTGAGGACTCGATCGCACCGCCGCGCAGGTGCCGGTCGAAGAACGCGAGATGCTTGGCGGGCAGGCCGCCGTACGAGGCCGCGGCCCGCAGCCCGAAGTTGAGCTCCCCCTGCACCGACAGCAGCGTTCCCAGATGTGCCCAGGGCCCCACGATGAGCCGGTGCCGCCCCGCGCTGCCCGACTCCGCCACCAGTTGCCGGTGCAGCGCGATCGTCGGACCGCAGAAGACGTCGTACCAACCGGTAACCATGAGCGTCGGGATCCTGATGGCCTCCGTCCGGATGGTGGGACGCAGGTCCAGCCTGCCGCCGGGAAGGACGTCGGCGAACGAGAAGGGGAAGCCTTCGAGCTTCAGGATGTCCCGCAGCGGCAGGACCTCCATGGCCGAGCGGGGCGACTCGGCGTAGCCGGCGATGGCGGCGATGGTCTCGGGCGGCGGCGGGTCGCCCGCGGCCAGCCGCCGCGCCAGCCAGTCGGCGGACATGAACACCAGCCAGCTCACGATGTGGTCGAGCCGGAGCGCGCCGCCCGTCGCGGCCCGGTCGTGCTCGGCGGAGGTGACCATGGCCGGCGCGATCGCCCTGAGGTGCGGAGGCTGCTCCATCGCCCCGAGCAGCTGCACCAGTCCCAGGTAGGACGGCCCCGCCATGCCCACGTTGCCGTCGCACCAGGCTGTTCGGCCACCCATTCGACGGTGTCGTAGGTGTCGCGGCCCTCCTGCTCCCACAGGACCGGTTCCCACTCCCCTTCCGAGGCGAACCGGCCCCGGGTGTCCTGCAGCACCACCGCGTACCCGGCTTCGGCCGCGAGGTAGGGCGGGAGGACGTCGAGCGCGGTGAGCATGCGCTTGTCGTAGGGCGCCCGGTAGACGATGGCCGGCCGGGCCCGGCCGTCCGCCGCCCGCCACACGTCCGCCCTGAGGAGGACGCCGTCACGCATCGGGGCGGCCACATCACGCTCGATCTCGATCGTGCCGCCGCCCGTCACCACCGCTCCCCTTTGACCTTCAGCCCGGCACGCTCGCGGTCCCAGGTGTCGGCGGTGACGCCCTCTTCCCGCAGGAGATGCTTGCGGATCTTGCTGGTGGGGGTGAGCGGTAGCTGCTCCAGCACCCGCAGGTAGCGGGGGATCATGAAGTAGGCCATGCGCGAGCGCAGGAACTCGGTCAGCTCGGCCTGGTCCACGCGCGTTCCGGGCACCGTCGAGATCACCGCGAGGATCTCGTCCTCCCCGTGCTCGCCGGGGACCGCCACCGCCGCGGCCTCGCGGACCACGGGGTGGGCCAGCAGCTCGGCCTCGACCTCGAACGAGGAGATGTTCTCGCCGCGGCGCCGGATGGCGTCCTTCATCCGGTCCATGAAGAAGAAGTTGCCCTCCTCGTCCCGCCGGAGCGCGTCCCCGGTGTGGAACCAGCCGTTGCGCCAGGCGGCGGCGGTCTCCTCGGGCATGGCGTGGTAGCCGCTGTTGAGCGCCCACGGCCGGGCGGTGCGCACGACGAGCTCCCCCGTCTCCCCCGGTTCCACCTCCCGGTCGTCGCCGTCGACGAGGCGGAGCTCCACGCCGGGTCGGACCCTGCCGCAGGTGCCCGCGACGGCAGGGGTTGCCTCGGAGATGATCGGGCAGCTGACCTCGGTCATGTTGTACATGGCGTACACGTCGACCCCGAAGCGCTTGGCGAAGTCCGACGCGTCGTCGACGAGCGGGACCACCCAGGCCCACCTGAGGGGCGTGTGCGCGTCCTCCGTGCGGGACGGCTGCTTGGCCAGGAAGGTGGCCATGACTCCGAGCAGTGTGCAGCTCGTGATTCCCGTCCGCTGGACCAGTGGCCAGAACCCATCGGTCTGGAAGGGCCGGGTGACGACGACGGAATGCCCGTACAGCAGCATGCCGTAGACGCCGAGCGTCCCGCCGACATGGAACAGCGGGAGCTGCACCAGGTAGCGCTCCCCCTCGCGGACCCGCGCGCCGAAGGCGGCCACGGCGCTGCTGTAGTGGTGCACGTAGGGCAGCAGCACGCCCTTGGAGGGCCCCGTGGTACCCGAGGTATAGATGATCATCTGTGGGTCCCACGGCTCTACCGGCCGCGGCGGATCCGGGACACGGCCGGAGCCCAGGGACAGGATGTCCCCGTCGACGACGCGGACCGGCAGTCGCGGCCCGCCGTACTCGCCGATGACGACGATCGTGTGCACGTCGGCGAGGTCGATCCCGGCCAACCGCTCGGCCAGCTCGGCGTGCGCCACGAGGACGCCCGCACCGGAGTTCCGGATCACGTGCTCCAGGAGCCCGCCCCGGTAGGCGGTGTTGATGGGGACGTGCACGGCTCCCAGGAGGTTCGCGCCGAACCAGACGCGCAGCGCGTCGGGACCGTTGGGCAGCCATGAGACGACGCGGTCGGAGGCGGTCACACCCAGGTCGGCCAGGCCCGCCGCGGCTCCCTCCGCGGCCTCCAGAGTCCGCCGGTAGGTCCACGACGGCGCGTCCTCGAACAGCGCGAACACGCGGTCGGGGTGCAGCCGCGCCCGCGTGTAGAGCAGCCCCGGGATGGTGCACGATCCGCGATCGGGCACCCGGGGATCGTCGTCCGCAAGGAGTTCGATCGAGCCGGTCACTTCTCGCTCCTTCCATGAGCGGCGCATCGAGGTGGTCCCCACCTCTGCTTTATATATGAACGTTCATTTATATACATCACAGGAGACCTCGCGTGTCAACTCCGCAGCGGACGCCTACAGGCAGCGGTAGAGCGCGTCCCGCAGCGCCTTCTCCCGCCGGTCGTCCCAGATCCGCAGGCCCAGGGCATTGGTCCCGTAGCAGTAACCGGTACCCCGGGCCGGATCGGCGAACCCGAAGCTGCCGCCGGCGCCCGGCGCGCCGAAGGCCGATTCGTCCGAGCCGAACCGCCAATCCGCGAACGGCTTCCAGAACCCCAGGGTGAACCGCGTCGTCACCTTCAGCACCAGGTCGCGCTCGCCGCCGGAGGGCGGCGGATCGGGGCGTTTCAGCTCGCCGAACGTCCGGTCGTCGAGCCCGAGGGCCGCCCCGCCCCCGGCCAGCTCCGCGTAGAACCTGGCGACGTCGCGGACCTGGCCGATCCCGTTCGCCGAGGCGAGCTCGATACCCCGGTACGGCGGCAGCGCCAGCTCCGACGCGGTACGCAGCGGCGGGTTGCCGAAGGTACGGCGGGTGATGCTCATCGGGTTGAACAGCGACAGCGCGTATCCGAACGGCACCTCGTTGATGTTGCGCAGGATGTCCGCCCGGGTCGGGGCGGGAAGCGCCGCCTGCCGGTCCAGGGACACCGAGTCGGGGGTGCCGATGTAGAACTCCAGCCCCAGCCTGTGCGCGATCTCCTGCTGGAAGTAGCCGTCCACGCCGCGCCCGAGCGAATCCACCCGGCGCATCAGCTCGCTCTGGTAGAGACCCAGCGTGAGGGAGTGGTACCCGTGCCGGGTGCCCGGTTTCCAGCGGGGCTGTTGCGCGGCGAGGATGCCGGCCAGGGCGGCGGGGTCGGCCAGCGTCGCGGCGCCGACCGGCACGTCCAGCGCCGACAGCCCCGCCCGATGGTCCAGCAGGTCCCGCACCGAGATGTGCCCCTTGCCGTTCTGCGCGAACTCCGGCCAGTACTCCGCGACCGGGGTGTCGTAGTCGAACGCCCCGTGGGCGTGCGCCACGGCCATGGTCCCGGCGGCCACCCCCTTCGTCGCCGAGAACATCGGGAGCAGGGTGTCCGACTCCCACGGCAGCCCCCGATCCGGGTCGCGGTACCCGCCCCACAGGTCGACCAGGGGCTCCTCTCCCCGGTAGACGCTGAACGCGGCCCCGACCTCGCCCCGCTCGGCGAAATTGCGCTCGAACTCCTCCCGCACCTCTTCGAACCCCGGCCGCACGTCCCCTTCGATCATCGCCACCCACCGTCCGATCCACCCCGATGCTCGGGACGGTCCGCACCGCCCCGACTGGTTCCGGTACGGGTTTCACTGTGCCGCACGAACGGTCCCGAGCGGCGGGCCGGGAGGGGTGATCCGCCGCTCGGGAGAATCGGAGCTCCGGCACGCCGCGGCTGTTCAGCACAGCCGCAGCAGGATCGACGAGGTGTCGCCGCCCCCGGACGACCCGACGGCCATCGCGATCGGATCGCTGGTCCCCCGGAGCGGGCGCGGCGCCAGGATCACCGGGGAGGCGGGCAGCCGGCGGTAGGGGCGCACCAGGTTGGCGGTCGGGGCGACCATCCTCGTGTTCAGCATGACGAGACTCGCGAGGATCTTCAGCAGTCCGGCGACGCCCGGAATATGCCCGAAGCAGGCCTCCTGCGTGGTGAGCAGTAGATCGGTGTGGTCGCCGGCCGACTCGCGGAGGGCGTTGAGGACGTCGCAGATGTAGTCCTCCAGGTGCCGGCTGCCCTCAGCGAAGTCGCACATGAACGCCAGGTCCGCCAGTCCCAGATCGGCGACCGCGAGCAGGCGCTCGATGTCCTGGGCGAAGCGCCGCGGATCGCCCAGGCCGACCGGGCTGGCGCCCCGCTTGCGCGAGGACAGCGCCATGAACTCCACGTCGGCGAACGCCGTCCGGACCGTCCTCCCCGGCCTGCTCAGCACCAGGCGACCGCCCCCTCACCGGGGGCGTTGCCAGTCTGGTCGTCGTCGTGCGGCCGCACGTCCTCCGGATCGCCGGACAGCGTGGAGGCCCGGAAGCCCGAGCCACCCTCGTAGGTGGTGCTGGAGAGGAACAGCGGTTCCAGTACGCAGTCGGTACCGACCACGACGGCGTGCTCGACCTCGCCGCGGGCGATCATCCCGGCCGCGAGCTCGAACGCGCGCAGGGAGGTGCTGCATCCGCCGGTCAGCGTCAGCGTCGGCATGTCCAGGCCGAGGTTGGTCGCCAGGCACCCGGCGATACTGCCCGGGGTCCCGGCGATCCAGTAGTCGAGCCCGATGCCGCGCGGCCCGGCCTCGTGGAAGCGGCGCAGCAGGTCGGCCGTCTCGCGCAGGCCGAACTGGATGGACGCGACCACGAGCACCGCGTCCGTGTCGTTCAGGTCGGCGGCCGTCAGACCGGCGTGGCCGATGGCGTCGGCCACCGCCACGTGCGCGAGCCGGCTCGCCTTGGGCAGCCGACGCAGCGCCCTGTCCGGCAGGCCGAGCGAGCCCGCTCCGCTGTCAGGGACCTGGCCGGCCACCCGCAGCGGAGTGTCGAACTCGTCGAACTCGCTGATAGCACAAACCCCCTTCATGATCATCTCGGTGAACTCCCACAGGTCACGGCAGGTATCACCGATTCCGGGCAGGGACATCCCCACGCCCCGGACCGCGACCCGGCCCCAGTCCGGCCGCGCGGTCACTGCGCGGCTCCCAGGAGTATCGCGCTGGCGACCCCTCCCACCTGGTAGTTCACGCTGAGCGCGCGGTCGAAGCGGACCGGCTTGGGTGAGGTGCCGGGCAGCGGGTCGAAGCTCAGGGCCGGGTCGGGGACGCGGCAGCCGGCCGTGGGGGCGATCTGCCCGTGCCGCATCATCAGCAGGGTGGCGGCCACCCCCATATTGCCCAGGCCCGATGCGACGTGCCCGAAGCACGCCTCCTGGGAGGTGACGTAGGGCGGCACCGTGTCGGCGAAGATGTCGGCGACGGCGTCCGTTTCCAACTGGTTGAACAGCGGGTCCCCCTGAGCTCCGCCGTTGACGTAGGCGATGTCCGCAGGGGCGGTGTGGTCGCCCATGACGTCGCGGGCCGCATGGGACAGCGCCGAGTCCACTCCGGTGGCGGCCAGCGCGCTCGGTACGGCGCCGCGCCGCGTGGCCTGCCCGATGAGCCACCCGTGGACGCCGGCCCCGCGGTTCTGCGCGTGCTCCCTGGCCTCCACGACGAGGGTGACCGCGCCGTCGCCCATGTTGAACCCGTCGCTGTCGCGGTCATAGGGCCGCATCGGGCGGTCCATGCGCAGCTCGGGCGCGGTGAACGAGGTGGTTCTGACCTCGGCCTTCATCGTCTCCCGCAGCCGGTCCAGGTGCCGGGCCTGGTCCAGGTTCCAGGCGTCGACCCCGGTGACGATCGCGGTGTCCACTTCGCCGTCGCGGATCATCGCCATCGCCCGGCCCAGCAGTACCGCCGACGAGGCGCACCCGCACGAGACGCAGAAGCTGGGACCGGTGGAGCGCAGTAGCGAAGCCTGCACGTTGCCCACGTCGGTCACGGCCCCGGACAGGGCCAGCCGCATGAACAGGCCCTTGGCCTCGGCTGCGGTGAGCTCGTCCGGATTGGCGTCCAGGGCCCCCCGGTAGGCCGCGACGATGGTGTCCATCCCGGCCCGCGCCGTCAGCAGCGCCGCGTTCTCCGCCGCGCCGGCGCGCCAGTCGATCCCGGCGTCCGCCAGCGCCTCGAACAGGGCGGTCAGCCCGTAGAGGTGGGTGGGGGCGTAGTTGTCGATGTAAGGGCGGGGGATCTCGGGAAGCTCCGCCGCCACATCGGCCGCGACGGACGGGATCGCCCCGAAGTACACGCCGTCGTTGTGCACGCAGAGAGTGCCGGTGGAGATCGTCTCCCAGAACTCCGGCACCGTGCGGGTCACGCCGCCGTTCGGGCCCGGCAGGCACAGGCCGATACCGGTGACCACGGTGTCCCTTGGTCCTTGCTGTGCTCCTGACATGTGCTGCTCCTCTTCTCTTGTGGCGTGTGCACGTCTTCGCGGCGTCACGGGGATCCGCCGTCGACGGACATGGACTCTCCGGTAATGGAGCGGGCAGCGTCGCTGAGCAGGAACGCCGTCAGATCGGCCACTTCTTCGGGCTCGATCAGCCGTTGCAGGTCGGTGTTGCGGACCGCGCTCTTCCAGAAGCGCGGCCAGGTGAGGTCAGGGGGACCGAAATGAGTGCGGATGCTGTCCATGAAGTCGCGGCCGTACAGGTCCTCGTTGTGCAGCATCTGGGTGTTGGTCAGCCCGGGGCAGACCGCGTTCACCCGCACATCGGAGGGACCCAGTTCGATCGCGAGGGATTTGATCAACCCGTTCAGTCCGAATTTGGACGCCGAATAAGCGGTATTCGCGGGTACCCCGCGCTTCCCGGCGACGCTGGAGACGAGCACGATCGAGCCGCGGCGCCGCTCCATCATGGTCGGGACGACCGCCCGGCACAGCCGGAAGGCCCCGTTCAGGTTCGTGTCGATGGTGTCGAGCCAGGACTCCTCGTCCTGGTCGCACAGGAACTTCTGCCCGGCCCCGCTGACGGCGCTGTTCACCGCCAGGTCCACCGGCCCGAACTCGGCGCCGAGCTCGTGCACGACATCGTGCAGGGAGTCGATGTCCGTGACATCGGCCTGATGGCTCGCGGCGGAACCACCGCGCTCGGATATGGCCTTCTCGACCTCCTGCAGCCGGTCGAGCGTGCGCCCGACCAGGCCCACGGCCGCGCCCTGCGCGGCGAGCGTCTCGGCGATCTCGCGCCCGATGCCGCTCCCGGCCCCGGTGACGATCGCGACCCGCCCTTCGAACGGCGTCCGTCCCGCCGCTCTGCGGTCCTCGGTCGATTCAGACGATACGGCTTGGAAACCCACCGCCATGCACCTCCATTACGTTTCCGGTCAGGTACTCGTTGTCGATCGCGTGCAGGATGCTCGCGGCCACCTCTGATTCCGCCGCGAAGCGTCGCAGCGGGACCCGCTCGCGCAGCCGGTCCATGAACCGCGCGTGCCCCGGGTTGGCGGCGCACTTGTCGCGCAGCGCCGTTCCGTCGACGACGCCGGGCGCGACGCACACGACGCGGATCCCGTGGTCGGCGAGCTCCAGGGCCCAGCTCCGCGTCAGGGACACCACCCCGGCCTTGGCCGCGGCGTAGGCGGACTGCCCCCACGACCCCGACCAGGTGCTGCTGGCGATGTTCACCAGCACGCCTCCCGCGCCCTGGCGCGCCATCAGCTCGGCCACCTGCCGGCCGACCAGGAACGTGCCGGTGAGGCAGAGCTCGATGGTGGCCCGCCATTCCTCCTCGGGATGCAGCCGCCACTCCCCGTTCTGGTCGCGGCGGCTGAGCAGCAGGCGGGACAGGTTCTGCCCGGCGGCGTTCACGCACGCCGCGACCGGCCCCTGGGATTCGGCGTGCGCGAAGAGTTCACGCACGCTCTGCGCCGAGGTGACGTCCACGGGGTGGACGGTGAGCGGCAGCGATTTCGCCGCCGCCAGGGTGCGGACCTGCTGCAGCCGCGCGGAACCGCGGGCGGCGGCGATCGTCCGCCTGCCCTCCTCGGCCAGGGCGACCGAGGTCGCCAGGCCGAGGCCGCTGGTCCCGCCGATCACGACCGTGACCGGGTCCTCCGCCCCATCGGGCGACCCGCCGGCGCGGCCGACTCCTGCTTCGGGCGGCACTGACACCTTCCTCCTCCCCATCAGATCCGGTAGAGCAGCGCGCCGGAGTACCAGCCCGCGCCGATGGCCGGACTGAGCACGAGGTCGCCGGGGCGGAACAGGCCCGCGTCCCACTTCTCGGCGAGCACGATCGGGATGGACGCGCTGGTGGTGTTCCCGCGCACCTGGAAGTTGAGGACCAGCTTGGTCTCGGGCACCCCGAGCGCCCCGCGGACCCTGTTGTGCACGACGTCGGTGCCGGGGTGCGGCACCACCCAGTCGATGTCGCTCATCCGCAGGCCGCTGCGGTCCAGCAGTTCCGAGCAGGCCTCGACGATGCCCGCCACCGCGTGATCGGCCAGGTCCCGCTGGCTGCGCACCCATCCCGTGTCGGTGGGAACGCTGACCACCGACGCGCGGTCGCCATCGCTGCGCAGGGTGGAGTCGATCAGTCCGGTGCCGCCGTCGTCGCGCTTCTCCAGAACGGCCGCGCCGGCGGCGTCGCCGCACACCAGTTCGCCCTTGCTGCCCGGGCGGGCCCGGCGGCTGAACTGTTCGGAGCAGGTGACCAGGGCGTACCCGGGCCCCTGGATGGAGTGCAGGTACGCGGCGGCGGACTGCACCCCGTGCACGAAACCGGTGCACGCCCCCGAGATGTCGTAGGCGAGGGTGCGCGGCGTTCCCAGGAGCGAAGCGACCTCGGGACCGTACTCGGGGGTGTAGGGCGGTGTCGTCCAGTTGCTCAGGATGATCAGGTCGAGGTCGGAGGGGGAGATTCCGGCGTTCTGCACCGCCTGCCCGCCCGCCTCGGCGGCCATGCGCGCGACGGTCTCCTTCTCGTTGCTGACATGCCTGGACTTCACCTGCACGCGGCCCAGTACCGAAGCGTCGATCTCGTTTCCGGAGTCGTCGGTCAGGCCGGGCTCATTCATGACCAGCTTTTCGGGATAGTAGAGGCCGAACCCGCGGAAGTGGATTCCCTTCCCCTCCCAGCGGGGATCCTGCCCGCGGGCGTTGTTCCTTTTCCTCGGCACGGCGACTCCGCCTTCCATCAGATTTCACGGGACATTCCGAAAGCAGCGACGCATCGGAGCGCCTTTTCACCACCGCAGCGCGGGGTTTTCCGCACCGCTTCGCAGGCTCATCCCGCAGAAGCGGCAGGAAAAGGGCTCAGCGCCCCGGTTCCCCGTAACTGAAGATCATCGCCCCGCCGCTGAACCCCCGGCCGATACTCGCGGCCAGAATCCGCTGCCCGCTCCGGATCACGCCGTTATGGACGTTCTCGGAAAGGCAGCCGGGGACGCTGACACTGGAGGTGTTACCCCGCCGGTCGATGTTGACCAGGACGCACTCCTTGGGGGCATCCATCGCCTTCTGGAAGTCCTCGATGATGTGGATATTGCCCTGGTGCGGAATGATCCAGTCGAGATCGAGCCAGCCCAGGCCGCTTCCCAAGAGCACGTCGGTGGTCACCTCCGCCAGGAATCGCGGCGCGACATCCCCGACCACCTTTCCTTTCATCAGCATCTTGTCGTCGTCGTCGATGTCGAAGGCGTCGTAGTAGCGCGGCTCGGTGCGCAGGGTGACTCCGTGCAGACCGGTGGGCCCGCTCGCGCGGCGCCACACACCGGCGGCGGCGCCCGCACCGAAGAGCGCGGCGTTGCGGTAGCCGAAGTTCAGGATGGGGCGTGGATTCTCCGCGCAGACCACCAGCACGGTCTGCACGTTCATCGTGGACAGCACGGCGCGCGCTACGACGCTGGTGTGCAGGAACCCGGAAC
The DNA here is from genome assembly GCF_000981225.1 of Allosalinactinospora lopnorensis. GTDB lineage: Bacteria > Actinomycetota > Actinomycetes > Streptosporangiales > Streptosporangiaceae > Allosalinactinospora > Allosalinactinospora lopnorensis. The sequence continues at coordinate 20,357 of NZ_LAJC01000016.1, forward strand.
AGGCCACCGCCGTCACGTCGAAGCTGAAGGCCCGGGAGGCCCCCAGCCGGTGCTGCAGCGGCTGGGCCACGTCCATGTAGCGGTTGCCGGCGGTCGTGGGGTTCACCCGCGGTCGCGCCGTCGCGCTGGTGCCAATGATGACGTCCACATCGCCGGGGTCCAGTCTGGCGTCGCGCAGCGCCTGCGCGGCGGCGCGCTCGGCCATGTCCACGTGGTGCTCTCCGGCCTTCGGCCAGTGCCGGGTGTGCACGCCCGTGTGCTCCCGGATCCACGCGTCATTGATCCCCAGGTGGGGGAGTTCGGTCTCGAAAAAGGAGTTGGGCACGGGCTCACCCGGGAAATCGTGACCGACCCCCTCCAGGACTACGGGCACCCCGCCGTTCGGGTGAATCGGGCTCATCGGTAGATCCCTTCCGGGTCCAGGGCCCGCAACCGGGCCACCTCGTCGAAGTCGATCGGGCGCTCGGGTACCGGGACGCTGTCGGGAAGCGGCCACCGGGTACTGTCGCGCAGGGTCCGCAGCGGGTCGGCGTCCTGCCGGCCGAAGGGCGGGCACCAGGTACGCAGCCGGAAGTCCTCGCCCGGGTGCTCCCGGGTTAGCCGGCCGTACTGCGAGACGACCGTGCCCACCCGGTCACCGGGGCAGGTGACGAAGCCGGTGCGCTCCACGTACCGCTTCGGTGAAGCCGGGGCGACGACGAGCACCTCGAAGCGGGAGGCGAAGTCGTTGGCCCCTCCGGAGCCCACCAGGAAGCCGCCCGTTGAGGTACGGCTGCTGTTGATGCGGCCCCGCGCGTCGATCTCCCCGGCGGACAGCACGCCGAGGGTGTGCCGCCCGGTTCCGGGGGTGAGCGCCCCGAGGACGTCGAGGGTGCTGCCGAAGGCGCCGCAGTTCGCCACGTGGCGCTGCGAGAACAGGAACACGTCCCCGGGTTCCGGGCGCATGTCGATCAGCCCCAGCTCCGCGTGCACCTGCACTGGGTGCCCCTGGTCCCGCAGCCACTGGGCGGCCAGCCAGGTCGCCACGTGGGAGACCCCGATCCCGGCGACGAGCGTCCGGTGCCCGCCTTCGAGCACGCGGTCCACGATCGCGCGGGCGGCGAGCACGATGTGCCGTTCCCTCCAGGTGGGCTCCACGTCCTTGGCGGGGGTGGGGCTCGGGGCGGTGGCAGAACGGGACGGCCAGGTGGCCAGGCCGTCCGGGCCGGGCCGGGGCTTTCCCGTCCGGGCGCGGTAGCCGTAATGGTCCTTGACCTCGGTCACCCAGTGGGTGAACCACCGTTTCCGGGTGCGCGGTGATCGGCAGTCCTCCGCCAGTTCGGTGAGGTAGTCGTAATCGTCCAGGTATCCGGGGATCCCGCACTGCGGAAGCGCCGGAATCCCCTGCGGGTGCGCGCCGAACTCGCACGGTGTGATCGCGATCGCCCGGTCGGCGGGGATACGGGTCATGCCTTCGGGAGGCTCCTCGACCACCCGTTCCGCCGTGGCCAGCACGCCCTCCCGTGCGGCCATCGCGCCCCACCATCCCTCTCCGAGAGGGCCGTACAGGTACAGGTTGCCCTGCCGGTCGGCGCAGGCGGCGTGCAGCAGGGTGACGTCCGGCCGCAGCTCCGGAAGCAGTACCGCCCGTTCGCCGTCGAGCCGTGTGAGCAGTGGCGGGTCGGCCGAGGCGAGCCCGCGCTCCAGATCGGTACCGATGAGCGAGGTGCTGATCGCCACAGGCGCGCCGGTAGCGCCCGCGACCAGGCGCTGCGCCAGTGACATCAGGCTCCACTCCTCCACGGGGAAGGGCACGCCCTCCGCCAGATCCGCGTAGAGCGGGTTGGGGCGCGGCGACGGGTAGGTGTCGCCCGCGAAGCAGGTGATCGCGCGGCGCACCACGCCCGCCATGACCAGGGCGTGCATGTTCGCGTGGAAGGCGTTGCAGCTGATGGTGAAGCGCGCCCGCCCTCCCAGGGACCGGGCGATCGCCATCAGCATCGCGTTCGGCCGCGACATGGTGGAGGCGACGTGCACCGCCATCCCGTCGCGCAGGTGGTCGACGCACATGGTGTCGACGTCGTCGAGGAAGCGGGGAGTGGTCCCGGTCATACCGCCTCCAGGACCAGCGCGGAGCTCTGGCTGCCGATCGCGAAGGAGAGCGACATGGCACTGCGCACCCGCGTGCTGCGCGCTCCCTCCCGCACGTGGTCGAGGTCGCACTCGGGATCCACGTCCACACAGTTGATCGTCGGAACCAGGCACTGCTTGTCGAGCATCATCGCGGTCGCGGCGCAGTTCAGGGCGCCGGAGGCACCCAGCAGATGCCCGAAGACGGGTTTGATCGAGCCCAGCGGCGGCAGCGGGCGCCCGCCGACCGCGATCCGCAGGGCGCGGCTCTCCGCCGCGTCGTTGTACCGGGTCGCTGTCCCGTGCCCGCACACGTAGTCCAGCCGCTCCATCGACGACCCGGCCCCGGCCATCGCCTGCGTCATCATGTCAGCGGTGAACCTGCCGGACAGATCCATCCGCGTCGCGTGCTCGGCCTCGTTGAGCGTGATGACCGACCCGACCCGGGCATAGGCCGGTATCCCGCGCCGGCGCGCGCTCTCCTCGGTCTCCAGCACCATCGCGACCGCCCCCTCGCCCATTACGAACCCGTCGCGATGGCGGTCATAGGGTTTGAGCGCCCCCCGGGGGTCGCCCTCCGCGCAGGAGAGCACACCGGCGCCCGCCGGGGAGTAGACGCGCAGGACCTCCGGTACGAACGGCGTCTCGTAGCCGATGACCACCATCACGTCGGCCTGGCCGGAGCGCAGCAGTTCGAGTGCGAGCCCCACGGCCTGGTGGCCCCCCACGCAGGCGTTGCTGAGCGTGGTGACCACTCCTTTGGCGCCGAGCCGTATCGCGCTGAGCGTGACCGGACTGCCCGGCAGGGAGGCGAACACGCCCTGCTCGGGTTCCACCGGTGGGAAGCGGGAGTCGATCACCTTCCGGGAGCAGGTCTGCGACCACCACTCCACCGGCCCGCGTGAACTGGTTCCGATGACGCCGACGCGCTGCGCCTCGGTCTCGTCGCCGACTCGCAGCTCGGCGTCAGCGCGGGCCTGTTCCACCGCCGAGAGCGCGATGAGGATCTCCCGGCTGTACCGCTTGGCGAACCGGTCCGGTAGGTCGGGAACGTAGTCGCGGTGGTCGAAGTCACGCAGCCGCGCGCCGGCCCGGCACTGCATGTTCTCGGTGATGACGGTCGGCAGCCGACCGACCTGGGACGCGCCCGTAGCCAAGGCTCCCAGACCTGGTCGTTCCCCTTCGTTCCGGGAAGAACGAAACCGAGGCCGGTGATGAGCACATTGGATCGGGTGTCGCTCGGACTGCTCTGCATGTCCCCTCCGAAAGGATCTAGAGCGTCGCGCGGGTTTCGGGACGTGGTTCAGCCGCCGGTGAAGCGGGGGTTCCGGCGTTCCAGGTAGGCGAGGGGCCCTTCGGTGCTGTCGGCCACCTCGGTGCGGCTGCGGTGGTGGAACTGGTCCTGCAGCCGCAAGGCGTGCAGCGCGGGGAGCCCTTCGGTCCGCTCGCGCAGTTCCTTGAACAGCCCGATCGCGCGGGTGGGCCCCTCGGCCAGGCTGGTGGCCGTCTCCACGGCCAGGTCCAGCACCTTCTCGTCGTCGTCGGCCAACCGGTCGAGGAGCCCGAGCCGCATGGCCTCCTCCGCCTGCACCAGCCGACCGCTGAGGTAGATCTCGGTGGCCCTGGCCGGTCCCACGACGCGTTGCAGCATCGCGGTCGCGCCGACGTGGCCGATGGTGATCAGCGCACTGCCGAGTCTGGTGCCCGGCCCGCCGATCCGGAGGTCGGCGGCGCAGACCAGCTCCGTCCCTGCCCCCACGGCCGCGCCCTTCACCGCGGCGATGACCGGTTTGCGGGTGAGGAGCAGTTCCTCGCAGATCCGCACGTAGAAGGCGTCGCTGGTCTCCCGCCATGCGGGCGCGGTGCTCGGGTCACCCTCCATGTAGCGCTGCAGCGTGGCGATGTCGTCGCCGGCGCAGAAGGCCGTTCCCTCCCCCGAGAGCACGATCGCCCGGACCTCGTCGTCGCGGGAGGCCTCGACCACCTCCGATAGCAGCCGGAGCCCCATTTCGTAGTCCAGCCCGTTCCGGCGCTCCGGCCGGTTGAGGATTATCAGGCGCACTGAGCCAATAGCGCGCACCAGGACACAGTCCGACATACGCTGCTTTCCTGTTCCTATGAAGTAGGACGTCAGCGGGGTAACGCGGGTATGCGTGAGACCACTGGATCCGTTCGGAATCGCGAATTATTTTCCTCGCGATTTAAAGATTGGGATCTCTCGGAGAACCCAATCTCATTGAACTACTCGCCCGCGGATGCATATAGACCCGCACGGTACTGATTCAACGCGGGATATCCCGACAGAAAGTACCAAGTACCGCCGTTGCTGAACTCGCGGATCAACTTCCGCCGTGACACTCGTCACACAATCGTCCTTCGAGGAACACCCGCCCTTGCGGCGATGAATGTCACGCTGATACCGAGGGACGATTCCCGGAGTTCGGAACGCAAAATCTAGGCAAAAAATAAAACGCGATCACCGCAACTCGCCCCCAAGGAGCGGAATGAACTTCACTTCTCGTGCAAATTGGACACAAAGGTAAACCTATCATCGCCGACAAGCGTCTATGAGTCGCCGTGAGAGGCTTTGGGGGAAGTTCAATCGTCAACATCCAACCGGACGGGAAAGCAATGGGGGTCCAGAGAAGTCCCATGCCTCTCCACCTTCAACCGCTCCTCGCGCGAAGAAGAAAACATGAGAGATGATTCAATCACGTCGGTTGTCGTACTCGATCACCAGCCGATAATCAGAGCGGCCTTCAGTATCATTGCGCTGATCAGGCCGGACCTGTCGTTCGTCTGCACTGACTCCGAGAGCGAACTGCTGCAGACCGTCCGCTCGGGCTACGACGTAGTGATCATCGACCCAACCCCGTAGGGGAGGGGATCGACGCCTCCCTGATCCAGCGGATCAAGATCGCGAACCCGGCCATCCGGATCGTGATCTACACCGCCGTCGAGCAGTTGCCCGAACTCACCGACGCGCTCAAGGCCGGCGCGGACTCCTACATCCACAAGATGACCGGTTGCGCCTGATGCTCGACGGGGTCAAACGGACGGCGAGTGGCGAACATCTCTGGCTGAGTGCGTGCCCCGAACGGTCGGCGCTGGGCAATGGTTTCCTCTATTCCGCTCCGTCCTGGAGCAGGATGACCAAACGCGAAGCGAGATCTTCGCGATGCTGGTGCAGCGGTTCACCAACGAGGAGATCGCGGACCGACTCCGGCTGGCCAACCAGACCGTGAAGAACCATGTGAGCAGCGTGCTGCGCAAGGTCGGCGCGCGTAACCGGAACGAGTTGCTGCGCAGGGCCGTGGAGGGCTGGCCGGCGGCATGACCGCGCCGCGGCTCCCTGCACACGCAAAGCGGGGTCATCGTGCCGGGGGGGCACGATGACCCCTGCAAGGCCCGTGTCCTCGCTCAGGTGTGAGCGGTGGGCACGGGCTCCCGGTCGGTACGCGGCTCGCCGGTCTTTCCGCGTCTCAGGAATCCCGGCAGCCACCAGGCGGCCGGCCCCATAAGCCGCATGACAGCGGGAACCAGCAGCATCCGGACCACCGTGGCGTCGAGCAGGATCGCCACGGCCATACCGAGGCCGAAGAGCTTCACGAACGGCTCGGACTGTCCCACGAAGGACAGGAACACCGCGATCATGATCAGCGCCGCGCTGGTGATGACCGACCCGGTTCCCGCGACCCCGCGGATGGTCGCGGCGACGGCGTCGCCCGAGAGGTCGTACTCCTCCCGGATCCGGGACACCAGGAACACCTCGTAGTCCATGGACACGCCGAAGAGCATCGCGAACATCAGCAGCGGCACGAAGGGCTCGATCGGGATGGTCTCCGGTAACCCGATGAGCTCCTTCCCCCACCCCCACTGGAACACGGCCACGACCACGCCGTAGGCGGCACCGATGGAGAGCAGGTTGGCCATCGCCGCCTTCAGCGGCACCAGGATGCTCCGGAAGACGAACATGAGCAGCACGAAGGAGACGAGAACGACGCCGCCGATGAACAGCGCCAGCCGCCCCTGGAGCAGCTCCCCCATGTCCGCGTAGTAGGCGGTGGGACCGCCCACCACGGCCGTGGATCCGCCGCGCGCCTCGGGGACGACGTCGTCGCGCAGTTCGTGCAGGAGCTCCACGGTGGCCGATGACTGCGGGGAGGTCGCGGGGACCACGGAGAGAACCGCGGCGCTGCCCTCCTCGTTGACGGTGGGCGGGGTGACGCGCTCCACCCCGGGTACCTCGCCGAGGGCGCCGGTGAGTCCGGCCAGGTCCTCCTCGCCGGTTCCCTCGGCCATGCGCACGACGACGGTGAACGGCCCCGCCGTTCCCGGTCCGAACTCCTCGGCGAGCTGATCGTAGGCTTGGCGCTGGGTGCTCTCCGGGGGGCGGCTCCCGTCATCGGGCAGCCCGAGGCGCAGGGAGAACACCGGGATCGTGAGCACTCCCAGGAACAGCACGGCGGCGAGGGCCGACACCAGCGGGCGCGCCGTGGCGGCCTGCGCTACCCGGGTCCAGAACCCGTCTCGCGCGTCCACGCGGCGGCCCCGGCCGCGCCCGAGGACCGCTCCGAGTCGCAGCCGGGTGATGTGCCGTCCCGTCAGTCCGAGAAGGGCGGGCAGCAGGGTGAGCGACGTGAGGGACACCCCCGTGACCGTGACCGCGGTGGCCGTTCCCATGCCCCCCGCGACCGGCAGGCCGGTCAGCCACAGTCCGAGGATCGCGACGATGACCGTGCCGCCCGCGAACACCACCGACCGTCCCGTCGAGGCCAGAGAGGTCCCCAGGGCCGATTCGACGCTCTCCCCCGCGAGCAGGTACTCCCGGTAGCGGCTGACGATCAGCAGCGCGTAGTCGATGCCCACGCCGAGACCGATCATCGCGGCGATGAGCATCGAGTCCTCGGGGATCTGCCATACGCGGCCGAGGAGCCACGTGGCGCTCAGGCAGGCCGTCAGTCCGGCTATCGCCGTTACTAGCGGCAGTCCCGCGGCGACGACCGACCCGAAGGCGACGATGAGCACGATCGCCGCCACCCCGAGCCCCACCAACTCCGACCCGCTGAAGCCGGCGGTGCCGTAGGTACTGGACATCTGGCCGGTGAAGTCCACGTCCACCCCGGCGGCGCGCACCGGGGCGAACCTGTCGTCGATGGCGCCCGTCAGCGCGTCGGGGTCGTCGATCTCTCCCATGGCCTGGTTCGCCCGGACGGGCGAATACGCGGTCCGCCCGTCCGCTGAGACGACCCCCGCCTCCGGCGGCAGCGCCAAGGGGTTGGGGGCCTCCGCGATCTCCTCCATCGAGGCGACCCGTTCGAAGGCGGCCGCGATCTCGGCCTCTGAGCCGTCCTTCTCCGCTATAGGGACGTCGTCCGCGCTGAGGACGACGATCAGATTCGCCCCCCGCGCCTCCGGGAACTCCTCTTCCAGCAGGTCCTGGGCTGCCTGCGACTCCGTTCCCGGAAGGTCGAAACCGTCCCCGTATTTCGGCCCCAGGTGCTGCGCGGCGCCGATCACGATGCCGGCCACCAGCATCCAGCACAGAAGCAGCAGTAATGGACGCCGGGCGGCGAATCGCCCCAGGCGCTCGAGCAGAGTCGACACGTGTTCCCTCTCCCCAAAGAATCGGATTTCGCTGACGACCGGAGCAGCGCGCAAAAATGCACGCAGCGTTAACGACGCTAACCATCCGATTCCAAAAGGAGAAAGTACTGGACGTACGTTCGTTCACGAAACCTGGACCCCACCGGTACCAGTGCGCCCTCGCGCCTTGGAAAGCCCAGCTCAGGAAGCTGGGGCGGGAGTCGTGACTCCGCGCACAACGAGATCTGCGTAGAAGCGCGCGAGTTCCGTATCGGCCACCGGGTCGCCGGGCCGGAACCAGCCGGAGACCCGCAGACTCATGTCCAGCGCCGCCATGGCGGCCAACCGGGCGGAATCGCCGCCTTCGAGCTCGGGCAGGGTGAAGACACCAGAGCGCACGCCGTCGCGGATGGCGGTCTCGACGAGCACGCGAATCCGCAGCCTGGCCTGGCGCACGTCCTCCAGCAGCTCCGCGCTCAGCGACCGCCACTCGTCGCCCACCATGGCTTCCTGGCGGGATCGGGCGTGGTGCAGCACGAACGCGGTGATGAGACCGTGCAGCCGGTCGGCGGGCGGGGAGTCCGCGGGCACGGCGTCGAGGGACCGGTTCAGAACGGCGTGGCCGTCCATGATGATCGAGTACAGCAGGTCCTCTTTGGACCCGAAGTGGTTGTACAGGGAGCCGGGTGTGAGGCCGCACGCCTCGGTGACGTCGCGCACCGAGGTGGCGTGGAAGCCTCTGGCGAAGAACAGTTCGGTTCCGGCCTCCTTCAGCCGCTCCCGGGGGTGCTGGCCGGACACCGCTCGCGCCTTCGCCCGCGTCTTGGTCCTCGGTGGCATCGCCTGTCCCATCGGTTCTCGATCGCCAACTTGGGGTCGGCTGCCACCCGCGGGGTCTCCACGGGCGGCGGCACTTCAAGAGTAGCCAGCAGGAGAGGTGAATAAGCGTATGTACCGGCCGCCGGGCCGGAACACCGGCCGGGGCCGCTCACCCGGTCGACACGAGTGGGCGGGCCCGGAGCGGAGGAGCCCCGCGTTGACTGCGGGCCCCGGCCCTTGACACACTCGTTCGCCGCAATCAATATGAATGAACGCTCATAAATATAGTTGCGGATTCACATGAGCGGGGACTGGAGCGGTGGATCGCCGATCCGGTACCTCCACGCACAGCGCGCTTCCGGATCAATACCGAAGCACCCCTGTGCTGGAGTCATCCCGCGCGGCGCTCGGCAACGCGCGGGAGTCGGGGACGGGCGTCCGAGCAACTCTGGGAGCTGGCATGTCTGGGAAGGATCGGAGAACCGGCGGCGCCGCGATCGCGGGAACGACCGAACGCCGGTTCGCCAAGGTACGCGAGGTGTTCGCCGAGAACTTCGACTCGGGGGACGAAGTAGGTGCCGCCTTCTGCGTCTACGAGCGCGGGCGTCCGGTGATCGACCTGTGGGGCGGCTGCGCCGACCCGCGGACCGGCCGCCAGTGGGAGGAGGACACGACGGCCATCATCTATTCGGCGACCAAAGGGGTGACCGCGGGGATCGTGCTGCACCTGGTCGATGAGGGACTACTGGACCTGGACGCGCGGGTCGCCGACTACTGGCCGGAGTTCGCCGCTGGAGGCAAGGAGCGGATCACCCTCAAGCACCTGCTCACCCACCGCGCAGGGCTCCCGGCCGTGGACCGCCCCATCACGTTGGCCATGATGGAGGCGTGGCACCCGGTCGTCGACGCGCTGGCCGCGCAGCGGCCGGCCTGGGAGCCGGACACCGCGCACGGCTACCACGCGCTGACCTTCGGCTGGCTCCTGGGAGAGGTGGTCCGGCGCGCGACCGGCAGAACACCGGGTCAGTACCTGCGTGAGAAGGTCGCGCCCTCGCTGCGGCTCGACCTGCGGATCGGCACACCCCCGGAGCAGGAGCACCGCTTCGCGCCGACGATCCCCCCGCGGGAGATCGAACCGTACCCCGACAAGGGGTACGAGGAGTTCATCAGGCAGCTCGTGGCACTGGCGCCGGCGCGCGGCACCGGAGAGCGCGCCCTGAAGCGGCAGCAGCGGTTCACCACCCTCGTCAAAGGGCCGGCGCGCGATCTGGCCGACCGGATGGTCGGCCGGCTCGTACAGCGCAGGGTCGAGACACTCGCCCAGCGCACGTTCGCCACGGTGATGGTCAACCGCTTCGACATGAACACCCCGCGGCTGCACGCCCTGGAGATGCCCGCGGGAAACGCGATCTGCACCGCCCGGGGACTGGCCCGCTACTACGCCACGCTCGGCGGCGAGGTCGACGGCCGGCGGCTGCTGTCCCCCGGTCTCGCCGAGCAGGCGGCGCAGCCCTGGTCGCGGGGACCCGACCGCGTCCTGCTCTCGCACACGGCCTTCGGCCTGGGATTCATGGTCCCCAGCGGCCCCTACTTCGACGGCTGGGGGTACCGGACCTTCGGCCACCAGGGATCCGGGGGCGCCCTCGGGTTCGCCGACCTGGACAACGACCTGGCCTTCGGATACGTCCTCAACAAGCACTGCGCGGCCCCGAGGAATCCCCGCGCCGAGGCGCTGGTGCGCGCTGTGTACGCCTGCCTGGCCTAGCCTCCGGATAACGCCCGGGTGGCCCCATCCGCCACAGCTGGAGCCACCCGGGTCCTTCTGGAAGGTCTACCGATTACCGGCCCGGCACCCCGTCGAGATCGACGGGACGCGGCTCGCGCCCCTCCCTCGGCGGCGCCCTCGTGGCCAAGGAGGTGCCTCCCGGACATGAGAAGTTCTCCGAATCGGCAGGTGGGGTGTTCAGCCGGATCCGACGCAGCGGAGCGCGCCGCGGTTGCTCGTCTCCGCTCTCCGTCCGCATACGGCCACCCGCCGGCGGGCGCGGTTCCACCCCCGCACAGCGCATGATGTGGTCCCTGTCGCGCGGGTACCCGCGCCGACAGGGACCAACGGAGTCACTCCTCGATCGGGACGCCGGGGAACCGGCCGAAGTCGGCTCCGTCGAAGGTCACCGAGGTGACGTCCTCCGGCGGCGCGGGGACGTACATGTAGCCGTACTGCGTCACCCCTTTTCCGGTGGCGGGGGGCCAGACCTTCCAGCCGAGCCTGTGCACGGTCCGGTCGGGGTCCCGACGCCGGACCTGCTGATGGATGGTTCCGCTCGCCGGGTCGATCACCCCGAAGTTAACGCGGCCGGTGTTTCCGGAGCCGAAGGGGTTCTGCGTGTAGCGCAGGTCCGGACCGTGGTCGAGAGTGATGTCGAAGCGAACCACCAGGTAGGCGCCGTCCCGGTAGAACGGGTAGACCCGCATGGTCCACTCGCGGTCGCCGTCCTCCCTTTCCTGGGTGAACTCGCCTTGGGCGACCGGCTCCTCGTCCCTGTGGGCGCGGAACGCGGCCGGCTCCCCCGCCTCCGACGGATCGACCTCGAGGAGCTCTTCCTCGTACTCCTCGTCGCCGGCGTCCTCGTTGGCGACGTCGTCCAGGAAGGCATAGGAGATCTCCACCCGGCGGTTCTGCGCCCGCGCCCAGGTGTCGTCGTCTCCGCCTTCGCGCTCCACCGGGTCGGATGAACCGTGCCCCTCGGTCTCGTACTCGTACTCCCCGCCGAGCTCTCCTTCCAGAAGCTCGCGCACCGATTCCGCGCGCTCCTCGGAAAGCTCCCGGTTGTAGTCATCGTCGCCGACCCCGTCGGTGTGCCCGGCGATGGTGATGGGCGGGTTCTCCGGGTCGGCCCGCTCCCGGGTCTCCTCGACGACCTCCTCGAGGACGCTTTCGGCGTTGTCGGTGAGGTCGGCCTCGTCGAACTCGAACAACACATCGGCGCGCAGCGCGACCGTCTCGGTGTCATCCTCGGTCTCCCGGCCCTGGACGACGTTCTCCACCACCCCGTACAGCTCTTCGTAGTCGTCGTCCAGGGGCTCGGGGTCGCCGTCGTCCACCGGATAGGTGACCGTGTCGCCCTCGCTCGGGCTCTCCTCCGGGGCCTCCGAGGGGTAGGTCTCCGGCTCGCCCTCCACCACCGGCACTCCGGTGAACTCCCCGATCCCTCCGGGCGCCTGCACGGTCACCTGGTCGACGTTGTCCTCCAGGGGAGGCGAGTAGACCACGATCTCGTAGGCGACTCCGGGGGACCAGTCGTTGCTCGCGGGCGGTTTGGTTCCGATGTCGGTGTAGACGTTGTAGCGGCGCTGGTTCACCGGGTCGAGGAGGTTGAACCAGGCGGGCTTCAGAACGTTCTTGCTTTGCGCGTACTTGACCGTGTCGTCCTGCAGGTTGGTGAACTCGATCGTCGTCCTGGTGCGATCGTCGAGCCGAGCGACCTCGGTCACCTCCACCCGCGCGTGGAGGAAATCACCGTAGGACCCCACGTAGCCCTCTTGGACGAAGCCGCTCCCCCGTTCCTCCCTCCCGTCTTCTGCGGCGTCACCGCCCTCGCCGGGCGTGTCATCGCCGGCCAGGCCGCACCCGCCGAGCAGCAGACTCCCCGACACCACGAGGGAGAGCAGGGGGATACAAGACCTCGGTTCCACTGGCCCTCCAGGCTACGGCTCCATCACGAAACGCCACATCACGCGCACTCACCGGATCGGACGTGGGAACCCCGGCGAACGTTCCGCGAAACCGGGGCCGGACCAGGCCACGTCACCGGTCCGGCACTGCCGTCGTCGAACAGCTCCGGGGAGCGGTCGCAGCGGCCTGGCCCAGCGGTCAGGCGGGCCGCCCGCGGCCCCACGCAGTGGGCCGCGGGCTGCCGGTCAGCCCCACGCCAGGGCGGTCATCTCCGGATCCTCCAGCATCGCGCCGATGTCCCGCAGGACCTCGGATCCCAGCTCGCCGTCGATCATGCGGTGGTCGAAGGACAGCGACAGGGTGGTCACCTTCCGGACCTTGAGTTTGCCCTTGTGCACCCACGGCATGTCGCGGATCTGGCCGAACGCGAGGATCGCGCCCTCGCCCGGGTTGATGATGGGTGTGCCCGCGTCGACGCCGAACACGCCGACGTTGGTGACCGTGATCGTTCCGCCGCTCATGGCGGCCGGGGTGGTCCTGCCCTCGCGGGCCGTTTCGGTGAGCTCCTGCAGTGCGCGGGCGAACTCGGGGAGCGGCTTCGCTCCGGCGTCCTTGATGTTGGGGACCACCAGGCCGCGGTCGGTCGCCGCGGCGATCCCCAGGTTCACGTAGTGCTTGACCACGATCTCCTGCGCCTCCTCGTCCCAGGAGGCGTTGACCCGGGGATGGTGCCGCACAGCCGTCAGCAGCGCCTTGGCCACCAGGAGCAGCGGGGACACCTTGACGTCGGCGAACTCCGGTCGTTCGCGTAGCTTCCGCACGGTCCGCATGGTCTTGGTGACGTCGACCTGCAGGAACTCGGTCACGTGCGGCGCGGTGAACGCGCTGCTGACCATGGCCGCCGCGGTGTGCCTGCGCACGCCCTTGACCGGGATGCGCTCCTCCCGGGCCGCGAAGTCCGCCACCGGTGCCTCCGGAGTGGGCTCGGGCTCCCCGGACTCCGGAGCGGGCGGGGCGGGGACCTCCGTGGGGGGTGCGGCGTGCCGCTGCACGTCCTCACGGGTCACCAGGCCGCCCGGACCAGTGGCGGTGACCGAACGCAGGTCCACCCCGAGGTCCTTGGCGAGCTTGCGCACCGGGGGCTTAGCGAGCGCCCGTGCGGAGCCGCCGTTCAGCGGAGCCGAGGCCTCCCGCGCCGGTGCCGGGGCCTGGGCCGGCGGGGAAGGCGGTGCGGCGGGCGGTGCGACCGCCGCAGATGCGGCCGCCGGACGGCGGCGCTTGCGGCGCTGGGTCGCGGACGCCTTCTCCCCGTAACCGACCAGGGGCTTCTCCCGTGTCTCCTCCTCGCTCCCCTCCTCCTGCCGCTGCACGGCACCGTTCTGCGCACCGACCGCCCCCGGGTCGGCGGGGTCGTCGCCCACACGGATGATCGGGGTTCCGACGTCGACCGTGCTTCCGGCCTCGACCAGCAACTCCCGCACCGTTCCGGCGAAGGGGCTGGGCAGCTCCACCGCGGCTTGGCGGTCTCGATCTCGCAGATGAGCTGGTTGACCTCGACCTGGTCGCCGGGCTGCACGTACCACTGCAGGATCTCGGCCTCGACCAGTCCCTCACCGACATCGGGCAGCCGGAATTCCTGCACGCCTTGCTGTTCCATGTTCACCCGGCTCCCTTAGAACGCGAACGCGCGGTCGACGCCGTCGAGGACCCGATCCAGGTCGGGGAGGTAGTGCTCCTCCAACCGGGACTGGGGGTAGGGCGTGTCGAACCCGCAGACCCGGATGACGGGAGCCTCCAGGTGGTAGAAGCACGCTTCGGTGACCCGGGCGGCGATCTCCGCGCCCAGGCCGTTGGTGAGGGGTGCCTCGTGCACGACGACCAGGCGTCCCGTGCGGCGCACGGACTCGGTGACCGTGTCGTAGTCGACCGGCGCGAGGGAACGCAGGTCGATCACCTCGATGTCGCGCTCGGAATCGGCCTCGGCGGCCTGCAGCGCCGTCTTGACCATGGGCCCGTAGGCGAGAAGCGTGGCGTCGCGCCCTGGACGCGCCACACGGGCGGTTTCCATGGGGGTGGCGGAGGCGAGCGGGGGCCCCGTCTCCACCTCGGCTTTCTCGTAGTAGCGCCGCTTCGGCTCGAAGAACACCACCGGGTCGTCGGAGACGATCGCCTGCTGGATCATCCAGTAGGCGTCCTCGGGAGTGGCGACCGTGACCGCCCGCAGGCCGGCGGTGTGCGCGAAGTAGGCCTCGGGGGATTCGCTGTGGTGCTCGACCGCTCCGATCCCACCCCCGTAGGGAATGCGGATCACAACGGGCACGCTGAGCGCTCCCGCGGAACGCCGCCGCATCTTGGCGAGCTGGGAGAACGTCTGGTTCGCGGCGGGGAAGAAGAACCCGTCGAACTGGATCTCGCACACCGGGCGGTAGCCGCGCAGTGCCAGGCCGATCGCCGTACCGACGATGCCGGACTCCGCGAGCGGAGTGTCGATGACCCGGTCGGCCCCGAAGTCCTTCTGCAGCCCGTCCGTCACCCGGAAGACGCCGCCGAGCTTGCCGACGTCCTCTCCCATGACGAGGACTTTGGGGTCGGCCTCCATGGCGGCGCGCAGTCCCTCGTTGATCGCTCTGCCGATCGTGAGTTTGGTACCCATGTGCTTACCGGCCCCCTTCCACGCCGGCGTCCTCGAAGGAGGCGAGGTAGTCGGCGAAATCCGCGCGCTGGCGGTCGATGTGGCTGTTGGGTTCCGCATAGACCTCGTGGAAGATGTCGAGCGGGTCGGGCTCGGGCAGCTCCCGGCATTCGCGGCGGACGCGTTCACCGAGCTCGTCGGCCTCGGAGTCGACGGCCGAGAAGAACGCGTCGTCGCCGAGGCCTGATTGGCCAGGAAGGCGCGCATCCGCAGAATGGGATCCTTCTGCTTCCACTCCTCCAGTTCGGCGGAGATCCGGTAACGCGTGGGATCGTCGTTGGTGGTGTGCGCGCCCATGCGGTAGGTGAACGCCTCGATGAGCGTGGGCCCCTGCCCCTCGCGCGCGTTCTGCAGCGCCCGGCGGGTGACGGCGAGCGAGGCGAAGACGTCGTTTCCGTCGATGCGCACGCCGGGGAAGCCGTACCCCAGGGCACGCTGGTACAGGGGGACGCGGGACTGCCGCTCCAGCGGCTCGGAGATGGCCCACTGGTTGTTCTGGCAGAAGAACACGGTGGGCGCGTTGTTCACGGCCGCGAAGTTGAACGCCTCGTTCGTGTCGCCCTGGCTCGTGGCGCCGTCGCCGAAGTAGCTGATGACCGCGGTTCCGTCTTCGCCGAGAGCGCCGTCGCGCTGGACCCCCATGGCGTAACCGGTGGCGTGCAGGTTCTGCGTGCCGATGACGATCGTGTACAGGTGGAAGCCGTGGTCGCGGGGGTTCCATCCTCCGTTGGTGACACCGCGGAACAGTCCCAGCAGCTCTTTGGGGTCGATGCCGCGGCACCAGGCCACGCCGTGTTCGCGGTAGGAGGGGAAGGCCATGTCGTTCGGTCGCAGTGCGCGCCCCGAACCGACCTGCGCCGCTTCCTGGCCCAGGAGAGAGGCCCACAGGCCGAGTTCGCCCTGTCGCTGCAGCGCGACCGCCTCGGTGTCGATGCGCCGGACCAGTACGAGATCGCGGTAGAGGTCGCGGATCTCCTTGTCGCTGATGTCGAGCGGGTAGTCGGGATGCTCTCGCAGTTCTCCGTCGGGGGTCAGGAGCTGGATAAGCTCCGGTTCCTCGTGCGCGGTGGTGTTAGACACCTGTCGCTCCTCGGGTAATCGGGGCCGATGTGGCGGGGTACCGCTGACCGGCCGGATCTCCGCCCGCTCACCCGGGGTAACGGGTATGCACGGGCAGCCCTACCCGTATCGTGACAGAACTCACCGCTGGCCGCGCAAGGCCTCAGCGACACCTTTTCGCCACCGGCCATCATTCCCAAGAACACCAAAAGCGCAACTACCAGGACTTCCAACCAAACTCAAGGCCATCCGAGGAAAAAGTCGGACGTCCGACCGGTTCCCGTGGAAGATCGATCGCCGGACGACCCGAAATTCAGCGGAGAAGCAGCAACTCACTACCGAGCGTGACGAAACAGTGGAAGACTCCACATCCGCGCGGCCTGTCCTGCGGCGGCCCCGTGCTGGGCGCGGGCCCGCGAGCGCACATGTCGGACGGAGGTCAGTGCGAGGCTCGCGAAACGGTTCTTCCGCGCAACGGGGCGGGCGAGGACTCAGCGGCGGGGCGGCGCGGTCAGGCCGCGGCCTGGATTCCACGCTCCTTGGCGTAGTCGGCGAGCATCCCGCGGAGCTGCCGGCGAGCGCGGTGCAGCCGGGACATCACGGTTCCCAGCGGCGTCTCCATAAGGGCGGCTACCTCCTTGTAGGAGTAGCCCTCGATGTCGATCAGGTACACCACCACACGGAACTCCTCCGGCAACTGTGCCAGCGAGTGCCGGATGGTGGAGTCGGGCAGGTGCTCGAGAACCTCGGACTCAGCGGAGCGGGAGCCGGTCGAGGCGTGCGTGTCGGCGGCGGCGAGCTGCCAGTCCTTGATCTCGTCAGTGGTCTCCTGGCGCGGCTCGCGCTGCTTCTTGCGGTACCCATTGATGAAGGTG
The DNA here is from genome assembly GCF_000981225.1 of Allosalinactinospora lopnorensis. Classification (GTDB taxonomy): domain Bacteria; phylum Actinomycetota; class Actinomycetes; order Streptosporangiales; family Streptosporangiaceae; genus Allosalinactinospora; species Allosalinactinospora lopnorensis. The sequence continues at coordinate 37,173 of NZ_LAJC01000016.1, forward strand.
TTGGTCAGGATCCGGTACAACCACGCCCGCAGGTTCGTGCCCGCCCGGAACTGGTGGAAGTTGGCGAAGGCCTTCGTGAAGGTCTCCTGCACCAGATCCTCGGCGTCAGCGGAGTTCCGCGTCATACGCAGGGCAGTGGGGTACAGCTGCTCGGCGTACGGGGTCACTGCGGAGACGAAGTCCAGATGTTCCGCGCCGTCTTCGTCTTCGGTGGTGCGCTCCAGTTCGATGGTCGCCAAATTTCCCCCTTAGGACGGACGACCGTTGATTGCTACCAACTTGTTAGACGCTTGCCGAGCCGCTTCGCGATGAGTCCAACCGACGTGATAAGCATCACGAAATGGCAAGATTCGACCAGCGCCGCCTAAACGTACGGTAAAGACGTCTGCGCACCGCCCCCCTGGACTCCGAAGAGTCCGCAGGTACCGTACGCTTCTTCGTGCCTCTTCCGCGTCGGCGGAGAGCCCCGGACCGTTGTCTCGCAGTACGGCACACCAGTGGAGGACTCTGTGGCCCGCGTCGTCGTTGACGTCATGCTCAAGCCGGAGATCCTGGACCCCCAGGGACAGGCCATCCTCGGGGCGTGCGGCCGCCTCGGGTTCGAGGCGGTCTCCGAGGTCCGGCAGGGCAAGCGCTTCGAGGTGGAGATCGATGGCGAGGTGGGCGAGGACAGGCTCGACGACATCCGCCGGCTTGCCGAGACGCTGCTCGCCAACCCCGTCATCGAGGACTTCGAGCTGCGGGTCGAGTAGCCCGCCCCGGCCGCCCCGGCCAGTTTCGGTACTCCCTCTACGGGAACTCTAGCTAATGTGCCGAACCGGTCGCGAGGGCTTTCGATGGGCGTGAAATTCTCGATCGTGCTCCCCCGGCAGCCGTACACCGTCGGTGTTGTACGGAGATTTCTTACCGAAGCACTGCGAGCCAACGGCGTCTGCGACGAATGCCGATTCAGTATCCTGCTCACCGCGTCCGAGGCGTGCGCCAATGTCATCGAGCACGGAACCCGGGCACCGAATTACGAGGTCAAAGCCAATGTGGCCGGCGGCAGCTGTCTCCTGCGGATCGTCGACAGAGGGCCAACGTTCGACGCGGACCAGGTGCCCCTGCCGGATCCGGACGAGGAGTCGGGCAGGGGCATTCTGCTGATGCGTCACCTTTCGGACGACGTGACCTTCACCTCCTCCCGTTTCGGCGGGACCACGGTCCAGCTGCACAAGCGGCTGCACCACGGCGGGGAGCACAGCAGCGCCGGGTGCGGGATGGACCGCACACCCGCCATGCTCTGCTGAGCGGCCGACCAACGCGGTCAAAGGAGGTCGCCGGGTCCGCGGGGCTCCGCGCCCTCTCCCCGCATCGCGATAGCCGAGGTCAGCAGGTAGCCTCAAAACCAAGACACGCCGGGCGCGACGACCGGACACCGCGTACGGCCTTGCTCCCACGGACGATCTTTCGGAGAGTGCCCATGACAGCCCGTGTGGGCGTCGTCACCTTCCCCGGTTCCCTCGACGACAGGGACGCCGCGCGTGCGGTCCGCATCGCGGGGGCGGAGCCCGTCGCCCTCTGGCACGGCGACGCCGACCTCAAGGGCGTCGACGCGGTGATCCTGCCCGGCGGCTTCTCTTACGGCGACTACCTCCGCTGCGGCGCCATCGCCCGCTTCGCCCCGATCATGGCGGAGCTGGTGCCGCCCGCGCGCTCGGGGGAGCTACCGGTTCTGGGCATCTGCAACGGCTTCCAGATCCTGTGCGAGAGCCACCTGCTGCCCGGCGCGCTCACCCGGAACCGCTCGCTGCACTTCATCAACCGCGACCAGCGCCTGCGGATCGAGTCCGCCGGCACCGCGTGGACCAACCGCTACCTGCCGGGCCAGGAGATCCTGGTGGTACTGAAAAGCGGCGAGGGCAACTACGTTGCCGCGCCCGAGACCCTGGACGAGTTGGAGCGCAGCGGCCGGGTGGTCGCACGCTACGTAGGCACCGCGCCCAACGGTTCGCAGCGCGACATCGCCGGCATCAGCAACGAGCACGGCAACATCGTCGGGCTCATGCCGCACCCGGAGCACGCGGTTGAGGAGCTCACTGGCCCCTCTGTCGACGGGCTGGGGTTCTTCACCTCGCTTGTCGCGCGCGTCACCGAAGCCTCTCCGGCCCCGGCGGGGACGGGATGATCCGGGCGGTTCCGCGACACCCGTACGTAAGGGGACTGACCCGATGATGGCGCTGCTGCGCTCCCGGAGAATGCTGGTCATCCTGGTCGGCGTGGTCACCGCCGCTCTGATCGCCACCGGGGCCGTCGGCCTGTTCAATGCCATGCGCGCGCCCGCTCCCGCCCCTCCGTCCCCTCCGCAGGGGCAGGGTGCGGAGGAGTCCGCGCCCGCCCCCGAGATGGACGCTCTCGGCAGCGCCCCGGACGAGGTCGACTACACCGATCTCGGGGAGGAGTGCGAAGGGGGCGAGTGCTACCGCCTGGTCGGGATCACCGCTGAGGGGCTCGACGGGGACGAGGCGATCGAAGCCGTCTACGGCCACCTGCTGGACCAGGAATGGGGTCAGGTGGTCCCCGAGGGGAGCCAGGAACCCGAGGACGTCCCTGAGACCGACACCATCCTGACCGACGGCGAGGTCATGGTGCAGGGGAGCAGTGCCCCCTACGCCCAGGACACCACCGCCGGCCTGATCCTCGCGCACGCCCAGGCCCCGAACCAGTGATCCGACCTCCCACGGCGCACGCCGCACACCGCACAGCCCGAACGGAAAAACGAATGCCCGAAGCAGCGCAGGCCGACACCGTCGCGACCGCCGAGGCCACACCGGACACCCCGCAGCCATTCGCCGAACTCGGCATGGCCGACGACGAATACGCGCGCGTGCGCGAGATCCTCGGGCGCCGCCCCACCTCCGCCGAGCTGGCCATCTACTCGGTGATGTGGAGCGAGCACTGCTCCTACAAGAGCTCCAAGGTGCACCTGCGCCAGTTCGGCGAGAAGGCGCCCGAGAACGACGCTCTGCTGGTGGGCATCGGGGAGAACGCGGGTGTGGTCGACGTCGGCGACGGATACGCCGTGACCTTCAAGATCGAGTCGCACAACCACCCCTCCTACGTCGAACCGCACCAGGGCGCGGCCACGGGTGTCGGCGGTATCGTCCGCGACATCCTCACCATGGGCGCCCGCCCCGTCGCGGTCATGGACGCGTTGCGCTTCGGGCCCGCCGACGCCCCCGACACCCGCCGGGTGCTGCCGGGCGTCGTCTCCGGCATCTCGTTCTACGGCAACTGCCTCGGTCTGCCCAACATCGGCGGTGAACTGGGCTTCGGAGCCGGCTACGCCGCCAACCCGCTGGTGAACGCGCTGTGCATGGGCATCATGAAGCACGAGGACATCAAGCTGGCGCAGGCGCCCGGGCCGGGGAACAAGGTGGTCCTGTTCGGCGCTACCACCGGTCCCGACGGCATCGGCGGCGCCTCCGTTCTGGCCAGCGCGAGCTTCGACGACGAGAGCCACGCCAAGCGGCCCAGCGTCCAGGTCGGCGATCCTTTCCTGGAGAAGCTGCTGATCGAGTGCAGCCTGGAGCTGTTCGGCAAGGATCTGGTCGTCGGCATCCAGGACCTCGGTGCGGCCGGCGTCTCCTGCTCCACCACCGAACTCGCCGCGGGCGGCACCGGCGGCATGCGCGTCGAGCTCGACCGGGTTCCGCTGCGCGACCCCCGGCTCGCGCCCGAAGAGATCCTGATGAGCGAGTCGCAGGAGCGCATGATGGCGATCGTCGAGCCGGCCAGGCTCGACGAGTTCATGGCGGTCTGCGCGAAGTGGAACATCCTGGCCACCGAGATCGGCGAGGTCACCGACGTCACCGCTGAGGAGGCCGAGCGCGGCGGCCGCCTGGTGATGACCTGGAACGGCGAGACCGTGGTGGACCTGCCTCCGCGCACCGCCTCCGATGAGGGCCCGGTCTACGAGCGCCCCTACGCCCGCCCAGCCGACCAGGACGGGCTGCAGGCCGACGACCCGTCGCGCCTGGAGCGCCCCAAGACCGACGACGAGCTGCGCGAGCAGGTGCTGCGGGTACTCGCCGCACCCGGGATCTGCGACCCCACGTGGGTCACCGAGCAGTACGACCGCTACGTGCTGGGCAACACGGTCCTCGCCACGCCGCACGACGGTGGCATGATCCGGCTCTCGGACGACACCGACCGGGGCGTCGCCCTGGCCACCGACGGCAACGGCCGCTACACGCGGCTCGACCCCTACACCGGGGCCCGGGCCGCCTACGCCGAGGCGTTCCGCAACGTGGCCGCCACCGGCGCGCGCCCGCTCGCCGTGACGAACTGCCTGAACTTCGGCTCCCCGGAGGACCCGGGCGTGATGTGGCAGTTCGCCGAGTCCGTCCGGGGGCTGGCCGACGCCTGCGGGCAGCTCGGCACCCCGGTCACCGGCGGCAACGTCAGCTTCTACAACCAGACCGGGGACACGGCGATCCACCCGACTCCGGTCATCGGCGTCCTCGGCGTGATCGACGACGTCAACGACCGGCTGAGGACGGCCTTCGGCCACGACGCCGACGGCGCGGCGATCTTCCTGCTCGGTGAGACCCGCGCGGAACTCGGCGGTTCCGCCTGGGCCGACGTCGTCCACGGCCACCTCGGCGGGCTGCCGCCGAAGGTGGACCTGGCGGCCGAGGCCGCCCTGGCCGAGGTACTGGCCGACGCCGCCGAGTACGGCGTGGCCGCCGCGGCGCACGACCTGTCCGACGGCGGGCTGGTGGCCGCCCTCGCCGAGTCCTCGCTGCGCGGCAACATCGGGTGCGCGGTCGAGCTCGACGACCCGTTCACCGACCTGTTCAGCGAGTCGACGGCCCGCGCGATCGTGGTGGTCCGCCCCGACGCCGAGTCCGCGTTCACCGAGCTGTGCACCCGGCACGGCGTCCCGGCAGCGGCGATCGGAACCGTCGGCGGATCCAGCCTCACCGTGCGCCACCCGGCCGGCGGGTTCGAGATCCCCCTCGACGACCTGCGCACCGCCCACGCCTCCACCTTCCCCGGGATCTTCGACGCCGAGTAGGAGGCGGGGTCACTCCTCCTCCGCGGCTCCCGGATGATTCTCCGCCTCGGGATCAGTCATCTCGGGGTCGGTGGCGGGTTCGCCTTCGTCGGTGACCGTGGGCTCCGGTTCCAGCTCCTCCTGCACGCGGGTGGGCCTGCCTGAACGCAGTGTCCCCTCGACCTCGCGCTCCATCTGGTCGTCGAGCTTCGGGCCGTGCTTGCTGCTCCCTCGCTCCATGGCGAGGCCCCCTTAGCGTGTCGGGATCGTGTCTCCGGAGGATCCGGCTACCCGGTTACCCCGCGCCCGAACCCGCGGCCCGCAGGATTTCATCCTGCGCGAACAGCTCATCCGCCCCTGCCGCGAAGAGCTCGGCGCGTCCTGCATGCCGACCGCTGTCTCGGGCAGCGGTACCTCAGGCACCGCGGAATACCCGGGAAGGCGGGACCCGCGACGGGAAGCCCGGATGCCGCGGGTCCGGCCCGCGAGCCGGGCCCACTCCCCGATCCCGGCAGGAGCCTTCCGGTCGGGGCGGTGCCGGTGCGCGGCAGCGGAGCGCAGCCGGCCGGATTCGCCGGCGGCGCGGCTGACGGGGGCGGCGCCCGGCGTGCGCTTTACGATGGGGGAACAGACCAACCGCGGAGGGCGGGACATGCGCAGAGGACGGGTGAAAGGGTCTCTGGGGAGCCACGAGCGGCCCTACAGCGCGTTACGGTTCCGGTTGGTCCTCGCGCTGTTCGGGGCGCTGGTACTCCTTACCGGAACAGTGCTCGCGGTGCTGCTGACCGACTCGGCACCACTGGCCGTCATCCTCGGCGCCGGCTTCGTCGGAGCCTGCTTCAACGTGTACTGGGTGAGCCAGCGCCTGCACTACGAACAATCCGGGTGAACACGCTGTCCGGGACTCGGCGGCCGCCTCACCCGGTCAGCCGCTCCCGGGCCGCCCGGAGCGCGGCGGCGCCGAGGAGGTAGCCGAGGAAGGAGACCGTGGGCATGGCCACCGGGCCGTGGTAGCCAGGGCCCTCGATACCGGTGACGAGCAGGCCGGTCACCACCGCGACGCCGCCGAACACGATGAGCCCCCAGCGCAGCCACACCGGCGGCGACCTCCACGGGTCCGGCCGCTCGCCCGCGCTCCCCGCGACAGCGGAGGTCGAGCCGCTGCGGACCTCGATCCGGCCGAAGACCGCGACGAGGACGGTGAGTACAACGGCCACCACCAGCACCCAGGGGACGCGGAGCAGTAGCCATTCGGCCGAGCCCACCGGCACCTGCGGGAAGATCTCCGTGGGGAAGAGCACGGCGGCAGCGATGACAGCGGCGACCATGTGCCACAGGAAGAGGGTCAGCACGACCGTGTTCACCCCCACAACCGCCGTCCACGGGCCGATGCGCCGCAGCATGCGGTTGGCCGGGCCGCTGAGCAGCAACACGACCGCGGTCTGCGTGTAGGCGAGGGTGAGCAGCGCGAAGGTGGGCGGTGAGGCGTTCTGCAGCTCCTCCCCCGGCACGCTCACCATACTCACCGGGTATGGGCCGAACATCGTCAACGCCAGTAGCAGCGCGGTCCCTCCGGCGCCCAGCAGCGCGAACGGCACCGGATGCCGCGGCAGGCGGCCGTCCCGCCAGGCGAACCCGAGCTGGTGCACGGTCAGCCAGACCAGGAGGAAGTTCGCCTCGCCGATGACGGGGACGCCGAAGCCGATCCGGGCGGTGTCGATTAGCAGGACGGCGGCCGTGAGCGCCGCGGGAACCGCGAGGCCGGCGCGCCGGTGCAGGGCGTACATCAGTGGGGTCAGGAAGACCACCGAGATGTAGGCGGCGAGGAACCACAGTGGGATCAGCGCGGCCCAGACGGCCAGCCCGATGTCCTCCTCGTCCAGGCCCAGCGCACGGCCCGCCAGGGCGAAGACGGCGAGGGCCACCAGGAGGGCGGTCGTCGGCCGCATCAACCGGTCGGTGCGACCGAGCAGCCATCCCGCGGTGCCGCCGCCGCGGCGGTAGTGCGAGGTGAGGGAGGCGGCGTTGGCGTACCCGCCGACCAGGAAGAAGATCGGCATGACCTGGAGGAGCCAAGTCAACGGGTGGGCCCACGGTATGTGGACGAGCGCGTTCTCACCGGTGATGCCGCCCTCGGGGGTGCGCACGACGACGACCGCGAGCCAGTGGCCCAGAACGACCGCGGAGATGGCGAATGCCCGGAGCAGGTCGACGTAGCGGTCGCGGTGGTCGGGGGCCCGCTCCGCTGTCCGGCGCAGCCGTCGCACGCCTACGAGAGGACCGTGTTCCATACCCTCACCCGACCAGGTTCCCGCGTATCAGGAGGCTGGTGCGGGCACCGCTACCCGTGACCCCCCGTCCGGGAAACCAGGGCGCGGGCGGTCATCGCCGAGGGTGCCTTCCGGCCGCCCGGTTACGGGAGCCAGTCCTGCCAGACGTCGGAGTTGTCCGCCACCCACTCGGCCGCGGCGTCCTCGGGATCCATCCCCTCGTCGGCGATCATCCGGGCGACCGTGTTCTGGTCCTCGTTGGTCCACTGCCACTTGTCGAGGAACCGGTAGGCGTCGCCGCCCTTTTCGGTGAACCCCTTCCGGAAGATCTTGTTCAACTCGTACTCGGGGTAGCCGCACCCGATGTCCTCCGGGTCGATCTCGCAGCCCTCGACGTACTCGGGGAACTCCACCTGGACCAGATCGAAGTCCTCGAACAGCCACTGCGGCTGGTAAAAGTAGAACAGCACCGGCTCTTCCTGCTCGTACCTCTCGCGTATCTCGGAGATCTGCTCCTCCTCGGACCCCGCGTAGACGATCTTCAGATCCAGGCCGAAATTGTTGATCATGCCCTGGTCCTGGGTGACGAACGAGGGGTCGCTGCCGAGGAACACCCCCTTGTCCTCGGACTGTGGGGAAGCGAAGAGATCGGTGTTCTTCTTGAGCCCCTTGACCGTACCGATCTCCGGGTGCTCCTCGACCAGGTACTTCGGTATGTACCAGCCGATGATGCCCTCATTGCCGTTCGGACCGCCGTCGGCGGCACCGCCGGTGCCGCCGGGGCCATAGAGCTCCATCTGCTCCTGGTGGCCCCAGTTCTCCACGATCACATCGACCGATCCCCCGTCCAGCCCTCGCCACGAGGCGTCCTCGTCGAGCTGCACGTGCTCGGTCCGGTAGCCGAGCTCGTTCTCCAGCAGATAGGTCAGAACCGCGGCCGAGGCCTGGTAGCCCACCCAGCCGTTCACAGCGATGCGCACCTCGCCGGGCGCCTCCGACGCGTCGTTCTCGGTGGCCGATGCCAGGCAGGAGGTAACGAGCGGCATGGACAGGACTGCGGCGAGCGCCGTGAGGATGGCCGATCCGAGTCTCGTCTCGCGCACTGGTCGTCTCTCCGTCGATATATCCGGCCGGGGGAACCGGCGCGGGCAGCGGACGTGCGGCAGCGGGAGGCGCCGCACGTCCGCTGTCCCGGCTACGGACGGGGGGCGGTGCCTTCGGGCATCCGGGGTCTCCGGATGTCCGGGTTCTCTCGGACCCACCGGGCCACCGCGTCCTCGGACCCCGCTCCTCGTCCACGATCGGCTGGACGACCGTGTTCTGGTCCCGGTCGGTCCACTGCCAACCGTCCAAGAACCGGTGGGCGGGGTCTCCCTTCTCGACGAACCCGGCGCGGAAGATCCTGTTCAACCTGTATCCAGGGTAATCACAGAGAACATCCTCCGGGGCGGCGCCGCAACCCTCCTCCGGGGGGAAATCCCCCCCGGAGGAGAGCGGGCCCCTCGAACGGCCACCGCGGCCGGCGGAGGCGGAACAGCGCCGGCTCTTCCCGGGCCTACCGGTCGGCCCGGATCAGATCGGCGACGCGTTCGCCGACCGCCAGAACGGTGACCATCGGGTTCGGCGAGGGCATGCTCGGGAACACAGAGGCGTCGGCCACGCGCAGCCCGGTCAGGCCCCGCACCTTCAGTGTGGGGTCGACTACGGCCGCGGGGTCGTCGGCGGCGCCCATCTTGCAGGTCCCGGCCGGGTGGTACACGGTGTGCGCGGCACGCCGGCCGTACTCCGACAGCCCTTCGTCGGTGGTGATATCGGGACCGGGCGCGACCTCGCGCTTGATCCAGGATTTGAACGGTTCGGTGCCGGCGATCTCCCGGGCGATCCGCAGTCCGTCCACGATCGTCTGCGCGTCGTAGCCCTCGGGGTCGGTGAAGTAGCGGAAGTCCAACGCCGGCTTGGTGTCCGGGTCGGAGCCGGCCAGCCAGAGTTTGCCGCGCGAACGGGAGCGGGGGATGTTCGGTGTCATGCAGATCGCGTTCCGCGGGCCGGGCGAATCGTAGCCGAGCCGGGCGGTGTTGTCGTCGAACGGGACCTGGTAGATGTGGAACATCAGGTCAGGGCGCGGGTCGCCGTCATCGCGGCGGATGAACAGCCCCCCGTCGGAGTCCATCACGGATTTCTCCGGGACCGGCCGGCCGGTCTCCCACATGATGATCGACTCCGGGTGGTCGAGCAGATTCTCACCCACGCCCGGCAGGTCGTGCCGGACCTTGATCCCCACCCGGCGCAGGTCGTCCGCGGGGCCGACCCCGGACAGCATCAGCAGCCGCGGCGTGTCGACCGCGCCGGCGCTCAGGATGACCTCCCGCGCGGCACGGACTGTGGTGCGCTCACCCGAAGGCCGCCGTACCTCGACGCCAACGGCGCGGTCGCCCTCGAAGACCAGCTTGTCGGCCCAGGTCTGCAGAAGCATCGTGAGGTTACGCCGCTGGTCCATGATCGGGTGCAGGTAGGCGACGGACGCCGAGGAGCGGTAGCCGGTGTAGGGATCGTAGGCGATGGAGAGGAAACCGACGCCTTCGCTGAAGCCGCCGCCGTGGGAGGTCGCGGCGTTGAAGTCCTCGATCACCGGGACGCCGGTGGCCTTGGCCGACGCCGTGATCCAGTCCTTGACGATCTCGTTGCGGTCCTGCTCGGCGACCGGGATGATGTTGCACTTGATCCGGTCGGCGTAGGACTGGACGGTGGCGTTGTCCCACCCTTCGGCTCCCGCGGCCACCCAGTCGTCGAGGTCCTGGGCGAACGGGCGGAAGCTGATCAGCGTGTTGTGCGATGAACAGCCGCCCAGCACCCGGGCCCGCGAGTGGCGGATGTAGGAGTTGCCGTTGGGCTGCTCCACGGTCGGGTAGTCGTAGTCGAGGTCACTACCGAGCAGGTCGAGCCAGTCGCGGAGCTTGAGGACCCGCTCCAGCCCGACGTCTGAGGGACCTCCCTCGATCACGCACACGCTGGTGGCGGGATCCTCCGAGAGCCGGTTGGCGATCACCGAGCCGGCGGTGCCCCCACCGACGATCACGTAGTCGAAAGTGGAATCCGCTGAGGCCACGTGCAGCTCCTTTCGAGCGAACACCCCCGGTCGCACCCGCACCGGGTAACCGGCCAGGGCCGGGGGAGAATGTGGCTGGACTGAGGACATGACGGTGGTCCGCCACGCGCGCGGCGGGGCGGAGCGGAAGCGCGGGCCGGTCGTCTCCCGCGCGCATCACCGTTACCCGAACCAGCGCTGCGGCTGAGGGTCGAGGTTGCGGTAGATGTGCTTCGCCTCCCGGTATTCGTCGAGCCCCGCCTGGCCGAGCTCGCGGCCGATCCCCGAGCGCTTGAAACCGCCCCATTCGGCGCCGGGGAAGTAGGGACCGTAGTCGTTGATCCAGACCGTGCCGTGCCGGAGGCCGGCGGCGACCCGGTCGCCGCGTCCGGCGTCGCCGGTCCACACCCCGCCGGACAGCCCGTAGTCGGTGTTGTTGCCGAGTTCGATGGCCTCGGCCTCGGTGCGAAACCGCTCTACCGTCACGACCGGTCCGAACACCTCGGTCTGCACGATGTCCATCGTGCGGTCGCAGTCGACGAAGACCGTCGGGCGGAAGAAGTAGCCCTTGGCGAGCTCCGGGTCGTCGGGCCGGGATCCGCCGGCGATGATCCTGGCCCCCTCTTCGACGCCGCGCGCCACGGCCGCCTCGACCTTGGCGCGGTGCTCGGCGGAGACCAACGGGCCGCTCTGCACGCCTTCGGCCTGCCCGCAGCCGATCTTGATGGCCTCGGCGCGGCGGGCCAGCTCGGCTACGAACTCGTCGTGGATGTCCTCGTGCACGATGAGCCGCGCGCCGGCCGAGCAGACCTGCCCGGAGTGGAAGAACGCGGCGTTGAGCGCGTAGTCGACCGCGGTGTCGAGGTCGACGTCGGGGAAGATGATGTTGGGGTTCTTGCCGCCCAGCTCCAGGGCGACCTTCTTGACCGTCTCGGCCGCGCTCGCCATGATCCGCTTGCCGGTGGCCAGGCCGCCGGTGAAGGAGACGAGGTCCACGTCGGGACTCTCGACCATGGCGGCGCCCACCTCGGCTCCGGTGCCCAGGACGAGGTTCACGACGCCCTCCGGGACACCGGCCTCGATCGCGAGCTCCACGAGCTTGCAGGTGGTGACCGGGGTGACCTCGCTCGGTTTGATGACCATGGTGTTGCCGGCCGCGACCGCGGGAGCCACCTTCCAGGAGAGCTGCAGCAGCGGGTAGTTCCAGGGGGTGACCATCGCGCACACCCCCACCGGCTCGTAGACGACCCGGCTCAGGATGCCCTCGGGGGTGGAGACGACCTTGCCGGCCTCCTTGTCGGCCAGACCCGCGTAGTACCGGAACACCGCGGTGACGTCGTCGACGTCGATACGGCCCTCTTCGATGGTCTTGCCAGTGTCGAGGGACTCCATGACCGCGATCTCCTCGCGACCGCGCTGCAGGAAGTCGGCGATGCGATACAGGATCTCCCCACGCTCGTTCGCCGGGCGCAGCCGCCAGTCGCCGTCGTCGAACGCGCTGCGCGCCGCCGCGACCGCGGCTTCGACGTCGGCCGGGCCGGCTTCGCTCACAACGGTGAGGACGGAGGCGTCGTAGGGGTTGAGGACGTTGCGGACGCCGCCTTCGGCGGCGCCTCGCCAGGCGCCGGCTATATACAGGCTCGTGGCTTGGGTGGAGCCGGGCTCAGACAGGTACTGCTTATTCGGGAGAGTTACGTAGGGTCGCATCACGAGACGGTCTTGCCCTGGAAAAAAGGCCACAAACAGGCCTTTTCGGTTCTTTACGCTTCCGATATCATCCGCAAAATCCTATATGACCAGCAAAAACAGCCTATTCTCGGCCATGTGCCGGTGAAGCACATCACGCAACACCCGAACCGTCGATGACTTTCCGTGATTATCGATCGGGTATGCGTCCACCGGACCCCGCAGCCCCCGCCCCGCACCCTCTTCGCGGGCCGGGGGCGCCCTGGCACGGGCGTTCTCCGGAGGCTCCGCGGATCCACGCCACACCCCGCTGGACAGGGAGCCCCCGCCGCGAGGTATGGTTGGTTAGGTATACCTAAACTCGATGGACCGCAAGGCCGGGTCCGCGCCCAGTGCGGGCGTTCCAGGCAGGACCGGCTGCCGTTCCGGCCTCCCTCACGACCCCCACTGCTCGACGCCCCCGCCACGGACGCCGGAGGAACGGCCCGGACTCCCGGCACCGCGCGTGCCCGGCCCATAGAGGAAACATGCTGTTAGAGCAAGAACGCAGAGACCTGTGCCTGACCGCCCGCAGACTCACCGATAGCGGCCTCGCCCATGGCGAGGGCGGGAGTGTCAGCATCCGCTCCGGCGATCTCCTCGCGATCACCCCGGCAGGCGCCACGCTCGACCTCGTCGAGCCGGCGGACTGCCCCGTGCTATCGGTCGACGAGCGGGTGCTGGAGGGCCGCCGCGCGCCGGCCGCCGAGGCGACCCTGCACATGGCGGTGTACCGGAGCACCACCGCCCGAGCCGTGGTGCACGCGCACGCCGAGAACGCCGCGGTCGTCTCCGCGACCCTGGCCGAGCTGCCGCCGATCCACTACACGGCCGCCCGGCTCGGCGGGGCGATCCCGGTGACCCGCTACGCCACCTACGGCACGGGAGACCTGTCCGACCAGGCCGTCAAGGCGCTCAAGGGCAAGTACGCCGCGCTGCTCGCCAACCACGGTGGAGTCGCCACCGGCGACTGCCTGGATCAGGCGTTCGAGCACGCGCGCCTGCTGGAGTGGCTGTGCGGCATCTACATCCGCGCGAAGACCATCGGCGAGCCGCGGGTGCTCTCCGAGGAGGAACTCGCCGAGGCGCGGACCCGCGACACCTACGGCTGGGCCGGCCCCGACATCTGGTGAGGTGTTCCGGCCCGTTGTCCGGCGGCCCATACGGGAACAGACCGGGAGCGGCCCGGCCCGATCCAGCCCTGGGCCCCGGCGGGCGGGCCTATCCCGTTTCGGGGCCGACCGCCTCGTCCTCCTCGTCGTAGGACTCCTCGGAGCGCGTCCAGGCGAGGTAGGCCGCCGGAAGACCGGTGTGCACGAAGAGCAGCAGGAGCAGGAACGCGCCGGGCGTCACCTCGAACCCTCCCTCCCCGAGACCGCCTCCGGACACCAGCGCCAGACCGAGCACCGCCACCGGTAGCGTCCATGCGACCAGCCGGTGGGACACGTTGCGCATGCATCTGCTCGTTGAGCTCGCGTTCGTCCAATGAGCGCGGGCTCAGCTCGGTGAGCATCCCGCTGGCCAGGTTGAGCTGCGAGGTCAGGAACACGAACGGGACCAGCATCCCGAAGAGCAGGACGAAGGCGAGCGGCGCCGAGGTGAGGAACCCCGCTATCAGCAGCATTCCGACGGTCGCCTGCGCCGCTACCAGCGCCTCGCGGCGCCACGGGGGCCGCCAGCGGCGGAGCGCGCCCGTACGCCTCGCACGGTCGAGCGACCAGCACAGTATCCGGTCCTGAGGACCGGGTCGCCGGGCGGTGCCCGCCGGAGCGGCTAGACCTGGAGCGCCACCGCGGCCGTCGCTCCGATGACGGCGGCCCCCAGCCCCGCGGCGATCGACCCAGCGACGTTGGCGAGGGCGAGGAACCACGCCCCGCTCTCCAACAGCCGGAACGTCTCGTAGCCGAACGTGGAGTACGTGGACAGCGCACCAAGAAACCCGGTCACCACCAGCGCGACCGCCCATTCGGGCAGCATCAGCGTGCTCACGAACCCGATCAGCAGGCAGGCCGTCATGTTGGCGGCGTAGGTTCCCCACGGGAACGCCGAATCGTGCCTGGCCTGCACGAACTGGTTCATGGAGTAACGCAGGAGCGAACCGAGGGAGGCGCCGAGCGCGACCATGAGGACCGTCATCCCGCTACCTCCGGCCCGCGGCGATCCGCGCACGGAACGCCGCCTGAGTCGCTCGCACTCCGATCCACACCGCCAGGAGCGCGCCGACCGCCGTACCCGCCATGTAGACCAGCGCGAATCCCGCGGAGCCGGCGACCAGCAACTGCTGGGCCTCGTCGATGTGCACCTGTGCAACGTCGATATGCGTCGAGAACGTGGTGTAGCCGCCCAGGACACCGACCCCGAGGAAGGGGCGCAGCAGCCGCAGCCGCGGCACGACATCGCTGACCAGCACCATGAGAACGCCGATCAGGAAGCAGCCCGTTATGTTGGAGAGAAAGGTCGACCAGGCGAACACCCCGGGCTCGTGCGGTATCGCGAGATTGAGCCCGTGGCGGGCGAGGCCGCCGATAGCGCCTCCTAGAGCGACCGCCGACCACACGGCCCATGGCGCCTCCCGGAGCCTCCAGCGACTACGCGGAGAGGACGCGCCGGGGCCGGGACCGACCGGCGGCGGCCCGGTTCCTTCCACCATGAAAGGCTCCCATCAGCTACGGGTGCGGCTGACAGGGACCGTTAGCGGCACACGCCGCGGTTTCCCGCCGGAAGCGAAATGGCGGGCCCCACCGCCGGGAGCGATGATAGCGGCCGCGCCGCCGCACTCATCGGGCCACGTGGTCCATGAGCAGTTCGTTCACCCTGTCGGAGCGTTCGACGCCCACCAGGTGCGCCGCCCCGGTGATCACCTCGAACCTGGCTCCGGAGATAGCGTCGGCCAGCTGCCGACCGTAGCCGGGCGGCAGAAGAGGATCGTGCGCGGCGGACATGACCACCGTCGGCGCCCGCACCCGGGCCAGGGTGCCGCGCTGATCCTCCTCAGCGATCGCGTCGCAGCACCCAGCGTAACCGGCGCAGTCGGTTCCCTGGAACTCCTCGACCACGCGCTCCACGATGTCGGGGCGCTGCTCGGCCCACGCCGGTGTGAACCAGGAGCGCGTCACCTCCGACGACACCGCGGCCATTCCGCCCTCACGGACCCGCGAAGCGATGTCGCGCCAGTGGTGGGCGGCGGGTGTGCGGGGCGCGCCGGCCAGGAGCGCCAGCCGGTTCACCCGGTCGGGGACCGTCGAGGCGATCCACGTGGCCAGCATGCCCCCGAAACCGAAACCGAGAATGGAAAGCCGCTCTAAGCCCAGCTTGTTGAGCAGCGCAAGGACGTCCCCGACCAGCTCTTCGGTCGTGTAGGGGCCTTCGGGGGCCAGCGACGAGCCATGGCCGCGATGGTTGACGCGGAGGACCCGGCTCGTCCGGGTCAGTTCCGGCATCTGCGGTTCCCATATCGACCACCTCGTGCCGAACTCTGGAAGGAGCAGCACGGTCGGAGCGTTCCGAGGTCCGTCGAACCGGTGCTGCAGGGGTACCTCGGCCATGTGCGCGACCTCCTGGGACAGCAGGTAAAAGCGTACCCGCATCTCCGCCCGGGACGGTGACGGTCCGGCTCCGGTCCGCACCGGCCGTCGGGAGCCGACCGATGCGCATCGTGGGGCGCCCTGCGGTCCTGCTCTGGGACGCGCTCGGAGTTCCACCCCCGCTCTGGACGGCCGGGGCCCGGCGGCCGCAGATGGCGGTGGGCGGGCCGCATTCGGCGAAACCTCTTCCGATGCCGCCGGGGGCCTCGCACCCAAGTCCGGCCAGCCACCGTTCGAGCAGGTCACCGCGCCGCCGATCGCCGATCAGCGGTGCAGCGAGGAGGCCGCCTCCCGACAGGACCGCGGTGATCGCGGAAAGGGCCCGACCGCGCCGCGAGCACCGCCCACATAGAAAACGCGAGGGCCGCCTCCATGTCCCCCCTCAAAATCACGGAGGCGGCCCTCGCTTTGGGAACGGTCGCAGACTCCTCCCCCCTGGAGTCGCGACCTGCGAAAGCTCGCGAAGCGCGTTTACAGTGACTTCCCTCCCGCGCTGGTACATAGATTACCCACACCCTCCTCCAGCAACAACCCTCAGTCACAGAAAATTACTTAAAGTAATCACCATCCGTGTGTCTACTCCGAGCCAAGCCCACACGGGAAACGTCAATGGGGGACCAGCAAACCCTCCCCCCGCATCGGACATAGCCTGAGAGGGTGCGCTATCCGCTACTGCAGCCTCGCTGGCTCGGCCTCCACGCGCTGGTCGTGCTCGCCGTCGTCACCTGTTTCGCCTTCGGTTACTGGCAGTTCATGCGCGCCCAGGAGCCATCACGCGACGTAATCACCAGTCCGGTGGAAAACCCGGACTCGGCCTCCGAGCTGAGCACCGTTCTCGCCCCCGGCGAGTACATGCCGCACGACAGGGCCAACACGGCCGTCACCGCCGCGGGAGAGTACGACACCGGTGCCGAGATGCTGGTCCCCGCGCGTTCCCCCCAAGGGGGAGAAGGCTACAACGTCATCGCCCCGCTGGTCACCGAGGACGGCAGCGCCGTGATCGTGCACCTCGGCTGGGTCGACGGCGACGCCGACTCCCCTCAGGACCTGGCCCCCCTGCCCGAAGGCGAGGTCACGGTCACCGGCTGGCTGCTCCCACCGCAGAAGGAGGACGAGGGCGTCATCCCGATCTCGATGCCCGAGGGCCAAGTCGAGAGGATCGCACCATCGCTCCTGATGAACGTCTGGGAGTACCGGCTCTACGAGGGGTACGTTCTCCTGGCCTCGCAGGAGCCCTCCGGCGCCCCGGCCGAGAGGCAGGGCGTGCGGCCGCAGGAGGTGTCCCCGCCCGATCCGCCGCGCGAGATCGAGTGGAACTGGCGGAGTGTGAGCTACGCCGCGCAGTGGGTCGTCTTCGGGGCCGCGGCCTTCGTGTTCTGGATCGTGCTGATGCGCCGGGAACTGGCGGGGCAGGTCCATGGCTCCAGCGGCGCCGCAGACCCGGACGGCGGCGCGGGAGGCGACGGCTCCGGCGGGACGCCCGAGGATCCCGGCGGCGGCGAGAGCGCCGGCTCAGCAGGGTCTCAGCCCTCCGCCACCGGCACCTCCTCACCCTGACGGGCCCGGCGCTCCGAAGCCTTCTCCGCCTTGGCCAGGCGGTGCTCCACGATAAGACCCACGAACGGGATCGTCCCGGCAACGGCGACCCAGAGCGTCCGCCCCGCCCCCCAACGGCGTTCCAGGGCGACCCAGATCACGACCAGCACGTACAGCATGTAGATGTAGCCGTGCGGGATCGCGACCGCCATCATCAGGACCGAATCCGCACCGAACAGCCGCTCCATCCCCGCCGGAGCGGGCATGAGCGAGAACGGAGCGGTCTCTCCGACCAGGTACTTCGCCGGCATAGCCACGAACGCCAGAAGCAGCAGGAAGATCCCCGCCACATAAGCGAGCACCCGGTACAGCGTGAACGCCAGGCGCTTCTTTTCCACAGGGGGCACCTCGTCCGGTCGAACGGCACAGATCCCCGGCGGTCCCACATACACAGCGCCAGAGATTCCTTTGCTCTTCGAGCCTAGGTGCTGCGCTGAGCAGTCGTTGTGCGGGTCGGCTCACAACCGGCCGGCGGCCCGCACCGGGCTCTTCCACTGACCGTCGGAGCCTTGGTGGTCCAGGCCTGCGGGATGGTGCGCAGTGTGAGGTAGGAGTCGATGAGCCGCATCGGCAGGAAGAACAGCCCGTAGAAGAGGTAGCTCGGCCGGCGCCGCACCGTCGCCATGACGCAGGTGAGGACGTAGTCCGGAACGAACATCCCGATGGCGATCGCGGTGAGCGGCAGCACCACTGTCACCTCGGTGTACGCGGCGGCGTACCAGCCGAGGCCGAGGATCGCCTCTCCGGTGATCACCGGCAGCAGGGTGAACACCGCAAGGCCGGTCGTAATGATGAGCAGGCTCGCCACGAGCAGGACTTCCATTATGTAGAAGAACAGGGCGAACCAGAACACGCTCGGCCAGACCCCGTGCCGCCGCACCGTCTGCCAGAAACCCAGCGTCCAGCGGCGCACCTGCTTGACGTAGTCGCCCAGAGTGAACGGGTCCTGGCAGTAGGCCTTGGTCCCGGGCTTCATCGATATGCGGCCAAGGCGCCGGTGGTGCACCTCGAACGTCATGTTGAAGTCCTCGATCACCAGCCCCTTGGGGTTGATGTCCAGCTGCTTGAGCACGCTGCTGCGGTAGACGCTGGCGAAGCCCGGGACGATGAAGGTGGTGCTGGTGTGTCTCCAGGTCTGGCCGAATCTGAGGAGGTACTGGAGCATCCAGTACAGGCGATCACGGTAGGCCGAAATCAGGCGCCCGATGACGGTCCGCTCCTTCGGCTTCCACTCCGCCACCACGAAGCCCGCCACCGCCGCGACACTGGGGTCGAGCAGCTGCCGCTTCGCACCCTCGACGTACTTCTCGTCGAGCGCGGTGTCAGCGTCCAGGATGACCACGCCGTCGTAGTTCTCGGTCAGGTCGAATTCCTGGATCACGGCTTCGATCGCCCCTGCCTTGCCCCGGTTGCTGAGGAGCTCGAGGACGTTGATACCGGTCTCGGCGGCGATGTCGGCGGTGGCGTCGCGGGAGCTGTCCGAGACCACGTAGATGTCCCACCGGTTGAAGAGCCGCAGTGCCGACGTGATCGCGCCGTCGATGACCGGTTCTTCGTTGTGCGCGGGGATGATCACCGCGAGTTTCATCTGTTCGGGGGCCGCTTTCCGCGTGGCGACACCGCCGCCGGAGGGCGCCCCGGGTGTGTCGCTCCCGCCGCCTTCGCCGGCCACCACCGTTCCGGCGGCCCCTCCTCCGCCCGCTCTCGACCGGACCAGAACCCGTTCCTCGCTGCGTTCCGGGTCCCCGGCATCGGGGGCGGGCTCCACCGCGACCTCACGACGCGCCGGAACGGCCCGGCGCTGGAGCAGGGCCCGGGCCGAGTCGTCCCCGAGGCGCAACACGCCGATCATGCTCCAGACGAGCAGGTTGATGCCGAACGCCAGCCACAGGAAAAGCGGTGCAGGGCCGGCACCGGTTCCCAGGGCAAACCCGAGCCACTGCGTAAAAAGTGTCACGGCCAGCGTCAGAGCGATCAGCCTGACAGCCAACTTCCGATGAAACGGGCAGTACGCACAGGTTAACCCTCCGGATGGCGCGGTTTCGGGCATGAGGCAGATGGTTACCGTTTCGGGCAGACGGTAACCGACTAAAGCCAACACCCTGTAGACGCCGCGCCCGGGCAGAAAGTTCACAGAACCAGACGACCTATGTAGGCCATCCAAGTCGTATCTATACGCTTGCGCACGATCCGCGCCGTTGATGCAATACCAGCAGGGGGCCGAAGTGTGCCCCTGACTACGCAGTTTCTCGCATTCCTACGGTCCACGCCACACAGCTCACCTTCTCGGCAAAGAAATAGCCAAAAGTCCGAATCCACCGGATCGGTCGCCATGGACGAGCTGACGACTTGATTAGGCTCCAGGGGAGCTGCTCCGCAGCGAACACAGAGTGCACAAACCGCCTCGGAGAGGAACCGCAGTGCGTGTCGCCATGCACCAGCGCACTATCTGCCCTGGCTGGGACTCATCGACAAGGTCGATCAGAGCGACCTCTTCATCGTTCTCGACCACGTTCAGTACGAACGCAAGGGGTGGCAGAACCGCAACTATGTGGCCTCGAAGAACGGCCCTGTGCTGCTGACCGTCCCGGTAATCCAGCAGAGCCGGGACGAACGCATCATGGACAAGCTGATCGACAACTCACAGCACTGGAGGGAGAAACACCGCAGGGCGATCGCGGAGCACTGCTACCGCGGCGCTCCGTTCATGGAGGACTTCGGAAAGAAATTTCTCCGTATCTACAAAGAGGAGTGGGAATACCTATCAGACTTGGCAACGGCTACCACACGCTTCATTTTGGAAAGTTTTAAGATCACGACACCGGTCGTATGCGCGAGTGAACTCGGCGACTTCCCGGGGCAAAAGAGCGAACTGCTGGCGCAGCTCTCCGCAAAGGTGGGCGCGACCACGATGCTCTCCGGCGACGGCGCCCGCGGCTACGTCGACGAAAGCGTCTTCCAGCGGTACGGCATCGGTGTCGAGTGGCAGCAATTCCAGCACCCCGAGTACCCGCAGCGCACCTCCCCGAAAGGGGAGTTCCTGCCCCGGATGGCGGCGCTGGACCTGCTGCTGAACGTCGGCCCGGAGGGGCTTGACCTGCTACGCGGGGCACGCCCGGCCGACGCTGCCGAATGAGAGCCCACCCCGCACGGTGTGGCAACCAAAACCCGCACGTGGGCGTCTGTCATATACCACGTGCAGCTCTCAACTGACATCACCCTTGGTTAGGACGTGGCATGACGATCAATTGGTCTCAGGAGCGACTGCTCGTATACGCACCCCATCCGGACGACGAAACACTCGGGTGTGGCGGCCTCATGTCGAAGGCCAAGAAGGCCGGCGCTGAGGTCTATGTTCAGTTCCTCACGGTCGGAGACACGGCGGACCTCTCCACGAAGGGGTACTCGACCGCCGATGAACGCTTCGCTGAGATCAAGAAGGTCGCGGACCACTTCCGCTGGGACGGTTGGGATGTCGCCTTTCCCGGCGACGAGTACCACCTCAAGCTCGACGCCATGCCGCGTTTCGAAGTGTCCAACTCGATCGAGCGGAGCAGTTCGCTGTCCATCGCGGAGCTGCAGCCGACCGTCGTACTGGCACCGCACCGGACCAGCTACAACCAGGATCACCAGGTGGCGGCCGAGGCAGTGCACACCGCGCTGCGTCCGTCGAACAATCGGCTGCGGCACCACCCGCGACTCGTACTCGCCTACGAGGAAGCCGCTGACCAGTGGCGATACGACGCGGCTCCGTCACCGCACCTTCTGGTGGAACTGGAGGAGTCAGACCTGGACGCGAAGCTCTCGGCCATGCGCCTGTACGGGACTCAGATACACGAGCACCCGCACACACGCTCCGAAGCCACATTGAGGAGCCTGGCCGTACTGCGGGGGATGCAATGCGGCGTCGCGCTCGCGGAAGGGTTCCATGTGATGCGCTGCCTGGCCTGAGTGAGAACGGGGTCCCCCCGCCCCGCTCACACTCCGCATCCGAACCAGCCGAAGTTCATGTACCCATGGAGGGGGAGAAAACGTTGAAGGCCATTGTGACTGGTGGTGCCGGATTTATAGGTTCACATCTCTGCGACTACCTGATCACCCAGGGTTACCAGGTGGTCGCCTTGGACGACCTGTCCACCGGTTCCGAAGCCAACCTCGAGCAGCTCAACGACAACGCCGATTTCGAGTTGATAAAAGGGTCAGTCCTGGACAAGAGACTGGTCAACGACGTGGTCAAGGACTGTGACACGGTGTTCCACCTGGCGGCCGCGGTCGGGGTCCACACGATCGTGGAGAAACCGCTCCAGTCCCTTCGGACCAATCTGCACGGCACCGAGAACGTGGTCGAAGCGGCCGCCGCACACGGGGCGCGGTTCCTCGTCGCATCGACCAGCGAGGTCTACGGCAAGAACAACACCGACGGACTCACCGAGGACGCCGACCGCATTCTCGGCTCACCATTGAAGAGCCGGTGGTCCTACGCCGCGGCGAAGGGCTTGGACGAACTCGTCGCCTACATCTACGGCGAGGAATCCGGCCTGCCCTGCGTCATCACCCGGTTCTTCAACATCGTGGGACCGCGGCAGACGGGGCGGTACGGCATGGTGGTGCCCCGCTTCGTCACCCAGGCGCTCACCGATGAGCCGATCACCGTCTACGGGGAGGGGACCCAAAGACGCTGCTTCGGTTCGGTATTCGACGTCGTTCCGGCGATGGTGGAGCTCCTCGACACCCCGGAGGCCTACAACAGGGCCGTCAATCTGGGAGGCAGGGAGGAAGTATCGATCAAGGGTCTGGCCGACCGGGTCATTGAGCTCACAGGGTCCCGCAGCGGCATCAGGTACGTCTCCTACGAAGAAGCCTACGGCGACGGCTACGAGGACATGGAGCGGCGGATGCCCGACACCACTCTTGCACACGAGCTCATCGGGTACGCCCCGGGTCGGCGACTCGACGACATCATCGCCTCGATCATCAAGCACGACACGACCGGCTTCATCGCACCGCAGGCGGTCGTGGTCTAACCGTCGACACGGGCCGGACCCCGCTCGTCCGGCCCAGAACGCGGGCAGGGCGTCCGGGCCGGTCCCGTTCTCGGGTACTAGTACAGAACCGCGCCGGCCGCGACCACGCCTGCGAGTCCCGCGACGCCCGAGCTGAGAAGGAACAGTGCCCACGGCCGCGCCACAGGCGCGGCCGGGCGTCCCGCGGCGTCGCGGTGCGCCCCGTATCCGGTCGCTCTCCAGCGACGCCGCACGTGGATGATGAGGACACCCGAAACGGCCGCCACCAGCACCGCCACCGCCACACGGTAGAGCGGGTCGAAGCCGGTCTCCATGCCGGGTTCGCCCGGGTGGAACGGATCCCGCATGTAGAGCAGGGCGACCACGATGATCAGGAAGATCGTGCGCTGCCAGGAAAGCAGGGTCCGTTCCGGCTGCAACCCGGGATCGCGCGCTGTCCGCAGCCTCATGGCCAGTAGTTCCCGAAGAGCACCGCGAGGCAGACGAGCGCCACCCCGACCGCGAGGATCATCGGGAGCGGGCTCAACGGCAGCGGCCGCTCCATGCGCATCGCACGCTGCACCCGGATCCAGCGCAGCGGCGCGTAGACGGTGATGACAACGGCGAGCCCGGCCAGGGCCAGGCCGATAGCCAGCCGTACCCCCGGCGTCCAGTCGAGCGGAACGAGGTGCAGGACCGCCACCGCGCCGGCGATCAGCGCGAGTGCGGTACGGATCCAGGCCAGGAACGTACGCTCGTTGGCCAGCGTGAACCGGTAGTCGGGTTCGGCGCCCTCCGCACCGCGGCCGGGATCGGAGGCCGCCGATGATCGCTGGTTCACCGCGCTCCCCCCTTCAACCGGTCACTCCACTGGATCCACCTCTGTTGACACCGACCTTAGTGATGGTCGCTTTTTCCTCCCAAACCGGTATTGACCAGGTGTTTTGTTGGGAACTGAAGAGCAGCCCCGCTGTTTTCCCGGAGACGCGGACGCTTGTGGAACAAAACAACGGGCACGACCGCTCTACGCTCTAGGAGAGACCGAGTAAACGATCCGCACCCAGGAGAGACTTCGTGGCGACCATCGAGCTCACCAAGGACAACTTCAACGAGACGCTGACGGAGAACGCCTTCGTCCTCATCGACTTCTGGGCGTCGTGGTGCGGTCCCTGCAAGCAGTTCGCCCCCGTCTTCGAGAAGGCGTCCGAACAGCACTCAGACCTGCTCTTCGCCAAGGTCGACACCGAGGACCAGCAGGAGCTCGCCGCAAGCTTCGACATCCAGTCGATCCCCACGCTGATGGTGGTGCGGGACAAGACGGTGATCTACGCCCAGCCCGGGGCGCTGCCGGAGGAAGCCCTGCAGGACCTGATCAAGCAGGCCCGCGAACTCGACATGGACGAGGTCCGCAAGGAGATCGAAAAGCAGCAGGCCGACGGCACGCCCTGAGGGCAGTGAGCAGGGCTCGCACCGAGCCGCCCTACCCGCGGGGCCGCGCCCGGACGGGCACGGCCCCGCGCTGTCACCCGGCGTCCGGCTCTCGCCCGGTGCCACCTCGCCCCGCGCGAGGTGGCCCGGTGAAGTTTCCGTCACAGGCACGGCCCGTCAACCGTTCATTCACGTAAGCGCTCTTGAATTTCCGCCTACAGTTCGGTTGTGGTGATTCGCGGGGGCCGGTACATGACAGGACGGAACCGAAGAACCAACGGCGCGGCAACAGCGCCGAAGGCAGTCAGGGCGGATCCATGACCGTGCCGCGCTCCAGGGCGAGCGGCGACACACCGTCCCGGCACCAGGCCGCTCGCCCCGGGCTGCGGGTGCTGCTGGCCGAACCCGACCCCGAGGTCGGCAGCGAACTGCTGCTGAAACTCGCCCCGCACCGGATCGACGTCACCGTCTGCACCGACGGCGCCGAGGCACTGTTCCGCGCCGGTCTGATCCAACCCGACCTCGTCCTGGTCAGCGCGGATATCGAGATCGTGCGTTCGGAACGCGTGATCGAACTGATCCGCCGCGGACTGGGCGTCCCCATCATCGTCGGCACTCACCCCGGGACCGCCGACGAGGGGGTGGGCATGCTGCAGGCCGGTGCCACCGCGTGCGTCCTCCGCCCCTACCAGTCCGATGAGCTGCTGATGCTGATCCGCTCGGCCTGCGAACACCCCCTCGTCGAATCCGTGGAGGAAGAGCCGCTGCGGGCTGGGCCGATCACCCTGGATCCCGCGCGGCACCAGGCGTGGCACGCGGGCGTGTCGCTCGCCCTCCCGCTGCGGGAATTCGAGTTGCTGCACTACCTCATGCGCAACGCAGGCCGGGTGGTGAGCCGCGACGAGCTCTGCCGGCAGATCTGGAGCAACGACCGTCGGCTCGCCGCCAACACGATCACGGTGCACATCCGCCGACTGCGGCAGCGGCTGGGGGACAGTGTGACCCACCCGCGCCTCATCCGAACGGTGCGCGGGGTCGGTTACCTGCTGGATGTCACCCTCACCACCGCCTCTCCCCCGCCTGGCGCGCCGTCCCCGGACGCCGAAGAGCCCGCCGCCCTCCCCTCGCCGCGCGGAATCGAGTCCGCACGGGCGCCCGGCTCCCGGCGGGGAAACCGGCGCCCGGCGCCGCCGTAGCGCATCACCGGCCGCCTTTCTTATCCAGGCCCGGTCGGCACGAAGGGGGCAAGGGGAAGTACCGAAGACGGCGGGGCACCGCGGATCGTGCGGGCGGAGGCGGGTCGGAACCGGTACACGGTGCGCGGTACGCGGACTGCGCGGGAGCGGCGCCGCGAGGAAGAGCACGGACGAGTCGGTGGGCCGCTGCGCGGTTAAGGGCGTCCCCGCGTCGCCGTCCCCTCAGGCCCCATCCGGGACGCGGAGCGCTACCGGACCCGCTTGCCGACCCGTGCGGAGCACGGCTCCGGCGCAGGCGGCCGGTTACTCCTTGAGGTTCAAACGGGCGATGGGCCGACCGCTGGTGGGGTGGGGGGTGCAGACGAAGCCGGCCTTCTCGTAGATCTGTACGGTACCCGGGTAGATCTCGGCGCTGGGCGCCCGGCCGCCCGCGGTGTCGACGGGGTACGCCTCCAGGACCCGACCCCCGTTGACCCGGGCGTACTCGACGGCGCCGTCGAGTATCCGCGTCCCCAACCCTTTGCGTCTGCGGCGGGGCGGAAGCCAGAAGCAGACGACCGACCACACCCCGGGTTCGGCCGGGTCGACAGGACGCAGCGAACGCGAACGGGCGAGCCGGATGAAGTCCTTGCGCGGCGCCACGGACACCCATCCGCAGGGCTCGGTTCCCTCGTAGGCGAGCAACCCGGGAATGGCACCGTCGAGAGTCAGTCGACGCAGTGTCTCGCGGTTCTCGTTCCCCCGCTCCGGCTGGGCGCATGAGACGCTCGCGGTGAAATCCTTGGCGCGGCGCCGGTAGAACACGCACCAGCAATGGCCGTAAGCCCCCGTCGGCCCGAACAGTTTTTCCAGGTCATCCCACCGTTCGGGGGTTGCTGGCTCGATCGAGACGATGGACATCTGGCCCCCTTGGGACAAGAGCACGGGTCGTGCTCCCGCACACTAGCGATTCAGAGCCGGATTCGGCACCTCCCTACTACAGAGGCTTTTCGTCTCGCTCCCGGTTTCCCGGTTCGCCGAAGGGCCGCAACGAGCCGGTCGGCGGAGACGGGCGGCGCGCCCGCCTCCGCCGGCCGCGAGCCGTGTGTCCTATCGCCGGACCGGTTCCTCGCCGGGCTCCCAGCACTGCACACCGCGCAACTCCGGAAGCCGGTCGCGGGTGAACACCGGGTCGAGCCCCTGCTTGCGCTGGCCGACGTAGTCCTTCAGCAGCAGCGCCACCACCCCGCACAGCGGAGCGATCGCCAGCAGGTTGACCAGTGCCATGAACCCCATGGCCGTCTCGGCGAGGCTCCACACGATCTCGACCGAGCCGATAGCGCCGAGGAACGCCGCGAGCAGGAACACGATCTTGAACCCGGCCAACTTGCGCGGGTCCTCGCTCAGAAAGCCCATGTTGGCTTCGCCGTAGTAGTAGTTGCCCAGCACCGAGCTGAACGCGAGCAGCAGGAGGACGAAGGTCAGCGCGTGCAGCGCCCACGTGCCGAGCACCCCCTGCAGGGCCTCCTGGGTCAGGACCGGCCCCCGCTCCTCACCGTAGGTCGGGTTGCTGACCAGGATGATGAACGCGGTGGTGGAGCAGACGATCAGGGTGTCGAAGTAGACGCCCAGGGTCTGCGTCAGGCCCTGCTTGACCGGGTGGGTCACCGATGCCGTGGCCGCCGCGTTGGGCGCCGAGCCCAAGCCGGCCTCGTTGGAGAACATGCCCCGCCGCACCCCCTCCACGATGACGGTGCCGAGAGCCGCACCGGCGAACTCCCGCAGCCCGAACGCGCTCTGCACGATCTGGGTGAACACAGCCGGGATCGCGTCCACGTTCAGCGCGACGACGATCAGGCCCATCACGATGTAGACCAGCGCCATGAACGGCACCAGGGTCTGCGTGACGTGCGCGATTCTCCGGACCCCGCCGAAGATCACCATGGCGGTCACCGCCACCAGCAGCAGCCCGACCGCCGGCGCCAGCCAGCCCGGCGCGGTCGCGCCCACGGTCTCCACCGATGCGGTGACGGCACCGGAGATCGTGTTGGCCTGCACCGAGTTGAACACCAGGCTGAACGTCACGATGATGGTCACGGCGTAGAGCACACCGGCCCAGCGGGCGCCCAACCCGTGCGTCATGTAGTAGGCGGGGCCGCCGCGGTACCCGGTTCTCTCCCGGGTCTTGTAGATCTGCGCCAGCGTGCACTCGACGAAGCTCGCCGCCCCGACGAGCAGCCCCATGAGCCACATCCACAGCACCGCGCCGGGGCCGCCCACCGCGATGGCGCCGGCCACGCCGACGATGTTCCCGGTGCCCACGCGTGCGGCGGCGGAGATGGAGAAGGCCTGGAAGGAGGAGATCGCCTTCTTGCCGTCCGGAGCCACCCCCGCCGGACTGACAAGCGTCCGGAACATCTCCGGGACCAGGCGTACCTGAACGGCGCCCAACCGCACCGTGAAATAGAGGCTCAGGACGGCCAGCAGGGGGATGAGCACCCATTTCCAGAACTCGTCGGTGAAGGCGACGACCAGATCGTTGAGGAGGTCGTTGAATTGTTCCACTGCCCGTGATGCTCCTTTGCTCCGGGGAAGACAGCGGCCACCCTCCTTACCCTCAGAGGGTGGCCGGACACAGGACAGTGTCACACGTTGCCGGATACCGACCGTTCTGTGACCGCGGCGGGGGCGACGGCCCCTCGCGACCGTTTCGCCCCGTTCCGGGCGTTCGACAAGGGTGGTGCGCCGCGTCCCGCACACCCCGGCGTTCGCGGCCGAAGGCCGGTGAGCACCGCGGAGACCGGGCGGCGCCTCTTTCGGAGCGCGCGGTCGGGTCAGCCCGCGGTACCGGGCACCCGGCGACCGCACTGCGGCTGCCGGCCGTCCTCGCCGTCGTCAGTCCACGACCTCGCTGCGCGACTCCGGATCGACGAGGTCGGAGTATTCGGGGTTCCGCCGGATCCAGGACTTGACGAAGGGGCACACCGGCACCATCCTCAGCCCGCGGTCACTGATGTCGTCCAGCGTTTTCCGCACGAGCCGCCCGCCGTGGCCCAGCCCGCGGTGCGACGGGGCGACCTCGGCATGAGTGAGGACGATCCCGTCCTCTTCGAGCCGGTAGTTGTTGACGCCGAGGACACCCTCCGCGGTGCGGCCTTCGTAGCGCTTCCGCTGCGGTACATCGATGACCTTCATGTCTCCTCTCCCGCCTCGTACAACGGGTCTGTGACCCCCTTTGGGCTTGCGAGTCCGGCGTGGTCCCAGCCCGAGAGCTCCGCGCCCGCGCGGTAGGCGCTCTCGTAGAAGGCGAGGACCGCGCCCCGCGGATCGGGTTCCGTGCGTACGCGCCCGTAGGGCAGCAGGGCCAGATGGCCGTGGCCGCTCGGCGCCCACCAGGCCGATGACGGTGTCAGCGGCCGCTCGGTGAGACCGGAGGGCTCGGGCACCGTGTAGGAGTAGAACGCGGGCTCCGGGACGTTGTCGTCACCGAACCAGAAACCGAAGCTGATCGCCTCCCGCGAGTACGCCTCGCGGATGATCGGGCCCGCGTCGCGCGGCTGGTGCAGCCGCCGCGCCCCGTACCGGGTCACGGCGATGTCAAAGGTGTGCCAGAAGTGGTGCACCGGACTGGTCTTTCCGGAGAACTCGGCGGCGAACTCCTCCAGAACCAGGTTGACCTGGCTGAGCACCCGCCAATAGCGGGTCACCGCCTCAGGGTCGTAGGACGCGTGCTCGGTGTCCTCCACGAACGGGCGTTTCGAGTCGGCCAGGTCGAACGGCGAGGGACGCGGGATCCGGGGGTGAACCCCCAGCCTTCCAGGGTCGCCAGGGTCTCCTGGTAGAACGAGGACACGCTGTGCCCGAGAAGCGTGAAGGCGGCGGAGCGCCCGTCGATCGTGCGCGCCACCAGGAGATGGTCCACGAAGTCGAAGTCGACTGTGTAGACGGGGCTGCCGTCCGCAAGCCCCATGGGCCGCGTGGTGACGCCGTTCCCGGTGAGGTGGAACGGTACGTGCCACCAGTGGTTCCGGCGGGGGCTGGAGGCCAACCGGATCTTCCCCACAACCTGCAGGAACCGGTGCAGGGTCTGTTTGGTGTCGTCCCACTCCCGCAGCGGGATCGGCGGGAACAGCTCCATGGCAGGCCTCCTCCCCGGCGGGCTCCGGTCCCCGCGGCTCGCCCTCCGCGCGAACGCTCACGGCCCTCTACCCCGTACCGGCCGGGGAAATTCCCGCTTCCGCAACGGGAACGGGCGCGGCCCGGCGCGCCGCGTTCACCCCGCCCCGGGTATCCGGCGGGCGTCGGCGGCGCGCACCAGCACCGCGGCGCGGGTGCCGACACGGACACGCTCCAGTACGCGGATGCCCTCGGCGAGCCCGATCCTGCGGGCGCGGGCGGTCACGGCGAGAACGGCGTGGTCCGGGAGTACGGCGGACAGGGAGGGCAGCAGCTCCGGAACCCCGGCCTCGTCCGGGCAGGCACCCGCCAGTGTGTGAGATCCCCGTAGGGGACGTCGGTGAGCACCATGTCGACGGGGTGTTCCGGGGAGACCGGGGCGAACGCGTCCCCCTCCTGCACGGTGTGCGGCAGGTCGCCGCCGCGCGCACGCAGCCCCGCTGCCAGCCGCCGCGCGGCGTCCGCCCGCTCCAGGAACGACGGTTTGCCGAACTCCGCGGCGCCCGCGCGCAGCTCGCGCTCGCGCTCGGCCAGTCCCCGCGCGGTCAGCAGGGCGAGGTTGCGGCCGGCGATGCCCACGGCGTCGCCGGCCACATCGGAAGCGTGGATGCGCGCCAGACGGTCACGGTGCAGGAACCCCAGAACGGCCGCCAGGTGTCCGCCACCGCAGCAGGGGTCCCACAGGACGACCCGGTCCCTTCCCAGATGGGCGAGCGCGCGCTGGAACAGTTCGCTGGCCAGCCGCGCGGGAAACCCGGGGAGGCCGGGAACCGACCTGAGGACGTAGCCGCTCGCCAGATCCGTGTGGTCGGCGCGTTCGACGGCGTAGCGGTAGGCCATCTCTCCCTGCCGGTGGTGGCCGGGCCGGACCGGTAAGAACGCCCGGCCGAAAAGGGGAGTCGCGCCGCAACGGCCCGAGTGTGGAGCGGTCCTGACGGGATTTGAACCCGCGGCCTCCACCTTGACAGGGTGGCGAGCACTCCTAGCTGCTCCACAGGACCTCGGCGTACCCTTCCGGGGAAGGTGCTCCGCGGACAACTGTAGCGGTAATCCGTACCGGTCCGCGCCTTCTCTCCGGCACGTCTCCCGGGCGGGGAAGGCGCTGCGCCGAGGGCATCGATCCGGGCGCCGGGGTGGCCGCACATCGGCCGCAGGCACCCGCCGGCACACGGGAACGCCCCGCTTCCTGCCGGCGCGCCCGGGCCTCCCCCTTTCTGCCCCGCCCAGGCGGCGAATTCGGTGTCCGCCATCAGCGCTCTAGGGCCGCACCACCCCGTTCTGGTAGGCCCACACGACGGTCTGCAACCGGTCGCGGGCACCGATCTTGGTCATGGCCCGTCCCAGGTGCGACTTGACCGTGCTCGTCTCGATGAAGAGCTCACGGGCGATCTCGGCGTTCGACATGCCCTGGGCGAGCAGGCGCACGATGTCGATCTCACGTGCCGTGAGCAGGTCGAGCGCCTGGGCACCGGCGCTGCGCGGGGGCCTGCGCCGCGCGAACTCGGTGATCACCCGCCGGGTGATGGCCTGGTCGACCAGGCCGTAGCCGTCGGCCAGCCTGCGCACGGCCTCGACCAGATCGTCGGGGTCGGTGTCCTTCAGGACGAACCCGCTCGCCCCGGCCTCGAGCGCCCCGAAGACGTACTCGTCGAGATCGAAGGTGGTCACGACGAGGACCGCGGGCGGTGTACCGGACGCCCGGGCGAGAATCTCGCGGGTCGCGGACAGCCCGTCACCACCGGGCATACGTACGTCCATGCAGATGACATCGGGTTCCAGGCGTCCGGCGAGCGCGACGGCCGCCGGTCCGTCACCGCACTCGCCGACCACCTCGATGTCGTCCGCGAGTTCGAGGATCACCCGGAAACCCGCCCTGACAACGGACTGGTCGTCCACGAGGATCACCCTGATCAATCCGTACTCCTCCCCTTCGTGTCCCCGGTTCCGCCCGTCGAGGTCTCCCGGCTGACCGGAAGCGCCAGCCGGACGCGCCACCCGCCCGACGGGATCGGCCCGGCCTCCAGCTCCGCGCCGACCAACTGGGCCCTCTCCCGCATACCGAGCAGTCCCAGCCCGCGCGGGGCCTCCGCCGACCCCCGCCCTTCGGTGCGGGATCCGGGCCCCGCCCGGTTCTCGACCTCCAGAAGGACCTCCGACTCACGGTGGCGCAGCAGGAGGCGCACCCCCGCTCCAGCCGCGTGCTCCCGGGCGTGGAGAGCGCCTCTTGGGCCACACGGTAGAAGGTGACGTCGGCGACCGGCGGGAGATCGTACCGTTCGCCGTCTCGCACGACGTCGATCGTGGTGCCCAGGTCGCGTTCGGCCGCCACGAGGCGGTCGAGCGCGGCCAGCCCGGGGACGGGCGCTCCCCGCGCCCCCGGATCACCGGTGTGGTGCAGCCCGTCGCCCGTCGAGGGTGCGTTCTCCCCGGGATCCCGTAGGGCCCCGACGACGAGGCGCAGGCTGCTGAGGGTCTCCCTGCCCTGGGACCGGATCCAGGCGGCGGCCTCCCTGGCCGCCCGGTCGTCGCGGCCGATGAGCCGCTCGGCGGCGCCCGCCTGGACGACCATGCCGGACAGGTGGTGTGCCGCGATATCGTGCAGCTCGCGGGCCATGCGTGCCCGCTCGGCCCTGATGGCGCCCTCGGCCCGGTCCCTCTGCGCCCGGACCGCCTCGGCGGCCCGGATCCGGACCAGCTCGACGTAGCGCCGCCGGGTCCCGACGTAGGCCCCGACCAGTGCCGCCACCACGTAGGTGAGCACGCTCGATACCAGCAGACCGGCCCCCACGACCAGAGGCTCGTCCAGCGGCAAGGGGTCCAGCACCTGAGAGACGGACCTCGGGCGGGGGACCGGGGGGAACAGCAGGCCCGCGACCAGGGTCCCGCAGACGCTCTGGACGACCGTGACGGCCACGAGAACCCACGGCAGCCGACGCGCGGAGAGACGAATGCCGCAGGTGTAGGCGGCCACGAACGGCGCGATCCCCTGGAAGGAGACGTCGGCGGGCAGAACGGCGATGATCACGAGCTGGGCCAGCACCACGGCCGCCAGACACACGACCGGACTCGTCCTCCGCACGCACAGCACCAGCGACTGCGCGCAGGCCAGGGCAGTGAGAACGATCGGAGCGGCCGGGGGGAAACCGATCCCCTCCGCCTTCGCCAGGAATCCCAGCATCAGCCAGAGCAGACCGCCCGAGCCCAGTGCCGCGCACACGGCCAGAAGGCAGTCACGACCGAACTCCCCGCGCAGCCCCAGCCGGTTCAGTCCCTCGTCGGCCCGTGCCGCGAGACTGGAGGGCAGGGTGCCGACCGCGTCGCGCTCCGGCCCGTCCCGGACGTCCGCGCGGTGGTCGCTCTCCCCGTGGGTCATCTCATCCACCCGGTTCTTGTGTGTTCGAGTTGTGGGAATGATGCCGGAAACCGCGGGGCCTTCGGCGGGGAGGGCGGCCCCGCCGAAGGCCAACACGCCCGGCCGCCGACGACGCTCAGTACGACACGCTCGGGGAGAGCAGGCCGAAGACGGCGGCGAACCATACGACCCCCGCCAGAGCCAGCAGGACGAGCGCGCCGCCGACGTACCTCGTCCGCCCCGCCCGGCGCCGGACGTCGTCGAACAGGACTACCGCCGCCGGAGCCAACCCGAGGACCCCGACCCACTGCGCCCCCTGGACCGTGCGCAACACCGCCTCGGGCACGTCCTGGAACCCCATGACCATGGTGATGGCCATCCCCCAGCCGGCGAGAGCGGCCACGGCGCCGGCCACACCGACCCGGGTCAGGACGCGCGCCACCCGTCCCTCCCGGTCACGGGCCGGAAGCGACAGGCGCCGGCGGACCACCGCGCGGACCGGCCAGGACAGCACGGCGACCGCGAGGACGACGGCGGAGGCCACGAGCACCGGAAGGGCCAGCGACGCGACGCGTGCGGGCTCGACCCGCAGGAGGGTGAACGCCGAGGCGAAGCCGATCGCCTCCACCCGGTCTCCGACCACGCGCATCGTGAGGAGACGCTGCCCCCCGACCTCGCGCCAGACCCAGGGCTCGATCTCCTCGTAGACAGTCGGGTGGCCGCTCTCCGGCCCCGGGTCGACGAGGATCGTCCCGTCCTCGCGGGCAGACACCCGGGTCTGGCCTGCGACCCCCAGGACCGACAGGAAGTTGCTGTGCATCGACCGCGAGCTCTCGTAGCTGCCCTCGGCCAGCGCGGCGTGCTCCCTCGCCGTCGGTTCGACGGAGGTGTCCCCCTCCGAGGCGGGAAAGTAGCGGTCGGCGAACCCTGACAGGACGGCATCGCGCAGCTGGAGGCTGTCGACCGCCTCGTGTCCCCCGCTGTTGAGGGTCACGAAGACCCCCGTACCTTCGTCGGGGTAGATCTGCAGGTGGGAGTGGAAGTACTGGGTGTCGCCCCCGTGGCCGACGATCCGGCGGCCGTTGCGGTCCTCCTCGAAGAACCCGAGGGTCATGCGCGGCCCCTCCGCGAGGGTGCCCAGGGTCTCCCCGTCCAAGGCGGGTTCGTGCATCAGCGCGAGCGTCTCCGGCGCGAGCGGGGACTGTTCGGGGTCGAGCTCTCCCAGGTGCGCCAGCATGAAGCGCGCCATGTCGGTCGCCGACGACGTCAGCGCGCCCGCCGGAGCGACCCCGACGACCTCGAACGGTCCCGCCGGTTCGGCGTCGGTGGTGTAGCCGTTCGCGAGCCGCCCCTCCAGCGCCTCCGGAAGGGGCTGCGCGAAGCTGGAGGAGTCCATACCCGCCGGTTCGAGGACGTTCTTCTCGACGTAGTCCTCGAAGGGCGTTCCGCTTACCCTCTCGACGACGTACCCGGCCAGTGCGTTGCCGTAGTTGGAGTAGGCGGGGACCGTCCCCGGCTCGTAGACCTGCTCCGGAGGGTTGGTGACTAGGTGCTCGCGCAGGTTCGCCTCGGTGCCCTCGGGTTGGAAGAGCCCTTCGACCCGTTCCTCGAACCCGGGCGTGTGCGTCAGCAGGTGGCGCAGGGTGACGTCCTCGTCGAACGAGCCGGGCACCGTGAAGTCCAGGTACTCGTTCACGTCGGTGTCGAGCTCCACCTCTCCCTCCTCGACCAGCCGCATCACCGCCGTGGCGGTGAGCAGCTTCGACACCGAGCCCACCCGGAAGAGCGTCTCCTCGGGGTCGACCGGCCGGGCCTCGGCCTCGCCCGCCCCGGTGTCGGAGTAGCCGTAGCCGCGGGCGGTGAGCAGCTCACCGTCATGGACGACGCTCACGGCCGCGCCCGCGATACCCGACCGTTCGAGGGCCGCCGGCACCAGGCCGTCGAGCCAGGTGTTGACGTCCTCCTCGCTGAGGTCGGCGCTGGCGGGGCTCGGGGTCGGCGGTGCGGGTGCCGTCCCGGACGGGAGGGCACCGCAGCCGCCGGCCAGCGCGACGACGACTCCGGCGGTGGCGAGCGCCATGAGAGGCGCCCGGGCTCCGCGCCGTGGCCGCGGTCGGCTCACCGGGGCGGCCCCATGGGTTTCGTTGACAGCGGTCACGAACACACTCCTGCTCCGTAGGCGCACCGGGCATCCGGACCACCGCGTCCGTGTTGCGTCTACCCGGTGCTGTGTGCCCCAGCGTGCTGGAGAGGGCCGTACGAGGGCATCGGGCACGGGTCGGCATTCGACTTGCGACTTTCGGAGGAGGCGGGGCGGGCTCCGCGACGCCCCTGGCCCGCCACCTGCGCGCCCGGGACGCGGTGGTGGTCGAGGGCGATCGGCTCCGAGTCCCGGGGCGCCCAATGGATCGGCACAGCGCCGCCGTGCTCAAGCGGATCTACGCCAAGTGCCCTGCAGGCGAAGAGGAACGGGCGATGGAGCGGATCTCTGAGGCGCTGCGCCGGAACTGATCCACTCGCCGGAACGTGGCCGCGTATTGGCCGCAGGCACCCGCCGACCCCCCCCCGCCGCGAGGCCGACACATGAAAAGCGCCCTGCCATCTGCGAAAACAAGTGGCAGGGCGCTTCTCATGTCTTCTCGGGTGGGCAGGGGCGGGGTCGAACCGCCGACCTTCCGCTTTTCAGGCGGAGAAAGGGGGCTGAGCCGGTGCCCCGGCCGTCGTCGTACAGGTGGTGCCGACCGGCTCCGGCGGTCCGTGGTTGCTGTCGTTGCTGTCGCGGTTGCTGTCACCTTCTCCCCCGGCTCACCCGCCAACGGACGGCAGGGGGCGGCCCGCCACAGCGGCGGGATTGCGCGCGCTCGGCGCAGTGGTGCGCCCCAGCAACCACGAGCGGCGAGCGACCACGGTTTCCGAGCGAGGTGCTCGATCGCGCTGGAGTCAGGACCGAAGACAGGCAGAGTCGCGCGATCGAGTGCCTCGGATCCAGAACGTCAGTACCCCGAGGGCTTTTCCCGCCTATGGTTGACAGGCTGAGGGTGAGGCGATAAGGGATGTGAGCTATATGGGATACCTTGAGACGGACGCTTACTTCGTGGCCCTATAAGTTCGGCAAGTAACCGTGGCTTGCTGTGTAGATCCCGGTGTGCCAGGCAAATAGCGCCGCCTAACTTGTTCTCGGGAACTACACCTTTGCGAAAGGTGTAGTTCGTCGTGTCTGGACTCGTTCAGGCTGTCTCCGAGATCAGCTCGCCTTACCTGGTGTTTCTCCTGGTCGCGCTGACAGCAATCCATGTAAGTCGTCTGTCAGTACGACTGATCGTGAGCCTCGTGGCCCTGATGCGGGCTGAGCGTTCCGACATCCCGGCTGTAGCGAAGTCGCTGGCTGCGTGGGACCGTCGATCATCGCGGGAGTGACTGCGAGATAGGTAGTGGCCGCTCGTCGCTCGGGACCGGGCGGCAGCCCGCAGCCCGAGCGGCGGACGGCCTGCCAGGTGCGACGGCGCGAAGCGCCGTCGCCTTGATCCCATACAGTCCAATTCGGCAACCTCTAGACGAGCGTCATGAGTTTGCCATCAACTAGGCGGCGTTTCTGGTGCGGCTCGTTGTCAGGAACCGGTATGGGGTTCGCCTTTTCCGGGTGCTCAATGAATACGAAGTGTCAGAGCAGTTCCGGGGGAATCTCGGCGTATTCCGTGCGGAGAACATCGAAGATCTCGTGCTTCTCCGGGAACTCGAAGTGGTCGATGGCGGTGATCGGGCGCACGCCGACCGCCGTGTTCGCGGCGAAGGCCGCTTGCATGCGGCCGAGAGCGCCCAGATTGACCGGAGCTGTCGCGGTTTCCTCGTGCACCTGTTGCAGCAGCCGCATGGTCACCCCGGGAAGGACCTCCGCATCGGGCCATATGACCTGCTCGCCGTCGAAGAAGCCGACGTTCCAGGTGGCGCCCTCGGAAGTGAAGGCGGCGCTGTCGGTGAAGAGGGCATCGTCAAAGCCCGCGAGCTGGGCATTGCGGCGGTGTCTGATCGCCCCGAACAACCCGACATGCTTGACCAACGGCATATCGCGTGTATAGACGACCGACTGCGCCCGCATCGGGGCCGGCGGCCATGCCCCGGCCGAACGGGTGGTGACCAACACGTGCGGCTCGGCCGCTGCCCCGGGGCTCCCCAGTTCCAGGGCGGGATCGAAGATGGTCACCCGCACCACGAACGGTCCGCTCTGCCCGCCGACCGCGTGGCGAACGAGCTCGCGCACGCGGTCCCGGTCGAGCTCGGTGCCGAAGACCTCCCGGCAGTCCTTGACGAGACGATCCATGTGGTGGGTGAGCCCGCGCACGTGCTGGTCATCGACACGCATAGAGGTGAAGTGGCCGTAGTTGACCAGCGCGAGCCTCTGAAGCTCGCCGGGCGTGGCGGGGGCGCCGTTGAGTTCTGCCATAGCCTCAGCCTGACACCGAATCCAGGCCGTAGCCGGAAGAGCACTTAATAAATTTTCTCTTCGTAACTTTGTTGATGTTGACAACCTTGCTTGATTGCACTGGCTAAGGAGGAAGAGTTAACAGAAGCTGATTTCAACCTAGGTTCTGCGACCTGAGAATGTCACGTGGCTGCCCCATTTGGTGGCGAGGGTGTTGACGAGGTGGAGGCCGCGTCCGTGTTCGCCGTCTGGTTCGGGGGTGGTGACGTGCGGGGTGTTTTCGTGGCTTCCGGCGTCGTGAATGGTGATGCGGACGGTTTGGCCTTCTGTGTGTTCGATGGTGACGTGAAAGCCGACGCTCCATTTGGCGGAGCGGGTGTGTTGGAGTGCGTTGGTGGCGAGTTCGCTGGCGAGTAGGACGGCGTCGTTTGTGCGGGGGCAGGTGTTGAGGCGGTCGGCGATGAAGCGGCGGACCTCGCGCACCGAGTTGGGGTGTCCGGGGAACCAGCGGTGGGAGACGATATCGGGGCGGCGTTGGTGCTGGTCGTGGTGGTGGAGGGTCATCGGGGTTGCACCTCGTGAGTTTGGCTGGCGGGGGAGACACTGACCAGCCGGACTAGTACTATTAGTGCGGCTACCGTACTCCAGTTCTCTGGTACTTGCACTACGTTTGGCGCATTATTAGTACGGCTAGCGGAATGTCGATGTGAGGTGAGGAGTCCCGATGTTCGGACTGGCCGTGCGGTTCACGCTCAAGGACGAGGACAGCGCTGCGGGCTTTGATGTCCTGGTCGCTGAGACGCTGCCGCAGATCCGGGAGAGTGAGCCGGGCACGCTCGTCTATGCGGTGCACACCGTGCAGGACAAGCCGTTTGAGCGCATCTTCTATGAGCTCTACCGCGACCGGGCGGCCTTTGCGGCCCATGAGGAGCAGCCGCATGTGAAGCACTTCCTGCGCGAGCGTGAGAAGTTCCTGGACTCGGTCGAGGTGGACTTTCTGAGCCTGGCTGATGCCAAGGGAGTGTCCGGGTGAGCAGCGAGTACCAAAAGGCGCTCGGGCGCAAGATCGCCCAGCACCGCAAGCGGCGCGGCCTGTCGCAACGCGAGTTCGCCAACCTGGTCGGCCGCTCTGAGGCGTGGGTGTCTCAGGTGGAGCGCGGGGTGCGCAAGATCGATCGCATGTCGGTGCTGGAGACCCTGGCCGAGGTGCTGGAGGTGCCCGTCTCCGACCTGGCGGCCGAAGCCCCCATCGTGGCCTCGGCGGCGGAGGAACCGCCGGGTGGCAGCCGCCTGCGGCTGGTGCTCAGCGGGGCACACGCGTTGAACGCGATGCTGCGCACCGAACAGCCCCACGTCGAGATCGAGGAGTTGCGCCAGCGGGTGGAGCAGGCCTGGGCGCTGACCCATGAGAGCCGCTATCTGGATCTGACCGAGCTGCTGGAGGGCTTGGTGCCGGCGCTGGAGGCCGCGGCGCGCTCGGTGCCCAACGGCGAGCGCCGGGAGCTGTTTCGGCTGCTGAACGCCACCTATCAGGCGTGTTCCTCGGCGTTGAGCAAGCTGGGCGAGTTCGAGGCGGCCTGGATCGCCGCGGATCGCTCGATCACCGCGGCCGAACGCGCCGAGGATCCGCTGTTGATGGCGGCCGGTGAGTTCCGGCTGTGTTTGACCTTCCTGGGTGCGGGCCATTTCGACCAGGTGGAGGCCACCGCGAGCACCGCCTGCGAAGCACTCTCGGCGTTGGTGGATCAGGGCCCGCCTGAGGCGATCTCGCTGTTTGGCGCGCTGACTTTGCAACGGGCGGTGGCTGCTGCGCGACGCAATGAGGCCACCGGGGCCTATCGCAACATCGCCCACGCCCGCTCGATCGCTGAACGCCTCGGCGAAGAGCGCAACGACTACAACACCGAGTTCGGCTCGACCAACGTCGTCTTGCACGAGGTGGCCGCGGCGGTGGATCTGGGGGATGCCGGGGTGGCGCTGCGCGCCGCGGAAGGGGTCGATACCTCCGGGCTCTCAGCAGAGCGCCAGGGGCGTTTCCTGATCGATGTGGCGCGGGCGCACCTGCAACGCCGCAACGCGGATGCGGCCGTGGCCGCGCTGGAGCGCGCGGAGTCCATCACCCCGGAGCAGGTACGCGGGCACCGGCTGGTCCGCCAAGCCCTGGGCGACCTGCTGACTATCCAGGATCCGCCCGGGCCGGCGCTTGAGGGCCTGGCGAGGAGGGCGGCCGTACTCTGAGTATCAACTAGTACTTTAACTACTAGACAAAACTAAAAGTACGGGTTAGCGTGTGTGGTGTCGTCACGCCTTCCGCATCTGGAAGGGACGACAGCGCACACGCTTTTCGTATGTATGGCCTGGCCACCAGGCCAACCAAGGAGGTATGAGACATGGCGATCCAAGGAGCGTTGCCGGTGGAGTTCTCCACGGTGTTCCCGTACGGGGCCTACGCCCTTGGGGTGGAGGCGATCACCGACTTTGAGACCAAGCGGCCCCAGCTCGACAAAGACACCGGTTTGCCGTTGTGGGCGGTGGACGTGATCGACGCCGACCCGGAGGCGCGCGGTAAGGCCAAGAGCGTGAAGGTCAAGGTGGCCGCTGAGGTCTGCCCCACCCTGCCCGACGAGGTGCCCGGGCTGCCGTTTCGCCCCATCGAGTTCGAGCAGATGTCGGTGATGCCCTACGTCGACGACAACGGGCGCCGCCCCCGGGTGGCCTACTCGCTGCGGGCACGCGGGATCAAGACTCCTGGTGCCGGGGCTACCCGCAAGTCCGCTGCGGCCGCGTCCAAGGACGCCGCGTAGCCCTCACTAAGGCGGGGCGGCCAGGTGCGCCAACACCTACGGCCGCCCCTTTTCAACCCTTCCCGATCCCTTGCCAAAGACCTTGGAAGAGGTGTGTCCAACCCTATGCTGCGCGACAGAAGCGCCGGGGCCACGCAGGTGCAGCCCACCACCCCGGTTCCGGCCCAAGCCTTCCGCTTCACCACCCCGGTCGTCGAAACGCCGGGGATCTTCATCCTCACCCGGTGGGTGTACCGGCTGCTGCGGCTGGTGATGCTGCTGCCGTTCCGGTTCCCGATCATGGTGGCCTCGGCGGGGCTGGCCGTGCTCGTCGCCTTCCATCTCGGCTGGGTGCCGCTGGCCGTCCTGGCCACGCTGGCCGGTGTGGGACTGGTGGCGTGGCGGTGGCGCTGGCCGCACACGTTCCGGTCCCTGGTGGTGCTGCGGGCGCTGGCCGCCTGGCGCTGGGTGTTCAACTACCGGCGGCACTGGCAACCCGTGCTGGTGGTGGCAGGGCTGGCCGAGTCCTACCAGGAACGCCAATACCTGCCCCAGATCAGGAAGGTCACCTGTACTGAGTGGGCCGATCGGGTGCGGGTGAAGCTGGTGGCCGGTACCGGCCCGGCCGACTTCGAGAACCGGGTGGTCGAACTGGCGCACGGCTTTGCCGCGCCGTCGTGCCGGGTCACGGTGTTGGGTCCGCGTGAAGTGGTGTTGGAGTTCCCCCGGCGTGATCTGCTCGCCGAACCCTTGGATGCGCTGCCCGTGCCCGATGAGGTGGACCTGACGGCGCTGCCCATGGGGTTGCGGGAAGACGGTCAGAGCTGGCAGATGCGGCTACACGGCACTCATGTCCTGACTGTGGGGGTGACCGGGGCCGGTAAGGGCTCGGTGATCTGGTCGGCCATCCGCGCGATGCTCCCGGCCCTGGCCGATGGGACGGCGCAGGTGTGGGCGATCGACCCGAAACGGATGGAGCTGTCCTACGGGCGCTCGCTGTTCGCCCGCTACGCCGACACCGCCGAAGCCTCCGTGACGCTGCTGGAAACCGCTGTAGAGGAGATGCAGGAGCGGGCCGCGCGCTACGCCGGGAAACAGCGCACCCACGTGCCCACCCGTGATGATCCGTTCGTGGCGGTGGTGCTCGACGAGGTGGCCTTCCTGACCGCCTATCACCCGGATCGCGACATCCGACGGCGCGCAGAAAACGCCATCGCCACCCTCACCTCACAAGGCCGCTCAGTCGGGTTCGCGGTGCTGGCCGCGCTCCAAGACCCGCGCAAGGAGGTGATGAACCTGCGCAACCTCTTCCCCGACAAGATCGCGCTGCGCCTGGATGAGGCCTCCCAGGTGGACATGGTGCTCGGCGAGGACGCCCGGGATCGCGGCGCCAACGCTCACCTCATCGATCCCGAATCGCCCGGGGTGGCCTTCGTCCGCCTGGAGGGCTCGCCGGTGCCGGTGCGGGTCCGCGTGGCCTACGTCTGCGATGGCGACATCGAGGCGATGGCCGACGAGTACGGGGGCCGTCATCTGCGGTCGGTGTCGGGGAAGGGGGTCGCCTGATGCCCACCCCGACAGGCAAAAGCACACGAGCCGAACGGATTGCCCAACCCCTCGCGCGGGAAGTGGCCGAGACCATCGCCGCCGATAAGGGGGTGTGTATCCGGCCGGTGTCGCTGCGGCGTACCGACACCCAGACCGGGGCCTCCGAGATCGTGGATGTGCCGTGCGGCTCGACGCTGGAGAGCCGGTGTCCGGCCTGCGCCAAGCGTAAGCGCTCGATCCGGCGCAGCCAGTGCGAGGAGGGCTGGCACCTGGCCGAAGAACCGGTGACCGCTCCGGACGAGCCGTCTGAGGTGCAACGCTCGTGGGTGGAACAGCGCGCCATGGTCACCGCGCAACGTGACCGGCTGGCCGAATCCGGTGCCGCTGAGCCAACCGAGCTGGCCGCGCTCGATGCGGCCATTGCGGATCTGGATGCGGAGATCTCGGCGTCGGGGCTGCGCGGCTCGGTGGCCCCGGGCTCCTCGGCGTCGGGCTCGAAGTCGCGGCGGGTGCGCTCGACCAAACGGCGCCAGGATGCCCCGGATCTGCCCAAACGGCCCATGGTCAAGCGCACCGTGGGCCGCGCCTTCGAAGACCCCGCGAGCGGGAAGACCTTCCGGCCCTCGCTGTTCGTGACCCTGACTCTGGACTCCTACGGGCGGGTGCGAAGCGACGGTACCCCGGTGGATCCGGCCTCCTATGACTACCGGCGGGCGGCGCGGGATGCGCTGCACTTCTCCAAACTGGTGGACCGGTTCGTGCAGAACCTGCGCCGGGTGACCGGCTTCGACGTCCAATACTTCGCCTCGGTGGAGCCGCAACGCCGGCTGGCACCCCACCTGCACATGGCCACACGGGGCACCATTCCGCGCGCGGAGCTGCGCCAGATCGCCGCGGCGACCTACCACCAGGTGTGGTGGCCCGCCGCTGAGGAGGTGAAGTACGAGGGTTCGCACGTTCCGGTCTTCGATGAGGCGACCGGGAACTATGTCGACCCGGCAACCGGCGAGATCCTGCCCACCTGGGACCAGGCACTCGACGTCCTCGACGCCGACCCCGATGCCGAACCCATGCACGTGGTGCGCTTCGGCAACCAGGTCGACGCAAAGGGCGTGATCGCCGGGAGCGAGGATGCTGACCGGTGCGTGCGCTACCTGGCGAAGTACCTGACCAAGGACATCGCCGAATGCCACGAAATCGAAACTGAAGCACAGGAACGCCACGTGGACCGGCTCACTGAGGCGTTGCGGTTCGAACCCTGCTCGCCCCGGTGCTCCAACTGGCTGCGCTACGGCATCCAACCCCAAGACGCCAAAGAGGGCATGCGGCCCGGATTCTGCCGCTCCAAAGCCCACAAGCGCGAACACCTCGGCTACGCGGGTCGTCGGGTGCTGGTCTCCCGCAAGTGGTCCAACAAGACCCTCGCCGACCACAAAGCGGACCGCCTGGCCTGGGTCCTCGAACAACTCGGCGTCGATCCCAACAGCGACGACCACGACCAGGCCGCCGACGTCCCCCTGCGGGCCTCGTCCGGCAATGAGGTCTGGGAGCTGGCTCGCCCCACTGATCCCGATGTGTCTCCCCGCGAGCAACGCCTACTCCGAGCAGTCGGCGAGGCCTTACAACGCCGCGCCCAACTGGACTCCGCTCGGCAACTCCAACACTCGGCAATGAGAGAGGTGGCCTGAACATGAGTGATCTCGTTCTGACCGTCGATGAGGCTGCCGCACGCCTGCGGGTGAGCCGCTGGACGCTGTACAACCTCATCCGGTCCGG
This sequence comes from Allosalinactinospora lopnorensis, assembly GCF_000981225.1. GTDB lineage: Bacteria > Actinomycetota > Actinomycetes > Streptosporangiales > Streptosporangiaceae > Allosalinactinospora > Allosalinactinospora lopnorensis. The sequence continues at coordinate 80,132 of NZ_LAJC01000016.1, forward strand.
GCAGCTCCGCACGGTGAAGATCGGGCGGCGTCGGCTCGTTCCGGTGGCGGCCCTGTCCGAATGCCTCGACGCGTTGGCGGAGGTCGCCTGATGGCCGGCACCCCGGTGGGCGGGAACCGCCGCAACCGTCGCAAGCGCGCGAACGGCGACGGGAGTGTCTGGCAGCGCAAGGACGGCCGCTACGCCTATGCGGGCTACGTCCTGACCACCGACGGCACGTACAAGCGGGTCCAGGGCTACGGCAGGGACCGCGACAACGCCCGGGCCAAGCTGAACAAGCTGCTCGCGGACTCCGAACAAGGCATCCCGGTCGCCTCGGAGAACTGGACGGTCGAACAGTTCCTGTCCTACTGGCTGGAGCACATCGTGCGGGCCGAACGGCGCCCCAAGACGGTGCAGGGGTACGAGGGGGTCATTCGCCGCCACCTCGTCCCCAGCCTGGGGAGGAAACGGCTCGGCAAGCTGACCGCTCGGGACGTCCGCACGTTCATCACGCGTATTCGGCAGGAGTGCCAGTGCTGCAGGAACGGGACGGACGCCGCCCGGTCTGAACCGGAGTGCTGCGCGCTGGAGGACAAGAGCTGCTGCGGCTCCACGCTCTCCCCGCGCATGGTGCAGTCGATTCACGCGGTGCTGCGCAACGCCCTGGAATCGGCGGTGCGCGAGGAGATCATCCCGCGCAACGTGGCGAAGCTGGTCAAGGTCTCCCCTCCCCGCTACGGGGTGAACCGCGGGCTCGACGTTCCCCAGGCGAAGCGGCTGCTCAAGGTCGCCCGTGAGGATCGCTTCCACGCCCTGTACGTGCTGGCGCTGTGCCTGGGGCTGCGGCGCGGCGAACTGCTCGGGCTGCGGTGGGCGGACATCGACCTGGAGGCGGGCCGCCTGGAGGTCGTGCAGACGCTTCAGCGGGTCGGCGGGAGGCTTCAGCTCGTCCCGCCCAAGACGGACGACTCCTCCCGGACCGTCCCCCTCCCGGACCTGTGCGTGGAAGCACTCAGGGAGCATCGCAATCGGCAGTTCGCCGAACGCTCGGACGCCTGGCCCGACTGGGAGGAACACGGGCTGGTCTTCCCGTCCAAGGTGGGCACTCCCCTGGAGCCGGACAACCTCCGGCGGAGCTGGGGGCCGCTGCGGGAGCGGGCCGGGCTCGGCGGGGTGCGCTTCCACGACCTCCGGCACACCTGCGTGACGCTGCTGCTGAACCTCGACGTGCCGCCGCAGGTGGTCCGGGAGATCGTGGGGCACAGTGACATCGGGGTCACCATGTCGATCTACGCGCACGCCTCACTGGACGACAAGCGGCGGGCGCTCGGCAGGCTCGGGGACGCGCTCGGCTGATGCCGTTGCTGTCACGGTTGCTGTCAAAAAAGCCCGGCGCCTGTCCGGCTCCGGGCTTCTTCGCTGGTTATCAGAGGTGGGCAGGGGCGGGGTCGAACCGCCGACCTTCCGCTTTTCAGGCGGACGCTCGTACCGACTGAGCTACCTGCCCCGGCCACACCGGACGGTGTGACGAGCGGTCCTGACGGGATTTGAACCCGCGGCCTCCACCTTGACAGGGTGGCGAGCACTCCTAGCTGCTCCACAGGACCTTGCTTTCAGTTGTACGTCCCGCTCCCCACCCTGATCTGTCGGGGTGTCTTGCGTTCCGTTCTCCGTTGTCCATTCTGCCAGACCTTCGGCAGTGGTTTGACCGGAGTTGTACCCCCAACCGGATTCGAACCGGCGTTACCGCCTTGAAAGGGCGGCGTCCTAGGCCACTAGACGATGGGGGCCTCGACGACGAACGAGCCGCCGTTTCCCGCTTCGCCTGCCGTCGGGGTCGGCTCAAGCATAGGGGAGATTCCAGTCCGGTGCCAACGCGGTTTCCATGCCGCCGACTCCCCGAAAGGCGCGGTTCATCCGGGATCGCCGGGTGTCTCGGTCGGCGTGGGCGGGCTCTCCCCGGGGGTGCCGGGCGTGACCGGAGGCGTCTCCGGGGGCGTGATCTCCCGTTCAGGATCCTCCTCGATCTGCCGTTCGATCTGCGCGGATGTCAGGCCCGCGCCGCCGAGTGTGACGTTGTCCCACGCCTGCAGGCGCTTGGTCTCGGCGTCGAAGTAGAGGACCGACGCCTCGTACGGCGTGGGCTCGTCGGTGTCGAGCCCCTGCAGGCCGGCGCCGCCGGTCGAGCCCTGTACGAGGTAGCGTGTGCCGGTCTCCTCGAGTTCGGACCACCTGCGATGGCCATGCCCGGCGAGTACCAGCGGGACCTCACCGGTGAACGCCCGCGCCTGCACCGGGTCGTGCAGCACCGCGACGTCCACGGGCGGGTCCGCGTCGCGGAGCGCCGTGGCCTGCCTGGCCCCGATGGCCGCCACCTCGTCACTGTCCGGGTTGTCGGCCGCCTGGTCGGGTGTGAACCTGGGGTCGCCGGCCCCGTAGAAGTTGATGCCGGCGACCTCCTCGAAGTCGTCGTCGAGGACAACAGCGTTCGGCTGTGCCTCCACCGCCCGCTGGGTGCCCATGGAGTCGTGGCTGCCGCGCACCCACACATAGGGGATGTCCAGGTCTGCGATCTCGTCCGCGTAGGCGTCCTCGGCGGTGCTGCCCCGCTCGGTGAAATCACCGGAGTCGATGATCAGGTCCACCTGGAACTGGTCCTTCAGCGACCCGATGACATCCCAGGCGGCCGGATTGAGGTGCAGATCGGACACGTGCAGCGCACGGATCGTCGACTCCTCGTCCTCGTACACCGGAAGCGCCGACGTCACCTCGTACAGCCGTGAGACGTTGCCCACCAGGCCGGCGAGCTGCTCCTGGTACTCGGAGAACCGCATAATGGCGCCCTCGGCGCTACCGACCACCTGCGGAGCGCCCGCGAGCAGCCCGGTATAGCGGGGCTCGGAGACGGAACTGGGGTTGAACGTGGCCGCGGCCACGCCGCCCGCGGTGGCGAACACCAGCAACGCAGAGAGCGCGCTTCCGGCCGCCCGGCGCCAGTCACGGAACAGCGCGAGGGCGACCAGTGCCGCGCCGAGAACCGCCGCCACAGCTGCCTGCACGAAGAGCTGGATCACCCCGCGCTGCACCTCGGCCCCGATACTGCTGGCCATCCGGTTGATCGCCTCGGGATTCTGGAACATCTCCTCGGCGGCGGCCAACCGGATCTCCGAGATCTTCGCCTCGAAGCGCAGCGGTGCGGCGTGCGTATCGAAAGCGAGATTGCCGAGCGGGGCGACGTTCACAACCGTCTCGCCCCGCAGGCTAGGGCTCACGCTAAGGTCGACGTCCGCGGGCCCGATCGGCGTGACCACCTGCCCCCCGAGGGCCAGTCCCAGCCACCCGCCAAGCACCCCCGCGATGATCACCACCGTGACCCGCCACACGAGGCCGTGGCGCAGTTGGGCGACCCTGGCGGCCAGAGCACGCATCCTGGTGACGTTCAGTGCGGGTCTCAACCGGGAGAACACCCTTCCATAATGCCCACGTGCGATCTTCCGCCCAACGCTCTCTCCGGAGGACCGGGCGGATGCGGCGGCAGGCGCGGTGGCACGCCCCACTGAGCCCACCTTCCCCCATGTGACGCACAATACGAAGCGTGGTGGAACTCTCACGCGAACGCTTCGAAGGGCTCGTCGGTGATGCGCTTGACGCCATCCCGAGCGATCTGACGCAGTTCATGGACAATGTCGTGATCACTCTCGCCGACGCTCCCCCGGAACCCGGGCTGCTCGGCCTGTACGAAGGAATCCCCCTAACGGAACGGGGCGACGGTTACGCGGGCGTGCTGCCTGACCAGATCTTCATCTACTGGCTGGAGATCTGCGCCATCTGCGACACTCCAGAACAGGTGGTGGAGGAGGTACGCATAACCGTAGTCCATGAGATCGCGCACCATTTCGGAATCGAGGACGCCCGACTGCGCGAACTCGGCTGGGGCTAGGTCTAGAGCGGCTCCGGCCTCCATCGCAGGTGCCTGGGCTCGGAGCATGCCCGGGATTGAGTCCTCCCATATTCACTGTTTATGGTCACGGCCTGCAACAGATCGGATACGAATTCCCACGAACAGCTTGCGGAACGACACCCGGATCGGGAACGGTAGGTCATCGGGCAACAACCGAGAGTGACACCACTGTGATCCAGCAAGGGAGTCGCCGGGTGGGTAAGCCGCAAATGGGCAGCCACGAATTCACCGTTCCTACTCAGAGCTGCGCAGACGTCGCCCCCCTCCCCGCAGAGCGGCAGAACGCCGAGCAGGCCGAGGCGACACCCTCCAGGCCGCCCCCCTCATCGTCGGACTGGCGCGACAGCTACCGCGACGTCATCCGCGTCCGCGAGTTCCAGGCGCTGTGGTTCGCCCACGCACTGTCCATGACCGGCAGCTACCTGCTCAACATCGCCGTAACGGTGCTCGTCTACCAGCAGACGGCCTCAGCGCTCGCGGCGGGGGTCACGCTGGCCCTGACCTTCCTCCCGCAGGTCGTCGGCGGCCCTTTACTGTCCGGACTCGCGGACCTCTACCCGCGCCGCCGGGTGATCATCGTCAGCGACGTGCTCCGCGCCGTTCTGATCGTCGCCGTCGGCATACCGGGACTCCCCATCTGGGCGATCTGGCTCTTGCTGTTCCTCTCGATCCTGCCCATGGTCCCGTTCACCGCCGCCCGCGCCGCCCTCCTGGCCGAGATCGTCCAGGGAGAGTGCTACATCGCCGGGTCGGCCATAATCAACATGACCTCCCAGGCCGGAACCCTCGTCGGACTCGCGGCGGGTGGCTGGGTGATCGCCACGGTCGGCCCCAACTCGGCTGTGATGTACAACGGGCTGACGTTCCTGATCGCCAGCGCTATCGTCCGCCTCGGCGTGCGCCCGCGCCCGGCACCTCTCGGCGGCGGCGAGGAAAGCCCCACTCTGTGGCAGGTCACCCGCGACGGCACCCGTCTCGTCTTCCAAGACCCCCGACTACGCACGCTCGGATTGTTCGCCTGGCTGGCCAGCTTCTACATGGTCCCCTACGGCCTGGCCAACCCGCTCGTCGACGAGGTCGGCGGCGGACCGACCGCCGCCGGAATGATCATGGCCGGCCCCTCCATGGGCGCGATGCTCGGCGGTTTCGTGCTGACCCGGTTGATCAGTCCGGATGTTCGGATGCGGCTCATCGGGCCGTTGGCCGTCATCGCCTCCGTCCCCCTGCTGCTGTGGCTTCTGCATCCGCCGATATGGGCGATGGTCGCCCTGCTCGTGGTCTCCGGCATGGCCGCCTCGTACCAGTTCGTGGCCAATGCCGCCTTTGTGCTGTGCGTTCCCGCCGAAGGCCGGGGGCTGGCCTTCGGTCTGGTCGCCGCGGGCTTGCAGGCCGCGCAGGGAATCGGTATCGCCCTTGGCAGCCTTCTCGCGGAGAGCGCCGGAACACACGCCGTCGTCGCAGTCGCGGGCGTGCTGGGGATCGCCGGTGCGGCGGCACTGGCCATCCCCTGGTCACGACTTTACGCGGGAGCCGTCACGCTCATGCACCAGCACGAGCCGGCGGAGTGACCCGGAACCACGGGGCTGGAGAGCGGTCAGAGGTCGGACTTCTTGCCCTGGAGGCTGATCCGGGCGGGGAAACGAGACTCTCCGGGCGTCTCCGACGCCGCGAAACGCCTTGCGGTGCGGGGCGTCTGCGTTCGCGTGAGTTCGCTTCGGACCGTGGTCTTCGGCCCTCGTGTGGCTCCCCAGGTATGCGGCCCTCTGCTTCACGCTTTCCGGAGTGCTCTCCTGTCCGCCCCCGCCATTACGATCTGATCGAATAACCGGCTCCCACGCGCGGTGATCCATCGAACGCGGGACCGGTTTCTGCGTGTCCGGATGCATGGCGGGCTTCCGCGCAACCGGTACGAGACTGTGACCTGCACTCTCAACATGAGAAGGGCTCAAGGACGGGGCTTTCTCCAGGAGGGCTCGGTGGGTGTGAAGTAGCATTGGGCCGTGATTCGGGTGCTCATGGCCGACGACGAGGCGATGTTCCGCGCCGGTATACGGGCGGTCCTGTCGTCCTCGCCCGACCTCGAGGTCGTGGCCGAGGCCGCCGACGGGCGCCAGGCCGTCCAGGAGGCCCGTGCGCACCGCCCAGACGTCGTGCTCCTGGACATCCGCATGCCCGCCCTCGACGGACTGAGCGCGGCGGCCGAGCTGCGCCGGGCCGTGCCGGAAACCGCCGCCGTCGTGCTGACCACGTTCTCCGAGGACGAGTACGTGACCTCGGCTCTGGAGGCCGGGGTGAGCGGATTCCTGCTCAAGTCCGGCGATCCGTATGAGCTCATGTCCGCGGTACGGGCCGCTCACGACGGGGCCGCCTTCCTGGCGCCGAAGGTCGCCCACCAGCTCATCACGAGGCTCAGTGGCGGACTGATGGCACGCCAGCGGAACACGCAGGCCCGGGTCGACGCTCTGACGCCACGGGAACGGGACGTGTTGGCGCTGGTCGGTGAGGGGATGTCGAACGCGGAGATCGGGCGCCGCCTGTTCCTGGTCGAGGGAACGGTGAAGGTGCACGTCAGCGCCGTGTTGGCCCGCCTAGGCGTGCGGAACCGGGTGCAGGCCCGCGGTCTTGGCGCACGAGGCGGGCATCGTTGCGGGTGAGGGCTGAAGGTCGTGCGTGGGCCCCTGCGGAGAAGGTCCTTCCGCCGAGGCCCGGAGTCCTTCGGCGTCAGGCGTCTCGGCCGCGCAGTGCCCACGCGCCGACGGCCACGGCTGCGGCGGCCCAGGCGACCAGCACGAGGGCGTACTCCCACTCGCCGGTCATGAGCCGCCACCCGGCCTGGGCCGGGGTCCAGCCGACAAGCGTGTTCAGGAACGGCGCGACGAACCGTTCGGAGGCCAGACGCAGCAGCTCGGGCACGACCAGCAGGAGCATGACGGTGACGGTCAGCGCTCCGGCGGTGCGGCGGACCAGGGCACCGATGCCCAGGGCGACGACGGCCAGCAGCCCCAGGTAGATCCCCGTGGCGAGCGCCTGGGTGGCGATGTCGGCGGCCACGCGGCCGAGCTCGCCGTAGCGGACGGCGGCCACGGCCACGCCCATGCCCAGGGACGCTGCGATCGCGCCGACGACGAGCGCGGCGATCGCGGTGACGATCGCCTTCGCGACCATGACCCGGCCACGGGAGGGGGTGGCGGCGAAGGTCACGGTGATCAAGCGGGTGGCCAGCTCACTGGTGATCACGAGCAGGCCGAACGCGGCGATGAGGTACTGGCCGAAGTAGCTCACGGCGGCCAGACCCACGGTCAGGGAGCGCATCGACGCGGCGTCGCCGTCGTCCAGCACCGCCATCGCCAGCAGAATGGCCAGCAGCCCGCCCGCGAACCACCAGGTGGACCGCACCGTGGCGAGCTTGAGCCATTCGGCGGCGACGGCGTCGCGCAGGCCGAGCGGGTGTCCCGCGGTGGCCGGGGCGGGAGCGGTGGCGGTCATCGGGAGCCCTCCTTCGTGGCGGCGGTGAACTGGTCGGTGTGGACGTGCTGCTGTGGCTGGTCGCGGTCGCGCCGCTGTGGCTGGCCGACGATCCACTGCCCGAGCACGCGTGGATCACTCTGCCGGTGCTGCGGGTGATCGCGGCGGTGCTGCTCGCCGTGGCGACGGTGGTCTCCCGGCGCTGGCCGCTGGCCGCGGCCGCACTGCCCCTGGCGTTCGGGATGGCCGTCGCCGGGCAGGTCTACGTCGCACAGTTGGCCCTGGCGGTCATCGTGTTCGCCTTTCTGCTCGGACGCCGCACGGTGGGCCGTGCGGCGGGGATCCGGTTGGCCGCGCTGCTCGCCGTCGCCAGTGCGGCCCTGGTGGCCGCGTCTGGAGCGTCGTCGGGAGAGGACTGGTTCACCGCCGCCAGCACCCTGCTGCTGATGGTGGTGATCCCCTGGGCGGTGGGCCAGTACCTGCGCCAGCAGGCCGAACTGGCCGCGTCCGGGTTCGAACTGGCCGCGCGACTCGAGCGCGAGCACGCCCGTGCGGCCGGACGGGAGCGCTTGCGCGAGCGTGCCCGTATCGCCGCCGATATGCACGACGCCTTGGGGCACGAGCTCAGCCTGCTGGCCGTCCAAGCCTCGGCGCTCCAGGTCGCCGCGGACGTCGACCCCGAGGTGCGGAGGGCCGCCGCCGAGCTGCGCGCGTCGGCGGCCGGCGCCGGCTGCGCCGCGGTCTGCTCGGGACCTTCTGGGCGCCCGCTATCCTGGGAACCGTGCTGGTGCTGGTGTTCCTCCTCCTGGGCGGAACGCTCTGAAGGTGAAGCCTGGATGGACGGTCCTACGTGCTGGGGGCGCCTACGGCACTTCCCGCTTCGCGGCGTCGAGGAAAACGCGCCATTCGGCGAGGTCGACGTGCTCAAAGAGCACCGGATCCGGCAGAACCGCCAGCGGCGTTCCCGTGGAGGACATCGCCCGGCTGCTCGGTCACAGCACGACCGCGACGACCGAAGCGGTCTACCGCAAGGAGCTTCGCCCGGTGCTCACGCAGGGCACCGACGCCCTTGGAGCGCTCTTCGCGAGAGACGCCGAAGAGGCCTGATCGGCCCCCTTAGGCTCCCTTCCTGGCTCCCCCGTCCGCGACCGAGCGGCACGGGGGGAGCTTTTTTGTGCCTTGACCTGCGTCTGAGCGGACGCACTAGAGATCGGACTTCTTGCCCTGGAAATTCCGGATGATGTGCTCCAGAACCGACGCTTCGGCGCCCTCCTCGGGCATCACCAGCCACGCGATGATGTACAGCAGGATTCCGCTCATGCCGAGTAGCGTAAGTACCGCGAAGCCCAGGCGTATCAGGTTGGGATCGACACCGACGTACTCCCCGATCCCCCCGCAGACGCCGGCCAGGATCCGGTGTTCGTTGCTTCGACGGAGGCTTTTCTTACCGAAGTTCTCACTCATACCCACAGCCTGCCCGCCACACGGCCGTTTTCCCATCAGGAACGCCCCTGGGGCTCCCCTGAATCGACCCTGACCACCGGCACGGGAGTCCGCGCCCCGGCGCGGTCTCCAGGCGAGGGAGTCGGACCGGATACCCGCACATCCTTTCCAGCTGTGCAACCCTCGCAGTGAACCGGTAAAGTTACGCCAGTTGGCACACTTCTCGACAGACCAAACTGTGTACCGGGCCCTTAGCTCAATCGGCAGAGCAGCGGACTTTTAATCCGCGGGTTCAGGGTTCGATCCCCTGGGGGCCCACAATGAAACCCCAGGTCAGACCGGGTACATCCGGTGCTCTGGCCTAGGGTTCGGTGTTGTGTGTGCTCCATGTGTGCTCGGTTGCTCGCGGTTTTACATCACCGCAGGTCAGACCGGGTTTGCTGTTTCAGCGGGAGGAGCGCGGCGGTGGCCTCGGCGGCTTCCCGGGCCACGGTGGGGTAAACGTGCTGGTAGGTGTCCTGGGTGAAGGCGGTGGTGGCATGGCCCAGTTCGGCCGAGACCACCTTGACGTCCACCCCGGCGGCCAGGCTCAATGAGGCCGCCCCGTGGCGCAGGTCGTGCAGCCGGATCGGCGGAAGGCCGGCTTCGCGGGCGATGTCGTGGAACAGGTCGCTGACCCAGGCGGGGTGCAGCGCTGAGCCGTCAGGGTGGGTGAACACCAGGTCGTTGTCGATCCAGGCATCGCCGGCTTGGAGGCGTTCGCGGGCCTGGCGTGTACGCCAGGTTTTGAGCACCCGGGTGGTGTGGGCATCCAGGGTGATGCTGCGCTGACCAGCGGCGCTTTTCGGGGTGGTGGTGATGGTTTGCCAGCCGAGCTGGACGATTTGGGTGCAGATGTCAATGGCCTGGTCGGTGAGGCGCACGTTGGGCCAGCTTAGTCCGACCGCTTCGCCGCGGCGCAGCCCCTTGACCGCGATCAGGTGGAACAACGGGTAGAGCCGGTCGCGGCGGGCCCGGTCCAGGAAGGCCGCGGTTTGTTCGGGGGTCCAGACCATGACCGTGGAGGGCACCTGCCCACCGGCCCGGTAGTGCGCCACCCGGTCGGTGGTCCATACCAAGGGCTTGCCGCGCTGGTAGGCCGGCAGGCGGCAGTGGGAAGCCACGTTGACCTGCACGGGCAAATCGGGGCGGCGGATCGCCTCGGAAAGCGCGCTGCGCAGTGTGGCGCGGATGCGGTGCTTGGTGCCCAAGGCGACGATGCGCATCGCGCGCACCGAGGCTTTCACCTGCGGGTCCTCAGAGTCGCGGGCCTCGGTGATGTCGGCGTTGCGCTCGTCGATGGCCGCGAACATCGCGTTGATGTGGGTGGCGGTGAGCTTGTCCAGGCGCACCTGGCCCAGGTGCGGGGTGAGGTGGTTGGTGATGTGGCCGTGGTAGGAGCGCCATGTGCTCTGGGCCACGTCGGTTTTGGTGCTGAGCCATTCCTGCAGCCAGGCCGCCACGGTAGGGATCTGGGCGCGCAGGTCTGCGCCCGCTCCGAGGCGGCGTTTGACCTCCTCCACCGCGGGCAAAGGCTGCTTGGCTTTAAGGGTCTGCTGGATCAGGTCGGCGATGGGGACCAGCGTGTCGGGCTCGCCCTCGGCCAGCTCGAGGAGGTTCTTGACGTGGGCGGCCTCATCCAGGGCGTCTTGCTGGTACTCCATCCCGGTGCGCCGGGCTTGGCGGCGTGTCCCGGTGGCGGTGCGCGGCAGCTCCACCTGGTATCCCCACAGCCCGTGGGCTGAGCTCCAGGTGCCGTTGCGGCGTTTGAGTTTGGGGCATTTGGCGCCCAGCAGTTTGCCGTTCTGGTCGCGGCATCCGCAGCGTTTAAACGTTGAGCCTTCGGTGTTAGCCATCGTGGTACTCCCCGTCGGTGTTGGTGGTGGGGGGTGGCGCCCGGTGTTCGCCTCCGGTTGCGGGTGGGGGGTAGGTCAGGCCCAGCACGGCGCACACCCCGGCGGTGGGGATGCGCCACTGTTTGCCGGCGCGAAACGCCGGGGCTGGGAACCGGCCGGTCTCCAGCAGCCGGTAGGTGCTGGTGCGTCCCAGCCCCAGCAGCCGCCCAGCGGTGAGTGCGTCCAGCACCACCGGCAGCTCGCGCACCTCCTCATAGGTCGGTGCGGGCCTCACCATGCCCACCCCCGCACCGGCCGGGTGGCCACATCAGGGTCGCCGCCCCCGGTTGAGGGCCGACCCCATCGACGCTTGACTCCGGGGACGTTGACAAGCGGATTGGGCGAGGTTTCCAGCGGATCGCCCAAGAACCTCCGCGCGGGGCTCTCAATGCTCAGGTACAGGGTGGCCATCAATCGGTGTTCCCCTTCCGCAGGAGATCCAGCAACCATCCATCGCCTCGATTCAGCACCCAGCGCAGCTGGCTCCTGGCCCTTGGCGCTCGCAGGCCCGCCCGGATGCGCCCTCTTCCGAGCCACTGACGCCTGGGGGCAGCTCGACGGGCTATGACGATCGGCCCGGACGGAGCCCGCCTGGGGCAGCCGGTGCCCGTGGTGGGCCCCGGTCCGCGCCCAGGGCGCGGGCCGGGGGCGTGTGTGGGCGATCAGGCGGCCCGTTGGGCGCCCCCGCCCCGCGGGGGACAGGGATGGTTTCCGTGGCCGCATAGGGCGCGGGCACCGGCCGTGCTCTTGGCGGCCACCGCCTCGTAGGGGGCCACACGGTGTGGCACCGGGTCGGGGCGGTGGCCGCGGGCAGGCCGTGCGGA
>NZ_LAJC01000017.1 GCF_000981225.1 Allosalinactinospora lopnorensis
CCCTGGCCGAGGCCGGCCCGGCCCTGGCCGACGTGGCCGCCACCGCGGCCCACCCGCCGCGACCACCACCCCTGCCGGGCTGTTGTGGTGGCCTGCAGCACCGGCGAGGCCGCCGCGGCACTGGAAGCACTGGCCGCAGGAGTGCCCCATCCCGCCCTGGTGGGGCCGCGGGCGGCTGCGCGGCGCCGTCCACGCGTGGTGTTCGTCTATCCCGGCCACGGCCACCACACCGAGTCCATGGGGCGCGGCCTCAGCCAGCACGAACCCGTCTACGCCGAGGCGCTGGCCCACGCCCACACCGCGCTGGAGCCCCACCTCGACCAGCCGCCGTGGACACCGGGAAGCGGCCGACCTTTGGTGGGCATGCACACCACCCAACCGGCCGGGGTGGCCCACCAGATCGCGCTGACCGCGTTGTTGGCCCACTGGGGTCTCACCCCGGATGCGGTGGTGGGCCACAGCGCCGGCGAGGTCGCCGCCGCCCATGCCGCCAACATCTTGTCCCTGGCCCAGGCCGCGCATCTGGTCGCCGAGCGCAGCCGCCTGCTGCAACGCGCCGCATCCCGGGGCGGGATCGCAGCCGTGATTCTCGGCGCCGAACAGGCGCACGCCGCGTTGGCCGCCTATCCCGGGCTGCGTGTGGCCGCTGTCAACGGGGCGCGCTCCTGTGTGGTCGCCGGCCCGCACCCCGACCTGCACCACCTGTGCGGACGCCTCAACGCCGATGGCATCACCACCCGTCTGATGCCCGATGCGACCCCCGCTCACCATCCCGACCTGCTGGCCGACGAGGCCGCCCAACTCGCCGCCGCCCTGCAGGGCCTCGCCCCCCAGCCGGGCACGATCCCGCTGTATTCCACCGCCACCGGCCGCCGCATCACCGGCACCGACCTAGATTCGGCCTACTGGGAACACCAGCTGCTGAGCACCGTGCAGCTGCACCCCACCATCCAGACCCTGGCCCAGGACGGGCCGCCGTGCGTGTTCATCGTGCTGGGTGCGCGCCCGGTGCTGGCCGCCGACCTCGCCGACACCCTGGCCCGCCTGCCCGGCCATGAGGCCGCTGATCCGCCGGTCATCAGTCGCCGCGCCGAGGCCGCCGAACACACCGGTTGGCTCGGTGTCCTGGCTGCGGCCTACACCCGCGGCCTGGTCCCGCGCTGGCCCGCCCCCACCGGCCTGCCCGCCGCTGAGTTGCCCCCGCGCGCTTGGGCCCGTCCCACCCCGGGACGTCGTCCACACCGTGCGGATCTCAGCCAGCGTCTGGCCCAGGCTCGCACCGCCGGCCAGCGACGCGCGGCCATCACCGCCGCCCTGACCGCCTTGATCGCTCCCCTCCTAGCCGCCCGCCGCGGCGACCCCACCGAGCTGGCCCCCGATGCCGACCTCACCGAACTGGGCCTGGAATCGCTCACCGTGGTCGCGCTGCGCTACCAGATCACCCGCCTGGCCCCCGAGCTGGCCGACCTGCCCACTACCCACCTCCTCGTTCCCGGTGGCGCCACCACCGTGCAGCGCCTGGCCACCGCCATCGAGAACCACCTCACCGCCACCGAGCACCGGGCCTGCGCATGAACACACCACCCCCTCACCACTTCGGCCGCACCCCATTGCTTGGGCCGGCGTGCCGGCACCGGGGACGAAGTCCACACCGCGTGCTGCCCCCGGGCGTCCACCACCGCCGGACCAAGACCCCCGGCCTGACCTCCTGGGGCACTGCCGGCTCATGGCCGCGCCCTGCTTGTTCCCCTCGGGCTTCTGCTCCCCGGCGGGGCGTGGCCACCTGCCCATACCCGCCCACACCCTCGTGAGGATTCCATGCACCACCTCTCCGACGATGATGACGAGGTCTGCCTCACCGCCTGTCCTCAGATTCCCATCAACACCGGTGAACCCAGCATTGCCCGGGTCTATGACGCGGTGTTGGGCGGCAAGGACAACTTCGCCGTAGATAGGGAGGTCGCGGTCAAATTCGTTGAGGTGCCAGGGGCCGGCGAGATGCCCTTCGACAACCGGCGCTGGCTGGCCCGGGTCACCCGGTGGCTGGTGGGCGAGGCCGGAATCCGCCAGATCATCGACCTGGGTTCCGGCCTGCCCACCACCAGCAGCATCCACCAGTTCGCCGGCCAGGTGGCCGGCGACGTCCGGGTGGTCTATGTGGACAACGACCCCATCGTGCTCGCCCACGGACGCGCCCTGCTGGTGGAGAACGACCGCACCACCGTTGTCACCGCCGACGTGCGCGACCCCGACAGCATCTTCACCAACCCCGACCTGCGGGCGCTGATCGACCTGGAACAACCGTTCGCGGTGCTGCTGGCCAGCGTGCTGCACCACCTGCCCGAGGGCGAGGACCAGCGGGTGGCCGCCGAGTTGCGTGCCTACCTGCACTCCGGCTGCTACCTCGCCATCGCCAACTTCCACGACCCCGGCCCCAGCGACCCGCGCGCCCGCGGGATCGAGACCGCGCTGGTCGAGGGTGGACTGGGCTCGGGGTGGGTGCGCCCCTGGCCCCAGCACCGCATGTACTTCGGCGGGCTCGACCTCGTTGAGCCGGGGCTGTGCCCGGTCAACGAGTGGAAACCCGACGCCGAGACCCCCACCGACTCGCCCGTGCACCACCTCTACCTCGGCGGTGTGGGCTACCACCCCTGACCCGGCACACACCCTTTCCTTCTCACTCATGCGCCACCGAGTGCTGAAGGCAGCGCACCGCCCCGAAACCACAAAGGACTTCCCACCGATGACCGATGATGCCGATCCGTGCTCCAATATCCCGCCGAGGATCGACACCAGCCACCCGCATTCGGCGCGGATCTGGAACTACTGGTTGGGTGGCAAGGACTACTACCCCATCGATCGGGAGATGGGCGAGCGGATCCAGCAAATCTTTCCCGGCATCGTCGACTACGCGCTCCAGGATCGGGCGTTCCTCGGTCGCGCGGTGCGCCACCTCGCCGGGGAGGTCGGCATCGACCAGTTCCTCGACATCGGCACCGGGTTGCCCACCGTCGACAACACCCATGAGGTCGCCCAGAACATAACGCCGCGGGCCCGCGGCGTCTACGTCGACAACGACCCTCTTGTGCTGGCGCACGCCCGCGCGCTGCTGGTGGGTTCTCCTGAGGGGGCGACCGACTACATCGACGCCGACCTGCGCGAGCCGGAGACGATCCTGCGGGAGGCCGCTCAGACGTTGGACTTCCGCCGCCCTGTGGGGTTAATGCTGCTGGGGGTCGTCAACTTCATCGCCGATGACGCTGAGGCGCGCTCCATCATTCGCCGGCTCAGCGACGCCCTGCCCCCGGGCAGCTACCTCGCCCTCGCCCATCCCACCATTGCGGTCGCCGATGCGCAGATGCGCGCCGACTTCCAGATGGCGGTGCAGGCGTGGAATCGGTCCGGCGAACCCAAGCTCGTCCTGCGCTCCCCAGAGCAGCTCGGTTACCTGCTCGACGGCCTGGAGCTGCTAGAGCCCGGCATCGTCACCTGCGCCCGGTGGCGGCCCGATCCCCTCGACATCGGGGAGATCCGTGAGGTGCCCATGCTCGCGGTGATGGCGCGCACGTGAGGCCACCGCATACCCCCGCGCGGCCACCACGACCAGCCCGCCGACCTGCGTGGTGACCGCGCGGGCCCAGCCGGGCTGCGTCCCCGCGAGGGGCGCCGCCCCTCCACACCGTCCTTCGAAACACCCCTTGATCAGAGGAAAACCTGACATGGCTCCTTCTCCTATCGACCCCGGTAGCGCCCGCGCCTCCCAGTCCAAGGGCAGGAAGTTCCACACGCAGGGACGCACTGGGGAGCGGGAATGGTTCTGCCGCTCATGCGCGACCACCGAGATCAGCACTGAGATGCCGGTGGGCTGGTACCGGCTCGATCGCAAGTTCGCTTACATACAAGGCCAGGTTGGCAGCGAGAGCCCGTTTGTGCGGCTGGGCCTGTACTGCTCGATCGCATGCTTTGAAAAACAGATTCCGCGTCTTGAGGGCATCGAGGCTGAGGTGGATTCCGGCGAGGTCGATCCCAGAGAGTTCGACGAGATGAGGCGTCGGCGCTGACTGCGCCGCATACAGGTTCCCGCGCGTTAGAGGCCGGCCTGCCACACCGACGCCATAGGGATCCGGGCTACTCCCGGGCAGGCAAGAGGCACCGCCGCAACCGAGGTCGAAAGGAACACCATTGTGCCACCCCTGCGTCTCCTCTCCCGGAACTTGCAGTACGGAGAGGGCCGCGACTCCACCGGTGCCCGCCATGACCGGTGGGAGGCGCTTGCGGAGATGATCCGCGCCAGCGGCGCCCATATCGTGTTGCTGCAGGAGGCTGCGGGCTGGTGTGAGCACAATTTCCAGCAGGCCGCCCGCGCCGAACGGGACTTAGGGATGCAGGTGCCTTGGGACGCGCTGGAGCCGGGCCAGTCCACCACCATGCCGATTCGCCCCTTGTGGCCCCTGCGATGAAAGCCCTTTGAGCGTCATGGACGTCGACACTCTCGTCTTCGACTTCGCCGGCACCCTTACGTTGCGGCGCAGCACGACGGGTGATCATGTGTACCGGAACCCCACTGGTGCCCACCTACACCAGGTCCTCGCCGAGTACGGATGCGCGTTGCCCCAGCAGGCGGCCTGCGACCTCGATGACGCCTTCCTGCGGTATCGGCGGTTCGGCGATACCACGGTGATGGCGCTGCTGCTCGAGCAGACGCTGCACCGCCACGGCATCATCCCGCCCATCTGCCCCAGCGCACTCGCCCACATGGTGATCGAACGCGCCGGAGACCACCCCGTCGATCCCGCGGCTGCCGCGACCCTGCAACGCCTGCATTCCCGCGGTTATCGCATCCTGATCGCCGCCAATTCCACCCGCACCCGGCGCCAGCGCCAGCGCACGCTCGACCAGGCGGGACTGTCCTTCATCACCCCGGTGCTCTCAAGCAACGTCGGTACCGCCAAGCCCGACGATGCCTTCTACCAGCACCTCCTCAACACCGCCGGCACACGCCCGCAGCGGATGCTCTTCGCCGGAAACCAGCTCATCGAGGATGTCCTCGCCCCGCTCAGCCACGGCATGCACGCCTGCCTCGTCGACACCCACCCCGAGCGCGGCCAAGCAGAGCGCGCCCGCCGTTTCGACACCGTGGTGATCAACCACGTGCGGGAACTGCAGGAGATCCTGCCCACCCGAGCCGTGCCGCACCGCCGCCAAGCACGAGGGGGGCCAACCACGCAGAAACGTGTGCGCTGGCGCCTCACCACAGCATTCCGCCGGGTTCCGCCCCCATCAAGCAAGGGAGTGATCTGCTGATGCACCTGCCCGTGGCCTTGTTCAACTACCAACGCGGCGGAAAACAGCCCGACGGCAGCTACGACTTCACCAGGCTGGCTGCGGCGTTCTCGATCGGGATCCCCACCCCGGCGCTCATCGTCAGCCTGCCTGGTACGTTCCCACGGCCAGAATCGGTCACTTTTGGTGACTTTGTTCGTTAGATGCGTTACCGTTGCCCGGTGCTCGGGGCCTCCCCAAGTCGGAGGAGAGGCGCTGAGCGTGAGGCAATGCCCGATCGACGTCACGTACGTGGGGTGGGGACGCTGGTTAGCGACGCGAGCGCATGTCGCGTGTTGCTGTTGGATGCTTGTGGTGTTCTCGTTGGTGAGCCGATGGGGCCGCTGTTCTCGGCGGTGGTTGTGTCGAGCGGTCTCCATGAACGGGTCGTGAAGGACGTCTTCCGCGATCAGCTTCGGGATGATCTCTGGAGCGGCCGGATCTCCACCGGTGAGTTCTGGGAGCGCTTCGCGTTCGCGGTGGGGCTTGATCATGCATCACCTGAGTGGCATGAGGTCCTTGTTGATGCGATGGAGCCATTGCCTGCTGCTGCGCTCGTTCCCGACTGGGCTAATCGGGCGCGGTTGGCCCTCATCTCGAATCACCGGCACGAATGGTTGCTCCCCGTACTGCGCAAACACGGGTTGGAGCAGTACTTCCATGCGCTGGGAATCTCCAGCGCGACCGGTGTGGTCAAGCCTGCCCCCGAGGCGTTCCTCCGCGCTCTTGGCGACCACCCGCCGCATGCGGCGTTGTACGTCGATGACAAGGACGCCAATGTGCGGGCGGCACACGGGGTAGGTATCGCCGCCGTTCAGGCTGATCCGGGTGGGGCGTGGATCGACGAGGTGGAGAGGTGGCTTGGACCTGAGTCCGGCAGCGTGCGTGTTCGACCGGAAGTTCATCGACCAGATGCCCGAGATCGTCGCGGGTCTCTCCAAGGAGGTTGATGACCTACCCGTGCTGGACCGGCACTGGGTGTTCTACGGAAGTCAGCCCTTGGGGGCCGCACAGGCGACCAGTGATCTGGACGTGCTCCTGGTCCACGACGAGGCAGGGTGGCCAGTCCACCGGCGCAGCGCGGTGTGGAATGGCATCCCCGTCACGATCTATGTGCTGAACCGCCAGGACCTGTACTCCGACGGAGCGGATCGGCGGTTCGGCGGGTACTTCGCGCTGAAGCTGTTCGGCCCCTTCATCACCGACAACTCCGCTGATGAGTCAGCTTTGGCCTCGATGGTGGCCGACTTCCTGGCGCCGATTGCCCACGCGAGCGCGCTGAGGTGGGGCCGGTCGTCATGGAGCGCTGACCAACTTGTCGCTCATGCGCATCTGGCGTTCCTGGACCTGTACCCCGATGCGGCCTCCTACTTGGCCCGGCTGCACCGGGATCGCGAGCTGTTCCGGCGGGTGTGGCACCACCAGCGTGCTGTCTATCTGACAGCCCTTCAGGCCAACGGGCACGTCCAAGACACTGGTGATGGTCTCTGGCGCTACGAACCCGATTCCCTCGTCGATGACCTGCCACGGGAGCGGTCGCGGTGCGCGGCGCGGTTCTGGGCATGCGGTGCGGTGTTCCACGAGTCCGACCCGGGCTTCCCGGACCTCTACTTCCACAAGGCGGACGCCGCGGCGACACGGGCCGAGCAGGGGCACATATACCGCGTTCTTCAACGCGTGGTGGCGGGCGGTGTTCTGCCATGACGCGAGGGCTGGAGTGGTGGCACCGCCAGTGCAACGCGGCGACCGCGCGGCGCGAGCAGCAGCGCGTCCGCCAGTTCGGCCTGCACCCGGTGGTCTCGGAGCCACGCACAGACGTCGAGCTTCCCGGTGAGGTGTGGGCCTGGCAGGTGCCGGCGCCTCGACGCGAGAGTGGTGACGTGGGGATCTCGCCTCCGGTCCGGGTCGGCTTCGCGGGCAGCCACCCCCATACCGGGCACCTCGGGTTGGCGCGCGCTGCCAGCGAGCTCACCGGCCACGACGGAACGATCCTGGTGTTCGATGCCTCCGGCGATGGCAACCGGCGGATGGTCGATGCTTTCCGCGCGGCCTTGGACTACTTCGCTATCGAGGTACCCGAGGTTCGCGTCATTGGCGATGACCCTGAGGTACGTCACTTCCAGCGGCAGGCGGCTCGCTCGCTGCCGCTGGCTCGGGTTCGCCGGATCTACGGGTTCGACGCAACGACGAACCTGGCCTCAGCGCTCGACGTCGCTGACATGCTCGCCTTCTTCCTCTTCACCCCCGGTGACAGTGATGCTGCTGGGGTGGCGTTGGTCGATGCCCCGCAGGCGCCGCACTCGGCCGCGCTCAACCACGCGGCCCGGGCGCTCGACATGACACCGCCCGCGCTGCTGTACCGGCGCCTCTTCCCGCACCTGCGCCGTGCTGGCGAACGCGGGAGTGTGCGCGAGGCCGCCTCGGTGATGTTCCTCCACGATGACGAGGACACCGTGCGCGCCAAGTTCGGCCGCGCGATCACGGGCGGGCGTCCCACCATCGCTGAACAGCGTGCCTACGGCGGCGATCCCACCCGGTGTTCGGTCTTCGCGACCGTTGAGCTGCTGTGTTCTGCGCATCGGGCACAGACCATGCTGGATGAGTGCCGGGCGGGCGAGGTCACGTGCTCTGGGTGCAAGGCGAAGAACACCGATGCCGTGGTCGCCGGGATGCGTGCGATCACCGAACGACTCAGCACGCGCCGCGCCGGGACATCCCCTGATGTTGGGCCCGCAGTGCAGAGAACTGCCCGGGCGCTGCATCGGCCCCCGCCGCGCGAGTGCGAGGAGCTGGAGTCGGCGATCGCCGCGCGAACCGGCGCCCGCAGTGATCAGGTCGTGGCGGGCAACGGCTCGACCGAGGTCATGGACTGGCTGTTTCGGCTGCAGGCCCAGCCCGGCACGGAGGTCGTGGCCACCGAGCCCGCCTTTGAGCTCCACCGTGACCTCGCGCAGCGACACCGGCTCACCTACGTGCCAGTCCGCTGGGATCCCGCCACGTTCACCCCCGACCTCACGGAGCTGGGGCGCGCCATCGGGGAGCGCACGGCGCTTGTGGTCGTGGAGCTGCCGCATTCGGTCTCCGGAACCGCCGTATCCCTCGATACCGTCGTCGAGCGTCTGGTGCCCAGGCTGCCCAGCGGCGCCCGGCTACTCCTCGACTTGGCCTACGCCGACTTCATGGACCCCCCACCCCAGCTGTCCGCTGAGTTCGTTGAGGAGCACCCGGAGATCGTGGCCTGCGGCACCCTGTCGAAGGCCCACTGCCTGCTGGGGGCACGCGTGGGTTATGCGCTGACCGCAACGGTCACAGCCAAACGGCTGCGTCAGCAGCGGCTGCCGTATGCTCTCGATGCGCTCGCCACTGCCGCGGCGGAAGCATCGCTTGCCGATAAGGCGCGGGTCGAACAGACGATCCAGGCCAACCGCATTGCCCGTGCGCGCCTGAGGGCCGCACTCGACGAGCGCAACATCCCCTACGTTCCCAGCCAGGCGAACTTCCTGCTGATGAATCTCACGGGCTTGCACCAACCGGTCGTCGATAGACTTCGAGCGCGGAACGCCCGGTATCGAGACGGTCACCGCTGGGATTTGCCCGGGTGGATCCAGGTCCACCTGATCGATGTCCCCACGGTCACCCCGGTTATCGAAGCGATCGAAGCTGCCGTGCCGGGCCGCCCGTGACGCGCGTGTACATCGACGACCGACCAACACCTACGAAGGACCCCACCGCCATGACAGATCAGCGGATGCTCACCGGTGACCGGCCCACCGGAAAGCTGCACCTGGGCCACTACGTGGGCAGCATCGCCAACCGGGTCAAGCTGCAACACCAGTACGAGACCTGGCTCATCATCGCTGATCTGCACATGCTCACCACCAAGAACACCCGCGCCGACATCGACCAGGTCTCGGCCAACGCCCGCCAGATGGTGCTCGACTCCCTGGCCGCGGGCATCGAGCCCGAACGCGCGACCTTCTATCTGCAGTCGGCCATCCCGGAGATCGGCGAACTCAACACGCTCTTCCAGAACCTGATCACGGTGGCGCGCCTGGAACGCATCCCCAGCCTGAAGGACATGGCCCGCGACGCCGACAAGGAAAACGAGATGCCCTACGGGCTGCTGGGCTACCCGGTCCTGCAGGCCGCCGACATCCTCTGCGTCAAGGCCAACGCCGTCCCGGTGGGCAAGGACAACCACGCCCACGTGGAGGTCACCCGGGAGATCGCGCGCCGGTTCAACCACCTCTACGGCGAGACCTTCCCGATCCCCGAGCTCATCACCAGCGAGGTGTCCTCCCTGGTCGGCACCGACGGCCAGGCCAAGGCCAGCAAGTCCCTGGCAACGTCATCTACCTCTCCGACAGCGCCGAGGAGGTCCGCACGAAGGTCTCGGCCATGTACACCGACCCCAACCGGGTGCGCGCCGACATCCCGGGCACGGTCGAGGGCAACCCGGTCTTCGTCTACCACGACGCGTTCAACGACAACCCGGCCGAGGTGGCCGAGCTCAAAGACCGCTACCGGGCGGGCACGGTCGGCGACGTCGAGGTCAAGGACAAGCTCGCCGCCGCGCTCAACCGGTTCCTGGACCCCATCCGCGAGCGCCGCGCCACATTTGAGGCCCAGCCTGGCCTGGTGGACCAGATCATCGTGGAGGGCACCGAGCGCACCCGGCGCGAGGTCCAGCAGGTGGTCTTCGAGGTGCGCAAGGCCATGGGACTGGCCGGGGCCTACAACCAGCTGCGCCGCAAGGCCGAGCGGGCACAGAAGAAGGCAGCAGCCCAGACCTGACCCCGGCCCCACCCCCATGACGCCCAACCTCATAGGCACCAACCCCACCTGCGGGAGCCGCAGGAACGGCACGGCGCGCAGCGGCTCCTCCGGTGCGGCGGTGCACATCGTCGAACGCCCCAACGGCTCACGCGTAGCAGTCAAGATCGCCGAGTCTCCGCGGGTCTCGGCGCTGCGCCAGGCCGCGGCCCGGGACCAGATCGTGCCGTTCTTCGGCGATCGCCTTCCCCGCGTGCTCTACGCGGGGCGTCATGCAGGCCACGACATCCTGATCAGCGAGTGCCCCTCCCCGGACACCTTCGCTGAGACGGTCAGCGAACACGGCCCCACCCCCGACCTCCTGGACACCTGGGCCGAGATCGTCGACCAGCTGGTCGCCGTGTGGAAACAGTCCGCCCGGCCCGGATACAAGCCCGCGAACGCGACCCGCAGCCACCAACGCCGACTCCAACGCGCGGCCGATGGGCTGGCCTACACCTTCAATGCCCTGGGAGAGCGCTTCACCGACCAGCACCGCTTCATCGTCAACGGTGCTGACCTCGGCACGTGGAACCAGCTACAACACCGCCTCGCCGCACTCCCCCCACCGGACTTTCGTGTCGCCTGCCTCGGCGATCCCCAACCGGCCAACATCCTGCTCACACCGCAGCTGCAGTGGTACCTCATCGACTGGGAATGGGCAGGACGTCACCATGACTGGCGCATGATGGCCAGCCACCTGCTCGCCTGGTGGTTCGTCGAGGAACTCCTCGACCGCACCCGTGGCACGCTCGCCACCGCGCCGAACCGGATCGCGCTGACCTACACGCCACCGGACCTCGACACCGTACGACCGTGGGCGAGCCGCGCAGCACACGCCTTCCACGCCATGACAACGCGCCGCGAGCACGACCGCGACCACGCCGCGCTATGCCTGCACATGGCCATGCTGCTACTCCGTGAGGTCCCCCGTAGCGCGACCAGCGGCAACCATCTCATCGCCCCGCTGCTGGGCGAGGCGCTGCGCCTGGTCGACGCGGCCCACGACGGGCCTGCCCACCCGCTGCAGCCGGCACCCACCGCCCCGTCCCCGAGGAGCAGCCAGTGACCACCTTCGGCCTCGCCCTCCCGCACTACGACGCCCTCTTCCCCCAACACGCAGTCACGGGAGCCCACCGAACCCAGGCAGCGCTCGACTACGCCCACCACGCCGAAGAGAACGGCTTCACCGAGGTGTGGGTCTCCGACCATCTCTGGCTCGACCTCGACGCTGGCCCGCGACGGCGCTCTCCGGACTGCTGGACCCTGCTCGCCGCCCTCGCAGCAGCGACACGCCGCATACGCCTTGGCTCACTCGTGACCAACGCGTCCCTGCGCCACAGCGCCCTTTTCACCCACCAGGTCGCCACCGTCTGCGACATCGCCGGCGACCGCGTCGACGTGGGGCTCGGCGCCGGGTGGAGCGCACCGGAGTTCACCGAACTCACCGGAACCGTGCCCCCCGTGCAGGAACGCCTCCAAGCGGTCGAACACAGCGCTGATAGCGTGCGTCACCATCTCGGAGCCGACGCGCCCCCGATCTGGGTCGGGGGAAAGCGCCGCGGGATCCTGACAACCGCCGCACGCATAGCAGACGGGTGGAACCTCGCCTGGGATCCCACCCCGCAGACCTACCGCCACCGGTCACGCATGTTCGCCAACGCCGCCAAAGAGGCAGGACGCGACGCTTCTGGCATATCGCATTCGGTCGGGCTGACCACCTTCCTCGGCAGCGACGAGGACGACCTCCACCGCCGCTGGAGGCACCTACAACGGTGGGTACCCGGAGGCTACCTGGACAACGCGAACTTCGACGCCTGGCGAAAGCGTGGCCTCATCGGCACCCCCGAAGAGGTTCGCCACCGAATCACGCAGTGGAAAGAACTGGGCGTCAGCCACATCGTCTGCGCCTTCGGGATCCCATACGGTATCTGCGACGACGAACAACTGAACCTCTTCACCAAGACCATCCTGAAGTAGAAGGGTTCATGCGGGTGCTGACCAGGGGAAAGGCGGCCTGCCTCCCTGAGGCTCTAGAGCTGGCCGTTTCGTACGTCGGCGAGGAAGCGCGCCCACTCCGCGGCCGGGAACTCCAGGTGCCCGAGGTAGCGATTCTGGGTATCGCGTACTCGGGTAGGTACTCCTTCAGCTACCTCGACGCAGCTGCCCTGGGGTCCGCTGTAGCTGCTGGTGGGCCACCCAGACTACGTGTCGCCATCGAGTCTTTCCTGGGCTCATTCCATCAGGTTCAGCGTGGCCTCGCTGGACAGTGCTTCGCTCCGCAGAGCTCGGAAGACGGTGCCACACTGCCTCATCTGGTCCGGGTCGTCGATGAGCTACTCGCCGACCATGTACTCCGCGGGGGCGACCGTAGAGCCAGCACCGCCGAGGCGCTCCCTCCGGGTCGACCCTTTCACCGCGACCTGGGCGCCCTCACGACGGTGCAGCAACCATAGGCCATCTGCCAGCCCCGGGGTGTGCCGGGGCAAAGCTGGTGCTGCGAATCCGACCACGTGAGCCTGCCGCCTGGCCCACTTCCCGCTCACGTGGGACGCGAGGCGCGGATGTGAGGCAAATGCGCGGCGATGGTGCGAGCGTAGTCGACCAGCCGCGCAAGCAGTTGTTCGGCACGCTCGTCCAAAGTCTTGTCGTCCTCCTCGGCCCAGGTGGTCTCCTCAAGTATCTCGCCTGCGGCCAGTCGCCGGTGGGCCTCGACGAGCCCAAAGGCAGCCGCCAGCGCCTCCTCCACCGCCTGGGAAGCCGCCCCCACCGCCGCAACGGTGGCCTCCTTCACGCCCCGGTTTCGCAGGGCCTCGACAAGCTCGCCTGTATCCGGCAATGCTGGCGCCTGGCACTGATCCCACACCGCGCCCCACAGGCGCTGGCGCAACGCCTCGGGCTCTCCCGATTCCACCAGGATCACGCCACCGTCAGCGTCAGAACGAATCGCCAACCCACAGCGCCTGGCCGCCGCCTGTGCCGTAGTCACCGGATCGGCGGTGCTGCCCGCATCACCGCCCATCGGTCCGGTGGCCAGGTGCAGGCTCAGCTCGGCGAGCTGCCGGTCGGATTCGGGGATGGGCGCAAGCCGGTCAAGCTCATCTGGCCGCAGCCCAACGGGGTTGGCCGCCATCACCCGCACTGGATCCGGGGAATTGTCGCCGATGGCCGATTGCACCGCGAGGGCGGCGACGTCGGCCCACCAGGACACGAACGCCCGCACCGCCCTGCGGTGACGGTGAAACGCTTCCAAGGCCAGATCCTCGCGCAGGGAGATCACCGAATCGGCCGGGGCCCAGAAGGTGGCACCGTCGTTTGAGGTGCGCTTCAGCAGCCGTTCCACCTCCTCGACCCTCTGCTCGGCGGCGGCCTGATCGGCCAGCAGGGCCTCGGTGGCCGTGTCCAGCTCGTCCAGCAAACGATCGAGGTCTTCATGCGTCATTGCGGTGGCCGAACAGCTGATCACCACTGGCTGGGGCGAGGCGGGTGAGATCAACTTGGCTCCTTGTCCGTGGGACCTACGGCGACCGGGTCAGAGTAGCGAGGCATCCAGCTCGTAGGGGCCAAAACGGTGAAACCCCCCACACGGGATAGGCCCTGGCCGCCCTCGTCTGGCATGTGCGCCCCCGTGGGATTCTCGGCGAGTGCCGCTAAACGCGCCGCCTGCTGAGCCTGCTTTTGGGTGATGTCGGTGGGGCGGGAGTGGACGCAGCACACTAATAATGCGAACATGAGTTCGAATCTGCTGGTCTTCCCCCTGGTGGATGACGGTGCTGTGCGTGCGGTCATTGTGGGAGGGGGCTTTTGTCGGGTTCGGGGGCGATGCAGCGCGCGCACCTACGAGCGGCCGGCACCCCAGGCCAGGTGGTGCGCCCTGCTGCGGTGGCTGCGCGTTTGGGGGTGCTGCCGGCGCTGCGCCCGGTGGTGGGTGAGTTGTCGGCGGGGGCGTTGGTGTCAGTGGGGGGCGCTGGCGCGGCGTCGCTGGGGGTCGCGTTGGCGGCCGGGGCGTGCCACGAGCAGGCCTGGGCCGCGGTGGTGGGCCTGCCTGAGTTTGGGGTGCGCGCGGCTGCTGGGATGGGGGCTGACCTCTCGCGTCTGCTGCCGGCCTGTTCCAGGCGTTCGCTGTAGCGCAGCGACAGATACTGCGACCCGCGGTCGCAAGTGATGGATGAGCCCGGTCCCAGAGCGGACGCCGTGTGCCCACAGCGCCTGCTCCAACGCGTCCAGCACGAGCTCGGTGCGCATGTGCGAGGCGAGCTGCCAGCCCACGATCATCCGGGAGTAAACGTCGAGGACGAAGGCGACATAGGCCCATCCCGACCAGGTGCGCACATAGGTCAGATTGGCCACCCACAGCCGGTTGGGGCCCCTGGCGTCGAAGCACCGGTCTACCAGGTCGGGCGGAGGCGCGGTTGAGATCTGGGCTGAGGTGGTAGTGCGGCGCCGCCGCCCGCGGATCACCCCTCCAGCCCTGCGGTGCGCATGAGCCGCCCCGCGGTGCAGCGGGCCACATCGATGCCCTCGCGCCGCAGCTGATGATGGATGCGCCGAGCACCGTAGACACCGCCAGAGGCGGCGTGGACGCGCTCGATGTGCTGGGCCAGAACCCGGTCGTGGTGGGCACGCATGCAGGCGGGGCGTTTCCTTCGCGCGTAGTAGGCCGATTCCGACAGGTTGAGTTCCCGGCATAGGGGCCCGACCCCGAAGCGTGCACGCAGATAGGTGAGTCAGCGCGTCGGCCTTGTCCGGGGTTGGTCGAGCT
Source organism: Allosalinactinospora lopnorensis (assembly GCF_000981225.1). Classification (GTDB taxonomy): domain Bacteria; phylum Actinomycetota; class Actinomycetes; order Streptosporangiales; family Streptosporangiaceae; genus Allosalinactinospora; species Allosalinactinospora lopnorensis. Next base: position 14,897 of record NZ_LAJC01000017.1, read on the forward strand.
CGGTGGCGAAAAACGCGCTCGCCGCCTTGAGAATGTCGTTAGCACGTTTGAGCTCGGCGTTTTCCTTGCGCAACCGGCGCAGTTCCTCACGTTCGACAGTGGTGAGCCGGTCGTCGCGCCCGCCGGTGCCGGCTTCACCCCTGGCGGACCCAGTTGCGCAGGGCCTCACGGTGGATGCCCAGATCCTGGGCCACATGCGCGATCGGACGGCCGGTGGTGCGAACCTCGCGCACCGCGCGCTCGCGAAGCTCCTCGGGGTAGGTGCGTGGTGGTGCCATCGTTCGCTGACTCTCCAATCACCAGAGGCTAACCCCTGGTCAGAGACTCTACGAAACCCAGTACAGGTCAAGTGGCAGGAGTGCAAGCGCTCGCGCACTGTCGTTTGGCAGCAACCGTGGCCCGTCGGGATCTGCTTCCCCGCCTCTCATCACGATGGCGCCAAGCGATCCAGCCACGATAGCAAGCCCAAACCCCAACCCGTCGTTGACGACGCGCATAGTTCGGGCCAAGGGATCCTGCAGACTCCGTCCTGCTTTACCTCTGGGGTTCTACTGCGAATCCTTGAGCAACCGAGGACCAGGCGCGGGGCAAGTTGGCACGTATCGTGCGCTAACGCTCCTTGACTTGTGAAAACGCGCCCAACGAAGGAATGCGTGGCCACCGCCGCATGAATTGGTCATCTACCGGTCGACAAGGGTCCGCCCGACCAGCATCCTCTAGGGCAAGCGTCGGCAGGAGCGGCCGGCTCGGAGGACCGTGAGAAAGGGCGGCATGGGGCGGAGGCGTGCACCGGCGGTGGGAGATACGACGCTCATCGCGCTGGTCGAGTGGATCCGTGGGCTGATGGATGAGCGAGGGCAGACCTACGCGGCAGTGGCGAGCAAGATCCCGTGCCACCCGTCTACGCTCTCTCGCGCGCTGTCAGGACACAGCATCCCGTCCTGGCCGACGGTGCAGCGTATCGTCGAGCGGTGCGGCGGCTGCGAGCAGCAGGCATGGCGACTGTGGAAAGACGCCGACTCGGCTCGCCATGCCCAGCAGGTCCGTGAACTGGAGGGCTATCCACCGCCAGATCTCTGCTCCTACGATGATCTGGTAGAGGCCCTGCGCGATCTGCTGGTGCGTCGGCGGATATCTCAGCGGGAGCTGGTACGCCAGGACGACAGCGGGATTCTCCGCCGCTCGACGGTCGGAGCGATCTTGCGCTGGGAGCGCAGCCTGCGCCTAGAGGTGACCATCGCCCTTGTCCAGTCATGCGGGGTGCCGGAGGCAGCCGTTGACGACTGGGTGGCCGCCTGGCTCCGCCACGGACTGCCCTTCGAGGAGGCTATGGATCGCAGGAGGCGTCGGATCGCCTACGTGCGACTGCGTCCCCCGAGGCACTGGCGAGGTAGCTGGCGGTGACATCGACGAGCCAGCCGCCCGTCGCGACAGGTCATCGAGAGATCCCTCCTCAGCCGTGGGCACAAGCGCTGAAGTCTGGTTCCGTGGCCAGTCTTCTCGCGCTGGTGTGCTGGCAGGGAGGTCCGTGGGCGGTGCTCGCCTTGGCGCTGGTCTTCCTCACGGCCGTTGGCCTGCTCATCATTGTGCTGGTGTGGCTCTCAGATGAGAGCGTCAACCGACTTTTCCGTGCCGCTCGGCTTGTGCTGAACCGCGCTGAGCCCTCGGAGCAGCACCAGCGTTCGTAGTCGGTCTTGTCCCTCGGGCCACGCAGCAGGGAGCGGCTTCGGGACGCGGCCTCGCTCCCCGGACCATTGGCTGAACGAGCTGCTCGGACGGGACAATGACTCAACGCGCAGCGACCGTCGTTCACGCCTGGAATGATGGTGCGAAGCAACTTCAGGCAGGCCACCGGGCCCGCGTGCATTCCTCAGTCAACGAGGTAGTGGGCTTGGATGTAGGCGACGGTGGAGTCATACGGCTCTCCCACCGGCTTCAAGGCGTACTTGCGGAAGACCGCGGCGGTGGCACGGCGAACGCCGCGGTTGCGAGCCTCGGCGTTGTCCCATGACTTGGCGAGGGTCTCAGTGACCACCCGGTCGATCTCCTCGGCCAGGTTCCTCTCCGTGATGGTGAGTCCGGAGGGCGCGTGCTCGCGGATAATCCTCGACAAGACACCCACGTGGTCGTCGTCCAGCTTGACGACGGCTTCGTCGGGGTGCTTCTCGGCGTCCACGATTGTGCGGGCAATCCGGAGCGCTTCGGACAGGAACTCCAGCGCGTCCTGGGCGTTCTGGATGATCCGGTCTCGCAGTTGCTTGATTCGCTCCGCGAGTGCGGTGTACTTCGCAGACTCCGGTTCGACGCCCTTATCGAGGGCGGCCTTGATGCGGTCCAGGATCTCCGCCGCCGACGGCGGCGCCTCATCCTCGTCGTCCTTGCCGGGCTTGGGACGGACGAGGGACATCAGCTCCTTAAGAAGGGCGATTCCCCGGGCATCCAGGACGAGAGGTTCCTCTTGGGAGGCAACCACGGAGAAAGAGTGGACGTGGGCGTTGATGATGTCCAGGACCATCGGCCCCAGCTCGCCCAGCCGTTCCTTCCTCTCCTCGTCGGAGGACTTCTTGAACAGGGTCGTGTACACCGACCCGAACAGCCCGATACCGTCCCGGTACTTGGCGATCCGCTTGTCGGTGTTGATGAGCGGATACAGGCGGGCCAAGAGCCGGTAGTCCTTGGCGAACGCCTCGGCGGCGCCGGGGTTGGCGTCCAGGAAGGCATTGATGGCGCGCACGGACTCGTAGCCGTGGACCGTGAGGTCTAGGCCGTCCACGTCGGTGAGGAGGTCTTCGATGCGGGCGAAGGTGGTGCGGAATTCGGCGACCAGCTCCGACAGGTCGGTGACGAACCCTCCTCCCTTGTCGGTTCCCTTCACGGTGGGGTCAGCGACGGCGCGTTGGACCTCTTCGGCCAGGCCGATGTAGTCCACGACCACGCCGGAGGTCTTCACGAAGCCGGTTGGGGACACCCATGTGCGGTTCGGGCGGGTGATCGCCTGGAACAAGGTGTGGGCCTTCAGCGGCTTGTCCAGGTAGAGGACACCCTCGTTGGGGGCGTCGAACCCGGTCATGAGCTTTGCGGTCACCACTAGGAAGCACAGCGGGTCGTCCGGGGTGAGGAACCGCCGCTTCTGTGCCTCCTCCTCAGGCCCCGAGAGCTGGAACGGCCGCATGGCGGGGTCTTCGTCCTTGGAGTCGGAGACAGAGATGTTCACCTCGGCGGTGATCCGGTCATGCTCCCCGACCTCGGTGAGCACCTGAGACGCTCGAAGCCCGCCAGCAGCTCGTTGATCTTGTCGGTGTAGGCCACGGCCAGCTCACGGTTGTAGGTGACGACCTGGGCCTTGAGGCCGTTGCGGTAGGCGCCGGCCAGGTAGTGGTCGACGATGTGCTGGCAGACCGCGTGAATGCGGTCGGGGTTGGAGAACACCGAGGTGAGGCGCCCGAACTTGCGGGACAGGGCCTCACGGTCGGGATCGTCGAGGTCGAAGTCGTCGGCGAACTGGTCGAACTCCTCCTGCAACGCCTGGTCGTTCATCTCGAAGGAGACCGGGTGCGGGTCCAGCATGACCGGGACAGTCGTCTCGTCCAGCAGAGACCGGGACACCGAGTACCGGTGCAGCACCCTGCCCGGATCGGTCTCCTCGCCGAAGAGGGCGAAAGTGTCGGTGGCGAGGTTCTTGACGGGGGTGCCGGTCATGCCGAAGAACTTCGCGTGCGGCAACGCTGCGCGCATCTGCCCGGCCAGGGAGGCCGACCTGGTGGACTGGGTGCGGTGTGCCTCATCGACGAGCACGATGATGTTGGCCCGGGTTGACAGGTTCTTGCCGGCGTCGGCGAATTTGTGGACGGTCGTGGAGATGACGCCGCGCACGTCGTCGGCCAGCAGGGAACGCAACTCCCCACCGGTGGCGGGCTGGTGGAAGTAGGCATCCCCCATCGCGGAGGTGAACTTCCCGGAGGTTTGTCGGACGAGATGGAGGCGGTCTGAGAGCAGGATGATCGTGGGCGAATCGGTGCGGGGGTCGGCCAGCAGCAGTGAGGCGGCGAACACCATCAGCAGCGTCTTTCCGGACCCCTGGTGGTGCCAAATCAGGCCCTTCGACCCGCCTTCCAGGACCCGTTCGTGGACCAGCCGCGCGGCCTCCATCTGCGGGTAGCGGGGCAGGTACTTCTGGTCCGCTCCACCTCCGGAGGTGGCGAAGAGGGCGAAGTTGGCGAGCATGTCCAGGATCGTGGCCGGGTTAAGTAGCAGCTGGACCGAGCGCTGCACGTCGGCTTGGCCGGACAGGTTCTCATCGTCGGCGGTAGAGCGGAACGGCTGCCACAGGTTCGTGGGCGCGCCGACGGCACCGAACCGCAGCTTCAGCCCGTCGGAGGCGACAGCGAAGACATTAGGGGTGAAAAACCACGGGTACTCGGTGGCATACACGTTGTTGATCTCGCGGGCGGCCTCGGCCCACGCGGACTTCGCGGTCGGGGACTTCACCTCGATCACGACCAGGGGCAGGCCGTTGACCCAGTACACGAGGTCGAACCGGCGGGAGGTCTTACCGGGAACGGTGATGGTCACCTCGTCTGAGACGACCAGTGTGTTGGTGGTCGGGTGTTCGAAGTCGATGACCTTCAGGGCGTGCCACACGCCGTCGGCGTCCCGGAACTCCTTGCGTCCGCGCAGCAGATGCAGCACCTGCTCATTGGCCCGCACCAGGCCGCCATCGACGGCGTTGACCGTGGCGACGATCTCTTCGACCACTGCGTGCACGTCGAACCCGTCGATCACCCCGGGGTTGAGCCGGACGATGGCATCCCGCAGCTGGCCGACGATCACCGTCTGCGTCGTCTCACGCGACAGCGACCTTCCCGCCGTGAAATCCCAGCCCATCGGGAGGGACCACTGGATCATCAGGTTCTGAAACTCACGCTCCCGAATTCCCTTTGCCACGGCTCAAATCTCCGACTCAGCGAACTCGATGTCGATAGTGCGATCCAACAGGCTGCTGAGCAGAGATGCACGAACCTCACGTAGACGGGCAGCCTCCGCGCGGGTCGCCTTCAACGCAGACTCCATCGCTTCAAGTTCCATCGCCATCTCGCGTTGGCGGGCGATCGAAGGTAGGCGCACGGCCATGCCCTTAACCCGCTTGGCGCTGATGTGCTTGATGTTGGTGCCCCCCGCAACGTCGAGGAAGGCCCTGGACTCGTAAGCCCACATGCTCCAGTGGAAGGCGAACTCAGGGATGCAGACCCCTTCCAGCGCCCGGAGACGGAGCAAGGTCATCTGGGTACAGACAGGCCCTGGCAACTCGTCTCGCCACATGGCGGGCATCCCGACCGCATTCGCGCTTGCGCTGCCCTCGGACACCACGACGTCGCCGTAGCGGAGGCCGAACTTCTCGCGCTCTGCTGGGTCGTAGTTCATCTCCAACACGTCGGTCAGGTCGAGCGTCCCATAGCCGACGTTCGCGGAACGGAGGTAGGGCGTCATGTACGGGCCGGTCGCCCTGTCGGGTGTCCGGCGTACGCCGGTGGAGAAGTCGAAGGCGTGCTCGGCCCTCACGGCTTCAACCGAGTCGTCCGTGATGAGGTCGGCTCGTCGGCGACGCAGAACCGCTGTCAGCGCCCCCGCTTCGGCGTCGAGTGCGGTGATCTGCTCGTCGACCGCGCCGATCACCTCGACGATCCGCTCCTGTGTCGGCAGCGGAGGCAAAGCGAACGGGATGGCACGGAATGAAGCGTCAGAGATTGTCTTGCGGCGCAAGACTGTTCCCGAGGCACGGTTCTGCATCTCGTCCCAGAACGCTGGCGTCTGGAAGTACAGTCCCAGGAACTCCGGGAGAGCTCTCTGGTCCACCTCATAGGTGAGGAATACACCGGAGACGTAGGTGCCGTCATGCTCTGCCCGCGCGACGCCTGCAGGAGCCTCGAACGCCGTGATCGTGCGGAGCACGACGTCGTTCTCTCGCACCGTGTTCAGCGTCGTGTACTTCGAGACACCGCCGGTGAATGGCTCCTTCTCACCTAGGCCGCGCCCGTACATCTGGACACTGACTGCGGGGTAGGTGACGCCATCCTCCACAACTACCTTGCGGCGCACACGGGTCAGAACGTCACCGAGGGTGATTCGCCGCCAGTCACTCATCGAAGCCCTCGATCCCAGCGGCGGCGAGCACTTTGAACATCCGCTCCTCGGTGATCCGGCGCTCAGCTCGGGCGATGTTGTAGGCGTCGATAAGGGCACCGAGGTCTTCCTGTTCGACGGCCGCCTGCTTGATGTATCGCCCGATGTTGAGGTCGTAGCCGTTCGCCGCGATCTCCGCGGCGGGGACGAATCGCGCCGCGAGTCCGCCATCGCCGTCAGCGTCGACCGGATTGCCGTTGGAATCGAACTTCGAGTGGTAGGTGGTCACCGCATCGGCGATGTCCGCGTCAGTCAGGACGTTGCGGTTCTTGCCCTTGGTGAACCGTTTGGAGGCGTCGACGAACAACACCCCGTCCCGGCGCTCCTCAGCCTTGGTGTCACGGGAACGGAACACGAGGATGCAGGTCGGAATGGTAGTCGAATAGAAGAGGTTCGCTGGCAGGCCGATCACGGCTTCGAGGAGGTCGTCGTCCAGGACGCGTTGGCGGATGGCTGCTTCCTGGCCGCCGCGGAAGAGGACGCCGTGGGGCAGGACGACGCCGGCGCGGCCCTTCTTTGGGTCCATGCTGGCGATCATGTGCTGTACGAACGCCCAATCCGCTGAGGACTGTGGGGCGACTCCGCCGAGGGCGCGCGGGTCATTGGTCCAGGGCTTCCACTTCAGGCTGAACGGTGGGTTAGCCACGATGACATCGAACTGCGCGGCGGACCCGTCCGGCTTCTTGAAGCGCGGGTCTTTCAGGGTGTCGCCAACTTCGATCTGGAACTGGGTCAGGTTGTGCATGAAGAGGTTCATGCGGGCCACACCCGCGGTGTCCGGGACCGCCTCCTGCCCGTACAGGTTGAGTGTGTAGCCACGCCCGCCGCGGGCCTTCAGGAGGTTGGCCGACGCGATGAGCATGCCGCCCGACCCGCAGGTCGGGTCATACACAGACTCGAAGCCCTTGGGATCCAAGAGCTCGACGAGCAACTCGACGACCTCGCGCGGGGTGAAGAACTGGCCGGCGCGGGTACCAGATCCGTCAGAGAACCGTTTCAGCAGGTACTCATACGCCCCGCCGAGCACGTCATGGGACATATTGCCCTCATGCATTTTCGGGGTGCGGTCCATCGTCTGCATGACCGCCGCCAACACCTCCGGTGACAGCACTTCTTCGGAGGTCCAGGTCATGGACCCGAACAGGCGGGAAAACTTGTCAGGGTTGGCCGTCTCGATCGCCTGCAAGGAGGCGCGGATCCGCTGGCCGAGGCCGGGCTGAGTGATGGTGGCGAGGATGGACGACCAGGAGGCACGGCGCTCCCGAACGGTGTCGGGATAGATGAACGGGATCTCGAACGACTGGTAGTCGCGATACTCGATCTCTCGGGCCTCCTCGGCAGAGAGATCGCCCAAGCCCTCGTTCTCGGCCAGAAACTCCTGGTGATGATACTCCCAGGTGTCCGACAGGTACTTCCAGAACATCAACGGGAAGACGACCGAGGAGTATTGCGCTTCGGGCAACGCCACGCGCAGCTCATCGGCGGCGTCCCACAGCCGACTCTCGATCTCCTGTTGGGTCACTGCCATCAGTCGGGGGTTTCCTTGCTCGTCAAAGGGGGACGACCCGAAGGCCCTGGTGGTCTGGTTCTTGCTCAACGTAATTCAGGCATGCCCGGCACGTACATGACAGGCGTGTACGCTACACGCGGCCGCCGACACTCTGCTTCATATTTGCCAGGGCAGGTTCAGCGGCGCCATCGTTCTCCATGCTGCCGAGCTCTGTCCGAAGGTAGCCTGCTTCCCCGCGCCGTTTGACGATGCGTCCCCACCGCTCGCGACGGCTGTGCGCCTCGGCGTTGCGTGGGAACCCGGGCTCCACACCCCTGACTGGGAGATCGTGGGGATCGGCCAACAGGTGCGCGACTCTTCTCCCAGCACAGCCGACAGATCGCTACTGTAGCCCCACGTGGGGCAAGCGTGCGGGACCGCATCCGGATCGGCTATAGCACCGCCCGGCCGGCATCGCCCACTCCCTTCCGTGAAGGCCACGCCTGGGCTCAACTGGCCACCCATCACGGCATTGATCCGGAAGCTGTGGTGTCGCCTCAGTGGTGAGCCGACATTCCGAGGGCGACGGCGACATCCCGGCGCGGCTGGCCGACCAGTTGTGGGATCCGCGCCGTGGCCCCGTCGCCGACCGCGCTCACGTCACCCGTACTCAGATCCTGACGTCCGTCGCTGCTCTACTGCGAGAAGGAGTGCGAGACCGAAAGGAGCTAGACCGCCTCGTTTCCGCAGCTCTGGACGACAACCGAGTCGTGAAGCTCCCTTCTGTCGGAGCGGCACACCTGAGCAACAGCGACCGATTCGCCCTACACCAGCCGCAGTGCTATAGCCGCTCTGCGATGTGTCACTGGCCGCGCTTTCCGGCAATCAGTAGTTGTGGCGCTGCCTGCCGGTCAGGTGATCTTCGTGGCCCACCGACCGCCCAAGCGCATGGTTGGCGAACTCGGAACCGGGCGGTTCGACGCCGCGCGTGCCCGCACATGACCGAGATCACCTTCCCCTCGCTGTCCAGACCCTACGCATTTCCCGCAAGCGGCCTCGCTCCACCATGAGGGCCCCGCTACCAATTCGGTCGGAGCCGGCCACCCACACGTCTCTCCAATCCTGAGCGCATCATGCAAGGAATATTTCGTGCTAATCTTATGAGAGTTGATGCGAGGTGATGGACGGTGGAGGAAGAGCTGCGGGCTCAGGCGGCGATGCTCACGGTCGCCCGAGAGTCACGTGGCCTCACCCAGGGGGAAGTGGCCGCTGCGATGGCCGACGCCGCCGGGAATGCAGGAACGGCCGTGTCCCAGGGCTATGTCAGCAAGGCCGAGGCGGGACGCCTGCATGTCACCGGGGAACGCCTCCAGCTCTACGCCGCCGCGCTGGGGTACCCGCCCGAGCTACTGTGCCTGGACCCGCAGGTCCACGGGGTGGGTGTGGGCTTGATCCACCACCGCAAACGCGCCTCCCTACCCGTCAGTGCCGTGCGTCGCATCCACGCACAGATCGCTCTGACGCGGATCCAGCTCGACGGGTTGGTGACAGCAACGCGGGGAGTTCCCCCTGCGTCGTGCTTCCCCCACGTCGAACTGAGTGATCTGACGACGCCAAAGGACGCGGCGCGTCTTCTGCGTACGGAATGGGGCTTACCTGAGGGGCCTGTGCCCGACCTTGTGCGTGCAGCCGAAGAGGCGGGAGCATGGATCGTCTTGCGAGACCTCGAAAGTGACCTGCTCGATGCAGTCAGTCAGCGAACCGGGCAGAATGCACCTCTGTTCTTGCTGAACGATCGGGCTCCCGGGGACCGCTGCCGGTTCAGCGTCGCTCACGAGATCGGCCACATCGTACTGCATACGCAACCTGGGGCAAGTTCGGAGCAGGAGAAGCAGGCCGACGCCTTTGCCGCAGAGTTCCTCATGCCGGCCAAGGATATTCGCGGGGACTTCTCCGGTACCGTCACCATCTCGAAACTGGCGGACCTCAAACGCAAGTGGCGGGTGTCCATGGCGGCACTTCTTCGCCGCGCACAGGCACTGAGCGCCGTCACCGAATGGCAGTACCGCAACATCATGGTCGAAATGTCTACCCTGGGATACCGAACCGCAGAACCTGTGGACCTCGACCTGGAACGCCCCTGCCGTATATCGCGCCTCCTCAATAACTTGCGGAAGGAGTACGGTTTCACCGACCAGCAGGCAGCAGAGCACAGCTACCTGCTGCGGGAGGAATTCGTGCGCCTCTACCGCGACGGTATCGATCCACTCGCTCTGAACACTTCGTCGAAGGTGAGGCCATGAACGACGTCCCCCCTCCTCTACCACGTGATGGCGAGCCAAGTTCCGCTGCATCCGGCTTGCTCTCCTCGCTGAAGGATCGTGTGCTGTTGCACGTCGGCCAATCGCGCCTGTGGCAGGTCCGCGACCATATCGATGCCGACCGTGGTGGCTGGTCCTGTGCGGGAGCGGCGCCTACGTCGAAGCTGCGCAGCTGCGCCGCAAAGGGTTCTCGGCTCCACTTCTGGTCGATCCCTGTGTCTATGAATCGCAGTTCGCCACCGAAGACGCGCCCTTTCCTTTGCCCGAGGTCGTAAAAAACTCCGAGGTCATGCTGACCTTTGACGACCCTCACTACGATGATCCCCTGCGCTCGTCTTTGTATGGGCAGCAGTCCGCGGGAATGACGGCCGCGATGACACCGACCGGATACATCCGGGCCGAGGATTCGGATGCGCTTCTTGCCGCGGTGCGCCAGACCGTAGCGCTGGATGACCCCTCGGTCATCTTCACAGCACCGGTCGATGTCAGCTGGCTGCGCGACGATAACGTCGGTCAGCTCATCGCGGCGCTCAAACTGCTCCCGGGAGGAAAGGCTCTGATGCTGGGGGGCCAGATGGATCCGCTCGGGCATTTTTCCCAGGCAGTGGGCAACCTGATTCGGATTTTGGGGGAGGTTCCGAACTGTGCATTGATGCGCAGCGATCTGGCGGCCTTCGGCGCTCTGGCCCACGGAGCGTGGTTCGGATCCTTCGGCGCGACCGCATCGGTGCGCCACATCGTGCCCCCTGGAGAGCCGGTAGACAACAGCAAACCTGTGGTGCTCTCGCCCCACGTGCTATTCCCCGAACTGATGGGGTTTTTCCTGGGAGGCACGATCGCCCACCGCTTCGCCGCAGCCGAGACGCCCTGCTGCAGCTGCTCGGTGTGCGACGGCGCTGGCCTGGACCGGTTCACCACAACTAAGGGCGAGCTGAAGCGGCAAGCGGCCGGGCACAACATCGCGGTCATGGGGCGCTGGGTGGAGGATCTGATGTCAGTCCCCCCGGGTTATGCGCGCCAGCAGAAGTGGCACGAGCTGTGCCACGCCGCCAAGGAGCACCACCAGGTTCTCAACACTTTCCTTGGTCTGAAGAAAGGGTTTGAGGCCAGCGATCAGCTCAAGCGATGGGCGTCGTTGACCCCGACCACCACGGGCAGCACACCAGCTGCTCAGCGCACGCGCTGATACACCGTCTCGACGAAGCTCCAGGCTGCCGGGGTGTGGCGGATCGGGCGGTGCATCTGGGGCTCCAGGACCAGTTCCGGCCCGGCGGAGGAGTTCACTAGGACCCCGACCCCGTAGAACGATGCTTCATTGAGGTAGTCGTCCATGCGCGGGGCCGGCCGCCGAAGGAGTACTGCGCGGCGGCAATACGGAGCGAACCGAGTGGCGGCCTCCAGCCCTTGTCTGGGCCGTGCCGCGCGCACCACCACGAGGTCCACATGCAGGGGACGCACCGCATGACGCGTGACCTGGCTGTGATCGCGGCCCACAGCTCCTGCTGGCAGTCGGCCAATACCGGCATGTTCCGTCGCGCTCAAGGAACTCATCGGTACGGGTATATCCACCGGCAGGGACATCAGCGTCTCCAAGTCGGCCAAGGACGTCAACGGCTGCGCCGTGACCCGGCGTCGGCGGCGATGCTCGGTGGCATCGACCGAGTAGAAGACCACGACGTTGCTCCCCAGAAGCGACAGGGCCTTCGCCTTGCTACTGGAAGGCAGCAGGACGTCCGAGGCGGCCTTGAGCGAACCGTCTGCGGTTCCTAGGGAGGTTGCCATGGAGCCCACCTTGCCTTACCGGGAATAGCGCGCTAACAGGGGCATGCCGATCTGATCAGTGCGTGTGTGCTAGCACGTCGTCAGCCAAGTAGTCCAGCACCGGACGAAGCAGGGGCCACAGCGGATCCTCACCGGTGATGCGGTGCCAGCGCCGCCGCTGGCCGGGAACCGGCGCCAACGCCTCCACCGCCCCCAACTCCATCAGCGCCTTCATGGGCTGGCGGTAGACGCTGGGCTGGACACCGTTGTGGGCGGCCAAGTCGCCCATGCACACTCCGTCAGCATCTGCCTCTACCAGCGCAAGCATCAGTTCCGCCCTATAGCGGTTACCGAAGAGCTTCCGGGAAGCCTGACGCATAGCCTCTAGAGACATGATTAATTATTGGTTAATCATGTCTTATAAGTCAACTTCTCAAGTACTTCGAACGGTGATGGAGCGCTCAGCCGACACGAGCGCGGACTCGGGGGCGGATTCGTTTGGGGTCTGGTTGGCACGCCTGCGGTGCCTCGCCCTCACTCAGCCGTCACCAGCCCTCTGCGACCCGGGATCCGGTCTCTGCTTAGCGCTTCTCAGCCGTGATGATTGCGCGCACCAACGGCCACCTGCTCCGCGCCTAAAGTCGACCGGCCCGAGCACAACAGGCGCGCACACTGCGACTTCTACACCCCGAAAGACTCCTCGAAGGGCCAGCTCCTGGAGGCCAAGGCCAACCTCCAGCGCATGCTGGCCTCGATCCCGCTGAGCGACGACGAACGCGCTGCGGTGGACGAAGGGCAGTCTGCTTTGGACAAGCTGCTCGACCGGCTCGTCGATGTCCCAACGCCATCAGGTCAGACACCGCGAGAGCTCGTTGCTCCCACCTCAGCGACACTCCTGCCCATCGTCGACATCACCAAGGACAGGCAGGACGGACTTGACAATCCTGATTCCACATAAGACTCAAGATGCTCAAACGAAAGATGTATGGGCGCCACGCCTGACCTGCTGCGGAAGCGTGTCCTGCTTGACGCCTGATCGGAGGAGAGCGAGGATTCACCGAATCCGTGCCAGAACCGGTATTCACGTGTTGCCGGCACGTAGCGTCTGTGTGCAGTTGGCTCTCGTACGTGCGCCCCGCCGGGTTTCGGGCACTGAGCTTGCCACGATTGCCAGAAGGTCCTGATTTACAGTTCGCTGGGGGCATGCCGTTGCCGTCGCGCGGGAGCAGCCCGGAGCGCATTGCAGCCCTGCGGGAAGCAGCAGGGCTCTCCAAAGCCGAGCTCGCGCGGCGCATCGGAGTGTCTCCACGCATGCTTTCTTTCTACGAGCAGGGACGAAGTACCCCCCTCCGCAGCGTCTCCAGCAATTGGCTGAAGCGCTGCGGTGCCCAGTCCAGGAGCTTATCGGAATCCGACGCGGTGAAGAGCACCTCCTCGACCTGCGGATGGCCGCAGGACTCACTCTGGAACAGGCGGTGGAGAGACTGCGCCGCGCAACTCCCGGACGTGAACCGACACTCTCAGCATCACAGCTCTCCGCCCTAGAACAGGGGCAGCCCATCGGCCGCACCGGGAACAACGCTTGGGAGGCAGAGGAATATCTTATTGGCGCGCTGGCCAGGCTCTATGAGGTGCCGACGCGCATGGTCGTCGACGCCTGGATGCGCACCCGCCCCGCCGATCCTGCACCCGTGCGGCCCCGTCTCCAGAGCCCGCCGACCCCAAACGCGAGCAGTCGGAAGACGTGGGAGTCGCTGAACGAGCGGCAGCAGACCTACCTCGGCGAGATCCTGCGGGATGAGCGAATGACCGAGACCGAAGTGTGGATGCGCCGAGTCCACCATATGCCTGCATCCAGCCCTGCCCAATGGCGCAAACTACCGCTGGCACTGCACGAGCCAACACGCCTCGTCGGCTACACCCGGCTGCAGCAGCGCCTAAGCAGAAGCGGCGTCCACGACCCTGGTGCCGGCTCGACCGTTCAGGCGCTTGAGCGCCGCGGCCTGCTGACCACTAGTACAGATGTGGTTCACCATCCGGCTGTCGGTCAAGTGCGGCGCACCTTGGTGGAGTTGACCCGCCGAGGGCGGGCCGCCGCCCGCGCCGGGCTGGGGGAGCCGGCTGAGCCGAAACCGCCGACCCCACTGCTCTCGGAGTGGCTGTGGAGCGTTGTGGCCCGAGTGGCCCGCGCCGGCCCAGACGGACTCCAACGGGACGAACTCTCAGGCCGGGCCCCCTTCTTTGTGGGAGTCGGCTACAAGAACAAGCCTAAGGGCCGCCCGAGTCGAGGTTTCATCGACGATGTGCCGGTGCTCGCCGACGACGGCAGCCACGTCATCGACTACCGATGGCGGCTCACCCCGCTCGGCTGGCGGCACGTCGCCACCTATCTGCAGGAGTACCAAAAGCGCTATCCGCAAGTCGACACCACGGGACTTGCCGATCTTGCCCGGAACACTCAATAGCCGAACTTCATTACCAAAGAGCCGGGCGAATGTCAGCGGCGCCCCCTAGTCTCTGGGCGCATGGGTAATGCGACGAACAACGAAGTTCGGCCCGAGTGGGTGAAGTCCCTGGTGGCGCGCGCTGTGTTGCGGGCTGCCGATGCGGTCACCACCCCCGGGGTTGCACCGGCTGCTCGCCTGGACACTCTGATGGAATGCCACGGCGCTTTGCTAGCCGCACGCGGCCCTGGCAGCCCGCTGTCCTTCGCCGACTTCCGCAATCAGATCCGTGGCGATCCCTCCTGCCTCCTGCCGCCTGGCGTGGACGGCTGGGATATCGACGGGTTGCGCATGGTCGACGCCGATGGACACGTCACCGAGGACGCCTTCGACATCGACGCAGAGCAGCGCCTGGTACTCGGGGTCCTGCGCCGGAGCAACCGCGGTACCGGTCTGATCAGCGGATCCGATCTGGAGGACGAAGTCGCTCAGGAGACGGCTTTCGCGCAGCTGAGCAAGACCGGAGACCAGAAGAGCTACGAAGACGGCCGCAATGCGCTGATCCGCCACCCCTCAGGACCAGTAAGCATGCTGAGCGAACTGCAACTTCCTCCCCTCATCTCTGATCTCTACGGAGACATCGCATATGCCTCGGCCTACCGTGACTGGTGGTTCGCCTGCCCGGTGTGCCAATGGCCGATGCGCGTCGCCTTGCGCCGGGAGTCGAGCCGCGTGATTGGCGCGGTCGCCTGCTGGCACAAGCCTCACCAGCGCATCGGAGCGGCTTATCACTTCCGTCCCACCGAGGGACCCGAACCCCCCGAACTGCAGCCAGAACCGCCCGCAGCTCCACCGGGGCCTCACGAAGCCATCCTGTGGCCCGATCTGCAGACGGTGCCGCCCGCCCAGCCGATCGAGGGGCACAAGGCACTGGCTCGCGGCGTATGGCGCTACACCTGCGTCCCCGGGCTGGCCGAGATCGCCCTACGTGACCGCCTCGTCGAGCGTGGTCTGCAAGTGCAGCTGTGGCCTTCACTGGACGCCTATGACCTGGCCGTGCACATCGAGAATCGCAAGGAGACGCTTCGCGTCGACGTCAAGGACTACACCTCTGCTACTGCACTTTCCGAGCTTATCCACGCCCAGGAGGGCGACCGCGGGGGCGCGCAGTGGCTGGTGGTCCCCGATCACCGGGCAAGCCAGGTGCCGCTGCTGAGCGGGGTCGGGCAACGCTACGGCCTCCAGGTGGCTACGGCTTCCGCCTTCGGCGCGATGGTCTGTGAGCGAGCGGGGGTGGCCTGGTCATGAACACCCCTTCGCGGACCGAATTCGCGCTTTGCGCGTCCCTGGCGCTTGCCGCCCACTACTTCCCCGAGACCACGCCGGAGGGCGGGGCCCCCGCCGGCCCCTTCGACCGGGCGGCATACCTGCTGTCCGGGCAGTTCCAGGCATGGCCGCAGTGGGAGAAGCTGACGAGCGAAGAGCGCCGCCGCATCGTCGACGTCTTCGCCAACGCCCCCGGCGGACTCGCCGACCCGCGCCGATTCTTCAGCGCTGCCCGCGCCATGCTCGCCTCGCTCGCTGAGGAACCTCCCGGCCAGGCGCAGCAGCTGCGTACCTTCAATGCCGCAGGAGGCGACCCCTTCACCGCCCGAGCAGCCGTCCCGCACGTCGGTGATGACCTGCTGAGCTACGTCGACCGCCAACTCCAACCCTTCCGCCGGCCCAGCGCACGCCCCAAACCTCCCGAGTTCGCCGGGCCTGGAACCTGGTCAACCGGGGAAATCTATGTGTCCCAGAGCGGGCGCGTGCACGGCCGAACCACGATCCCCACCTACCCGGGATACACCGAGCCCTTCGGCCACGAGAGCCTCCCCCGCGCTGAGACCGCCGAGCCGCTCGAGGAACTGCCAATCCCCACACGCGAACTGCTCTACCTGGCCGAGCGCATCGAAAGCCGCCGCCCCGAGGACCAGCGCTATCTGCGCACGACTCTGAACGAACTGCTGGACGCGCTGAACACCTCGGACTCCATCAGCCCGCAGGAGGCCCTGCGGATGGCCGCGGGCGGGCTGGAGATCTTCCACGCACCGACCGGGACGGGCAAAAGCATCCTGGTGCGGGTCGTGGCGGCCTGGATGGCCCAGCAGGGGCACCGAGTGGCCATCGTGCTGCCCGACATCAAGGCGTGCTTGAAGACCACCCGTGAAATCCAAGCGGATCTGCGCATCCTGCGAGAGCTCGGAGACATCGAGCACGAGACCGGATGCGCGCACCTGATGTCCTCCAGCGGTATGCAGGAGCGCGCGCTTAAACTGTCCCGCCTCATCAGCGAAGACCCCGACGACCCCGGAGAATGGGGCGAACACGGCGACCGCGACATCGACCCGCTGGCCTACGGGTGCGCCCAACGGCCGCTCATGGAATCCAGTGCCCCCTATCCACCGGGCCGTGAGCCCTGCATGTCACTGCATCGCCAAGGCGTTGGCGCCGCAGCCTGCCCCTGGATCCCCACCTGCGGCAAGTTCGCGCCCGTCTATGAGGCCTGCTCGGCACACGTCGTCGTGACCAACCACTTCGCCTTCCTCAAAGGCAACCTGGGTATCGGCCTCAACCTTGACGGCCGCCCAGTCCGCGGCGTCAGTGTCGCCGAGTTCACGCTGCGCACCTGCCACGCAGTGTTCGTTGACGAGGTCGATCAGTTCCAGTCACGGGCGGTGGACTGCTGCGCCGGCGAGGTGGTACTGCACTCGCGACGGCACTGGACGTCGGCCCCTCAGGAGATGGACACCGACGCCAAACGGCTGTCGATCGCCGAGGAGGCCGAACTGCTGACCGCGATCGGGCAAGTGCGCCTCATGGCCGAGTTCCTCCTGCTCGCGGTTAGCCGCAACGCCCTGAGCTTGGAAGCCATCGACGACGCACGCGTCCGAGAACGCGTTCCCGACCGGACCGGAGTGCGCTGGCACCTCGCACGGGGCCGTGACCGCCAATTAGCCCGCCTGCTCTGGCCCAACGAGGAGGAAGCCGCAGGGGAGACGGACCTGCCGAGCGACATCGCCGCGCGTTTGCAGCGCTTCATGCCCGTCCGCTACGGGGACGAACCCGCGGCGACCGCCAACGACGAGCGCGCGGTGAGCCGAGCCCTGGAAGCGTTGGTCGCCCCGCGAGGCGAGTCCGTGCTCAACGAGGTCAAGATCCGCCTCCATGAGCTGCTGGCGCCGCGGATCAGTGACCCGCAGCGCCGCGCCCAGACCGTCCACCTACTCATGGCACGGGCGATCATGGGCGAGCTGGACGAAGCGTTGTCCCATCTACGCACCCGCGCCCAACAGCACCGCCCCACTGGATTGCGTTCGGCCCAGCGCATCTCCGAAACCCTCAGCCGCAGCGCCGTCACCGACACTCTTCCCCTGGGACTGCTGGGGCGATCCCTCACCGGCTACCGCGTGACCGGCCTCGAAGACCGTGAACGCAGCGCCACACTGGTCGCGCAAAGCCTCGCCGGCGACCCGCACACCTTTACCGCCGAGCTTGGGGGACTCGTCGCACTGAGCCTTGCCGGGGCCGAAAGGCCGGTTATGGGTCTCTCAGCCACTGCGTTCTTCCCTCAGGCCGTGCGCGAGCACGTGGCGGCACCGGTGCGCTGGTGGATGACCGATGCCCAGGCGCGCTCGATCCTAGCCCGGCGACACCGCATCGACTACGGGGAGGGACACCCTCTCTTCGGCGAGCCGATCAAGATCTCCGGACAGCACCCCAGCCGCAAGAAGAACGCCTCGATCGAACTCGGCACCCAGCTCTACGACCGACACATCCACGGCGAGCTACAGCGCCAGCGCGCCAAAGACCCCGACCGCGCCCACGTACTGGTCGTGGCCAATTCCTACGAGCAGTGCGCCTGGCTCGCCCGCGGCATTTCTCAGGCGGGCAATTACCGCGAGGGACTCTGTGTGGCCGTCCGCGACGGCGATACCGACCACACTGACCTGCCTCGGGAGAATATCGCCGCGCGTCTGACCGCAGAGCAGTTCGAGGACTTCCCCCAGCACGGCAGCATCCTGGTCGTTCCCCTGGCGCTGATCGCCCGCGGACTGAACATCGTCGTCGGCACCCGCTCCGCCGTGCGCTCGATCTATCTGTGCGTGCGGCCCCTTTCGCTATTCACCGATCCCGCACAGATGTATGCCAGTGTCAATGCAGCCGGGATGGCTGCCCTCGCCAAAGCCAAGGCGAACTCTATGGACCCCGGGGATGCATTGCAACAGGCGCGTAACGCCGCACAAGTGCGGCTCGACTTGATCCTGAGGGCCTCCCCACAGTTCACCGCCATGCCCCATGTGCTGCAAGAGGAAGTGGTTGCCGGCGTCATCGTCGACTTGATTCAACTGGCTGGGCGAGCCCGCCGCGGGGGCACCGAAGCCATCCTCCACTTGGTCGACTACGCCTTCCACGAGGACACCTGGAGCTCCGATTTGGAGACGATCCTGGGCCGCATTAGCGAACAGTGGACCTCGGAAGTGCGCGAGCAGATGAACGGTCTCTACGGACAGGCGCTGGACGCCTTCCTCTCCTACGCCGGGCTCGCCTGAGGGCCCGGTGCGGCGGTGGCCCCGCGAGGCTCGGCCGAACAGGGTAGAGCGCTCTCGCAGGGCCACGCAGAACCCGCAGTCGAATCCGGTGCTGGCCTGGAAGGGAGAACGGCACCTGCCGTTCCGCGACGCACCGAGAGGGATCGTCTCGCGATCAGTCGATCGTTGCCGGATCAGTCTTTGAGGTGGAGCTGATAGCCACGAGTGCGGACCCTGCTGCCAGCCAATTCGTCGAAGTCCGCCGCACGGGACGTGGGCGCCTGATAGGACATTATGCACCAGACCCCACCCACGCCCCCGGGCAACTCTGCGCGGGCGGGCCTCACTACGCGCGCGGCAGCCGCCCTTCCGGGCTGTCGCCCTCAGGGCCCACCGCCAATTAGGCCCGCGGAGCCGCCAATAAGCCCGACGTGGCCGATCTGAGCATCCGAGCCACGCCGCCTTCGGGCGCCGTAGGGAACCCTCGTCAAAGGAGAATGAGTACCGTGCACGACCACCCCCCAGAGCCGGGCAAGTACCTGCGCACGCTGGCCTACCGCTGCACCCCCGAGTTACTGGGGGATACCGCGGTCCGCCTCCGCCGGTTGGACGCCGAGACCACCGCGCTGTGGCGTGCGTTCACCGTCCAGTGCCGGCGGCGCTTCGGCAAGCAGGAAGCTCAGGCCCCCTACAGCATCGCCACAACCGTGCTGCAGGCGATTACCGGCGGCTATGTGTCCTTCGAGCCGACGGGTGAGGCCCCTTTCTTGGTGTCGCGCGTGCCTATCGATAACGGCCTGCTGTGCAAAGCCTTCGCACTGACCTACGGACTGGCTCTGGGCGGCTCGATCGAGGCGATCGATCTGCGTCGGCCCCCCGAGCTCGCCGAGCGCATCGCTCAGACTCCCGAGCAGGACCTCGCCTTGAGGGACCACCTGGACAGCGGAAACTCCACCCAGCCGAACGCGCCGAACTGGCTGTACAGGAGCGTGAGCTGGGGACTGGCCGAGCGTCTCTCCTCGCGGCCCTTCATCCTGTCCAACGGACGCGAAATCACGCTGCGCCCCGACACCACGGGTGGCCTGGTGGCCGTGGACGATCCTTGGGAAAACGATCGCGGCGGCCGCTATGCGCTCTGCCGCACCTCGGTGCTCTTGAAGACGCTGCCGAACATCCATCATCCGGTGCTGCTGCTGAATGCGCGCGTCTCGCGCATCTCCCAGTCGCTGATCTTCAGCTCCACCGCCTTGGCCGTCCAGTCCTATGAGGGGCGCCCCATCCTGCAGATCGATCTCAACGGGCGCGGCGGCGCGAAGACCATTCCACGCCAGGCTCTGCAGGCGCTGGGCCGATTGGAGCTGGACTACTCGATCCTGCGCGCCATCGACGAACGCTCCCAGAACGAACAGCGGCAATACAAGCAGGCCAAAGCCGACAACGAGAAGCCGCGGTTCTCCTCCGAACATCCCGGCCGGATCTGGCCCATCCCCAAGAAGAACCACCAGCATCCCATCGGCACCGGCGTCGGCATGCACCATCTGCGGCTGCTGCACAGCCATGCAAGAGAGGTTTTCGGGGATGCGGCTGCACCCCTACGGCTGCGCCAGACGGCGATGACGATGCCTCGACGACCGACCGATCCCGAAACGATCTCGAGTGCCGAACTGCAGCGCCGTAAAGCCGAGCGCGAGCAGTCGGGCAGTAAGGAACCGCTGCGTCGGCGCGGCAGCCTCTTCCCTTCCCCGGAGTCGCTGTGGGCATCGGTCGAGGACACCGGATTCAAACAGTTGCGCATCGTCTGTCTCTGGTACCGGGATGAGACACGCCAGCGCATGCTGCAGACCCTGGCGCGCGCTTCGGACTCGACCCCGAAGGACTCGACTTCCGGGACGGCCGCGAGTTGGACCTCCATCAGGGTCGCATCCTGGCCGTCTTCCACAACGCGCCCGACTTTCTGCGGCCCGGCCCCAACCCCGACCGCTCCGAAATGCTGGGGCCTGCGGAATCCTCGCTGACACCGGAGGAGGACACCCTCATCGGCGCCTGGTGCGAGACCGAGATGCCCGATGCCGAGGACTTCCCCGACTGGGACCCCCAACAGCTTGATGCCGTTGACGCCAAACCGCAGACGAAGTCGATCCTGGCCCGGCGCGATATCGCATCGCAGTACCTGAAGGGCTACGACAGCGACGGTGTGATCACGCCGCAGGCCGAGGACCACCCCGCCCAGATGGCGCTACTCGACCTCTTCCGTTCTCTCGGGGCCACTGACGAACGGATCGCCAACGCCGTGGAGGGAACGAGCACATTCGCGGTCGAGAAGCTGGCCCACATCGGCGTCCACGTGCGCCAGCAGAACCGGCGCCCTGGCGAACGCGGTGAGCCCAAGGTCGTCATCACCGCCACCGCGCTGGTCCCTCCGCACACCGCATCACGCACCTGGTCCCTGCTCGGATGGAGCAGCACCGACCCGGTGTGGAAGCCCTACCACGCGGCCCAAAACGCCTTCCACGCGAGTAACTATCCTCCGCCCTCCGTCGGTGAGAAGAGCTACCGGGCGAAGTGGGACGAGGCCGCCCAGACAGTCGAGCAGGCGCTGACCGACTTCGTCGATGTTCAGGACGGTCTGCCTTACACGGTCACCGTCGATAGCAATGCCGCACGCCGGATGTGGGACGGCCTGCAGAACATGCGGCTCGGCACCCAGCCTGCGCACACCGGGTCCTCCGACAGGGGCAGCCGCCTGCGACTGCCCGGCGAACGGCTCGGCACAGATGCCCCGGTGGCAGTCATACGCCTCAACACCGACGACAAGGAAGTCCCCCGGCCTATCGGGGTCATCCACCGCGGTAAGAGGCCGGGCGCTACGCCGGTGGACCAGGAGACCTCGACGCTGCTATTCGAAATCGACACCGACTTCGGTACGCCGGCATGGCTGCTGAGCAACGTTCCACGCAACTACGACGGCAACAGCGGCAGCGGGCGCCGGCTGGGATCCAAGCGCACTCGCTGGGAGGTGAACCGGTCGGTGTATTCGGACGAGCCCGCGCAGCGACGTAAGGGGGAGATGAGCCAGAATTTCTACGGCATGACCGCCACTGAAATCTTGCCCATCGGAGGACCCTCGGACCAGGCCCGTGAGGCTCTGGCGGCGATGACCGCCCGCCTATGCCATCAGACCATGTTCTGGTCCGACCGCGCCCGCTACCCAGTGCCCCTGCACGCCGCTCAGCAGATGGACGACGACCACCCACAGCATCGACGCGAAGCCCTCCAGGACGAGCAGTGAATGCCCATTCGGCCGCCATCAGGGCCGACGCCGCGCCTGCTTCGCCTGCTCTGGTCCTACGATGGCGAGGCCTGGGTGGCCCTGACGGTCGGCGAATCGTACGGCGATGGTGGTCAGCGTGAGGTGAGCGCGATGGTCAGAAAGACCGTGTCGTGGTCAGAGAGCTGGCTCGTTCCGATCTGAGACGTGCCGGCGCAGACGTCGGTGCTCAGCCGTGCGTAGACGTGGGGAGCGGGGTCGTCGTCCAAGACGAGGGCGAGCGATATCTCGGACGATCCAGCCGAGGAAGACGCCTTGGTGTCGGACTCGGACAGAATTCGCGTCCGACCTATCGAGCGGGGTCTCAGCGGACAACTGAGCGAAGTGACCGGCGTTGCCAGCATGGTGAAGGCCGCGCAAAGGGCAAGTGAAGTGCCATTATCGCTGAGAATCGCAGCCTGCGCGATGCACGGGCTACGACGTTCCACGCTGCGGATAGGGAGACGCGCGGTGTCAGGGTCCGTGATCCTGATGATCTCGTTGGCCGGAGCGTATGACCGCGGTGCGTGCCGGGCGGTCGGGAAACCGCTGGGCGATGGCCGTGACGCGGAAGGCGGAGAAGCGGGCAATTGGAGCCAAAGGCCAATCCCAAGAGCCGAGCTGGTGGCCGGCGAGCGTGTCACTAAGAAGATCCTGGGCGGCCTGTTCGAGGAGGCGTTGGTCGGGGTGTCGATAATCTCCTCGGCAAGGAGAGCCAGGAGCTGGATGTCCAATCCCTCGACCGACCCGGACAGTGTTCCGTCAGCGGGCTCGTCCAAGTCCAGTGCGCTGAGATTCTGTCCGTTCGCAGGCCAATGACCAAGGCGGGCGCGGACCAGCTCGCGGTAGAGGCAGGCGAGCGTGGAAATGACCGGTTCGATGTTTCACGGTTCATGTTCCCCGGCGGCGGAGCCTTCGGGCGGTGTTGGCATCCTTTGCGATCAGGATGACGTGGCCCTCGGTCTCTAGCCCGGCGCGGCCAGCCCGTCCGACAGTGTTCCAGAAATCGCGGATGCTGACCTGGTTGCTTGGGCCGCGCCAGGTGTCAGGGACGAGGACTGTCTTGGTCGGCAGGTTCATCCCCTGGGACAAGGTGCAGGTGGCGCACAGAACCCGAAGTGCGCCACTGCGGTAGGCCGCGCTCGAAACAGTGGCGGACGGCTTGGGGAACCTCGGAGTGGTGGTAGGCGTAGCCTTGCAGGACCATGGCGGCCAGTTCGTGGTCCTCACCGATATGTCGCCCGATCTCAGCAGAAGCTTCCCGGCGCCGCTGTAAGACGTCGGAGCTGAAGGAATCATCCGAGACGCCGAATTCTGGAGCGCCTTCCTGCTTCAGGGCTGTGCCCAGGGCATTAGCGGCAGCACGGGCCATGATCTTGGTGGGCTGGGCGATGAGCACGGGGCCGAGCCGATCGAAGTGCAGCGCCAGGGCAGTAGCGACGTCCTTGGGCGCATTCGGGAAGGGCTTGGTCCGCTTCAGGTGCCGAGTCAGCACGTGGGGAAGAACCGACGGTTACGTAGCCCTTCCGACGCGGAGATCATTCGGCATTCGCCAAGGCGGGTTCGGCGGCGCGGTCGTGCTCCACGCCGCCGAGTGTGCCCCTCAGATGGCCTGCTTCGCCGCGCTCCTTGACGATGCGTCCCCACCGCTCACGGCGGTTGTGTGCCTCGGCGATCTGCCTACCGGTGGGAAGAGACCCGTGCTCGCGCTGATAGCACAGCGCCCAAGCCCACGCCTCGCACTGGATACGTGGTGGGCGCCGATCCGCCCCCGATACCTCGGCGAATTCCGCATGCTCGGAGGAATCAGGCTCGACCACCCGAAGGTGTGCGTGCGCATCGTCCTGCGGCTCCTGCGCAGGCGTCTCGTGCTCCTCTGGCACTTCGGTGTCGTAAGGGGTGTGCGTACGCCTGGCGTTCGCCGGGGTCCATGGCTCCGCCGGGCAAGGCCCAGTTGCCGTTGTCGGCGCGACGGATCATGAGCAGGTTCCCGGCCTCGTTGAACACCGCGACGTTCACCGAGGGGACGATGCTGTTGGCCTTCGGGGCGGCGGGATCGTTGAGATAGTCGATGCGGCGTCCCACAGGTTTGCTGTGCTCCCGCTCGCGGGGGACCTCCATATCCCCTACGTTACAGAGCTTGCAGGCCGGTGGTTGGGAGGTTCGAGGGCCGCTCGTGGCCTGACTCTGTTGCGGTGTCTTCCCCTCTCGGCCCGGGGCACCCCTTGACGCACTGGTGTGGAAAACGGAGCGCACACAGCGCGTAGAGCGACAGGTGCCGGCCTGAAGCGGTGATCGATGGCTGCCCAGCCCCGAGGGGGCCAGGGCTGGGCAGCCCTTGGGAAGGCCGCTCAACCAGGGAAGAATGATGAGCGGCCCTGAGGAACCTCCAGGCGACCTCCGTTGGTCGATACGTGGTCCCGGGGCTTGAGGTTTTCCTGGCGTATCGACGCCGTTCCGAGCAAGGACGCGGTTGAACAACCAGTCCCGACGGTCGGGGCCTTGGGGTTTCTGCGCTATGGCGGTCACGATGATTGGGCCAAGTGACGTTCGGCCTCTCCGATGGTGTGGGAGAGCTGGTCGACGCTCGGTGCGGAGAGGTATATGGCCGTGGTCGCCCCGACGAGGTAAGCCCAGTAGCGGCGAGAGCCTGGCTCCCAGAGGATCATCCACCGTTGGGGACCGAGTTCCTTCTGGAGGCGAGCTGCGTCTCGATACTGTTGCGCGTCGTGCTACTCCACGCCATGACTCACCCTTGCCCCTGTTGGCGCAGGAGTTCGACCCAGACGGTCATGTGCTGGCGATCGGCGATGACGCCCCAGCGGTGAGCGTAGGCGTGTACGAGGAAGAGCCCGCGGCCGCAGTCGCTGGCGGGGTCGAGGGGGCGCAGGTGCGGCGTTGAGGCGGCCTTTGCGCGTGGCCCTTCGTCGATGACTTTGAGCTGGACTCGGCCGGACTCGCGGATGATCGCCACCGTGATCTGACCGTTGTCGCCGGATTTGGAGTGGCGGATGCTGTTCGTGAACAGCTCGGAGATGACCAGTTCGAGGGTGTCTTTCTCGGTGGTGTGCAGCCCAGGGGCGAAGCGGACCCAGCGTCGGGCTGCTCGGACGTTGCACGGGTGGCCGGTGAATGTGGCGCAGCGCCCCTGAGCAACAGCCGAGAAGTCGTTGGGAACATCGATCGGGGCTGCGTGGTGGGGCGCGCTGCGCTGGGGAAACAGGGGTGAAACTCCCTCTCCCTCATTTCTGGCTACAGCTGGTCGCATCTCGTTTACCGTCCTTCGTTCGCGACGCCGCCTGGTGGCGTTCGGTCATCGATGCATGGCCAACACCCTGGCCCGATTCAGGCAGAATTCGCTATGGCCACCAACGGACAGTCACAAGTATTCAATTTGGGTGGCGAAAGGTGGTCCTCTAGTGATCAAGTGTCAAAAAACATGGACGAGGCAGGCGCAGTGGAGGTAACACATGAGTCGCACCCCCGGCCCTATGTGGCACCGATTTGGCGCTGAAGTGCGCAAACGCAGGTCAGGTACGGGGCTTTCCCAGGCTCAGCTCGCCGGAAGAATCGCTCTGTCCGCGTCGATGCTGTCCTACATCGAGACCGGGGCGAAGACTCCACGGTTCGAGCATGCCCAGGCACTTGATGCCGTCCTTGATACGGGAGGGGCCTTTGAGCGCCTGTGGCATCAGTGCAATAACCAGGGCGCGTTCCCTGTGGGTTTCAGCCAGTTCCTCGATTTGGAACGCACTGCACTTGAGCTGCATGAATTCCACAACGCCCTGGTTCCCGGCCTGGCGCAGACCCCGGAATACGCTCGTGCGGTCTTCGTCAGCACCCGCCCCTGGGATAACGAAGAGTCGATCGAGCGTCTGGTGGAGGGCCGGGTCAAGCGGCAGGCTCTTCTTGACCAAGGTGACCGCCCGCTAATCTGGATGGTGTTGGATGAGGAAGTCATCCGCCGCGTGATCGGAGACGTGAACATCGCCAAGGCGCAACTCGACCACCTGCTGACGCTGGTGGAGCAGCGAAAGCTTCGCCTGCAAGTGGTGCCGCGCGACGTCAGGTTCCATCCTGGCCTCTCCGGGCCCTTCCGGGTCTATGTGTTCCAGGACCGCCCGACCATCGCGTCCGCCGAGTACGTGGTAGACGATCAGATCATCGATGATGCGGATCAGGTCCGGCAGTGTGCCACCATCTTCGGGGCGCTCCAGGCGGAGGCACTTTCACCCCAGAAAAGTGCCGATCTGATCAAGGAGGTACAGGGAGAACTCGATGGCTAGCACGCGCGAGTGGCACAAGAGCAGCTACAGCAACGGCAGCGGCGGCAACTGCGTCGAAGTGGCCGAAGGACCCGAGGTCGTTAGGGTACGGGACACCCAAAACCGCCAGCTCGGTCACCTCGACTTCAACACAGCTGAGTGGTCCTTCTTCCTGCGAGAGGTCAAGGCCGACCACCTGTAACCCCTGCCCTACTGTGGTGCTGCACAGCCGGAGGAAGCCCCACCACGTCACGTCGGTCCCACCGTTTGCCGCCCCCGCACGCCTTCTTAAACGTTGGCTGCTGAGCGAGGTCCCCGGCCAATGGCAAGCGCGCGGAAGGCGGTGCCTGCGTGCGGCCAGTCGGCTTTCCCAGGCGAGTCAGGAAAACCTTCCCGTCCAGGTATCGCCGTCCAGGGCTTCCAGCGCGCGTTCTTCGTGGGAGGTCAGCACAAGGAGCACGAAGGTATCCCATGCGTGCAGCTCGGAGAGCTCGGCGCCTGTGGCAGGCTGCACCACGGCGCTTTGGCCGGTCACCAGGCTGAAGCTGATGCCTGTAGTAGTGACGCTCACCTTGCTCCATTTCAAAGCGCGGCGCCTGCTCACATTGAGGTTGAAGACTCGCAGCCCTGTGGTCCGGTCCGGGCTTCCGGGGATGATGGGGCGGATCCACAGCAGCGTGGGATCGTCGTCATCGATGCGGTAGTGGCGCGCGAGGGCCGCGCGGAAGACTTCCCTGCCCTCCTCGTCGCAGACGACCAGTTGCGCCCCGGCGTCTGTGGAATCTCCCGTATCGCTGTGCCCCCCGGCCAGGAGGCCGGCCAGGCGCTGTTGCCAGTCCATAGTCGCTCTCAGGACCTCTCTACTTGACAACCTGGTCGACGGGCTTGCCTGCGAGGTGGGTGATACCTCGCTTCTTCAGCAGGGACAGCACCTGCTGCTTTTCCTGTGCGCTACCGCAGAGGATGCGAGACGGTGCTTCGGCGCCCAGGAGATCGAGGCCGTTGCGGAACATGATCTCGTTGTCGGAGGCATTGAAGTCGGCCATTTTCATCGGGTCCTTGGTCAACCCGTTCATGGAGTGGTGGCCTTCGGGATTGAGCGCTCCGAAGTGGTCGCTGTTGTAGCCGTAGATCGAGGTGTTGTTGAGTAGGCGAGGCGGGTCATCCCAGACCAGGCGTGCGCCCGGGCCGATCGATGAGGTTTTCCGGACGCGGGTGAAGACGGAGTTCGCGCCTCCCGACATCTTGTCGGATCCTTCGCTCATTCCTTTACCGGATGTGATCCCCATGGCGCTGCGGCGCTCGGTCGAGGCGAGAACGCCTGTGGCCAGGAGTTCTGCGAGATTTCCTCCGCTGACCTCGTGGACGAGGCTCCTGCCCTTCCAGGCCGACTCGATCGCGGGCTGCTGGTTGCCCACATCGAAGCGGCCCCAGGTGAGCCATCCGCCCGAGGCTCGGGGGGCCGGGTCGTATCCTGGGCTGGCGGCCAGCCCAGCTCCGTCGGTGTGTCCGGTCGCCTGAGCGACCGCCTCTCGGATCACCTTTACCTGCGCGGGAAGGCAGGCGGCCGAGGCTTCGATTTGCCATTCCTTGGCGAGCTTGGTCAGCCCGTCCTGGTCGAGCCCTACCGCCTGGTGTGCGTGGGTGTGGAACAGCTCTTGGAGCTGGGCCTCTTCGAGTGCGTTGGCTTGGTTGAGGGCTTTTTTGATCTTCGGATTGCTACCGAGTTTCTGCGCCTCGATGTTGTTCTTCAGGTAGGTCCATTCGCCTTCGGCGTGTGTCATCGCTCGGTTGACCAGGTGTAGGTCGCCGAGCCGGCGGACCATCTCCTCGCCGTTCCCAGCGCCCTGCGGTGCAT
This sequence comes from Allosalinactinospora lopnorensis, assembly GCF_000981225.1. GTDB lineage: Bacteria > Actinomycetota > Actinomycetes > Streptosporangiales > Streptosporangiaceae > Allosalinactinospora > Allosalinactinospora lopnorensis. The sequence goes on from NZ_LAJC01000017.1 coordinate 43,093, forward strand.
GCACCTCCAGTTGACCGCGCAGGGTGTATTCGTGTGTGGAAGGGTCGTTGAGGCTGTAGGGGCGGTAGACAGCGCTCCATCCTTCGCCCATGTCGATGAGGTATTCCTTCCCCCATGCCTTGGAGCGGCTCTTGCCGTCCCAGGAGGTCGTGCCAGTGGTTGTGTCGATTTGGGGGTGGATGCGGCTGGCGTCACGGATACTGGCCGACAGCCCCGAGCCCGGGTCCTCTTCGGGCGCTGGCACCATCTTGGTGACAGTGGTCGTGCCGCTGTGCTCATAGGGGGAGACGAAGGGAACCTTGCCGCCTTCGTCGTAGGGCTGCGCGCCTGCGGTGTCGATCTTGTGGCTGATGTCGCCGAGCCAGTTGCTGTAGTAGGCGGCCATGGTCAGTTCGGCCTGGGTGCTCTCCGGGTTGTTCCATACCTCCTGGATTGCCGTCTGCGCCGTCGCCAGGTATTCCTTGGTGTGCTGGGGGATCGGGACCTCGTTGTTCTTGAGCTTGTGATTCACGCTCTTGGCGACCTTGGCGACGAGCTCGTAGAGCTGCTTGTCCTCGTCGACGGGCAGCCGTCCAGTGACCTCCTCCTCAACCTGTGTGGGAACGAGTGTCGGCTCGTTCACGGCGAGTGCCTCCAAGAGCTTGTCCTCGGCTTGTTCGTTGAGTGTGGTCAGCAGCACCTCGCGCGGGTCTTTCCCCTCAGGATCGGTATAGGAGACGAGCGTGGCGGTGGAGTCGACCAGGTCGGCGCCCCCCACCAGCACCGGGACTCCGGCCGCGGCGCCTTCGGGGGGTGTCTGGGGAATCGGGGTAACCACATCGGGCGGCGGCTCGATGTACAGATCGGCGAGCGCTTCCGCGTTCTCCTCGGCCGCCGGTGCCGCGTCCTCTGGTTCCTGCTGGAATGCTTGCTCTTCGACCTCGGAGCCACTCGACTCGTCGCTTTCCTCCTCAAGGAGGGGAATGTCCTCGGCGCCGGATGCGCCCGCTGCGGTGGCGACACCTTCGTCAAAGTGCTCTGCGGATTCGCCGGAAGGAGGAACCGGATCTGACTCTTCTGGCTGGATGGCCGCTGCGGTCGGGGCGGTCTGGTAGGTCTGGTGCGTTGTTTTTCCTCCGCTGCCCATGCTCAGGCTCCGTACTTCAGGGCCGCGACACCGTCGACCCCAAGATCTTCGAAGAATTTAGTAAACGCAGAGCGCAGGTTTTTCTTGCGTTCGCAGGCATGGTCGAGGAACGCATCGGCGATCTGATTTGTCGACACAGATTTCTCTGGGATTCCATGTTTATTCGCGGCCTGCTTGCGCATGGTGGGGACCCATGAGATTTCGCTGCTCTTAGCGCCTTGGTGAGCGGCAGAGTGCAGCATCGCGCGCCATTGAGAATCCGGGATCTTCTCGATATTCGCGATCACTGGATGGGCAACCGCTGGATTGATTTTCACCCCCTTCGCGAGCTCACCAGATTTGTAGCCTTTGTAGGCTTGATGATGGGCGGGCAGGGGGGATCCGTACTTGGCGTTGGGGTGGTAGTCGGTTGCGAGCTTGTCTTTTCCGAAGTATTTGAATGCCTGGCCCGCGTCAACGGGCACGAGTCCGCCTGCGGGCGTTTTGATGATGTTGGCGTGGTTGCCGTCGTGGTCGCCGATGGTCCAGGAGACCACGTGCGCGCGCACCAGTGCGTCGATGTCGCTCTGGGTCCATGAGCTGGTATCGGGCGAGAGCTGCACGGCGTTGGGCACCAAGGGCTGGACGACGCCGTTCTTCCCGTTGATCGTGGCGGTGTAGACCGGTACGGCCGGTACCCCTGCCGCTGCGAAGATCGAAGAGGCGGCGGCTTCGGCCGAGGCTTTGGCTCCTTTGGCCTGGTGGTCGGGTTTGAACATCCACTTGTTGCCGTCCGGGCCTGTGTGCACGGACTTGGTGTGCACTCCGCCGAGGACGCCCCCGGATGTCCCTTGCCCGAAGTCGTGGTTGGCGACGATCGTGGGGTCGACCGGTTTGGGAAGCTCGGTCCAGAGGGCTCCGTGCTGCTGCAGCGCCTGGACGAGCTTGGCGTGCTTACCGGCCCACCCCGTCTTCTGCGGTGTCTCGGCGGCCACGGGCTTGGAGGAGGGTTTCTGCTCCTGTGCCGCACCGCTTGTTGCCATTTCCCCGCCGCTTTCAGGACTCCCTTTCGACTTCTTGTCAGCTGCCTTCTGCTTCTTGGCGACGATGTGTTTCTTGATCTCCTCCTTGTCAAGCCCCAGGTCCCATTGCGCCGCGATCCACTTCTTGGCGTCGTATACGTGGACGCCCGAATCCCCTTCAAGGCCGAGCTGACCAGCGACCTGCTTCAGCGCCTTGGTATCCTTCTTGTTGGCCCACTTGGTGAACTTGTCAGTCAAGTTAATGTAATCGTTTTGGAGGCCCAGTTCTTCTGGTGATACTCCGATATCCTGAGTTGCGCTAGAGAAGTTGATCGGCGCCCCGGGGAACCACTCTAAGACGTCGACTTTCGTTTGAACGTACTCATTTGCTGCGTGAGCGAATCCGGCTACTTCAGAGATCGAATCCGGGTCATTGACACTCAGGTTCTCAGGGAGCTGGAGTCCTCCTTCTGCGGGGTCGATGTACTGGGTGATTTTTGCGTAGGCGGATTTCAGCGCCATAAGCTGGGCCATCCGCTGGTGCGCTGTCTCTTCGAGGTTTTCCTTCTCCTTGCTGGGGGTGGAGTCGCGCGCCAGCCGCAGGCTTGCTTGCATCGACAGGACTGCCCATTGCTCGTCTGTGAGCTTCCCGGCGGCCTTGGCCGCCTCCAAGGCGGGGTGCAACGCCGGCGAGTACGGTGAGATCTTCTCCAAGACCGCATCGACCTTGGCGGTGCTCTGGGCCTTCAAGGCAGCGACCGACCCACTGTCTTTGGCAGGGCAGTAAGCCGTTACCAGGTGGTTCTCGGTCTCGATCAGCGCGGCGAGCTGCTGTCCCGCCGCTTCGTTCCCCACAGCCATTTGGTAGCCCGAGGCGTGCTCCTGAGCCTGGGCGGTCAGCGTGTCCATCTGCTCGGGTGTGGCCGTCCAGGTCCCATGCTGTGCGCTGGGAGGTTCGATGTCGGAGTAGCTCAATCCCGCTACGCTCTCGCCCGCGCACAATGCGGCGAACCGTTCGAGGGCCTTGGCTTGGATGCGCTCCTTGACCTGGTCCTCGCTCATCGGGCTCAGCCACACCGAGAGTGGATGTGGCTTCCCGTCCTGGGTGGTAATCCCGACCAGCTCAGGGTGTTCGAACCCCTGCGCCTTTGCGAGCTCCTTGAGCTCCTCAGGTGTCAGCGAGTTGAGCGCATCAGAGACCGCGCCGTGGAAGGCCGCTCCCTCCTCGATCAAGGGTTCGTTGGGGGTTTCGGCCTGGCCCATCGTCTCGAGTTGGGTCCACGCGTGGGCGGTGGCGGTCTGGAAATCCTGATACCAGGAGCCCAGTGCGTCATCGGAGGGGTTCTCGAGGGCGTGAGCTCCAACCCCCTGCGCCAGCTCTTTGAGGGAGTCGATGGCCTCCTCAAACTCCGCCTGCTGCGGTTTCCATTGCCCGTTGTCGCCGCCGGCCGCAAGGAGCTCGGTTGCATCCGGGGCGGGCTCTTCTGCAGTGGGTGCCGTGGCATAGGTCGCGTGCGTTGTCTTCCCGCCGGAGCCCACTTAGTCCTCCTCCCAGATCGAGCCGGTGAGCAGGCGATCGAGTGCTTCCTCCGCGAGATGTTCAGTTGCTGGCGCCGACCACGGCGCCAGCTCGATGAGCTGATCGGTACCGCTGCCGTCCAGCCAGGCCCTGAGCGTTTCGGGGGTATGCTCAGCGGCATCGAGGCGCTGGCGCCACCCAGCAGAGGCCCCGTAGGTAAGCGGCACCCATGACACGGCGGATTCCAGCGCCCCGCCGATGTGCTGGACCGCGAGCACCCCGACCGGCTCGACCGCTGCGCCAAGCGCGGGGGCCCAGGTGAGCAGGACGAACAGTCGGCGGGTGAGAACAGGGTCGTCGTCTGTCATGTCAGGCTCCGGGTGGGCATGAGGGAGGCGAAGTAGGCGACGGAGGAGCGGAATGCGTCGCTGGTCTTGGCGTGGACTTGCTGGCGGCCGTTGGGCCCCATGACCTCGCCGTGCAGGCCATAGGACTGGGCGGTTGTGTTGACCAGGGCCATCCGGTGACCGAAGAGGTCGACTGCTGTGGCGATGCGGTTGGGGCGCGACAGGCCGGTGATGATGACCGGGAGGGTCGCGGGGATCTCCCTGGCCAGCCAGTGAAGACCGGGCAGCAGCCAGCTCTGCCAGTCCTCGGTGGTGCGCATGGTTTGGGCGTTGATCGCGATCGCTGGCGGGTGGCGTCGGTGATCCACTCGCCCCAGCGCTTCAAGTCCTCCAGGCGAAACCAGTAGACGTTGGGCACAGCCGGCAGCCCAGCCTCGGCGAATTCCGAGGCCACGATCAGTGAGCGCCGCATGTTGAGCAGCTGCTCGGCGCGGGGCCAGTTGCCGTAGACGCTGTAGTTGCAGGCCAGCACCAGATCCCATCCCTGCTCGGCGATGCGCTCGATCAGGCCGTCGCGGCGGCGTCGGGTCCAGAACGCCTCGACCAAGGGGTCCTCGCCGTACCCGCTCAGTACGGCGAGCTGGCCCGGTTTCAGTCCCAGGAGGTCGTGGGCGCTGGCATCGACCCAGCGCTGGTAGATCTCATAGCTGTTGGCAGAGAAGATCCGACGCAGCCCGATGGCGTAGCCGGCCAGTTGAGGTGCGCGTCGAGGTCGTCGATGCCGGTCCCGTCCGTTTGGGGGATGTAGGTGGGCAGGCCTGCGGGAAGCTGCGGCTCGATCTCGATGTCGTCGAAGGTCAGGGTGCCGCCGACGTCGGCCATCCAGGCGGCGATGTTGTCGCGGGAGGGGCAGCGGATGGGACAGGTTCCGCACACCCCGGCTGGCGCGTCGGCCTCGGTTCTGGCGCATCCGCAGTAGGAGCAGTCGGTGTTGCAGCCCGAGCACAGCGGCTCGACCGTGGCGGGGCCACCAGCTCCGTCCTCACCAGTCCAGAAGGCGCAACGGGTGCAGTCGCAACCGCGGCCGGGCAAGGGCAGGGCCGCAGTGGGCATGGGCAGATCGATGCGTGTCACGAGTCATCCTCGGCGGTGTTGAGAAGGGGACGCACTTCGTCGAGGAGCAGGCGCAGTGATCCGCTCGTGTAGCGGTCGAGCCGAGCATCCTCCCGCAGGTGGGCGCAGAGCGCTCGCAGCGCGATCAGGCACTGCTCAGCAGCCGCTCGCGTGCCTTCGTCCACATGCGCAGGCTCAAGAGTGGCCTGGCGCTCCTCAGCGCCGTCATCCTCCAGGGCGGAGAGCTCTTCGGAGGACCGGTATGTCTGCTGGTCTTCCTGGGACGCTCGCGCGAGTTCGGCAGGAAGCCCCGCGGTGGCGGTTCGAGACAGCGCATGGGAGCGGGCGTCGTTGGCTCTTTGGTGGCGCTGCTCGGCCCGATCGAGTGCCTCTTGTGCCGAGGCGGTGGGATCGTCGATGGCGGCCTGGACGGCCGATGGCAGCAGCGTGGTCTGCTTGCGAGCATTGACCGCGGCCCAGATCCCTTCTGCGGCCTCCCGGCGCCCGGCCATCAACTGGCCGAACCGGATCCGGGTGTGGAGACGAACCCGTTCCTCGTCCATCTCTTCGGAGATGTGTCGCGGCAGCGCCTTGAACGCCGCGACCAGTTGCCGCGCCTTGCGTGGGGAGAGCTGCAGACCGATCCGGCGTAGGACTTCGGGCCACGAAGCGGCGCACCTTGGGTCCTGGCCCCGGATGCGCTCCAGGGCCTCCCAGCGCTCGACCGGATCCTCGATCCCATACACCTCTGCCGGGATCGGGAGGCCTGCGCGCAAGAGCTTGCCCGTGAGCACCGCGCAACGGTGCAGCAGCAGCGCCGCAGCCTGCTCTCCGGGACGCAGGGGTTCTCGGGCGAGGTTCTCCACGATCTGCCACACCCGCCGTTCCTCCGCGCTGAGCGGGCCAGGGCAGATAATCGCCGGCAGCGCCTCGAAATGGGGATTGTCTGGCATATGGCTCGCCCCCCATCGGCAGGCGAGCAGGCGGCGCTCCCCCGCCACCAGCAGCAGGCGCGGTGGGCCATCGTCCTGCTGGACCTCCTCGGCCAGCACGGGCTGGAGCACCCCCACGGTGCTGATCGAGCTGATCAGCTCCGACAGCTCCGCGGGCGTGGTGGAATCTCCGGGCCGGCGCCCCTGCACCTCGGTAGCCGCCGAACCGAGCCCGCGCAGCGGAATGGAATCGAAGCGGCGCTGCCGCAGGCGCGGTGAATCGAGCAAGGCCATTAGCCCGTCAGAGGATTCGACTTCTGCAACCATGCCCCTGGAAAGGCAAGGCGGGGGAGGCTTGTGACAGCCTCCCCCGCGCAGCTATGGCCTCAACCTCTGGGAGCGCGGTTCGCCGCACAGCGCTTCCGGCTGCGTCCTCATGTCTTGGGTGTGAGCGTGAAGTCGGTGTAGCCAGATGAGGGGCGAGCAGCGGCAAGAAGATCTCCGCAGTCGGGCCGTACTCCTCCAACTGCTCCAAGGTGGTGGCGCCGACCTGGAAGCCGGAGCGCTCACTGGCGAGGTAGGGGTTCTCTTGGAGGCGCGCGGCCAGATCGAGCCGCCGGTGCTCCAAGCGTTGCGGGCGCGCGCCGGTCAAGATGATCAGCACCCTGGGGAACCGGTTGTAGCGCATACGCCACGCAGGTCTGGGCGAGCCCCTTCGTCGAGAATGGGAGGCTTTCGTTGGCTCGGGGACGTAGTCGTAGTAGGAGGCGTAAGCGGTGACCTTTGCGGCCAGGCGCGGCAACGGCATGGTCGCGCGATCGACTTCGAGGAAGAACTGCATCTGAGCGCGCTGCTTCCTCTTCGCGTCGACGAGCAGGTAGTGCAACAGCGCATCGGAGACGAGGTGGGTGGTTTCAAAGGGCCCGTTGCCGCTGCGAATACGGTGGGCGATCTCTGGTGACCAGTCGAAAGGATCGACGTCATCGCCGCGTCGACGCCCGTGCCGCAGGAAGGCCAGACCGGTGTCGACAACGGCCAGCGCATGATGGCGCAAGGGGCCGCTGGCGCGCTGGCGGTCCATCCGGTAGGCCCGGCCTGGGATATCACCGCTGAGCTCGACGACGGCTGCGCCGTCAGGTGTGGCGTACCAGAGGCTGTCTTTTCGTGTGCCCCGGAAGTTCACCCGACCGGCAAGGCCCGCCTGGTGCAGCTGGTTCAACACGAACAGCACCTGGCGTGTCCACTTCGCGTGCGGAGTCGCCATCTCGTGCACGTGCCGGGTCTTCAGCAAACGGTGGTGGTACAGCAGGTGGAGGACATGTGCCGCAGCTGGGCTCAGCGCGAGGTCGGCTCCTGTCTGGGCCTGGGTGGCGGAGGCAAGCTCAGCAGCCTCATCCGTCGGTCTGGTCGTCATCTCGTGGTGTTCCTCTCCCACTCGCCCTCGGCCGTTATCGCGATTGAGTTGTCGCTGTTGCCGGCCAAGCGGCCCTCTGCTGGGCGCTTCCCACCTCCGTGGGCGACTGTGTCGCCTCGGTGAGCATGGTCGACATTCGGACTACTGGGCTTGGCTGCTCGCTCCAACACGGCGCTGAGGATGCGCTCGTCCAAGGTCTCGAGGTCGTCGAGTACGTCACGTATCCGGCGGCGCCTGAGGTTGGTGTCGATCGCTTTCTGCTGCATATCGAGCCGGTCTGGCCGGTTCTGTTCGGCGAAGAGTTCATCCAGTACCGCACCGCGGACCCGAAACGGCGTGGTGGTCTGACCGCGGACGGTGGCGGAAACGATGTGGTGGAACCTCGGCAGGTCGAGGAGCGTGTCAGGGTGGACATGGCGTTGCCACTGCCGCGTCACGACGCGAACGGCATCGATCTCGCCAGCGGTGGAGGACAGCAAGCTTTGGTTCTGCAGGAGCGCGTCGCGGGTGGTCTTCGTCAGGCGCTGGGCCATCTGGGTCATCGCGTGAAGCCTGACCCCGTACTTGCCGAGCTGCTCCAAGATCGCGGCCAGATACCCCTTGGAGGCACCGTCGACGGCGGTCACCTCGTCGATGAAGGCGTCAAAGCGGATACGTTGCTCCGGTGGGAGGTCGGCACGACTGCGGCCGGCCCTGAACAGGTCATAGGTCAGGAAGCAGGCGAGCAGGCGGTCGATGTCGCCGCCGGGAGTACACAGGAACACCACCCTGCTCTGGTCCATTGCCACGCGCACGTCGTAGGTGCTCACGCTGGAACCGAAGAACGCCGAGAGGGTCCGGCTGGATCTCAGACGGTCGATGACGTTGGTGACCGTAGGGGTGGCTTCAGCGGGGTACTTCTCGTAGATGTTCTCCCAGTAGGTCTGGATGTGCCGGGGCAACGGTTGGACGACCGTGTCCCGCCAGGTCTTGTCGTGCAGCAGCGTGGGGATCTGGAAGAGCGTGGGCGCCACGTCAGCAGGCAGCCGCAGGGCCAGGTGACACAAGGTCTCCACAGCCTTGGTCAGGATCGTCCGGGCACGGGATGCTTGATCTCCCCACGACAGCGCTGAGGCGATGGCCGTCACCACGGCATCGACTTTGTCCTCCACGTGTTCGACGCTGAGCCCGTGCATGGACAGGGGGTTGTAGCCCGCGATTCTCGAGTCATCGCCGCGTTCGGTCAGATCGATCTCCCAGAGCCGTCCCAGGACCTGTGTTGAGTCAGGAGGGGGGCCGCACGTCGCCAGCCGTCGGCATGCGGATCCAAAAACCACACACCGTGCCCGGCGAGCGCGAGGGCCACCGCCTGGACCAGGGCGGTCTCTGTTTTTCCGTAGCGCGATTTGCCGATTCGGAAGCTGAAGAACAGATCCTCCAGGGGCATGCCGTAGAGGCGTTCCAGCGTGTCGGGGCCGGTGGCATAGCCGATCGGGAGGACATCGGCCTGGCCGGTGTAGACCGGCAGCTCGCGCGGTAGTGGGGGCACCACGCCCCCTGAGCGCTTCACGTTCAGATGGCTGCAGTGCCGCGTCGGTGGCTTAAGCAGCCCGGCCAGCTCCGAGGCAGTCAACAGGTTGGTCTTGCGCGGGCGGAACAGGCCGGTGCGCAACCTGCGGTCGAAACTGCGGCGCCAAGGCCACCAGTCGGCTCCGATGTGGATGAAACCGAGGTTGAACCCAGCAGCACGCCAGTAATTCTCCGCCTTCCAGGCGTCGAAGGCCGCCTGGAGCTGGTGCAGGTGCGCCTGAGCCCGCCCAGGGATCTCAGATTGTGTTCTCAGAAGAACCTGGACCTCAAAAGCCGGCTCTCTCAGGTCGAACTTCGTCAACACCGGAGCGGTCGTTCGACCTGCTGGGGACATTTCACCGGGAGATGTCTGGCGGACGGGCCCAGCAGGACCCGGGGCTCCCCCGGGAACGAACTCATTGAGAAGCTCTGAGCCGAACGAACCGAGTTCCTTGCCCAGCTCTGAGAAGAATCCACCCATGCCTCCGCGACCGCCGGCCACACGCGCGTTCGCCTGGCGGCGCAAATAGGCCATGCGTGCCGGGGTCAACGGCAAAAGATCGATGTAGACCTCCGCTCGTTCCCCGAGCTCGGGGCGCACATCGTGGACAGCGGCGGCAACCTGCTGCAGCGGGTCGGGCTTCAGGGGTAGATTCCGCAGCCAATGCGTCTCATCGGCGGCGAGGACGAGTTCCGCCCGCGCCACATGCACCGGCCGCTCCTGCTCGTATGACTCAGTCCGTCGGCCTTCTGTGGCCGGTTCCTCCCGAAGGGCGATGTCTTCCACCTCTTGGTTCGCCATACCTCTTCCCCATGTCGTGGACTCCATGGCAGGAGGAAAGAGTGAAAAGCGCAGAGCTGTGACAGAGCGGGCGGGCCGAACTTCGAAGGCCCTGCCGCAGGCATCGGGAGGTCAGGTTGGGCGGCGGCGGATTCGCTGGCTGTCCCACGTATCGATGCGGCTCTTGCGCCAGACCTGAGGCACGCCCTCACTGCGCTTGTTTCCCGCCATCGACAGCAGTTTCCGCACAGCCTTTGCGACCTCTTCATCCGCCACGATCAAGGCGACGGGGTCGTCCTCAGGGTCGGGAAACGGTCGTGCGGCCGTCTCACGCTGACCAAGGTGAGCGAGCAACGTACCCCACTTGATCCCGAGATGCTCGGCCACGGCAGCAGCGTTGAGCAGTTCGTCACCGTCATTCAGCGGGATGGACAGTGGCGTCCAGCCACGATGCACCCCTTCCATGAGGGCGCCAGATCGCCATCCCGGCGCGCCTCGTGTTCTAGAGTGGCACAGTCTTCCTCCGCGTTTTCGCGCGGTTCTCGGACGACATGGAAGCGCCGCGTGCCGTCTCTCCCAAGACCGGCACGCGGCGCGTTGTCCGCGAGGGCTACAGTGATGCGACCTCGTAGCTCTTGCGAGTCTTCATCACCAGCTTCAGTCCACTCCAGTCGTCTGGAACCGCTTCGACCCCGACCTCCAGCGCCATCAACAGGTTGTCGGCTAGGGTGTCGCGCGCTTCGGCGAAGGTTCCGCCCTTCCCCAGGCATTCGCCCAACCCCGCGTAGGGCGAATCGGTTCCAGCCATCCATCCTTCGGGGGTGAGATCAGCGACGGCCTGAACCGTGACCGGGGCGCCGGAGAAATCCCCCTTCCGAGGGAAGTCGAAGACCGTGTGCGCATAGACCCGAACCTTCTCGATGGCGGTCATCGGGACGGAGACTTCTCCGCCCTGGATCAGTTTCCACACCTGCGAAGCAAGGTCCACGCGCGCCGATTTAAAGTCCACCGCGGTGGCGGTCGGAGCGTCGATCCCGAAGAGCTGGCCATGCCATCCCTCCTTTGAGGACGCGACGATGGCGTGGACGCACACAACGGACTCTCCGGCCATATTCCAGACGATCATTTTCGCTTCTCCTCTGGGGTTCTCGGACCTTGGGGGTCGTCTCTCCCCTCGACCCCCAATCTGCGATCAAGGAGATCCTCCCTCCTCAATCTCTGATACTAATAATACATTATTATCAAGTGTGACACAACCGGATCCGGCTAACACCGGAGTAGAGGAACGTCTAAGTAGGGATGTTTATCCGGGGTGGTTGAAAGACCCTGAAATGCTTTCACCCCGAGCGGGTAGGGCGCGCATCTCAACCTGGCTATATGTCGGGTGGCGTAGCACAGAGCTGGCTTGACGAGGCCCGGAGAGGGTGAATCCAAGGTTGCCGTCATCGTCGGTCGCCAGCGTGATCCGCACGCTTGCCGCCCGCCTCGGGCGCATGCGCGACTCGGCTGGCCTCGTGCGGGTCAGCTGCAGGGCGAAGCGTTGGGTCTCTTCCTGGGTTGGGTCGAAGGTAGACGAGGGAAGGAGTTCGTACTCGACGCGTGTGGAGAGCGATCTTTTGATGATGAAATGACGGATCAGTAGAACCGCGATCAAAGCAGCCGCTGCCGCACCAGCTATCGCGATCACCGGCATGAGGACGTCTGCTGTAAGGAGAGAGTGGAGCGCCTTCGGCGCACTGAGCCCATCCGGCGCGGCCAAGCCGCGCCCGAGTGCCCTCTCATGCAGGACAGGCGGGGCGGCTATGCCAACCGACGGGCACTGAGAGAGAGATGTCGCAGATTCCAGAACCACGTCCCCTCCTTTGCTGGCAAGGCCTTGGGAGTCGCCTCTTTGGTTGCCGAATGAAGTAATGTCTGAAGTGTTCATTGAAGTGCTCTTTGAAGCATTCTTCGAAATTCCGAGTGAAGTAATGTCTGAAGTTCCGGACAAATAATCGAAGGGCCACAGGTTCAACAAGGCACAGAAGGCCTGTATGCCCGAGGGAGTGGAGCAATCAATTAACTGGGATCGGCGTTTCAGGAAACTTACCTGTTCCATTCAGAGCGAGGCCTCGAAAGATGCCTGCTCCACAGCCTCCTCCTGCCGACTTCCCCTCCCGCCCACCCTCAAGGCGAAGAATCTGCTGGCGATCAGCCCCTGCATTGACTCCCTGCGCTGCTGTTCAGCGCTTCAAGAACCAGGAAGGAAGACGCATCGGGAGTTGTGACACCGCAGGGGCTTCCTGGCCTTCGGGACTGGCAGGAGTCGGTGATCGAGTGATCTGTACTCTCCGTGACGTAGATAACTGATCGTGCAAACGTCGGATACTGGCTGCGTGTAGAGCGGCTTGGGCGTGGTGCCCTGCCCGGCCGGGCAGGGCACCTCCGACAGGGCTACCGGGGAATCACCCCCTCCCCCTGGCACATTTCGCAGACCTCGCGAGTCGTGGGGTGGGCACCGGAGCCGTTGCAGTCCGGGCACGTCCGGTTCGTCTTGTCGATCGCCATGGCGGCACATTCGCTGCCGGCCTGCTCTCCGCGATGGCCCCAATCTTTGTTTTCCTAGGTCAGAGCGGTTTTTCTGGGACTCGTCTCCCGCGTAGAGGCCGGGGCGCGATACTGCGGACATGGTGAACATGACTTCGCTTAGGGTGTCGACCGCCGGTGTGCGGGTCGGCGACATCGCCGGCTGGCCCGGCTGGGAGGCCGAGGTCCCCATGGACTGGCGCACCGGACGCGCCCGGCGCGACTTCGAGGGCCGGTGGATCATCCACGACATCCCGCCCGAGGAGCCCGACCCGGTCGACGCCGACCGCCCCAGTGCCGACCGGGCCGCGCGGCGTGCGATCGTGGGCCTGGCCGAGGCGGCCGGAGGGCATGGCAGCGGAAACCTCTTCCTGGACCTGCTGGCCGCATCGGTGCCGACCCCGGTCGGCACCCGGGACGTCTACCAACGGGCGCGCGCCGTGGCGCTGATCTACCAGAGCGCCCACCACCATGGGCTGGACCCGCGCCGCGCGCTGTGCGCCGTCTACGGTCTGACGGTGGTCAACGATGTCCCCGGGCAGCGGGCCGAGTTTCCGAGCACTCTGGACAACTGGCTGCGCCAGACACGCGCCGCCCGGCGGCCCGACGGACAGCCCTACCTGCCTGGCAGCGCTCCCCGGAGCGCCTGGCCGCGCCGCTGGCCGCTACGGCGCCAGCGCCCACTTGAACACAGTCAGGCCCACCCCGAGCCTGCCCCGGGCACGACCGCACAGGGCCCTTACGCTGGACGCGTGCTGAGGGTGAAGGCTCACCCGACGCGGCCCGCTGGGCACGACATCGACGGGGTGCCCCTGGCCGACATCGCCCTGGAGGGCGAGTGGGACGACGGCCAGGAACTGGAGCTGGAGGAGCTGCCCGCGGTGCGCTATGCCGACCTGGTGGCGGTGCATATGGTGCGCCTGAGCGAGCGCCTCAAGGAGAGCTACCCTGGCGTGCGGGTGGAGGTCACTGGCGCGGCGATCCCGCACTGAACAAAAGCCCCAAGGCCGTTAACGAACGTGCTGCCAACCGCAGGCGCGGAACCAGCACATCGGCCAGGTCGTCATATGAGATGTAGGGGAGTCACTCCCTTCCGCGCCTATCCCCTGGCGCCCGTCGATGTCATCGCGCTCTGCGCACACATCGACGGTCTCGTCCCACGCCTTTCGAGGGTGGGAGATCGAGAGGAAGAGGCCGCCCATGGACCCGAGTGTTGTCGATTCGGTCCTCATCTTCCTGGTTGTGCTGCTCATGGTGGCTGCCGTCGAGCGGTACATCGGCAGGTAGATGAGGCCAAGAGCCCCCGCCGGAGGACCGACGGGGGCGTTCCTATGCCCTCGCCTGTCCGAGAATCGATCGTTTTACAGACAGCGGCCGGGGGTGGCCCCGCTGCCGTTTCCGTTTGGGCTGCCGCCGCCGGGTCTTAGTGGGCACACTTTGGTCATGTCGGTTCTTTCCCGGGTGATGTACGTACTGGGTGGGGTGGCGGTCTTCGCCGCGGTGGCACTGGCGCTGTGGCGCCAGGATGTGGAGTTCGCCAGCTGGGTCGCGGCGATCGTGGGGGCGGGGGTAATCGGTGGCGGGTGGATCCTGCGCGGCCTGGCCGCCCACCCGGCCCCCGGCGGTGGGGTGGGCGGTGATGACATCACGCTGACCGAGGTCGTGACTAAGGGCGGCGTCACCGGCAAGCGCGGCCTGGCCGCCCCACCCCGCGACCCCGAGGCGCCCCCCGGATCCGGCGGTGTGGGCAACGACCGCATCCGTATCGAAGGGGTCCAGGCCGGAGGGGACGTCGTGGGCAAGGAAGAGCGCCCGGCCAACCCCGACACCTGAACCCCCCTGTCCCCTGCGACCGATGCGGAGCCGCCCATGCCCGCCGCGCCTGAGCCCGCCGGCGACTCCATCCACATGCACGACATCACCGCCGGTGGTGATGCCATTGGTAAGAAAGTCGTCCACGAACACCACTACGGGCCCGCCCCCCAGGCGGTGCAGGCCCTGCCCTCGGTTCCGGCCGGCTTCACCGGCCGCACCCAGGAGCTGACCGAACTGCTCGCAGCCTTGGACCCCACCTCTGCCAACGCCGCCGGGGAATCGGGGGGTGTGGTGATCTCGGCGCTGGCCGGAATGGGCGGGGTGGGCAAGACCGCGCTGGCCGCCAGGGCCGGCACCGCCGCACGCGCCAAGGCGTGGTTCAGCGGGGTGCTGTGGGTAGACCTGCGCGGCTACACCCCCGACGCCGAGCCGGTCAGCGCGCACCAGGCATTGGATGCGCTGCTGCGCGCCCTGGGGGTGGCCCCGGCACACATCCCCGCCCAGACCTCCCCGCGGGCCGCGCTGTATCGCTCCCAGCTGGCGGAGGTGGCCGCCCAGCGGGGCGGCCCGCTGCTGGTGGTGGCCGACAACGCCGCCACCCTCGCCCAGGTCCACCCCCTGCTGCCCGGCCCGGGCGGGCACCGGCTGCTGGCCACCTCCCGCGAACGGCTCGCCCTGACCGGGGCTCGCCACCTCGACCTCGACGTCCTGACCCCCCAGGAAGCGCGTGAACTGCTTGTCCGGGCGTTGCAGATCAACCACCCCGAGGACGCGCGCGGTGAAGACACCACCGGGCTAGATGAGCTCGCCGGTGTGTGCGGGTTCTTGCCGCTGGCCCTTGATGTGGCTGCGGCCGTGCTGGTGCGCTCCCCACACCTGGGGCCTTCCCGGCTGGCCACCCGCCTAAGCGGCACCGCCCGCCTGAAGCGTTTGGACCGGGTGCGCGCGGTCTTCGACGCCTCCTTCGCCCACCTCACCGAGCAGCAAGCCCAGGTGTTCCTTCTGTTGGGGGCCGCGCCGGGCCCTGCCACCTCCACCCGGGCGGCCGCGGTGCTCACCGGCCTGGACAAAGACGACGCAGAGGAGGTGCTGGAGGTGCTGGAGGTGCTGGAGGTGCTGGAGGTGCTGGCCGCGGCCCACCTGCTCATCGCCCGCCCTAACGACCGGTGGGCCATGCACGACCTGCTCACCGACTACGCCCGCCACCACCAAACCCCCGCCACCACCAAACCCCCGCCAACCGCGACCAGGCCCTGCACCGGCTGCTGGACTTCTACACCACCACCGCGCGTGACGCCGACGCCCACCTGCGCGCCCTGCCCGGCGATGCCGTGCCCGAGGCCTTCCCCGACCACGACGAGGCGCTGGCCTGGCTGGAGGCCGAACACCCCACTCTGCTCGCCGCCGTCGAAGCGGCGCGGGCGGCCGGCCACACCACCGCGGCCATCGACCTGCCCCTGCATCTGGCCACCTACCTGGACCGAGGGCGCTACTTCGAGGACCTAGCGAAGGTCTCCCGCATCGCCCAGGCCACCGCCTACGCAGAAGGCGACCGCCACCGCGAAGCCAGGGCGTGGACCAACCGCGGCAACGCCCTGCGTCGGGTGCGGCGATTTGAGGAGGCCATCGACGCCCACCAGCACGACCTCGCCTACTGCCAGCAGGTGGGCGACCGCCACGGCGAAGCCAGGGCATGGAATGGCCTTGGCTTGGCCCTGCGGCAGGTGCGCCGGTTTGGCGAGGCGATCGAGGCTCACACCTACGCCCGCGACACCTTCGCCGAACTGGGCGACCGCCACGGCGAAGCCAGGGCGTGGTACCACCTCGGCTTGACCCTGCTTTGGGTGCCGCGGTTTGGCGAGGCGATCGAGGCTCACACCTACGCCCGCGACACCTTCGCCGAACTGGGCGACCGCCACCGCGAAGCCAGGGCATGGAACAACCTCGGCCTCGCCCTGCACGGCAGCGGTCGGGTGGGTGAGGCGGTTGCGGCGGTGGAGCGGGCGGTGGAGTTGTATGAGGCGACCGGTGATGAGCACCGGGGGGCCATCGCCCAAGAGCTGCTGGCCAAGATCCGGCGAGACCTTGGCCGGGATGGGGGCTGACTTCTGGGAGGGTCCGCGGGCCACCCGGTTGGCCAGACGGCCAGAGGGTCACTGCAGGGTGTGGCCGACGCGTACCAGGCGGGCAACGAAAAAAGCTGGGGGACGCCCACCGGATCCAACCCGGCCATGTGACCGCGGCGGGGGCCTCGCCCCCGAGGCCACCCGCTCTGGGCTTTTCCCGCTACGCCTGAGCCGCCCCCAAGCGCCCTTGAGGAAGCCTTCTGAGAGCCCCGAGCTGTGATGGCCTACTCGGGCTTGTGGCCTTCAGGGGGAGTGCGCCCCTGGTGGGGGTGGGCGATCAGCGAGTCGAAGAACCGGAAGGCGCTGGCGAACACCACCAGGCCAGCGAGGACCGCCTCGGCAATATGGCGGCCAGACAACCAGGTCAGCACCGCCGCTACCCCGGTGCAGACACAGCTCATCGACAACACCAAAGCCAGGCGCATGCTCAGGCGGGCAGAAGGAGCGTCTCCAAAGGAGGTCATGACAACCTTTCAGCGGTAAAGGGCCACAGCCCGGACGATGCCGGGCTGTAGGTCGCTTCGGCCCCACCACCCCACGGCAGCAAGCGATTCAACGGCGAGAGAAAAACCTCGAGAAAATCCGTGGGGTCCCTGCCCTGCCCTGACATAGGAGGGACGGCACGCCTTCACGCGGCGTGGCGCTCCCGGCCGGTCGTTTCCGGGAGCGCCTATCGCGTCACAAGGAAGGACACGAAGGGAACACGGATGGACGAGCAGGCCGGACTGGGTCCGGGCTCGTCTGAGCGCCTACAACCCGATGTATGTAGGCGCTCAGGCGAGCCCGGCTCCGGTTCCGCGAATCTTTCCACCGGCTCTTTGCATCCCCCCGCCGGTGACTGGGCGGTGTTGGGAGACCTCCTTGAGCGCCTCGAAGCGGACTACGCTTCTGAGGAAGGCGACCAGCTGCGTCAGGGCCAGGAGAACCTGCTTCGACGCCTGGCCGACCACACCCTCCTCAGCGAGCTCGCTGAGGACGGCTTCACTGGCCCCCGCTATGAGATGTTCGAGGCTGACCTGGCCGCATATGGCTATCCGGTCATGCTCTCCTGGATCCGAAAACGCCGCATCTACTCCCTGTGCGCACGCCAGGGCCGCCCCCTACAGCCCCTCGAAGCCGACGCCGAGCTGCTGAGCACCTCGTTCAACGAACGTCTCGGACTTGCGGTAGAGACCGTGGCCGAGGCGCTGAAGTTCTTCCGAGACCACGCGCTCATGCAGCGTAAATGGTCGATCGAGGGCGGCGCCTCGATCAAGACCTACTTCGTCGGCGCCTGCCTCTTGGCCTTCCCCAACGTCTACCGCCGCTGGTCGGGTGAGCGCGCCAAATGGCGCCAGGCCCATTCAGTCGCCGCTGCCTTTGAGGACGACCGCTGCGTTATGGACCACATCCGGGATCCGGCCGAGACTGCCACGTTGAAGCTGATGGCCCAGCAGGCCATGGATGAGATGCCACCTGACACCCGTGAGATAGCCGAACTCGTCCTCGACGGTCACACCCATGCCGAGATTGGCCAGCAACTAGGATGAGCCCCCGCGCAGTCGAAGGCCGCCTTTATCGGATCCGGAGGAGGATGGGAGAACGAGGATGAGCGAATCCCACTTCAGCGCGGACGACATCGTCCTCCTCTACGAGGTCCTGGAACGTCTCCAAGCCGAATCGCCCGACCCCGTACGCGCTGAGACGCTCTCGGCTCTGTCCTGCGTGCGCGATGCGGCCGACCACGGTGAACCGGTCGATTCCGAAGCTCAGCAATCTGCGCTGACGGCGCTACAGCGCTACCTCTCTCTTGTAAACGAGAGTTCGCTGGGCACCGCAGGGGCTCGAGCGATGAAACGGCGAGCTCTTTCCGCTCATGTCAGCGCGATCCTGCAGGCTGCCCACAAGCCCGATGAGCACCGTCGGACCTCCCCCCAAGGCGGCAGGGGCGTGGGGGGAGGGGGCCGCCGTCCTTGGCCCGCGAAAAGCGTCATCGCCTCCCTCAAGCCCGACCAGTGCCGTGCTCTCCTCGCCCTGGGGCATCTGCGACACTTCGCCGCCGAAGACGTCCTGGTGCACCAGGGCGAGAGAACGAGACACGTCTTCGTGCTCATCGACGGCGTCACCAAGGTGACCCACAGCTCCCGCAACGGGCGCCGCGTCCTGCTCGCGATCCGTTCCCGCGGCGACCTCATCGGTGAGCTGGCCAGCCTGGACGGCAGTCCGCGGATCGCGACGGTCACCGCCACCGGCCTGGTCTCCGCCGTGGTCATCGCGCACCGGGACTTCGAGGCGTTCCTGGCCAAAAACCCGGAGGTCTCCCAGGCGGTCAGCGCGTCGATCGCCGGCAAGTTCCACTCCACCACCCAGCGGGTGATCGACTACAGCGCGCACGACGTCCCGGTGCGCCTGGCCCGGGTGCTGTACCAGCTCTACCAGGACTACGGGCTACGCAAAGGCGACCGCGTCGAACTGGGAATCCCCATCACCCCGCCCGAGCTCGCCTCCATCATCGGCGCCTCGGAGGTCACCGTACAGAAGGCCCTGGCTGACCTGCGGCAGCGCAGAATCGCCAGCACCGGCTACCGCACCAACGCGATCACCTCATTTGCGGCACTCGCGGAAACAGCAGATATCAATGACCAGTGAGTTTTGGCTCAGATCCACCCACCTGGCCACCATGGCGCTGCTGGGACAAACGGATGCGCGAGCGCGGCGCGGTGTCCTTCTCGCCGAAGGCGCGGCCGCCAGCTCGTCCCGCGAACGTACCGACGTCTGCCACGAATCCGCGGAAACCGCTCCGCGAATGAGTACGGGTGCGCACACTCTGGATGTGTACGCACCCGTACTCGTTTTGGGGTGGGATGGAGGACGACCGGTGGCCCGCCTTCCGCGGTGAACCCACCGTGGAGCAGGGTTCGGAGCACGTGCGCGACCGGCTGGGCACCGTGGTGACCGACGTCGCCGACACCGGCGGCGCGGTGGTGCTCACCGACGCCGGCACCCCCGACGGGGCGATCGTGCACCGCGACGTGCTCGCCCAGGCCGGGCTCGACATCGCGGCCGAATGGGGGGTGCGCCAGGCCCGCGCCGCCGAGATCGGCCCCCAGGGCATCACCTACCGCGGATCCCTGGCCGGGGTGCTGGTCGACCAGGCCACCGCCGCGGCGCTCGCCTGCGGGCTGCCGGTGCTCCTCTTCGAGGAGCTGGAGCTGGCGCCCGGCGGTACCACCCTGGCCAACGACTCACCCAGCACCGACGACTCGAACTCCTACGCAAGATCCTGAACGAAGCTTCGGGGCCACTGCGTTCACGCACGGCGGCCTGCCTCATGCTCCTCTACGCCCAGCCCGCAAGCCGCATCGTCCTGCTGACCACCGACGACATCACCCAGGACGACGGCCAGGTCTTCATCCGCTTCGGTGACCCGCCGACCCTGGTCCCCAGCCCCTTCGACGGACTCTTGCTCCGCGCCCGCCACGAGCGCGGCAACGCGAAGACTTCTGCCTCGGCCGACTCTCCCTGGCTCTTCCCCGGACAGGCCGGGCGGCCGCTGAACTCCTTGTACCTCGCGGCTCTGGTCGGCGAGATCGGTATCCCCAGCGGCTCGGTCCGCTCTGCTGCCCTGCGCCAACTCGTGCTCCAGGCTCCCGCTCCGGTCATCGCCCGCGCCCTCGGCTTCCACGACAAGACCACCACCCGCATCGCCGCGAGCGAGGGTGGGGCCTGGAACCGCTACGCCACCAGTGACCACACGCAGTGACCAAGACGGCAGGGACTGCGGAGAATAGTAGGGTCGGGTCGAGGCGCGGTTCCAAACTTGCGGTTGGACCGTTTCCTCGACCCGACCCTACTATTCTCGGCGGCGGTTCAGTGACGGCGGGATCCCTGCCACCGAGGAGATGTGCGCCCGGCTGTCCCCGCTGGGCTACGGGCACATTAGCCTCCTGGGCTCCTACGCTTTCCCCAACCCGATGTGGAAGCCGGGCTGCGCACCCGGCGCCGACGAGGACGGCGCCAACACCTCCACCCTGCTCGCCTACTCCGGCCACACCTCAGTGGCGTCCGTGGCCCGCTACGCCCGGGTCTCCACCGAGGCGCTCTCGGCCTGGCAGGCCCAACGCGACCCGGCTGCCCGCAGGACGCACTGAATGGTGACCAGTGGCCAGCTGCGCCGCAGGGGCGGGGTAGCCCAGCCGGGGGTGGGCCCGTCATGAATGGATCACCGAGTCAGCGAACTTGAACGCCCCGGCGAGCACGAGCAGCCCGGCCAGGATGCGTCGCCTCCCGCTTCCCCGGTTTGGGACAGCCCCTGCGGCGGCCCTCACCGCGTAGATGTGACATCTCGCTCTCGGCGCACGCGGGGACACTCGTCTCAGAGGTTGCGCGACTGCTATTTGAGATCCGGACGGCAGGTTAGAGACATGCAGGCAGAAATGGATTGCTTACCGCACGGTGTCGTTGACGCACTCGACTCCAGCCTGCTCCGCCCATGCCCGTAGGCTCGGCTGAAAGCGGGGGTCCCAGTAGCGCATGCGCAGCTGTCCTTGGGGGCTGAACTGCAGGATCTCAGGCCGGCCGAAGGCTTGGACAAGGTGGCCACCCAGCCGGTGGGCGGCTGCCACCAGTTCGGGTCCTTCATCGGCCAGGGCGTCGATGTCGGCCACGGTCGCCGCGTCAGGGGCCTCGATCAGCGTTCGGGGGCCAAGCCCTTGGCTGATCGAATGGAAGCGGGAGTGAGTCAGCTTTGCGGGGAGAGCCGACCTCACGGGGTGGAGTGTGGCACGCACTGTGGCGTTTCCGCTGGTGGCGGTTCGGTCGCGGGCGTGTTGCCCAAGGAGGCGCAGGCCGCTGAGGATGCCGAGTGCCAGGTTTTCGTCGTCCACGCGCGAGTTCTCGACGGCCGCGCCGTCATGGGAGCGACGAACGTCGACGAAGGTCGCGAAGGCTCCGCCTCCGTCAATATGTAGCTCACAGGCCCTCCACTTCGTCTTGCCCTGGTCGCTGACGTCGGCGAGTGCGATGAAACGGCCCGGCCCCACCATGGTCTTCGTCCAGGACCATCCGGTTTCGGCGATCATCGGCGCAGTAGTCAGAGCCTGCTCCTGGAAAGCGCGTCCGGCTGCGGTGTCGATGGTCATGGCCCCTGGCATATCGGGCAGAAGAGAGACGGCCACATAGGTCAACTCGGTGGTGTCGAGCTGCGTTAGTAACTCAGACTCATAGCGCTCCAACCGATCGGCGCGCTCGGCGACGCTGGTGAACCGCTCGCGGTAGGCCTCAGCGACCTCGGGCTCGCTGAGGTAGACGGTGGTGGTGCCGTGCCGTCGGGGATAGCGCAGGGCATTGTTGACCAGAACCGCATGCGGGCGGGCCGGGCTGGGCGGGACCGCGATCAGAATGACTCCGTGGTCGCCGCCGGAGGCAGGATCGGGCACCACCCGCACGTCCAGGCCCGGTAGCGGGGACAGCCGCGAGGCCGCCGTCTGGTAGATGCGGGTCACCTCGGCATCGCTGACTGGCACACCCGGGGCGGCGCTGGCGCGCGCCTGGTCGTCTTCGTTGATGCCGAGGATGATGAGCCCGCCGACAGTGTTGGCCATCGCGGCGATATCCCCGGCAAGCTCGCGCTTTTCGGAGTCGCCAGTGCCATACAGCTGGGCCTTGTAATCCAAGTCGAAGCTCTCAACGACCGAGTTGTCCACCAGGGAGCAGACGTGCTCGTAGGTGGCCTCGGCGATGGCGGCTCCCAGGAGACGTTCGAGGCGAGCGGAGCGCAGCGTGGCCATGCTTTCATCCTGGACCGCCAGGGCCACCGCGTGCAGCCGAAACCAGCACCCACAGCGGTGATGTCGCCCTTTGTGCCTGGACATCGGGACGGCTCCTGCTTGAGCAGACAGCGACGTCCCAGCACGGGTTCACTTACCGGGCCACCGAGAGCGACCCGGCTCGGATGTGCGTCCTGATCGGTGAATTCCTCAGCACCCCAGGCCAGGGGATTTCTTAGGCTGTGCGGCATGCACTTCAACGACGACGCGTGGGCGCGCCTGCGGGCTACCCGCGCGGACCCTCCCGCACCGGCGCTCAAGGCGAAGCCGCGCCGTGTCACCTACCAGTTCGGGTTGGAGCAGGCCGAGCAGCTGTTCCGCCAGGCGGCTGATGCTGCGCCTGCCACCCGTCCCATCACCGTGTTCTACGGGCTCAGCCAGGCCGGACGTGCCATCGCCGCCGCGGCCAGCAGCGCGGTCGAGAACACCTGGGAACTCGTCGGGCACGGCATCTGTCCCCGGCCCGAGAGCCTACGCGACCCGCTGCCCGACGTGCAGATCCGCACGGACGGCCCGGGGAACCGGGGCAGCTTCACCCGCCTGTCCAAGATCCTGGACTCCCCGGTGTGGGAAGACAACGCCGTGTCCTTCCGCGTCCTGTGGGACTGCATTCCCCAGGCCCGGGAGTGGCCACTCGGCACGCCGGGTCAGGACCGGCGCACCCCGTTGCAAATCGATACCCGAGGGGTTCCTGACCAGGAACAGGAGGTTGTGCAGGTCCCGGCGTGGCCGCTCCCCGAGTGGGTGATCGGCAAGACCGACCCCCAGGTGCTCCACACCTACCTCGCGGCGTTCCCCGACGTTGCAGGCTACGACTTCGCCAAGACTGGTCCCGGGCCGGACGCCGACCCGGCCTACCAACCGCACGTGGACGGCTCCGGTGAGGTTTATCTGAGGTGGAAGGTGGACCACGGTAAGAGTTACGCCGACCGGATCGCTCTGCTCCACGACAAGACACACGGCTACCTGGACGGACGCTACCTGTTCCCCGCCCCGAACGGAGCGATCCGTGGCATGCACCCGCTCATGGCCTGGTGGGCGGTCCTGCACGCGCTCTCGGTCCTGGCCCGCTACCACCCAGTGGAGTGGGCCCGGGCCATCGACGTGGACGCCAGCGAGTATGCGGTGCCGGTCGAGGAGTTGCTGCGCACATCGCTGACCGTGCTGCCCGAGTTGGTCCTGGAGACCATCAATGACGTCAAGCTATGAGCCTCCCCGGCGGGCTGGCGTTGCGCGCCCGCGTGCTCGTCTTCACGCTGCTCGGTGACAGCCAGGCGCCCATGCCATCCGACGCTGGCGGTGTCTTCCTGCACCAGGGCGCTGACTACTCGCCGCGCCTGCTCCTGCTCACCCCTGCCGAAGCCTGGGCGCTGCCTACGGTGAGCGAGAAGAGCGACGCCGACCCCGTCAACGGCACGGACCATCGCCAGACGCCGCGCTCGCGAAGAACGGCTACCTCCCCGCAGGCGCGGTCGTCGACCATCACGGCCAGCTCCTCGAAGCGCTCTCCGCGGCCCGTCGTCGGCGCCAGGCCGAGATGCCCGGTGATCGACTACAGGGCCGCGTGCGTGCAAGTGGCTACGGACATCCATGCAGCCCACTTCGAAGACTGACACCTATCAGGACCAGTATTGGGAGGACTCCTTGTGCCGGTCCGCGTGCTTGCAAAGCTCCGCCGGCCGGTCCGCGTGCGCCGCGATCCGCCTGTAGTTGATCGCGATCTCCCCGTGGAGGTCCGCCCGGTCCGGCCCGGTGCAGCGGTCATTGGCCAGCCACAGTCCGGCGACCACCCGGGCCACCTGCACGAGATGGGCCGGTGACTCGCCCGCCATGGAGCGTGTCAATTCGATCTGCTGCTCAAAAGGCGCGGAAGGGCCGGAATCCGGTGCCATGCGCGGGGCCTTAACGACGGACAGCAGCAGGGACAACCAGGACTGGGCGATCCCGCTCCCCGGGAGGAACCCGGTGAGCCTCCGGGCCACCTCCGGCAGATCGCCGCCGGCAAGGGTGTGATACAGCTCTCCGGCGACATCGCCGTCGTCGCGGCACCGGTCGCGCAGTTCCCCGTGCACCGTCTTCCAGTCCGGCTGCCCGGCTTCCCGCCGGGCCAACTGGCGCAGCAGCAGCCAGCGCAGCAGGGCGTGGGCCGCGGTCGCCCTCTGCTCGTCCCACAGGCCCGTTTGCCAGAGAAGGTCGGGATCGACCAGACTGCTGTCCGCATACGTCGCGGCCAGCCACTCGGCTTCCTCCTGGGTGCGGGCGGCCGCGCAGGTGGCCAGGGGTTCCAGCGCCTCATCGGGGAAGGACTGGTGTTCGGGCTGCTTCAGCAGCGCCTCCACCAGACCGTTGCGCAGCCGGGTTTCGACGGTTGTCGTGGCCGCGGCATCGTCTTCAATTTCGGTGGTGAGGAGCGTGCTGATACCGCCCTCTGCGGCAGAGGGCCGCGCGCAGGCGGTCCTCACCAGATACCCGGCCGCGGCCGGGTATCCGCCGGTAAAGAGGTGGATCAGCTTCGGGAGCCGGGGGTCCGCCTCTTCGGGCAGGTGGGAGGCCAGCCAATCGGTTTCGGCGTCGGTGAACTCCGGCAGCGGGTGCTGCTCTAGGGCGTCGCCGGGGAGCGGCTTGCGGCTGCTCGCCACGACCAGCAGCGGTTCGGCCGTCAAGCCCGCGGTCTGGAAGTTCCGGCGTAGCTTCTGCAGGTGCTCGAGTACGGCACGGCCGAGGTCGGTGTGGGCGTTGTCGAGCAGGATGACGCAGTTGTACCGCCCGGAGCGGGCCGGCCTGCCGCGGTCGAAGGCGGCACGCACATCGGCCAGGAGCGCCTCGATCAGGAGTTTGTCGCGTTGCTGGAGCCGTTGGGGAGTATGGGCCCACCGGTTCAGCTGGGCCAACCCGTCGATGGGGGTGTACGGGAGCCGCTGGTCGCGGTGGCCGTACCAGTTCTGTCCCCAGCGAAGCAGTCGTGGACTATTCAGAGCGCGAGAAGCCACGGCCGTGACGAGGCGTTCGGTCGGGGCGCGCAGCAGCTTGGCCGGCAGCGTCGTTTGCGCGGTGAACATCTCTCCGACGACGTCTCCCACCATGCCGTCGAGGATCTCCTCGACGGCCTTGGGGTGACGGCGGGTCTGACTCTCCACCAGCTCGCTCAGCTGGCGAAACGCCTGTTTCTGGCTGGTGAAGTCGACTTCCTCCTTAGTCACGGCCAGACCGAGTTCGAGTCGGGGGAACCGGAGCCTGCCGAAACCGGGGCAGTAGCGGCTGAGCTGGACCTTGATCTCGGTCAGGAGCTTTGGGAGGTCGGTGGGGGAGTACTCCGCGCAGTCGACAAAGGCCCACGGGGCCTTCTGGTTCAGTACCCCGCCCGTCTGCTTTAACAGGGTTGTTTTTCCGCTGCCGTCGACCCCGGTGAAGACCAGGATCGGAGGCCTCTCTCCCCCGGAACCGGGCACCAACAGGTGTTCCGTAACGCGCTCAATCTCCGGTTTGCGTAAAACAATTCGTGGCCCGATGACCGTAGGTTTTTTTCTTTCTGGCAGCCTACGGCTTTCAAAAAGCGTCGCTCCTTTAGAAGCTACATTCGGCTTCTTATCCTTCAGTGTAACCGTCGGGGCGCAGTTCTCCTTGCCATCCTGTATCTGTGGAGCATGACCTGCTGGGCTTGGCACCTCTGGTGGGTCGCTGGATGGTGGAGGCAGACGGACACCCAGTATTACGGCCATACAGCGCCGACTCAAAGGGTAATCTCGGTTGACTTGCGTCTGTGTAGTGTGGGACGGGCCCCGGTCAGCACCAAAGATCGCAGCAATGGTCCGACGCCAGAGGACGTCAGTGGTCACGGCTGTCCTCCTCCCTGGATGCCGAGTAGGGATCGAAGTGGCCTTCAAGGTCAGGAGAAGCAGTCGCCATTTGAGGCGCAGTCATAGCCTGAATAGACCTCGAATGACTGTTGTCGGCAGCCTCATTGCTAGAGGTCGTAGAAGACTGGGTAGTCGATGGCCCCACAAGCGTCTGTTGGACATATTTAATGGTGCCCAACTGCTGAAGCAAGAGTGGAGCTGAGGTCCCGACACCGAGTGCAAACAAGACGCTGTCGATCTGGTCTGCCCCAGCGAACATGCCACCAGCAAGAGCTCCAAGGCCGACGTGGAACGTCGCAGCCACTAGCTCCGGGACGACGTCGCAGTAACGGCGAAACGATGGCCGCCCCTCAGAGCCGCCGGTTCGTTTGCAATGCTCGCGGCACCCAGCCCGCCAAGCCAAGACGTGATGGTAGAAGTCGAGGAAGCCCCGGATAGATCCGCCGACAGCGGCAGCAAGCACCAGCTGCCAGACATCGGGCATATCGCCTCCCAATAGGCATCAACGACGGCTCATTCTTCCACAGACCACGAAACAATGAGGTGATCCCAGCGAGTTTTATGTGATGTGCCCGTGTTCGAAATGGGTGAGAACCAGTGCGGCTTTGGCGATGTCGCCGATCTTGCTCGGACTGGCCAACAACCTTGGCGCCGCTCTGGCCAAGGTGCGCCGGTTTGAGGAGGTGATCGAGGCTCACACCCGGGCTCGCATCCTGTAACAGCAGATGGACGACCACCATGGCGAAGTGAGGGCCTGGCATGGGCTTGGGCTGGCGTTGCGCAGCGACGGCCACATGGTTGATGCGGCCGTCGCGGTGGAGCGGGCGGTGGACTTATAGGAGACCGGGACTTTCTGTGGGAGGGTTCTGGGCCCGTCGTCGGTTGGGTGAGTGTCCCGGGGGTGGCCCGGACCCTTCAGACCGGATCAGGTCGGCTCCGCTGACAGGTCGTGGCTGGCGGGCTACCGTCGTGAGGCAGTAGTCCCCTCACCGTGGGAGGCCCCGGGTGGGCAAGCACGGCAAAGACGACACGCCCAAGGACAGCGGCTCGGGTGGCAGCGCCGACACCGATGGCAGCGAGTCCAACAAGCACGGCAGCGAGTCGTTTCCCGAGCAGGGCTCTGATGGCCAGGAGAAGACGTGAGCCAGGCGGCCGCGCTGGCGCGCGAGTTGACCTCGCGCGGCCTCATCACTGACCCGGCCTGGCATCGCGCCGTGCTTGCCGTGCCGCGTGAGCGGTTCGTCCCGCAGACGGTGTGGATGCCCAGCCGCGACGGCTCCGGGTGGCGCGAGCCGCTGCCCAAGACCCACCAGCGCGTGGGCGAGGCCATCGACGGCGACTACGCCATCGTTACCCAGACCGACGACGGAGCGCCCACGGGCACGGACGGGCGGGGATGGTTGGCCACCAGCAGCATCTCCCAGCCCTCCCTCGTGCTCGCCATGCTGCAGGCCCTCGATGTCTGCGACAGTGACCGGGTGCTGGAGATCGGCACCGGCACCGGCTGGAACACCGCCCTGCTGTGCCAGCGGCTCACAGACGCCAACGTGACCTCGATCGAATTGGATCGCGAGGTTGCTGAGGCGGCGCGCGCCGTGCTGGAGACCCAGGGCTACAAACCCACCCTGGTCATCGGTGACGGGGCGGCCGGCGCCGCGGAGCACGCGCCGTTCGACCGGGTGCTGGCCACCGTGGCCGCCCACGAGGTTCCCCCAGCATGGGTGGAGCAGACCCGGCCCGGCGGGGTCATCGTCACCCCGTGGTGCACGTGGTTCTCCCCCGGAGTGCTGCTGCGCCTGGTCGTGGCCGAGGACGGGTCAGCCTCGGGTCGCTTCGTCGGCCCTGCCCCGTTCATGATGCTGCGCGCCCAGCGCAGCGCCAGCCCCCTCGGGGACTGGCAGGACTTCGTCGACGAAGACGCCCCGGGTGTCGAGGAGGGGCGCACCGCGACCAACCCGCGCTGGATCGCCCACCGCGACGACGGGTGGCGCCTGGTCGTGGGCCACCTGGTGCCCGGGGTGGACTTCGCCTCCTTCGAGGCCAGCGACAACTCCGGCGAGGCCAGCGTCTATGTCTACGACCGCGGCACCGCCTCCGGGTCCTGGGCGCTGGGCGAGTACTCCCCGGAAGAGACCACCTGGGAGACCAAGGTGCGCGGCCCACGAGACCTATGGGCCGAGATCGGACGGGCCTGGGAGGCCTGGCAGGCCGCCGGCCGCCCGGGACGCGAGAGGCTCGGGCTGAGCGTGACCGCCGATGGGCGCCAAGTGCTGTGGGCCGACACCCCCGCCACCCCCTTCGGTAGGCAGCGCCGACACCTCCGATGCGCCGGTACACCGGCATGCTCTTACACCGGTGTACCGGGTGGCTGGTGTGCCGGGCTGGTTGCCCGGCACACCTCTACCTGCGGGGGCGTCCCCGCTTTCCGGTCTTGGGCGGGGATGCGGCCAGCACCTGCTCCACGATCTGGGCGGGGGTGTAGCGCTTGAACAGCTCGCGCAGCGCCAACCGGACGACGGGGCTTTGCAGGTGGCGCTCGCGGCGGGCGGCCCCGGCCGCCTCCACCTCCCAGAGTTTGTCCATCAGCTCCTCGTCCAGGTAGGCCTCGATCGAGGGCGGGCGGTTGAAACGGAGAGCATCGGGACGTTGCTGCTGGGCGTCACTGGATGCCGACGCCGGTGCGGGCTGTTCCGGCTCTGGGAGTGGTGCCGTCTCGTCTGCAGCCGCCGGCTGCTCGGTGGAGGTCTGGGGCGCAGATCCCTGTTCTTGCTCTGAGCGCGGGTGCTTGGGTGCGGGGGTCTGGCGGCCGCGGCGGCGCTTCTTGGCCAGGTCGTCCAGTCCGTTGCTCATGCGATCACCGACTGCGCCACGGCCGCGATCTCGTCGGCGAAGGGCTGGCCCTGCTTGGTGATGGGGGGCGCGCTGACGGCCATGCGGCGGCTGCGCCGGGGGATCCACACGTAGTGGCTCACCGCGGGACCCACTGGGATGTCGGCGGCCTGGGTGATGCGCCGCAACCGCTCGATGTCGCGGGAGGCGGGCACCGGGGGCACCTTGGAGGGGATCACCATCAGCGGGTAGTCGGCCAACTGGCCCAGCATCCCTTCCAGAGCCTCGTGCTCCTTCTCCCCGCCGGGCCCAGGCAACCGGAGGGCGGGACTACCCGTCTTCCCCCGCCTCGCGCGCCCGCCGCCACCACTCCTCGGCCTCCCTCGCGCGGCCGGCCTCCGCCAGCAGCACACCGAGGTTTTTCATAGCGATGGCATGGCCAGCATCGGCGGCCCGGCGCCACCACTCCTCGGCCTCCTCACGTTGTCCGTCCTCATACAGTCGCGCGGCGTGATTATGCATCGCCACGGTGTGGCCAGCCTCGGCGGCCTTCCTCTGCCACTGCTCACCGCACTCGTTGCGTCCCTGTTCTGCCAGCAGCACGCCCAGATTGCTCATCGCACCCGGGTTGCCCCTCTCGGCGGCGGCCCGCAGCCACCCCTCGGCCTCCTCGACGGTGCCGCCTTCGTGCCTCAACAGCAGGCCGAGATTGCTCATCGCGGCGGTGTGGCCCTCCTCGGCGGCGGCCCGCAGCCACCCCTCGGCCTCCTCGACTCGTCCGCCTGCGTACAGCAAGTTTCCGAGGTTGTTCCCCGCGGCGGTGTAGCCCGCCTGGATGGCTTCGCGGTACCAGACCTGGGCATCCTCGGCGCGCCCACCAACATCCAGCAGTACACCGAGGTTGAACATCGCGAGGGGGTTGCCAACTTTGGCGAGGGGGGTCCAAGCCCTCTCGGCGATCGCCGATTGCCCGGCGGTGTAGGCGGTGACGCCGATCGCGAAGCGGTCCTCGCCACCCGCCCAGCCGAGTGCTGCCCGCCAAACGCCCTCGGGCATCGGCGCCTCACTCGTGAGATAGTCGAAAGCCCGCCAGTGCCCGTTGTCGTGGTCGGCGGGTACCAGCAGCCCGGCCACCCCGCTGCGCACCCGCGTAGCCCACGCCCACGCCTCTTCGGGATCCTCGGGGACGGGTGGCGGGACTGGTAGGTAGAGTTCGGCGACCTCCTCGATCTGAGCACGGGTCAACGGCACCGAGAGGCCGGTGCGGGTCAGGTCCACTGCGGCCGCCACCAGGGCATAGCCGCGCGGATAGCCGGTGTCGGGGCCGTGCTTCCAGTCCCGGTCCAGTTCGGGGCCGGCCGCCAGGTACTCGGCCACCCCGAAGCCTGTCTGTTCAGCGGCGTCGGCCAAGCGGTCGTCGCCGCTGCGAGCAGCGCGGTCGCGCTCCCCGGAACTCCATCTGCGGTCGAGGACCACGGCGGGGGGCTTGAGGACGGTATAGCCCACGGTTCGGTCGTCGGTGTCGGCGGCCGCGGGCTTCAGGGCGTTCAACTGCCTGAGGCGGATGGTGGCCGCCACCACCGCCCCAGCCGCGCCCAGCTCGTCGATCAGGGCCGGATCCAGGTGGGCGTGGGGCAGGTGGCGGTCGAGGTCGTCGAACCAGACCACCCATCCGTGCGGCGCGTTCTCCGCGCTCTGCTTCAGCCACCGGGGCAGATGAGAGAGGTCGGCCTCCTCGGGCGGGGCCACCAGCATCCGCTCAGGCAGAACGCGCGCCAGCGCGGCCGCTAACGCGCGGGTCTTGCCGGCTGTGGGGGCACCGGCCACCAGCACCAGCCCTCCGCGCGGGTCGGCCGCCGCGGTGGTCAGGCGAGCATCGAGGTCGGTGTCGGCGTCGCGGGCCACATAGGGCGGCTGTCGGCCACCGTTGGCACCGGGGCGGGCGGCGTGCGCACCGAGCCGATCCGGGTCGGCCTCGGCCACACGTACGGCCGTGTCCAGCCAGCCCGGCGCCGCAGAGTTTTCGGCAGGCGGACCGCTGGCAGGGGCCGTCCCGTAGTGCTGGTGGATCGTGGGGGAATCGCCGGTCACCTGGGTGGTGGGGCTATGGTCGCCAGTGGTCTGAGCGACTGGCCCGCTACCGGTGGTGGCCTGCTGCGCAGTGCCCGGATTGTCGCCCGCGACTTGAGAAGCGGCCTCGTTGTCGCGCGAGGCGAAGAACAGCACTGCGGAGACCGCTGCGAGCGCGAAGCTGCCGATCCCGGCGAGATTGTTCAGGTCGCCCAACCCGCTGACGCCAGGCACATATTTGTGTGCCGCCCATAGCAGCCCCAGCGCCGTGGCGAGTGTGAGCACCGTCCATGCGAGGTTCCGCAGCATCCCCCTGATTCTGCCGTGTTGTGACTGCTGCCCGCCCGTGGTACTCGGGGCTTATCGGAAGCGATAACCCTGGCAAAACGAGCACCGTCGGCGGGGTGCGGCTACAGCGCCGCCCCCGTGAACTGAGACGGCAAACACTGGGGACGAACGGCACCACCGCTCGCCGACACCGGGCGGAGGGCCCGCGGTGTGATAGGTCTGGCGCGTGACTGCGACCCCCCACCCCGATGAGCTCGCCGCGCTGGTGCGGCGCTTGGCTGACCGCAGCAAGCTGCGTTCCGAGGACACACTGCGCTCCGATGTCCGCCAGCTGCTGCTCACCGGCGGGCTGAACTTGGCCGAGCACGACCTCGACGTCGACCTGGAGGCACCGGTGGGGGACCGGCGCCGCATCGACGTCGAGGTGGGCTACACCGTCATCGAGACCAAGCGGGACCTGCGCAGCAGTGCGGTTCTCGCCGACGCCCTCGTCCAGCTCCAGGGGTATGTGGCCGCGCGCAGCCACCAGAGCGGGCAGCGCTACGTCGGCGTGCTCACCGACGGCGTCGACTGGCGCGCTACCACCTGCGCGGCGAGGAGCTGGCCGAGGCCACCCGCTTCACGCTCAAACCGCGTACCGACCCCCTTGAGCTGCTGGTGTGGCTGGAAGGCGTGCTGGCCACCCGCCAGGACATCGTGCCCACCCCCGGAGAGATCGCCCGCCGCCTGGGCGCTACCAGCGCCTCCCACGAACTGGACCGCGCCGCCCTGGCCGCCTTGTACGAGCAGTTCCAGCACGAGCCCACCGTGCAGATGAAGCGCCAGCTGTGGGCGCGGCTGCTGCGCAGTGCGCTGGGCACCCAGTTCCGTGATGACGACGCGCTGTTCATCGAGCACACGCTGCTGGTCAACAGCGCCGATGTCATCGCCCACTGCATCCTCGGTGTGGACGTCACCGGCCTGCAGCCGGCCACCTTGTTGCTGGGGCGCACCTTCGAGCAGGCCCACATCGCCGGGGTGGTCGAAGCCGACTTCTTCGACTGGGTGCTGGAGGTTCCCGGCGGCGAGTCGTTCGTGCGCACCCTGACCCGGCGCCTGGCCCGCTTCGACTGGTCGCGCGTCGACCACGATGTCCTCAAGGTGCTGTATGAGTCGGTCATTGGCACCGAGACCCGCAAGTCGCTGGGGGAGTACTACACCCCCGACTGGCTGGCCCAGCAGGTGGTCGCCGAGACCGTCACCGACCCGCTGCACCAGCGTGTACTGGATCCCTCCTGCGGCTCGGGAACTTTTCTTTTCCACGCCGCACGCCGCTACCTGCAGGCCGCCGAGACCGCCGGTATCCCGCTGGCCGCGGCGCTGCACGGGTTGACCGACCACGTGGCCGGCATCGACCTGCACCCGGTGGCCGCCTCCCTGGCCCGGGTGACCTACCTGCTGGCCATCGGCCGCGACAGACTGACCTCGCCCCAGCGCGGCCCCATCTGGGTGCCGGTCTATTTGGGCGACAGTGTGCAGTGGCAGCAGCGCCTGGACCTGTTCGACCAGGGCTATCTGATCATCCGCACCCACAGCGACGGCCAGCTGTTCCAGAGCGAGCTGCGCTTCGCCGAGCACCTGCTCCACGACAGCCGACGCTTCGACCAGCTGGTCAACGAACTCGCGGATCTCGCCGCCAAGCCCCGCCAGCCCGGCACCGTGCCCTCGCTCAAAGGGCTGTTCAACCGGCTGGCCATCGCCACCGACGACCAGGGCGAGATCACCGCGAACTTCCAGCTGCTGTGCCAGCTGGTTGATGAGGGCCGCAACCACATCTGGAGCTATTACGTCCGCAACCTGGCCTGGCCCATGTGGCTCTCGTTGGCCGAGAACCGGGTGGATGTGCTCGTGGGCAACCCGCCGTGGCTGGCCTATCGCCACATGCCCGCCGAGATGCAGGACTCATTCAAAGAACTCTCCACCGAGCGCGGCCTGTGGCAGGGCGGCGAGGTCACCACCCACCAGGATCTGTCCGGGCTGTTCATCGCCCGCGCCGTGGAGCAGTACCTGCGCCCCGACGGCAGGTTCGGCTTCGTGGTGCCCAACGCGGTGCTGGACCGGCCCTACTTCGCCGGGTTCCGCAGCGGCCGCTACCACACCTCCACCGAGCACGTCGACGTCGCCTTCACCGGCTCCTGGGACCTGCGCCGCCTGCGACCCCATATCTTCCCCCGCGGCTCCGGCATCGTCTTCGGCCGACGCACCGCCAGCGGCACCGCCGCGGCCCTGCCCGCACAGACCCTGCGGTGGAGCGGGCGCCTGCCCGCCTAAGCCGAGGACTGGCAGAGCGTGCAGCCCCATCTGAGGCGCGAGGAAGCCGCACTGGCCCAGGGGCGCGAAGGCGTCGTCGAATCGCCCTACCGACCGCGCTCCTTCAATGGCGCCACGGTGTTCCCCCGGATGCTGTTCCTGGTCGAGCGCCAAGACGCCGGCCCGCTGGGGCTGGGTGGGGCCGAGTGTCGGTGCGCTCGGTCCGCAGCTCCTATGAGAAGGCCCCGTGGCGCGATCTGAAAGACCTGGAAGGGGTCGTCGAGCAGGACTTCCTCTACCCGCTCCTGCTGGGCGAGAACGTACTGCCCTACCGGCTGGTACCGCCCCGCGAGGCCGTGCTGCCCCTGGAGGGCACCACCCTCATGGACAGCCAACACCCCCACCTGAGCCGCTACCCCGACCTCGCCCAGTGGTGGGAGAGCGCCGAGGAGCTGTGGCAGCGCCACCGCAGCACCGACCGGCTCAGCCTGACCGAGCAGCTGGACTTCCGCCGCAAGCTCACCCACCAGCTCCCGGCGCCGCCGCTGCGCGTTGTCTACGGCGCCTTATGAAAGCCGCAAGTCCGAGTAGGGGGCCGAGACTGGCAGAAGCTGCTTCTCGCCACTCATAAACTGCGAAGATGCGTGACAGGGCTGTGTAGGGATCAGCGCAAGCCAACCGCGCCGTAGTACTGACCTCTGGTCTGCCATCCTTCGTAGTGGCGCACTTTCAGGCCGGTGCGCGGAGCCTCCAGCATGAGTGTGTCGGAGATGTAGATGCCAACGTGGCCGATTCCCCAGGGCGGGTCGGAGCCGAAGAAGAGCAGGTCCCCTGGTTGGAGGTCGCTTATACGGTCTGCGGGGATGGCGACGAAGCGTTCGTCGTGTTGGGGTAGCTGGACCTGTTCATAGGTGGTGCGCGGCAGTTCGATTTCGGCGCCGTGGCGGTAGGCGTAGCGGGTGAGGCTTGAGCAGTCGCACCGGTCACGTCCGGGGAGGTTGCAAGCCCCGCCATAGAGGTAGGGGGTTCCCAGCCATTCCTCGCCCGCGTCGACGATCGCGTTCCCGCTCGCGCTGTTCTCCCCGCGGGCGCCGCTGTGGCTGCGTGAGGCGTAGCTGTCGGACCAGCGCAGGACATCCTCTACGTAGGACTGGGAGTTGTTGTAGCGATACAGCGCTTCGCGTAGTTGCTCGCGGTCGGCGAGGTCGCGCTCGGTTTCTCCGCACAGGTGGGCGGCTGCGGTGAGGGTGGCGTCGTAGATGTTGTTGGGGTTGGTTGCGCCGTTGCCGTTGCCGTCTTGTTTGTAGATCGCCCAGGAGGAGGGCAGGAACTGCATGGGGCCCACGGCGCGGTCGTATTCGGTGTCGCCGTCCCACTTTCCGTTGTCGGTGTCGGTGATGACCGCGGTGTTTTCCAGGCTTCCGTCCAGACGCGGCCCGTAGAAGGGCGGGCTGACGTCGCCGTTGGCATCGACCTCGTATCCCTCGAGGTGCATCAGGTGTGTGGATTCGATGCGGCCGATCCCAGCCAGGATGTTCCAGGTGAGGCCGCTGCACTTTGGGAAGCGCTCCTCAGCCTGATCAGCTGCCTGCTGGTAAGCATCCAGCAGTGTGTCGGGGATCCCCTCAACGCTGACCGGGGTGCCATCGCTGGAGGACGAACTGGAGCTTCGTGCGATGAGGACCAGGGCCGGCGCTCCGCACGAGCCCAAGAACAGCAGGAACACAACCGCGGCGGCCAGCCACCACTTCTTCATGGACGGACCTCTCCTACCGGCCACCGGGTCGGCGGGGGCGCCGCTTGCGGATCTGGTCGCGTAGCCGCTCGGCGGCTTGGCGGGCTTGCGCTGGTGAGTCCGACGCGTCCTTCCCGGCCGCCTCATTGGTGGCAGGCGTGTCGGCAGCGATGCTTGTGCCGCCTTGCCCGCGTGGTGTTTGAGGCGCGCTGTTCGTGGCCGAGCCGCCGGGGTGAGGTACGCCGACCTGAGGGAGTGGGTGGCGCTGGGAGAGTAGGTCGCGGGTCCGGGTCGCATCGGCATCAGCTGCGCGGGCACCCTGCAGCGCCCTGGCCGGTGGGGTCTGCGACCAGGCGTCGGCGAGCTGCTTGCCCGTGCTGGCTGTGGTGAGCGCGGCCTTGGCCAGCTTCGCCTTGGTCATCGCCGAGCGGGTCGTAGCGGCGGCCTTGACCGTGGCAGCGGCCTTGGGAAGGGCGACGGGTGCGCCGACGGTGGCGCCGAAGGCGACCTTGCCGGTCAGCATGGCGGCCTTGCCGCTGCCCATCAGCACACGTCCGCCGCGGGAGCTGGCCAGGCGCTGCTGGAGTGTGCCCGCGTCGGGACGGAGTTTGGCCCGTGCCTTGGCTCTGGCCTTCGGTGGGCCCGACCAGGCCTTGTTGGCGATGCGTCCGGCTTGTTTTGCCGGGGCTGTGATCCGGTTGAGCTCGGAGCGGGCGCCGCGGGCCAGCTCGGCCACCGACGTCGGAGCTATGGCGCCGCCGGTCGGGCCTATCCAGCCCTTGCCGCGGGTGCCGCCCAAGCGGGCCGTTTCCAGGCGGCGGGAGAGCCTCTGGCTTGCGCGGCTGCCGGCGTTGAGCAGCTTGCGGTGGTAGATCAGGCCGCCGATAGCGGCGATGTCGATCAAAGCGAATCGGCCGACGAGCGGAAGGCTGTCGCTGGTGGCGGTCATCAGGGCCCGGACGAAGACCGCGAAGATCGCAAGGAACAGGCAGATCGCCACGATGGTCAGTAGCACCTTGACGACGCCACCGATCCAACGCCACAGCAGCTGGCGTCCTCCTCCCGGAAGGAGGGCGGCCACAAGCGCGATCGGGCACAAGACCACATAGATGCCTGCGGCCAGGATGGCGACCAGCAGCACGCACACGAGGATGACGATCAGGAGAGTGACCACGCAGGTCGCGCCCAGCAACAGGTAGGCGCCCAGCAGCCGGTCAACGCTCGGCTCGGCGTTGTAATCGGCCAGTTCCGCACATCCGGCGTCGGTGAGCCGATCACGCGGGTCGGGCGCGTCCCCCCAAGGCCCTTCGCGGACCAGCTCCTTGTAGGTCTGCAGGCACGGGTCTTCCGGGCCGAGGACATCGCCGTAGTTGAGGGCTTGGTGCGGCTGGATCACGAATGTTTCGACGAGGACGTCGGTGAGGGGCTTGGCCGCCTGTTCGGCATCGGTGGAGGCTGACTCGCCCTGGGTCGCGGTGAGAGAGGTCAGGGTGAGGGCGGTGTCTCGGGTGTGCTGCAGCAGGCCCTGATCGCCGAGCAGCAGGTCCGCGGGACGCGCGAGCACAGTGACCGCCAACGCGGAGATCAGCAGGGTGACCGCGAGTTCGCCGGCGCCTGAGACGTGCGTCCCCGCATTATCAGCACGCCGCACCAGGCGGCCCCGAACAGCAGAAAGACGGCGGGCAGGCCGAGCCGGTCGATCACGTCGCGCTGGTAGGTGTCGGCGATGGTGCGGGCGGGTTCCAAGAGCGCTTCTGCGGGACCGAACTCGAAGGCCCAGTTCAACAGCCAGCCGCACGCTCCTACGAGCATCCGGTTGGCGGCGAAGGTCGAGTCGGTCAGGAACACCAGCAGTTGGCGGTCCCAGTCGGAGAACCCGCCGGCATCCCCGGTGATGTCGTAGTGGTCTAAGGGGACACCGTCAGGGTCCTGCGGGACGAAAGGGGCGAGCAGTCCCTCCTGCTCTTGGGGGCTCTCCTGGTTGTCAGGGGTGGGATCTGCTGCGGCGGCCCCGGGGCAGAGCGCGATGAGCACCGCGGTCATGACAGCGAGGAGGAGGCCTCTACACCAGCGCGGTGTGGACATCGGCGGTTACTCCTGGGGCGCGGGTTCGGGCTGGCCGGGGGTGGTGAGGATGGAGTTCGCGATGCGCTCGACTGGCGGGATCGTGATCTTGATTCGCCCCGCCCTGCGCTGGGTGTCGAGGTAGAGCGCTTCACCCTTGCGGGTCTGGTCGCTGATCGGGGACAGGTTGGTGGTGACCAGGTCGATCAGGGAGCGATCCCCTGGGTCGAGGTTGAGGAACTCGAGCCCCTTGGCGGCCAGGCGCGTGTCGCGGTGGCGCAGCAGGAACCGATTGCTCAACAGGCCCCGGATGGTCTCGTTGCCGAAGTCTTCGGGGTCGTGGCTGCCGAGCATGGCGCCGGCGCCGTGCTTGCGGCCGTCGCGCACGAGCTCGAGCACAAGGTCCTGGCCTTCGGTGGAGCTGGTCAGCCAGTGGCACTCGTCCAAGGCGACCGCGGCGAACCGGGCCGGATCGCTGAAGGCCACCTCGCGGGCGACCGCGGCGACGAGGTAGAGCACCGCGCGGCCGATCAGCGTTTCCAAGGGCTGGCGCTGCATGTGGTACTCGCTGGCGAAGATCTCCTTCTTCGGCAGGCTCAGCCCGGCGGTGTGGAAGACGACGAATTCCTGCTCAAGATTCAGCGGCGGCAGGTCACCGAACACCATCTGGCCCAGCGCATCGGCGGCGACAGCGCGCAGCAGGTCTGCGAGCTCCTTGGCCTGTTCGGCGCGGTTGGTGCTCTTCTCGGTGTGGGGGATCGCCTCCAGTTCGTCGATGACCGCGCGCATATGCGGGGTGGAGGATGCGGCGACGCGGTCCACGGCTTGGGCGAGCGCGAGGCCGCCGGGCGACATGGCCGGCACACCGAGCTGGAGTGTGAGATAGGACTTGGCGTAGCGGGCCCCGATCTGGGGGCCGAATACACGCAGGGGGTCCAGGCACACGCTGGCCTCGGCGTCGGCGCGGATGACCTGGTGGCGTCCGGGGGCGGTGTGGGCCGCGAAGTGCGCCCATTCCCCCATGGGAGTGCGGTCGACGGCGATGACGCGCCCGCCCCGGTCCAGCAACGCGATCTGAATGGCCTTCAGCAGCACACTCTTGCCGGCGCCGAGCTCACCAACCGCGCCCAGGGAGGCACTGGCGTCCTGCTGGGGAGCATTGGCCAGATCCAGTAGGACTGGCCTGCTGGTGCCGCCGTCGAGGTTCATCCCGAGCAGCGCACCAGTGGGGTCCCCGATCGAGGAATCCGCCCACGGCATCGCCATGGCGTAGTCGCCGGCCAGCTGGTGCTGGGTGAACTCCCGCAGCAGGGACGACGAAGGGGCGCCGGGCAGCATCGCCTCGAACAGGCGGCGCTGCCCACCGGTGGGACGCACGACCTGGTATTCGGCCGCGGCGACCGTGGCGCGTACGACCTCGGCGTGCTGGTCGGCCTCCTCAGAGGTTTCACCCCATACGCACATGAGGGTGCTCGACTGGATCTCCACCTCGGTCCGGCTGCTCTGAAGCCGCCCGCGTTCGTCGTCCAGGTCAGCCGCAGCGTCGATGAGTGCCTGGGGGATTCCGGCGGTCTCCCCGTCGTACTCGTCTACCTGTGCGGACAGTTCACGGGCCTTGCGTCGGCTCTTGGCCTCGGCTTCGGTGTTGGGAACGATCGTCAGGCGGCTGCACCAGTCCACGCCGAAGGGCAGGGCGTCCAACGCGGCCAGCCACTCTGATCCGGGGAACCGGAAGAGGCTGGGCATCTCGGCGAGTGCGAGGAATGCCTGGTAGGAGTCACCGGTGGGGGTTTGCACCTGCAGCCAGCGCCGGCGCAGCGGTGATGAGCGCCTTGTGCCCGCCTCACTGGGAGGGGTGCCGCCTTCGACCAGGCAGACTTCTCCAAGACCGGCCAGTGAGGGGCCACGGAGCCGACCATGATGCAGGTGCGAGGCGGCCAGCTCACGGTCCGCCTTGGAGGCGTCGGCCAGGATCGGCTCGGCCAGTCC
The DNA here is from genome assembly GCF_000981225.1 of Allosalinactinospora lopnorensis. GTDB lineage: Bacteria > Actinomycetota > Actinomycetes > Streptosporangiales > Streptosporangiaceae > Allosalinactinospora > Allosalinactinospora lopnorensis. Next base: position 82,308 of record NZ_LAJC01000017.1, read on the forward strand.
GCGGCGGGCGGAGTGCCCATAGATCCACAGGATCTCGGCGGGAGTGGCCGGACGGAGCACGGGCTGACCGGAGAGCTGGGACTGGAGTTTGTGGGTCTTTGCCTCGTAGGAGCGGACCTCGGTCACGGCGGGCGCCGGTGGGACGGTTCCGATAAGGCGGCTTAATGACGCGGTCGCCGCAGAGGCGATCGAGCGCAGGTCGAGGGAGGGTTTGTCCGCGGGCAGTGGGAGGGCCAGCCAGTGCGTGCGCTCAGTGAGGGCCAGCTCGCACAGCCAATCGAGCGCCGCATCAGCCACTTCCACCCATTGGGGGTGATTCTCCAGATCGACGCCGCTGATCATGGCCTCCACCACGTCGGCGGCCTCGGTTTGGGCGCACAAGCTGAGCAGCATGGGCTGGCCGCTCAGCTTCTTGAGGACAGCGGTGGTGGATGCGTGCAGTTCGGCTTGGGCCTGGGGGCTGGAGTGGAGGTAGGAGACGGGGTTCACGCGCCAGATGGCCCAGACCTGGCCATGGACAGTCCAGGCCAGGTTTCCGGCGAGGTGGCGGATCGGGACCTGCACGTCATTTCTCCTTGGCCTGCGGGGCGGGAGGGTCCGGCTCGGACAGCAGCTGCTGGAGGGTGGTGGGGCGGCGAAGGCCGCGGCGGCGTCCGGTG
>NZ_LAJC01000018.1 GCF_000981225.1 Allosalinactinospora lopnorensis
GGGGGAGCACCGAACGGGGCGTACCAGGGGTGCTTGCCCCGCCGGATCCGGACGGCGGAAGATTGTGGAAACGGCCGGCGCGCGGGCGAGGAGGACTCTACGATGACCCGTCGAAAGGGAGGAGGAGCGTCGATGCCCGCCACACTGGAGGATCGACCCGCGGCAGCGCCCCGGCACGGTGGACTGCGCGCGTGGGTCGAGCATCTCGACGTCCCCGAAGGCTTCCGAGCGGAGATCATCAGGGGGACCATCGTGATGTCACCTGTGCCGTCGTTCAAGCACGGCGATATCGTCCATCAGATCCAGGAGCAGTTGTCGGGGCGTCTCGACAATCGGATCGCACGGCAGATGTACGCGGTCGCCTCGCCGCTGGATCCTGACGACTACAGTGTCCCCGATCTGGCGATCGTGCCCGAAGAAGTGCGTCGCGAGGAAGGCTGGCTGGTACCCGCAGATGCCGTGGACCTCGTCGTCGAGGTGGTCTCCCCCACCAATGCGACCAATGACACCACTGTCAAGCCATTGGACTACGCAGAGTGGGGCATTCCGCAGTACCTGCTGGTCGACCCACGGACGGGCGCGATCCGGCTGCACTGGGATTCCGATGGACGCAAGTACCGCGCGCAGCAGAACATCGAGTTCGGCGAGCCCCTGACCCTGCAGGTTCCGCTCAAGGACATCGAGATCGACACCTCCGACTTCCCCCGCTACGAGAAGGAGAAGGGAAGGAAGAAGCCCTGACCCCTACTCACCGGTGATCTCGGCAACCTCCTCCGGGGTGGCCGGGTCCGGGGCGCCGTCGGGCAGGAGGGCGGCCTTGCGCAGCGCGCGTCCTACCGCGGGCCCCCAGGCCGGGCGAAGCCGGGCCGCCGCCAGCAGCGACGGGTCGCCGAGGATCTCCGGTACCGGCCCGACCCCGAGGAGCCCGCGGTCGAGCAGCAGGGCCCGGTCGGCCCAGCGGTAGGCCAGGTCGACGTCATGGGTCGACACCACGAGTGTGGTCCCCGCCGAACGCAGCCCCTCCAGAGTCTCCAGCAGCGACTCCACCCCGGCGGGGTCGAGCCCCGCGGTGGGTTCGTCCAGGATCAGCACCGACGGGCGCATCGCGACCGCCCCGGCCAGTACCACGCGTTTGCGCTGGCCGTAGGAGAGCAGGTGGGTCGGCTGGTCGGCGAGCGCGGTGATCCCGAGCGCCTCCAGCGCCCAGGCCACCCGTTCCCGCACCGCGCCGGTGTCCAGGCCCTGGTTCAGCGGGCCGAAGGAGACGTCCTGGGTGACGCTCGCGGAGAACAGCTGGTCGTCGGGGTCCTGGAAGACCAGCTGGACGCTGCGTCGCAGCTCTTCCAGGCCGCGCCGGTTCCACCGGACCTCCGCGCCGTCCAGGCGGACCGTTCCCGCCTGCGGGGCCAGGCTTCCGGACAGCAGCCGCAGCAGCGTCGTCTTCCCGCCGCCGTTGGGGCCGAGCACCGCCAGTACCTCCTCTCGCCGCACCTCCACGTCCAGCGCGTCGAAGACGGGCCCCGCCTCGGCCGCGTCGTAGCCGAAGCGGAGGCGGGACCCGGACAGGACGGCTGGGGCGTTACCAGTGGTGTCGGGTGGGGTCAAAGCAGGACTCCGTAGCCGAGGGCCGTCGAGGCGACGAGGAGGGGCGGGGCCGCGGCCGCGAGCACCTGCCCCGCCCGGAGGGGGAGGGACTCGACGAGGACCCTCAGATCGCCGGTGTAGCCGCGGCACTCCAGGCCGCGCTGCATTCGCCGCGCCCGGTCGTAGGACCGGATGAACAGGGTGGCGCCGAGAGCGCCCACCGAGCGGATCCACGCGCGCCGGGAGGTGTAGCCCAGCCGCCCCGCCTGCCCGAGCCCGATGCGGCGGGCGGTGTCGAGTGTGACGAACAGCATCCGGTAGATCAGCGCGATGATCTCGACCAGCGCGCTCGGCAGGCCGATCCGGGTCAGCCGGGGCAGCAGTTCGGCCAGCGGTGTGCTGAACGCGAACAGCAGTTGGCACAGCAGCGCCGCGGACGCCCGGCCGCAGATCTCCGCCGCCCGCTGCCAGCCGTCGGGATCCCAGGCCACGGCGCCGTCCGGACCGCCGACGCTGACCAGCAGGGTGACCGCCCCGGTGAGGATGAAGCCCAGCGGCACCCACGCCGCGCGGGCGAACGCGCGCGGTGGGACCCCGGCCGGGCCGAATGCCGCCGCGAGGACCACGGCCGCGGTGAGGGCGGCCCCCGGCCAGGCCGGCAGGGCGAGCGCGCAGACCAGCAGTCCACCGCAGAAGATCCCCTTGACGGCGGGGTGCAGCCGCCGCCACGGGCTGCGGTAGGCCGCCGCGTCGATGGCGAGCACGACCCCGGCCTGTCAGCGCTCTGCGGTTCCCGGGTCGTCCCGGGAGTCGTGCGCGGCCGAGTCGCCGTGGGCGCCGCTCGCCGCCGCGCTTTCGCGCTGCAGACGGCTGCGGGTGCGCGCGGCGCCGAAGAAGTAGCCGATGACACCCGCGCCGATGGCCGCCTGCAGGGCGAACAGCGCCGACTCGATCTCACCTGAAGGGGCCTCGTAGATCGGGTCCCACCACGGCTCGTAGTCCGGAGCGACCACCTCGATCGTCTCCTCGGCCTGGCCGTCGGCTCCCGAGAACGGTTCCGCCATGTGGTCCGCGGCGCCGATCGCCAGCGGCAGCACGGCGATGGCCGCGATAACGGCGACGATGGTCCAGGTGACCCAGGCCCGGGGCGTGGGGCCGGTCTGCTGCGGGATGATCCCCCCGCCGGACTGCTCCTGTGCGCGTGTCATCGCTCACACCGCCTTTCCGTCGGCCGGCTCGGTGGCCGCCGCGTCCGCGCGCAGTATCCCCAGGCGCAGCAGATCGCTGCGGCTCGCGGTGATCAGCAGCCGGACGATGACCACTGTGATCAGCCCTTCGATGATCGCCAGTGGGATCTGGGTCACCGAGAAGACGGCGCCGAACTTCGCGAACGCGCCGGGAACACCGCTCTGCGCGTCGGGAAAGGCCAGGGCGAGCTGCAGGCTGGTCACCGTGTACGTGCCCAGGCTGGCCAGTGAGGCGCCGCAGAACACGGCCAGCCCCAGCGAGGTCGTTTCGGGCAGCGCGCCGGTGAGGGCGCGGACCAGCCGGTAGACGCCGTAGGCGACCCACGGGCCCACGACCGCCATCGAGAAGACGTTGGCGCCGAGCGTGGTCAGGCCGCCGTGCGCCAGTAACAGGGCTTGGAATAACAGGGTGATCGTGCCGAGGGCCGCCATGACGGGCGGCCGGAACAGGATCGCCCCGAGGCCCACGCCGGTGGGGTGGGAGCAGCTGCCCGTCACCGACGGGATCTTCAGCGCCGACAGCACGAAGCAGAACGCCCCGGACGCTCCGAGCAGCAGTTTCGCGTCGGGATTGGCTCGGACGGCCTGTGTCAGGGAGCGGACGCCGTGGATGACGAAGGGGGCGGCAGCGGCGGTCCAGGCGGCCGCGTGCGCAGGGGGAAGGAAACCCTCGGCGATATGCATGAGTGGGGGACCAACTCTCCAGCACCTCGTGGACGGTCGTCGTGTGCCGTGGCCGGTCTCCTGGCTTGCGGGTCTTCGCCCTGACGCCTGCCTTCCCAGGGGCCGTCCGGGTGGACGCCTCCCCAGTGGCGTTGCCGCCGACCGCTGCCGTGCGGTAGCGGTAGACGGGGCGCCGGGCTACCCGTTCACAGTGGCGAGGGCCGCGCCGGTTTCGCGCCGGACTTCCCGATCACCACGGCTCTATGACGGTACGTCCGATGCAAGTCATTTGCAATAGTGGGCATAGTTCGAGGTCGGGAATGTACAGACGAGGGTGGGCAACGCCGCCCCACCCCCCTCGGCTCCCCGGGTGGGGCATGTACGCTGATCGGGCTCGTCGAACAATGGCGGACCGAGCCGCGCGGACGGTACGCGGGAGGGAGGCAGGCGTGTCCTGGCCCGTTGGGGCGGCACCGGTCGCCGTGACAGCGGCGTGCACGGGGTGCGGAGCCTGCCTGCTCACCTGTCCCGAGCACGCGATCAGGCCGCACGGCCGCCCGCTCGACATCCTCGTCGAGCTGTGCACGGGATGCCTGGAATGCCTGGAAGTCTGCCCCGCGGACGCCATCGTCATGGTCGACGACCGGGGCACACCGGGCACGCGCTGATGGGAGCGCGCCCGCGGGCGACGTCCGAGAGGGCCCATTGGCCGCACCAGGGGAGAACAGGGGGGATACGCACGTGAACCGCCAGGTCCATCCGATCGAGGTGGAGTCGTACCGCATTCTGCGCTCACGCGTCGACCTCTCCCACATGCCCCCTGTGAGCCGGGCCGTCGCCGAGCGCGTCGTCCACGCCAGCGCGGACCTGGAGTACGTCGACGACTTGGTCATCGACGACGACGCCGTGGCCAAGGCCGCTGAGCTGCTGGCCGGAGGCGCTCCCGTCGTCGCCGACGTCGCCATGGTCGCCTCCGGAATCACCGGACGCGACTGCGTCTGCCACATCGGGGACCAGCTCTCTGCCCGGCTGGCCCGGACCGCCGGCATCACCCGTTCCGCCGCCGCGATCCGCACGGCCCACTCCGAGGTCGGCCCCGGTGCGGTCTGGGTGGTCGGCTGCGCGCCGACAGCGTTGCAGGAGATCATCACCCGCAGGGTCGACCCGGCGCTGGTCATCGGTCTGCCCGTGGGGTTCGTGGGTGCCGCCGAATCCAAGGAGGCTCTGCGGGCCAGTGGGTTGCCCCAGGTCAGCAACGTCTCGGAGAAGGGCGGGTCCGCCGTGGCCGCGGCGGCGCTGAACGCCCTCCTCTACGGCCCGACCGAAGTCCCCGAACCGTGAGGAGCGACCATCCTCCCCCTCGCTCCGGAGCGCCCGCGTTGAACCACACCCTGAAAGGACTGGGATGAAACCCCCGCTTCTGCTGGTCGGACATGGAACCCGCGACGAGAAGGGCGTCGCCGACTTCATGTCGTTCGTCGGACGCCTGGAGCGCCGGTTCGACGACCGCGAAGTCGCCGGAGGTTCATCGAGCTGTCGCCGCCCCCGCTGACCGACGCCGTCGGCGAGCTGCACGGGAAGGGGCACAGGCGCCTGGTGGCGGTACCGATGATGCTGGTCGCGGCGGGGCACGCCAAGGGGGACATCCCGGGCGCCTGGCACGGGAGAAGGAGCGCTACGAGGGGTTCGGCTACGCCTACGGCCGTCCGCTCGGCCCGCACCCCACGATGCTCCGGCTGCTCGCCGAGCGTCTGGACGGCGTGCTGGACGCCCCCGCCGAGGAGCTGTCCGAGCAGGGGGACACCGCGGTCCTGCTGGTCGGGCGCGGCTCCACCGATCCCGACGCCAACGCCGAAGTGTGCAAGGCCGCCCGGCTGCTGCAGGAGGGCCACGCCAGGAAACGCGGAATCGCGTTCGTGGAGGCGGCGTTCATTTCGCTGGCCTGGCCGGGGGTGCCGGAAGGGCTTGAGCGTGTCCGCCGTCTCGGAGCGCGCCGGATCGTGGTGCTGCCCTACTTCCTCTTCTCCGGCGTGCTGCCGGATCGGGTGGTGGACCAGTCCATGTCGTTCGCCGCCGAGCACGGTGAGCTGGACGTCCGCTGCGCCCCGGTGATCGGCGACTGCGACGGCCTCGCCGACGTGATCGGCGAACGCTACGAGGAGGCCCTGGCCGGCGACATCCGGATGAACTGCGACACCTGCGTCTACCGTATCGCCATGCCCGGATTCGAGGACAAGGTCGGGGCGCCCCAGACCCCGCATCACCATCCTGATGACCCGACGCACGGGCACGGCCACGGGCACGGGCATTGACGGGCCCGACGCGGATCGCCTCCTCGGCGGAGAGCTAGGGTGCGACGGCGGGCAACAGGCGGACGAATGCCGTTGCGGACGGACTGTGTACAAGAGGAGCTACTCGATGCTGGCGGACACGCATGGCCCCGCGCCGGGCGTGTCGTCCCAGGACAGTGGGATCGATCTGCGCCACCACGGTGACGCCGAGACCGGTCCCGGCCTGCTGGACTTCGCGGTGAACGTGCGAACGGGGACTCCGCCCCAATGGCTGGCGGAGCGGATCTCCGCATCCGTCGCCGATCTCGCGGCCTACCCGGATCCGGCCCCCGCGCGCCGCGCTGTCGCCCGCAGGCACCGGTGCGATCCGGCCGGCGTCCTGCTCACCGCCGGTGCGGCGGAAGCGTTCGTGCTCCTGGCGCGGGTGCTGCGGCCGCGTCGGGCGGTCGTGCTCCATCCGCAGTTCACCGAGCCCGAGGCCGCACTGCGCGCCGCCGGGCACACTGTGGAGCGGGTGATCGAGCAGGGCGGATTCGCGCTCGACCCCTCTTCGGTCCCCCCGGACGCCGACCTGGTGATGGTGGGCAACCCCACCAACCCCACATCACTCCTGCACCCGGCGGACACCCTGGCCCGGCTGGCGCGTCCCGGCCGGATCCTGGTCGTCGACGAGGCGTTCGCCGACTGCGTCCCCGGTGAACCGGAGTCCGTCGCCGGGCGCACCGACCTCCCCGGTCTCGTCGTCCTGCGCAGTCTTACCAAGACCTGGGGGCTGGCGGGGCTGCGGGCGGGGTACCTGCTGGCCCCTCCGGACCTGGTCGCCCGCCTCGGGCGGGCGCAACCCCTGTGGTCGGTCTCGACGCCGGCGCTCGTGGCCACCGAGGCGTGCTGCGCGCCGGAGGCGGTCGCCGAAGCCGACACCTGGGCGCGCGACCTGTGCGTGGAACGCGCCGCCTTCGCCGACGCGCTGCGCGAGGCCGGGGCGGACGTGCTCCCCGGAGCGGCGGCCTCGTTCCTCCTCGTCAAGGTGGTGGAGGGAGAACGGATCCGGATCGGGCTGCGGGAACACGGGATCGCCGTCCGGCGCTGCGATACGTTTCCCGGTCTCGGACCCGACTGGTTACGTGTAGCGGTCCGGGACAGCGAGAGCAATAGGCGGATGACCCTGGCTCTGGCACAGTTGCTCTGAACCGGTTCGGGCGCTCGTTCGTTTGTGCCTGGTAAAGACGATTGGAGAGGGGATTGAGAAGGGGGCGAGGCGCGGGGCCGGATCCGGCGCCTGCTGAGCGGCCTTTCGGCCGAGGGGGAAGGTTATGTGGACACCAACGACGCCAGGGCGCGGGGCGGCACCGCTACCCCGCGGGACCGCGGCACGGACCGGTCGGTGGCCGGGCATGATGCTGGAGGTCTCCGATGAGCGGTGACGACCACCGTCGCGACTCGAGGTCCCAGGGCGGGGGAGAGGACCCGGACTCTCAGCACGCCGAAACCGCCCGACACAACGGGAAGCGCGGCCGCCGGTCGGCAGGGGAACCCGATCTGCTCTCGGGGCAGACCGGTGGGGGGCTCCTCGACGACCTGCCCGAAACCGGGCGGGGCGCCGGGCCGCTCGTCGCCCCGGAGAGGGAGCGCGGGCAGCATGACCGGTCCTCTGGCGGCCATGTCGCCGGTTCCGGTGACGCGGCGCCCGCACGGCCCAATCCCTTCCAGACCCCTCCGGATCCCACCGGCCCTCCGGCGCCGGCGTCTCCGGTGCGTTCCGTGTCCCCGGCCGCGGGCCCTCAGGAACCCGAACCAGAGCCCGAGCTGGAGCCGACCGCGGAACCCGCCCCAGAGCCGGAGCCGGAGCCGCCTCCGGAGCCCGAGCCCCCTTTCCACCAGCAGCCGGAGCAGGACACGGAACAGCCGTTGCAGCCGAACGTCATACCATTCCGCAGTGCCGGCCAGGGCCGCACTCACGTGTACACCGTCCCGCACGCGGACGGCACCGGCGGCGCCCACAGCACCGCCTCCGCTTCGGAGGGCGCTTCCGGGGAGCCGGAAACGGTCCCGGCGCCCGATGCGGCCGCCCATGCGACGGAGGACGTGCGGGACGGCGATGCGGAGGGGCGCGCCCGCGAAGCCGCGCCCGAGTGTCCCGACACGGAGCATCCTGGTGCGGTCCCGGCGGGCGGCCACCGCGTGCCGGAGGCTGATCCGCACGCCTACGGCCAGGCGGAGCGCGACGCCGTGTACCGCGTGATCCGGGAACGGCGCGACGTCCGCGTGGGGTTCCGCTCCGACCCGATCCCCGGCGAGGTGCTCACGCGCATCCTCTCCGCGGCCCACCAGGCACCGTCGGTCGGCTTCTCCCAGCCGTGGGACTTCGTCGTCATCGAGAGCGGCGACGTACGGTCCCAGGTGCAGGAGCTCGTCCAGCGCCAGCGCGAGGAGTACGCTCGGGCGCTGCCCGGCGCGCGGGCCCGCGCCTTCTCCGGCCTCAAGGTCGAGGCGATCCTCGACACCCCCGTCAACATCGTGGTCACGATGGACCCGACACGCGGCGGGCGGCACACCCTGGCCGGCACACCCAGCCCCGGATGTCCGGCTACTCCACCGCTCTGGCCGTGGAGAACCTGTGGCTGGCGGCCCGGGCCGAAGGGCTCGGCGTCGGGTGGGTGAGCTTCTTCCGGGAACGGGACCTCGCGCGGATCCTCGACCTTCCTCCGCACCTGGAGGTGGTGGCGTACCTGTGCGTCGGCTATGTTGACGACTTTCCCCCCGAGCCGGAGCTCAGCCTGGGCGGTTGGGCGAAGCGCCGCCCCCTGTCCTGGGCGGTGCACCGTGAGAACTACGGACGGCGGGGTCTACCGGGGGAAGAGCCGACAAGCCTGCTGGAGGAGACCATTGCCGCCATCGAACCGCTGCACCAGCGTGCGGTCAACGAGGCGAGGGACCGCCAGGAGCGGATGACCAAGCCCCCCGGTTCGCTGGGCGTCCTGGAGGAGGTCTCGGTCCGGCTGGCCGGTCTGGCGGGGGAGTGCCCGCCGCCCATCCCGGAGCCGGCGGCCGTGGCGGTCTTCGCCGGGGACCACGGGGTGCACGCCCAAGGGGTGACCTCCTGGCCCCAGGAGGTCACCTCCCAGATGGTGCACAACTTCCTTGACGGCGGCGCGGTCGTCAACGCCTTCGCCGAGCAGGTCGGGACCGAGGTCACCGTCGTCGACGTGGGAGTGGTCGCCGATCTGCCCAGTGTCGCCGGCCTGCTGCCGCGCAAGGTGGCGCGGGGGACGGCCGACTTCACCAAGGGCCCGGCGATGACCAGGACCCAGGTGGCCTACGCTCTTGAGGCCGGTATCGAGGTCGCCCGCGATCTGGTCTCAGCGGGTAACCGATGCCTGATCACCGGTGACATGGGGATCGCCAACACGACCCCCTCGGCGGCGCTCATCGCGGTGTTCACCGGTGCCGATCCGGCCGAGGTCACCGGGCGGGGCACCGGGTTGGACGACGCCGCGCACGAGCACAAGATCGAGGTCGTGCGCCGGGCGCTGGCGGTGAACGAGGTCGATCCCGCCGACCCGCGGGGCGTGCTGGCGGCGGTCGGCGGCCTGGAGCACGCCGCGCTCGCCGGGTTCATCCTCGGCGCGTCCGCCGCGGGTGTACCGGTGCTGCTCGACGGTGTGATCGCCGGCGCGGCCGCGCTGGCGGCCGCGGCCCTGGAACCCGGGTCGATGAACGCCTGCTTCGCCGGCCACCGCTCCGCCGAGCCGGGGCATTCGGCGGCGCTGCAGCATTTGGGGCTGCGTCCGCTCGTCGACCTGGAACTTCGGCTGGGTGAGGGATCGGGCGCCCTGTTGGCGCTGCCCTTGCTGCAGGCGTCGGTGCGCGCGCTCCGCGATGTCGCCACGTTCGACTCCGCGGGCGTCTCCGGACACACGTGACTGGCGGGGCGGCGCATCCGGTGTCGGTCGTGCCGCGCCTCGGGACATCGCGGTTAGGGTCGTATTCGGTGACGGAATGCACAGGACACGCCTATACGGGGCGAAACGCGGTTTGGCACGGTATTTTTTGGGCATCCATGCCTCCCGCTTCAGTGTCGAACGCGGGAACGGAACGAACAGCGTGGCCGAGTGCCGGGCGAGGGCGTGACCGGAGAACGGGACGCGAGGTGGCGGACCGGTGCCGTCGAGGCTGCGGAAACCACACGGTCACGCCAGGGCTCTGACGCAAGGCCATGATCTGCAGATCTGGAGGACTACCTCGGTGACGTATCTTCTTGGCTTGCGCATGGACGGTCGCGACGCCCTTGTCGTCGGGGGCGGCCGCGTGGCCCAGCGCAGGGTTCCGGTACTGCTCGAAGCGGGAGCACGCGTCACCGTCATCGCTCCGGAGGCCACGGCGACGCTTGAGGATCTCGCCGATGCGGGGCGCATCACCTGGCACCGCCGCGGCTTCGAGAGCGGAGACGTGCGCGAGGGCCGCATCGGCGACTTCTGGCTCGTACACGCCGCCACCGACGTCCCCGAGGTCAACGCCGCCGTCGCCGATGAGGCGGAGGCCGCCCGGCTGTGGTGCGTCCGTGCTGACAACCGGCACGCCTCCAGCGCTTGGACACCCGCCAGCGGCGGCGCCGCCGGCATCACCGTCGGCGTCATCGCCGACGGCGACCCCCGCCGTGCCGCCGGTCTGCGCGACACCATCGCCGACGGGCTTTCCGACGGCACGCTCGACGCGCGTCGGGGACGCGAACCGCTGCGGGGCGTGGCGCTGGTGGGCGGCGGCCCGGGCGATCCCGGCCTGATCACGGTGCGCGGTCGCCAGTTGCTGTCGCAGGCCGACGTCGTCGTGGTGGACCGGCTCGCCCCCACCTCCCTGCTCGATCAGCTTCCCAGCGATGTCGAGATCGTCGATGCCGCCAAGATCCCCTATGGTCGCTCCATGAGCCAGGACGACATCAACGGGCTCTTGGTGGAGCGCGCCCGTGCGGGCGAGTTCGTCGTCCGCCTCAAGGGCGGTGACTCTTTCCTGTTCGGGCGCGGCGGGGAGGAAGCCGCGGCCTGCGCGGCAGCGGGCGTCCCGGTTACCGTCGTGCCCGGGGTGACCAGCGCCTTTTCCGCGCCGGCGAGTGCGGGGATCCCGGTCAGCCACCGCGGGGTCGCCCAGGATGTGCACGTGGTCTCCGCGCATGTCGCTCCGGAGGACGAGCGTTCCACCGTCGACTGGGCGGGAATCGCCCGGTCCGAAGGCACCATCGTGGTGCTGATGGGCGTGGAGCGCATTGGCGCCATCGCCGGCGCGCTGATCGAACACGGCCGCTCCGCGCGGACTCCGGTCGCCGCCGTCCAGGACGCTACGCTGCCTACCCAACGGACGGTGGTCGCGACCCTGGAAACGGCCGCCCGGGTAATGGGTGCGGAAGGGGTCCGGCCTCCCGCCGTTATGGTCATCGGTGAAGTGGTCAATGTAGCCGGGGAACTTGACATACTGCACGAGGGGCATCATGGCGACGATCCCGTGGCACGATCGGGTGGGCCTGCATCCCCGAGGGAAGATCGGGTGTTGTGACCTCGAACAACGATGAGAAGGACGGAACCGCGATGACCCGGCCGCCTGCTGCGCCGGAAGTGACAGGGACAGGCGAGACAGAGCCGGACGGGGCCGACCGGGCCGCCCCCGGTACCGCGGACACTCCGCGGGGGCACGGCGGCCGGTCCGGTCCTGAGCACACCTCTGACCAGTGGTCCGCCGGGAAGCACGGGACAGATCGGCACGGACGCCCCCGCGACGACACCGCCCTTGGCGGCGTGGTTCCCCCGAGCAGGGCGAAGCACCGTGGAGCGGTGACCAACGACGCCCGCTTCGAAAAGGCCCTGGAGGCACTGCGGACCCGGATCCGCGGCATCGAGTTCTCCGAGGGGCTTCCCGGGGCGACCGAAGGCAAGGCCGCGCGCAAGGACGTGCTGAACCAGCTCGACGAGTACATCCTGCCGCGAGTACGCCGTCCCGACGTCCCGCTGCTGGTGGCCGTCGCCGGTTCGACGGGCGCCGGTAAGTCCACCCTGGTCAACAGCCTTGTCGGGGAGCAGGTGACGACCACCGGTGTGCGTCGCCCCACGACCAACAGCCCGGTCCTCGCCTGCAATCCCGCCGATGTCGACTGGTTCAGCGAGGCCTCCTTCCTGCCGACGCTGCCGCGTGTGCGCCAGCAGGGCCTGGCCATGCCGGGGAAGGACGGCATGCTCGTGCTGGCCGCCAGCGAGTGCATGCCCGAGGGGGTGGCGCTGCTCGACACCCCCGACGTCGACTCGGCGGTCGCCGCGCACCACGAGTTCGCCGCGAAGTTCCTCGACGCCGCCGACCTGTGGGTCTTCGTCACCACCAGCAGACGCTACGCCGACGCCCGCGTCTGGGAGTTCCTGCAGGTCGCCCGGGACCGCAATACCTCACTGGCGGTCGTGCTGTCACGTGTGCCGCGGCGCGGGCGCGTCCAGCTCCTCGATCATTTCGGGGCGATGCTGGAGGCCAACGGCCTCGGCAGCGCCACCCGTTTCGCCATCCCCGAGACCGACCAGATCGCGGGGGAGCGCTTCACCGCCAACACGGCCGACGACATCCGCTCCTACCTGGCCGATGTCGCCGGCGACCTCGCACAGCGCGACCGCGTGTCGCGCCGTACCTTCATCGGTGTAATCGACAGCTTCCGCACCCGCGTCCCCGAGCTCACCAAGCAGGTGGAGGTGCAGGTGGAGATCGGCCGGACGCTCGGTTCGTCCGTTGAGTCCGCCTACGCCTCGGCGTTTGAACGCGCCATCGAAACCGTTGGCAACGGCTCGCTGCTGAGCGGCAACCTTCTCGCCCGCTGGCAGGACATCGCGGCCAGCGGCGAACTGGTCCGCACGATGCGGCTGCGCAGCAGGCGCAAGACCGAGGACACCGAGGAGGCGACCCCCGCGGGGCCCTTCGATCAGGCCATCCAGGCGATGCGGCTGCGCAGCAGGCGCAGGGCCGAGGCCGCCGAAGAGGCCGCCGCCCGGGTGCGGGCCCTGGAGCAGGCCATCCACGATGCCCTGGAGGCGCTGGTGGTCTCGGTGGCGGAATACGCCGCCGACGACGTCATGGCGAGCTGGGACACCATCCCCGGGGCGCGCGCCCTGACCGGACACATCGGCGGCCCGCAGTGGCCCGAGGATTTCGGGCGCCGCGTACGCGAGGCGATCACCGAGTGGCAGACCAGTGTGCAGGAGATGATCTCCGCCGACGGCGCCACCAAACGCTCGGTGGCGCGCGTGGTGACCATCGACAAGGAGGCGCTCGCCCTCGTCCTGATCATCGAGCTCCTGGGGTATGGGTCCACGGAAGCCGCGTCGGGGCGCCAGTCCGCTCCACCGCCCCGGCGGCTGCTCAAGGGGCTCTTCGGCTCCGAGTCGCTGCGTAGCATTGGCACTGAGGCTCAAGAGGACCTGCACAGGCGCATCAGCAGCCTGCTCGATGAGGAGAAGGCGCGTTTCAACGACGCGTTGGCCGCCGCGAAGCTCCCTGGTGAGGCCGATGCCGTCCAGCTCTACCAGGCAACATACAACCTTGAGATTGTGCGATGACGACTCAGCGGCATACCCCGGAGGCGGACGAGGAACGGCCCGTTTCGGCGGCCCGGGTGGACACGCCGGGCCCCGACACCGGCGGCGTTCGCGACCCGGGGTCCGCAGAGCGCAGGTCCGCCGGGGAAGACCCCGAGCGGTCCGCTCCGAACGCGGCGGAGGACCGGGAATCAGCGGGAAGCGAGCCCGCCCGGAGGGCGGAAGAATGGGAGGGCTACGTGATTCCCTCGTCCGCGCAGGCAGGTGCGGACGGAGAGTCGGACTCACCCGGCGAGGCGGCATCGGCGCCTGAGACACCGGCGTGGGTGACCGGAGGCCACCAGGCGCTTATGACGCCGGGTGGACTCCGCCCGCCGGTAGTGCCCGGTCGCCTAATCCCTCTGAGAGCGCCGGCACGGACTCCGCCCCCGGCGACCCCCAGGCCACTGAAGAGGAAGCCGCAGGGGACACGCCTCAGGCACAGGAAAGCGGTACCCAACCGCGCGGCGACGCGGGCGGGGAAGGCGCCGGGACTGAGAGGCCCAGCGCCTACCCGGCGCCGCACCGTGCCGCGAAACCGCAGGAGGGCGAGGGGGCCGAGCCGGAGCGGTCCCGCCGGCCCGGCGACCGCGCGGGCGCGGCGGCCGAGACGCCGGCGCGCGGTGGGAGGCACGCGAAACCCTCCCGCTCCGTCAGTGACGATCCCGATGACCTCGCGGACTGGGTCGGCAGTCTGGCCGACGCCGTGGACGAGGAGGCCGTGATCGCCGGGCGGCATACGGCCTCGCAGACCGCGGCGCACGGGTCGTCGGTCATCGAGCCGGAGGGACCTGCTGACGACGAACCGGCCACTGGTGACGCCGAGGAGGAGGTCGGCTGGGCGCCGCGGATCTCCGAGGACGACGACCCCGACGAGTACCGCCCCTCGACCGCCGAGCCGTGGCAGCCCATGCCGGCGACGACACGGGCCGAGCTGATCACGCGGCTCGACAACCTGGCGACACTCGTGGAGCTGGGCAGGGACGACTTCGAGTCCGAGCTGATCGAGCGCGCGCGGGGCCTCCTGGTGCACGCCGGAGCCCGGCTGCGGCTGTCCGGCGAGCACACGGTGGTCGCGCTCGCGGGCGGCACCGGCAGCGGCAAGTCATCGCTCTTCAATGCGCTGTGCGGACTGGAGTTCTCCCGAGTCGGGGTCACACGCCCCACGACGTCATCGGCGCACGCCTGCGTGTGGGGCAACGAGGGCGCCGACGATCTCCTGGAGTGGCTCGGGGTCCCGCCGCGCTACCGCCATTCCAGGGTCAGCGAGCTCGACAAGGGCGCTTCGGAGCTGAACGGGCTGATCCTGCTCGATCTGCCCGACCACGACTCGGTGCGGGCCGTTCACATGGAGGAGTCCGACCGGCTGATCAGCACCGCCGATCTGGTGGTGTGGATACTCGATCCGCAGAAGTACGCCGACGCCGCGGTCCATCACCGCTACCTCGCCGAAATGGCCGGGCACGGAGCGGTCATGGTGGCCGTTCTGAACCAGATCGACCGGGTCGAGCCGGAGGAGCTGGAGGAGCTTCTGACGGACCTGCGCCGGCTGCTGGAGACCGAATCCGGTGTGCATCCGCGGATGCTCACCACGTCCACGCTCACCGGCCAGGGGCTGCGCGGATTGCGCGATCTGCTGACCGAGACCGTCACCGAGCGCCGTGTTTTGATCGACCGGCTGGTCGCCGACCTGGACCAGGTCGTCAGCGGGTTCGAGCGGTACCGCGCGTCCGAGCGGCCCGTGGTACAGGTGCCCGACGACGCCCGCCGGAGACTGGCGAACGATCTGGTGGAGGCCTGCGGGGTCGCGGGTATCGCCGGTGCCACCGGAACCGCATACCAGCGTCGAGGGCAGCGGTGCGTGGGCTGGCCGGTGTCCCAGTGGACGCGCAGGCTGTGGCGCGACCCGCTGCGCGCGGTGCAGCTGGACTTCCTGCGCGAGGGATCGGAGGACAGCCCGAACGGCCTGGTCGGCGTCCAGTTGCCGGAGGTGGAGACCGCCATCGCCGAGGTCGCCGATCGCGTCGGTGGTTCGCTGCCGGCCCCGTGGCCCCGGCGGATGCGGGCGGCGGCGCGGAGCAATGTGACCGAACTGCCCGGCGAACTCGGGAGCACGATCGCCCAGACGGTCCCCGGCTCCGTGGACACCCCCTCGTGGTGGCAGACGGTGCGGGTGGTGCAGTACCTGCTGGCCGCGGTGGCCGGCGCCGGGCTGGCCTGGTTCGGCACCGCGTTGGTCAGCTGGCTCGGTGGCGGTATGACAGGGGTCCCCCTTCTGGACGATTTCGTCTACATCGGCTACGCCGCCGCCGTGGTCGTGGCGACGCTGGCCGCGGGCAAGCTGACCGATATCGGATGCCAGAACCTGGTGGAGGTCGACGCGGCGCAACGGCGGGAGCAGGTGGAGCAGCAGAGCGTCGAACGGGTCCGCTCCCTGACCGATGAACGGGTCGTGGCCCCTCTGGAGGAGGAGTTGAAGCGGTACCGCTTCTACAACGCGGCCCTTAACGCGGCCCTGGCGAAGCCGGCCTGACTCGCGACCGCCGCGGCGGGCGACGAACGCGGGGATCGGGGTGCGGGCCCGGCTCGCACCCCGATCCCTTGTCCGCAGCGGTCCGGCTCCGTCGGCGCCAGGGCTTACCGAGCCGCCCGTTGCCGAAGCGGCGACCGGGGACCCGGTTTCCCCGTGCGCGAGGTACCGGGAGAACCTCCGGCCGCTCCTTCTTGCTGTCCCCGACGCCCCTGGAGCCCCTCCGTCCCGGCGTAGGGCGCCTTCCCGCGTCCGGCTGCCCGGAGACGCTGCCGCCCTCCTGCCTCCACCGGACTGCGGTGAGGTCAATGTTCGGTTTTCCCCCGACGCTACACAAGCGGCGATTAAGGTGTTACTGAACGTAATTTCACCTTGGCTCTCCAGCACTGTTCCATGGAAGCGGTGAGAGGCCGGTGAAAGGAACCGACCGACGTGAGCCGGATCGGGTTCCGGGGCACGAGTGAGGGGGCGAAGTGGCGGTAACCCGGCGAGCCGTTACCGATCGTCGACGATCCTGGATCCGGGGCCTGCGGGGCCGGCCGGTACTTCCCCGGCCGCGGCTCCTGGTCTGCTTCATGGGCCTGGTGCTGACCTGCGACCTGCTGTCCGTCGTCCTGACGTGGTGGATCACTCCGGCTCGCCTAGCAGAGATCGCCACCTTCGGGGCGCTGGTGCTGTGCGCCGTGATCTGCGTGGAGGCCATGCGGCGCCTCGGACCCCCGACCAGACTGGCCCGTGACCTGCTCGGAGCCTGGTGGCTGCCGGCGATCCTGCTTCTTCCCCCACTGTACTCGCTGCTTATCCCGGTCCCGCTCTTCCTGCTTCTGCAGCTCCGGATCCGGCGCAGAGCGGTGCACCGGCGGATCTTCGAAGCGGCCTCGATCGCACTGTCGGGATTCGTCTCGTCCTGGGTCTTCCACGGCCTTCTCGCCGGCGACGCCGCCCGGGCCGTCGAGGGTCCGGTCATGGTGGCCGACGGGACGCTGGTCGCCGCCCCGGGGCTGTTCTACGCTCTGTCGTGCTGCGCGCTGTTCACCCTGCTGAAGACGGCTATCGTAGCGATCGCGGTGCGCCTGAGCTCGCCGGAGACCCCGTGGCGGCGCCTGCTGTGGGATCGCGAGACTCTCGTGCTCGACAGCGTGGAGCTGTGCGTCGGGTTGACGGTCGCCATCCTGGCCGGCCTTTCCGTGGCTCTGCTGCTCATCGCCCTGCCCCCGGTGGTGCTGCTGCAGCGCAGCCTGCTGTTCCAGCAGCTGCAGACGGCCGCGCGCACCGATTCCAAGACCGGGCTGCTCAACGCTGCGACCTGGGAGCAGGAGGCCGGGGTACAGCTCGCGCGCGCTCTCCAGGCGCGGCGCTCCGTGGCGGTGCTCATCATCGACATCGACCACTTCAAGCAGGTCAACGACACCTACGGGCACGTGTTCGGCGACCAGGTGCTGCTCGGGGTGGCCAACACCCTCACCCACCACCTGCGCCAGTCCGATGTGCTGGGCCGCTTCGGCGGGGAGGAGTTCGTGGTCCTGCTACCCGGAGCCGACATGGCCGAGGCATGCCGCGTGGCCGAACGGCTGCGCTCGCGGGTGGGGCGTATGAGGCTGATGGCCGGCGAGAACAGCGTCACCATCACGATCTCGATCGGGGTGGCGCTGCTCCGGGTGCACGGAGATGACGTGATCGAGCTTGTCGGCTCCGCCGATCTCGCCCTCTACCGGGCCAAGGGGGCCGGGCGCAACCGGGTGTGCCTCCCGTTCACGGGACCCTGGGCGATTCCCGGCGGGACACGCGGCGGCCGGGTGGCGTCCGGCCGCGAAGGGTGAACACCTGAGGTTTTGGTGCCGCGCACTCGTCCACAGGCGGAGACTCCCGATTGCCGGTGCGGCGGTGCGCGGCGCACGGTGAAGGCATGGTCACCGAACACGCCTCCGGTCCGGTCTCACCCACGTTCACCCTCGGCGAGCCCGCCGAGATCATCGCCGTCATCCCCTACCTTCTCGGCTACCACCCCACCGACATGCTGGTAGTCCTCGGTCTCCACGGGCCGGCGGCCCGGGTACGCATCACCTTCCGCTGCGATCTCGCCGCCGACGCGCCGGAGCACGCCACAGAGCTGGCCGAGCAGGTCACCGGCACTCTGAGCGCTGAGGGGTGCGACGCCGCCCTGGCCGTCGCGTACGGTCCGGCGGCCCGGGCGACTCCCTGCGTGGACGCACTGCGGGCGCGCGCCGGCGAGGCCGGGGTCGCCCTGCGCGAGGCGCTCCGCTTCACGGACGGCCGCTACTGGTCCTACCTGTGTTCCGCCCCGGCGTGCTGCCCCGCCGAGGGCGTCCCCGTCGACACCAGCCGCTCGCCCGTCACGGCCGCGGCCGTGCTCAGCGGATTCACCGCCTGGCGCGACCGCGACCAGGTCCGGCGGTTCCTCGCTCCTGTGGAAGGCGCGGACCGCCTGCGTATGAGACAGGCCACGGAGGAGGCGGAAAGGCGCGGCGGACAGCTGCGGGAGAAGCGGGCGGACGCCGGAGGGCGCGACGCCTTCGGAACCGCGTTCCGGATCGAGGGGGTCCGTACGGTGCGCGAGACGATCACGGCCGCGCTCCGCGGGGAACTCCCCGACGATCCGGACCGGATCGCGTGGCTGGGCGTACTGCTCACCTCCGTGCGGGTGCGCGACGAGGCATGGGCGCGGATCAGCTCCGACACCGGCGCGACGCGGTCGGTGCGCACGTGCGCCTGTGGCGGCAGCTCCTGCGGCACGTCGAACCCGCCTACGTGGCGGCCCCGGGCTCCCTGCTCGCCGTGGCGGCCTGGCGCAGCGGCGACCGCGCACTCGCCGAAGCCGCACTGGACGAGGTCGCCAAGACGGCCCCCGACTACTCGATGGCCGGGCTGATCCGTCAGGGACTGAGGTCGGGGATCTCACTGGACGACTGTTGCGACCTCACTCCGGAATGGCTTGAGGAGGTCTGGCCGGTCGCCGATGCGCGGACGGGAGAGAAGCGGGCGCCGTGACTGTCCGAGGCACCGGTGATGACGTCCTAGGCTGGAGACATGCCGGAGTACATCTATACGATGCGCAGCGTGCGCAAGGCGCACGGCGACAAGGTCGTCTTGGACAACGTCTCGGGATCGTTCCTCCCCGGGGCCAAGATCGGTGTCGTGGGTCCCAATGGCGCGGGCAAATCCTCGCTGCTGAAGCTCATGGCCGGCCTCGAACAGCCCTCCAACGGTGAGGCCCGGCTGATGCCCGGGTACACGGTGGGGCTGCTGGCCCAGGAACCCCGCCTCGATCCGGACAAGACAGTGTTGGAGAACGTCGAGGACGGCGTCGCCGAGACGAAGGCGCTGCTCGCCCGGTTCAACGAGATCGCCGAGAAGATGGCGACGGACTACTCTGATGAACTGCTCGAAGAAATGGGCAAGTTGCAGGAGCAGCTTGACCACCGCGACGCCTGGAACCTCGACAGCCAGCTCAGCCAGGCGATGGACGCCCTGCGCTGCCCGCCCCCGGACGCTGAGGTCTCGAAGCTCTCCGGAGGTGAGAAGCGGCGGGTGGCGCTGTGCAGGCTGCTGTTGGAGCAGCCCGACCTGCTACTGCTGGACGAGCCCACCAACCACCTCGACGCCGAGAGCGTGCAGTGGTTGGAGCAGCACCTGGAGAAGTACCCCGGCACCATCATCGCGATCACGCACGACCGCTACTTCCTCGACAACGTCGCCACGTGGATCCTGGAACTGGACCGCGGCAAGCTCTACCCCTACGAGGGGAACTACACCACCTACCTCGACACCAAGGCGGCCCGCCTGAAGGTCGAGGGCCAGAAGGACGCCAAGCGCCAGAAACGGCTGAAGGAAGAGCTCGAATGGGTCCGGTCCAATGCCAAGGCCCGCCAGACCAAGAGCAAGGCCCGCTTGGCACGCTACGAGGAGATGGCCACCGAGGCCGACCAGAAGCGCAAACTGGACTTCGAGGAGATCCAGATCCCGCCGGGGCCGCGGCTGGGCAGCACAGTGGTGGAGGCGAAGAACCTCTCCAAGGGGTTCGACGACCGCATGCTCATCGAGGAACTGAACTTCTCGCTGCCGCCGAACGGCATCGTCGGCGTCATCGGTCCCAACGGTGTCGGCAAGACGACGCTGTTCAAGATGATCGTCGGTGAGGAGACCCCC
Organism: Allosalinactinospora lopnorensis; assembly: GCF_000981225.1. GTDB lineage: Bacteria > Actinomycetota > Actinomycetes > Streptosporangiales > Streptosporangiaceae > Allosalinactinospora > Allosalinactinospora lopnorensis. The sequence goes on from NZ_LAJC01000018.1 coordinate 20,081, forward strand.
GACTCCGGGTCGATCATGATCGGCGACACCGTCAAGATCTCCTACGTCGACCAGTCTCGGGACCGGATCGCCGGCGACAAGAACGTCTGGGAGGCCATCTCCGATGGCGAGACGTTCATCCAGGTCGGCAACGTCGAGATCCCGAGCCGCGCCTACGTCGCGGCTTTCGGGTTCAAGGGCTCCGACCAGCAGAAGCCGGCCGGCGTGCTCTCCGGTGGCGAGCGCAACCGGGTGAACCTCGCGCTCACCCTCAAACAGGGCGGAAACCTGCTGCTGCTGGACGAGCCCACCAACGACCTCGACGTCGACACCTTGGGGTCGCTGGAGAACGCACTGCTGGACTTCCCCGGCTGCGCCGTCATCACCAGCCACGACCGCTGGTTCCTGGACCGGGTCGCTACGCACATCCTCGCTTGGGAGAACGACGCCAACTGGTTCTGGTTCGAGGGCAACTTCGACGCCTACGAGAAGAACAAGATCGAGCGCCTCGGGGCCGAGGCCGCGCGCCCGCACGCGGTCACCCGCCGCAAGCTCACCCGCGGCTGACCCGGTGGCCGGTCGGACCAGGGGCCCGTCCGGCAGGTCCTTTGTCCGGCGGCCCGAGGGCGCGGCGCACTCCCCGGACAGGGCCGTTCCGCGGCGGTTCCGCCCCGGGTGGTCGCCTCGCGCGCCGTCAGGACATAAGCTGGCAGGCGATTATGAGTTTCGCGCGCGATGACAGTGAAGCCCAAGTGACCTTCTACGAGGCCGTTGGCGGGGAAGAGACCTTCGTCCGCCTTGTCCGCCGGTTCTATGAGGGCGTCGCCGAGGATCCCGTCCTGCGCCCGCTCTACCCTGGCGACGACCTCGGCCCCGCCGAGGAGCGGCTGCGCCTGTTCCTCATGCAGTACTGGGGAGGTCCCCGCACCTACAGCGAGCAGCGCGGACATCCCCGGTTGCGGATGCGGCACGCCCCTTTCCGGGTCGGGGCCCAGGAGCGCGACCGCTGGCTGGCGCATATGCGCGCGGCGATGGACGGCATCGCACTCCCCGCCGCGCTCGACCGGCAGATGTGGGAGTACATGGTCATGGCGGCGCACAGCATGGTCAACGTCTCCGAGGAGACCATGCAGACGGCGGCTCCGGTGGCCGACTCCGCACCGGCGGCGGGGGCCGGCGATTCCGGCGGCGATGACGGGGACGGGCCCATCCGGATCTCGCTGCAGCCCTGACGAACCGGCCGGCCCCGAGGCCTCCTGGACTTTCCGTGAGGTGCCCCGACTCCCGTTGGGGTACTCGGCGAGGGGCGGCACGTGGTCCGCGATAAGGCGCTCCGCCGGGTGACGGATCGCGTCACCGCCGGGCGATCGGTACGGCGACGATGGCCGCCGCGCAGAAGGCGGCGGACACGGCGAACACGGGGGACAGCCCGTACCAGTGGATCACCACCGCCATCATGAACGGTGTGAGCATGCTGCTGAGAGCCTGGAGCGAGTTCTGCGCCGCCATCGCCCGCCCCGCCCAGGGCAGCCCCGCGGTCTCGGCCACGGAGGTGAACGTCAGACCGTTGTGACTCATCGAAAGCACCACGCAGGCCAGGAGCAGTGGCACTCCCGCGACCGGCAGTACGAGCGGGCTCAGGGACAGCAGGAGCAGGGCCGCGCCGGAGACCGCCGCGATGGTGCGCACGGGCCGCAGCCGGCTGCCCACACGATCCGACCACACCCCCAGCAGCAGCCGGGACGCCGCCCCCGGGACCTGGGCGACCGCGAGGACGGCGCCGGCGGCCGGTGCGCTCCATCCGTGCTCCTGGACGAGGTAGACCAGCGCGTACGTCATAACGGTGAACTGCGGAACCCCTAGCAGCATGGACGCCCCGTGGACCCGCCAGATGGTCGGATGCCGGTAGGGGGAAGCGGGCCGAGACGCGGTCGCCGGCCCGGGATCGGTCCCCTTCTGCCGCGGCGTGGCGGTCAGAACCGCCACCAGGGGCGCCATGACCATGGCGAGGGCGGCGGGCAGCAGCATCGCTCCAGTGAATCCCCAGTGAGCGGCGGCGATGGGGAGCGCGGCGGCTGACAGCGCTATTCCCAGAGGCTGGGCCGTCTGCCGTATCCCCATCGCCAGACCCCGCTCGCGCATGGTGAACCAGCCGAGGATCAGCCGGCCGCTGGCGGCGTTCACCGGACCGGCGGCGGCGCCCACGAGAACCAGCACGGCGCCGGCCCCGATCGGACCCTCCGCCGTGTTGAGCAGGCCGAGGAAGAACGCTGTCAGGAGCAGGCTGGCCGTCATCGTGAACCGCTCGCCGTAGCGGTCGATGATCACTCCCCAGCCAGGAGCGTCAGCAGCAGCCCCAGGCTGGACAACCCGGCCAGCGTTCCGGCCTGCGCGGTCGTCAGGTCGTAGGCGACGCGCAGTTCGGGGAGGACGAACGGGACGCCGAACAGCGCGCTCACGCTCGCGATCTGGGCCACGAGCGCAACAGCTAGGATCACCCAACGATTCCGCGTGCTCACCGGGCCAGCGTAGTGACCGCAGTCGCTCCTGCTCACAGTGGGGAAAGAAACAGCGAGGCAGTGTGTCCGGCCCCCACAGCGCCGAGGTCCTCCCCGGCGGAGCCGGGAGCGCGGAGCCGGCTTTCCGACGGCCGTCTGAGGCCCATGGGGAGGAAGCGCACCCCGCCGTTCCCTGGCGGGGCGCTAACCGTGCAGGTAACCCCGCAGGTATTCCCGCTCGCTCTCATCGAGGCGGCGAATCCCCTGGGTCTGCGGATCGAAGCCCACCAGGACCGAGATCGCCTTCAGATAGACCGTGTCGGGGTCGCGGACCTCGTAGGCCAGCGTGAAGCTGGCGTTCTTCACCTCGGTCACCCAGGTCTCCACCCGGACCGGTTCCCGGCGCAGCAGCAGCGGCCGCACGTAGTCCACCTCGTGCCGGGCGACCACCAGGCGGCCCATCCTGGACGCCCCGTCGATCTCGCTGTCCCAGTGCAGGAACGAGACACGGGCGTCCTCCAGGTACGTCAGCATCCGCACATTGTTGACGTGGTTCAGCGGGTCGAGGTCGGCGAACCGGATATGCGCGAAGTGGAGGTGCCTTCGAGGCCCGCCGTTCCCGCTGCGGTCCCCCGCACCGCGGTCAACGCGCTCCCTCGCCGTGGCCTCTGTCACTGTTCTCATCCCTTCTCGGCCATGGCCTGTGTCGATGGTGGCCAGTGTCGCAAACACGGTGCTCTACGCGGTGCTCCGCCCTCAGCGTTCGTCGCCCGCAGCCACGCGCAACCCCGTGTAGTGGGCGAGGAAGGCCATCTGGTCGGCGCTGAGCCGGACGCTGCGGCTCACCGCGCGGGAACTGTGCCCCACGTCGGTCTCCCTGCGCAGCACGACGGGGCGGTCGCCGATGGGAGCCGCGGTGGCGTACTGCATGGCGGCGCACATCTTGCGTGCGTGCAGCGGATCGACACGGGTGTCGTTTTCGAAGACGGTGAACAGCGTCGCCGGGTAGCGTACCCCCTCGCGCACGTTGTGGTACGGGGAGTAGGCCAGCAGCCAGCCGAGCGCTTCGGGGTCGTCGGCGCTGCCGTACTCGACGTTCCACAGCTGGCCCAGACCGAAGTGCTCGTAGCGCACCATGTCCAGTAACGGAGCCGAGCACACAGCGGCGGCGAACAGTTCGGGGCGCTGGGTGGTCACCGCGCCGACCAGCAACCCACCGTTGCTGCCGCCCATGACCGCGAGCCGGTCGGCGGCCGTCACACCGGTGGCGATCAGGTGCTCCGCCGCGCTGGCGCAGTCGTCGAACACGTTCTGCTTCTCGCCGAGCATCCCCCGCGATGCCACTCCTCGCCCTCTTCCAGGCCGCCGCGCAGACCGGCGACCGCATAGACCCCGCCGGCCCGCACCCAGGCCAGGATCGTCGCCGAGTAGCCGGGGGTGAGCGAGATCGAGAACCCCCCGTAGCCGTACAGGATGGCCGGGCGCGGTCCGTCCATGTCGGGGGGTGAGACCACCAGCATCCGCACCGGGGTGCCGTCACGCGAGGTGTAGGTGACCTGCTCAGTGCGTACCTCCGGCAGGTCCAGCGTGCCCGGCGCCGACTCCCAGAGGGCGACCTCGCCGGTCCGGGCGTCGTAGCGGTACACCGCACTGGGGGAGGTGTTGTCGGTGTAGTTGAACCACGCCTCGTGGCCGCCTTCGGGGCGCTCCAGGAGCCCGCCGACCGAGCCCAGGCCGGGGAGCGGGACCGTGCCCTTCCGTTCCCCGGCCACCAGGTCGTGCACGGTGACCTCGCTGACCGCGTGGCGCCGCCAGGAGGCCAGCATCACCGGGCGTTCCAGCTCCGGGCCGTCCAGGATGGCGAAACCGCTGAGAACCGCGTCGGAGTCGGCGGCGATGAGGGTGCGCCAGTGGTCGTAGCCCGGCGTTGTCGGGTCGGTCACACACACTCGTCCCCGCGGCGCGTCGCGGTCGGTGAAAAGGTAGAGGCGCCCGTCACGCCCGACATAGGGCCAGGCCAGGGCGTCCACCTCCTCCTGGATCGCGGTGAACTGAGGGGCCTCCGGTCCGGTCTCGTGCAGGTCGGCGATCCAGGCGTCGTTGCGCGAGGCGGTGCCCTTGGTGCAGTCGATCAGCAGCCACCGGCCGTCCCGGCTGACCGAGACCCCGTAGTAGCTGATCTTGTCGCGTCCCTTCCCGAAGATCAGTACGTCCTCGTCGACGGGAGTACCGACCCGGTGCAGGTAGACGCGCCGGTGGTACTGCTCCTCCCTTCGGGGACCTCCTCCTCCGGCAGCCGCCGTACGTAGAGGAACGCCGCCTCTCCGGGCAGCCACGCGATGGGGGAGTATCGGCAGCGGTCGATCGGACCATCAACGTTCTCGCCGGTGGCGACGTCCATGACCCACAGCAGCGACTCCTCGTCGCCCCCCTTGGAGAGCTGGTAGGCGAGCAGCCGTCCTTCACGGTCGGGGCGCCACGAATCAAGGGTGGTGGCGCCGCTGGGATCGAGCGCCGTCGGATCGATGAGGATGCGTTCGGTGCCGCTATCGGGCGCCACGGTGATCAGGACCCCGTGCTCCTGGTCGGCGGTGCGCCGGGTGAAGAACCTGCGGCCTTCGCGCCAGACCGGTGCGCCGACGAATCCCGCGCCCATGAGTTCCCGGATCCGCTCGCCGAACCAGTCGCGGGCCGGCAGCTCTTCGGCGACAGCCGCGAAGAGGGAGTCCTGGGCGGCCGACCATTCCTTGGTCCGGGGGGAGTCGGGGTCTTCCAGCCAGCGGTAGGGATCGTCGATCTCGCGCCCGTGCAGAGTCTCGGTGAGCTTCACACGTTCGGCGATGGGATAGCGGCGTTCAGGCATGCCTAAGACTCTATCCACCCGTATCAGGGCGGTTCACCGGACGAAGGACCGGCTGCCTGATGGTGTATTTCAGGTGCTATTTCGATGGCGCGGCGAAAATTGGGGTGGCGGCGGAGCGGTCCGACCAAGCAAACTGAATGCGGGACGTTACTCGGCGGGAACCCACCCACGGGAGGTCCGTGTGGCAAAACGTGCAGAGCCGGCCGTATGGCCGGTACAAAGGGAGGTCTCCTGGCTGGCCGATCGGCTGGCCGGGGAAGAGACACAGCCGTTCGGCGCGACGGCTCAGGAGAAGCCATGAGCGCCGGGCGCGGTACGGAGGGTGGCCCAGCCCACCGTCACGTGCTGTTGCTCAACGCCAGCTATGAACCATTGACGACCGTACCGCTGCGCAGGGCGATTCTTCTGGTGCTGCGGGAAAAGGCCGAAGTCGTGCACGGCGACGCCGCGGGTGCCGTCCTGCACTCGGCCACCACGGCTCTGTCCGTACCGTCGGTGATCCGGCTCCGGCGCTACATCCGCGTTCCCTACCGCAGACGGGTGCCGCTCACCCGGGTGGCGCTCATGCGGCGGGACGGCCACCACTGTGGTTACTGCGGAAAACGGGCCGAGACCATCGACCACGTCATCCCGCGCAGCCGCGGTGGAGCGCATGTGTGGGAGAACGTCGTGGCCTCCTGCAAGTCCTGCAACCACCGTAAGGCCGACCGCCTTCTGGACGAACTGGGATGGAAGCTGAACGTCACACCCAAGGTTCCGCGGGGTCTGCACTGGCGGCTCATCAACGGTGAGCACCATGGCGACCCCCAATGGGCGCCGTACATGGCCAAGCAGGCGGCTTAGCCGCACATGGCGCCCGGGGCGCCGGGGTGTGCCCGGTTCCCCGGGGCCGGATACGGCCGGCGCGGCCTTCGTCGTATCCGGGGAGTCACTCCACCTGGCTGACGTCCCGCGCGGCCCCGGTCGAGGCCGAGGTGGCCATGGCGGCGTACGCACGCAGCGCCGCCGTCACCGGGCGCTCCCGGTCCCTGGGGCGGAACCCGCCGAGTTCCTTGAGCAGCCGCTCGCGCCGCGCCGCCAGCTCGTCCTCGCTGATCTCCAGGGCAATGCCCCGGTTGGGGATGTCGATGCTGATGACATCACCGTCCTCCACCAGGGCGATGTCGCCCCCGGCACCCGCCTCAGGGGAGGCGTGGCCGATGGAGAGCCCCGATGTCCCGCCCGAGAAGCGGCCGTCGGTAACGAGGGCGCATGCCTTGCCCAGGCCGCGGCCCTTCAGGAAGCTGGTGGGGTAGAGCATCTCCTGCATACCGGGGCCGCCCTTGGGCCCCTCGTAGCGGATGACCACGACGTCCCCGGGCTCGACCCGCTTGTTCAGGATGCCGTCGACGGCCTCCTCCTGGCTCTCGAAGACCTTGGCCGGGCCGCTGAACGTCCACAGCTCCTCCTCGACACCCGCTGTCTTCACGATGGCGCCGTCGGGGGCGAGGTTGCCGAAGAGCACCGCGAGACCGCCGTCGGCGGTGTAGGCGTGCTCGACGCTGCGGATGCAGCCGGACTCCCGGTCGGTGTCTAGGCTGTCCCAGCGGACGTCCTGGGAGTAGGCCTTGGTGGTGCGCTTTCCTCCGGGGGCGGCGTGGAACAGCTCCACGGCCTCCGGGAGCACCTGGTCGGAGATGATGTCCCACTGGGCCAGGTACTCGCCCACCGTCTGCCCGTGGACCGTGGGCAGCGAGGTGTCGAGCAGTCCGCCGCGCGCCAGTTCGCCCAGGATCGAGGGAATGCCTCCGGCGCGGTGGACATCCTCGATGTGGTACTTGTCGGTGTTCGGCGCGACCTTGCACAGGCAGGGGACCCGCCGCGACACTTCGTTGATCTCGGGAAGGCCGAAGTCCACGCCGGCCTCGGTGGCCGCGGCCAGCAGGTGCAGGATCGTGTTGGTGGAGCCCCCCATGGCGACATCGAGCGCCATGGCGTTGCCGAAGGCCTCGGGGGTCGCTATCGACAGCGGCAGCACCGAGTCGTCGTCGTCCTCGTAGTAGCGCCGCGCGGCCTGGACCACCAACCGCCCGGCGTCCTCGTAGAGTCTCTTGCGGGCGACGTGGGTCGCCAGAACGCTGCCGTTGCCCGGCAACGCGAGCCCGATCGCCTCGGTCAGGCAGTTCATCGAGTTGGCGGTGAACATCCCCGAGCAGGAGCCGCATGTGGGGCAGGCGTTCTCCTCCATCTCGTCGAGCTCCTCCTGGGAGACGCTCTCGTCGGCGGAGGCGATCATCGGGTTGATCAGGTCGAGCTTGCGGACCCTGGTGGCCGTGCCGTCGACGACGGTGACCTTGCCCGCCTCCATCGGACCGCCCGAGACGAACACCGTGGGGACGTTCAGCCGCATAGCCGCGAGCAGCATGCCAGGAGTGATCTTGTCGCAGTTGGACACGCAGACCAGCGCGTCGGCGCAGTGGGCGTTGACCATGTACTCGACCGCGTCGGCGATCATCTCGCGGCTGGGCAGCGAGTAGAGCATGCCGCCGTGGCCCATGGCGATGCCGTCGTCGACCGCGATGGTGTTGAACTCGCGAGGGATGCCTCCGGCCTCGCGCACGGCACCCGCCACGACGTCGGCCACCTCGCGGAGGTGGACGTGGCCGGGAACGAACTGGGTGAAGCTGTTGGCTACCGCGACGATCGGCTTGCCGAAGTCCTCCCGTTCCACACCGGTGGCGCGCATGAGGGCGCGCGCGCCGGCCATGTTCCTGCCATGGGTGACCGTGCGTGAGCGTAGCGCGGGCATGGGGTGAACTCCCATCGAGACGAACGTGAACCGGGCGCCCAAGGTAGGCCGGGGTACGGCCAGGGCTGCAAGGGTCGCGGTCGCCGGCCCTCGCCTTTGGGCGGATATGGATGCCGTTCCTTCCGATGGTAGCCCGGAAACGGCCTGCTCGCGTCCCGGACTCCGGGGACCAGCGGCCCAGGCGGCGCACGTTCCGAAACCAGGAGACCCCGGCGGTACCCCCGGACGCGGAATGGGCTGCGGTGTCGGCGGAGGGCGCCCGCCTGATGCCCGGCGCGGGTTCAGCAGGGCTCAGTAGCGCGCCGGGAGGACCTTCTTGGCGGCCTGGTAGATCTCCGTGATCTCGTCCTCGCTCAGCCGGTCACTGCCGCTGCGCAGCCACTTGCGGACCTTGGTTCCGCTGATGATGTCGACCCCGCGCAGGCGGTGGCTGTCCCACGGCATGGTCGGCCCGTAGATCGCCAGCGACGCGCGGACCTTGATGTCGCGGCCCACTTCCTCACTGATGAGCCGCTCGGCGGTGCGGGCCTCCTCCAGAGCTTCGTCGATGCGCTCGTTCTTGGAGAAGCGGCCGTGGTAGAGCTTCTCCAGCTTGTTCCGGAGGGGGAGCCGCCGATCCCAGGACTCGGAGTCGATCGAGAACGCTCCCCGGCGCCCGACGATGAAGTGGTCGATCTGCCCGTTCCCGCCGGGGATCCCCCGTGCGTGCAGCACCCGGTAGCCGAGCCGCTTCATGACCTTGAGCTGGGCCTCGGTTCGTCTTTGCGCCGCTGAGGGCGTGCGCCACCGCGGTACCTCGGACTGGCGGCGCGCGGAACGGACGGTGAAGGCGATGACGGTGGCGATGGCGAACGTGGCCCCGATGCGCCAGTCGGCCGTGAGGAGGCCCACGGCCAACCCCACCGCCGCCGCGGCACCGCCACGGATCACCCACCGCCGCCCCGACTCTGAGGACACCAGGGCAGCGTACGTTTTCCGGGGTCCCGCGGAGCCCCCGGAGCTTTCGCCGCGGCCACCTACGAAAGGCGATGCGTTCGCCGTCCCGCTCTGCTGTTGGTCGCCGTCTTGGAGTCTGGTCGCCGATTCCACGCACAGAAGGGTAGTTCGATCCGTATGCGAGTCCTAGCCCATTGAATCTCACACTTTTCTTTCCCCGAGTGGTCCGAATGTCACGTGTCCGGCGGCCGACTCCGGGGAATAACTAGTCTTTTCCACCTCTCTAGAGATGTTTCGGCCGGCCGGGCCTCCGGTCCGGCAGGGGACCCACTAGCCTCAGCACATGAACCAGATTCATGATCTGACCGCGATCGAGCTGATGGAGCGGGTCCGGCGCCGCGAACTCTCCCCGGTGGAGGTCACCGAGCACTACCTGGGGCGCATTGAGCGGCACGACCGGCAGCTCGGGGCCTTCATTACGGTCACCGAGGACTCTGCCCGCCTGCAAGCCCGGAACGCGGAGAAGCGTGTTCTTCGCGACACGCCGGACGAGCTGCCCCCGCTGCTCGGCATCCCGGTGCCGGTCAAGGACCTCGAACCGCTCGCGGGGGTGCGCCATACCTACGGCTCCGCGGTCTATGCCGACAGGGTCGCCGACGTCGACGCGGAATTCGTCGCCGAACTGCGCAAAGCGGGCGCCGTCTTCCCCGGCAAGACGAACACCCCCGAATTCGGCTCGCCCTGCTACACCGAGAACGATATCGCCTCGCCGGCCCGCACGCCCTGGGACCTGGCGCGTTCGGCGGGGGGATCCAGCGGCGGCGCCGCGGCGGCCGTGGCCGGGGGACTGGCGCCGGTCGCACAGGGGGGCGACGGCGGCGGGTCGATCCGGATCCCCGCGAGCGTGTGCGGGATCTACGGTCTCAAACCCACGCGCGGCCGCATTACGGGAGCACCGCTCAAACCCGATCTCCTCGGGCTGTCGACGGCCGGGCCGCTCAGCCGGACAGTGAGCGACGCCGCCCTGCTGCTCGACGTCATGGCGGTCAACCAGCCGGGAGACTACTACACCGCGCCGCCGTTGCCCGAAGGGGAGACCTTCCTCGACCATGCCCGCCGCGAGCCGGGACGGCTGCGCATCGCCCGGTTCCGCGCCCCGGCGCTGACCGGGGTCGAGGTCCACCCCGATGTCGTCGCCGGCTACGACTCGGCGACGGAGCTCCTCGCGGGCCTGGGCCACGAGATCGAGGAGATCGAGCCGCCGTTCGACGAGTCGATCGCCGGGGACTTCCTGACGGTCTGGGCCGCGATGACGATCGCCAACCCGGTGCCGCGCGAGCAGGAGGCGCGCCTGCGCCCCATCAACCGCTGGTTGCGCGAGCAGGCCCGGAACACCACGGTCGCCGGGTATCTGCGGGCGACCATCCGACTGCAACAGCAGGTCCGGGCGGCGCTGCCCAAGATGCTGTCCTATGACGCGGTCCTCACCCCGACGCTGGCGCTGCCTCCGGTGCCTGTCGGCCACTTCGACGCCGAACCGGAGGAGGAGTTCCGCCGTATGGCGCACTTCACCCCGTTCACCTCGATGTTCAACGTCACCGGTCAGCCGTCGGTCAGCGTCCCGTTGCACTGGACGGACGGCGGACTGCCGATCGGGGTCATGCTCTCCGGGCGCATGGGCGGTGAGCCGACACTGCTCTCCCTCTCCGCGCAACTGGAGGCGGCGCGGCCGTGGCTGCATCGCACGCCCCCGATCTGGACCGGTTGACCGCCGGATCACCGCGGCGCGAGGTCGGGATCCGCGGTGGTCCGCGCCTCCGCCGGCACCGGCGGGAGCAGCGGGACGAGCAGGCCCATCCCCAGCGCGGCGGCGAACGCGCGCTGGAGCGGCCGGTGCGTCCCGGGCAACGTACCGGCGACGATCCGGCCGACCAGCGAGCCCAGCGCCCAGATCGCGGCCAGGACGATCACGTACCCCGGGGCGGCCCGAACGAACAGCGTGTGACCGATGCGGTTCCAGTGGCTCGGCTTCCGCCCGATCCGTCCGAAGAAACCGGAGGAATCGGCGGAAAAGGTCGTCCGGAAGGGGGTGCTGGCATGGCGCACCTATCACGTGTCCGCTGGGTGCGGCATGATCGGTGTCTGTGAGTGATGCGGAGTTGACCCGGCTGGCCGAAGAGCTGGCGGTGGCGACGGAGTACGAGGACTGGCGCGGCCGCCGAGTGCGTGTTGGGATCGACACGCTCCGACACGTCCTGACGACCCTCGGGGTGGACGTCACCGATCCGGGCGCCGCGTTGCGGGCGCGCCAGGAGGAGGCCGCGCGCCGGCTGCTCCCGCCCGCCGCCGTCGCCCGCTGGGGGCGCACGCCGCGGCTCCGGCTGCCCCCGGGGGCCGAGACCTGGGTGGAACTGGAGCATGATCGCCGGACGCCGCTGGGTCCCGGCCTGCCGATGGGGGTGCATGCACTGCACGCGGAGTACGGCGGTGTCCACCAGCGGGCCCCGCTGCTGGTCGTCCCCGACCGCCTGGAAACCGCCGAGGCCTTGAGCGAGCACCGGGTGTGGGGCCTCATGGTGCAGCTCTACTCGTTGCGCTCCCGCGCCTCCTGGGGAATGGGCGACCTGCGCGATCTCGCCGAGCTCGCCGATTGGAGCGCGCGCGACCTGGGGGCGGGGTTCACCGCGATCAACCCGGTGCACGCCACCGAGCCCGTACCGCCGATCGAACCCTCCCCCTACCTCCCGGTGAGCCGTCGTTACGCGAGCCCTCTGTACATCCGGATCGAGGACGTTCCCGAATACGCGCGCCTGGAACCGGCGCGACGCGAGGAGATACAGCGGCTCGCCCGCCCGCTGCGCGAGCAGGGGCGCACCGCGGACCTGCTGGACCGCGACGCCATGTGGCGTGCCAAGCGCGCGGCCTTGGAGATCCTCTTCGAGGCTCCCAGACCCCCCGAACGGCAGGCCTCCTACCAGGCGTTCCTGGAACGCGAAGGGGTCTGGCTGGTGGAGTTCGCCACGTGGTGCGCGCTGGCCGAGGAGCACGGCTCCGACTACCGATCCTGGCCCGAGCGGCTGCGAGACGTCTCCACGCACCCAGTGGGGGCCGAGGCGCTGCGTCGCTGGCCCGGTATCGAGTTCCACCGCTGGCTGCAATGGGTCATCGACGATCAGCTGGCCGCCGCGCAGGCCACCGCGCGCGCGGCGGGCATGCCGGTCGGCATCGTGCACGACCTCGCCATTGGCGTGCAGCCCGGCGGAGCCGAGGCCTGGATGCACCGCGACGCGCTGGTCGCCGGGGTGAGCGTGGGGGCGCCGCCTGACGAGTTCAACCAGCAGGGACAGGACTGGGGGCAACCGCCCTGGCACCCCGTCCGGCTCGCCGAGCAGGGTTACGGCCCGTTCCGGCAGGTGCTCCGGCAGACCATGCGGCACGCCGGCGGTCTGCGGATGGACCACATCGCGGGGCTGTTCCGGCTCTGGTGGGTACCCGAGGGAGCCTCCCCCGACCAGGGGACCTATGTGCGCTACGACCACGAGGGCATGGTCGGTGCCCTGGCGCTGACCGCGCACGAGTCGGACGCTCTCGTGGTGGGCGAGGATCTCGGGACGGTGGAGCCGTGGGTCCGCCGCCATCTGGCCGAGCGCGGGATCCTCGGCACGTCGGTGCTGTGGTTCGAGCGCGACGAGGACGGCAACCCCCGGCGCCTGATCAGTGGCGGCGCGATTGCCTGGCCACAGTGGCCACCCACGATTTCCCGCCCGTCGCCTCCTACCTGTCGTCGGAGCACATCGAACTGCGAGACCGGCTGGGGCTGCTGAAACGGCCGGTGCACGAGGAGCGCGCCGCGGCCGAACAGCTGGTGCGTTCCTGGTGCGCGATGCTCGTCGAGCTGGGGCTGCTGGACGCCGATACGGACCCGGTCTCCGAACCGGCCAAGGTCGTGGCCGCCCTGCACGGCTACCTCGCCCGGACCCCGGCCAGGATGATCGGGGTGGCCCTGGCCGACGTCGTCGGCGATCGGCGGATGCAGAACCAGCCCGGCACCAGAGACGAGTACCCGAACTGGCGCATCCCGCTGGCCAACGCCGAAGGAGAGCCGGTGCTGCTTGACGAGCTGGCCGCCGATCCGCAGGTCACCACGTTGGTCCGGCGCGTGCTGCGCCCGCTGTTGAACCATTCCTCCGTCGAGCAGTGAGAAGGCCCACCGCCCCGGCGGAGCGGCGGGCCACTGCGGATCAGTTTGCGGTTGCGGCCTTTCCGTCCCTGCGCTGGGCGCGCAGCGCGCGCTCGACGCCCGCGCGGCCCTCGACCAGCAGCCGGCGCAGCGCCGGAGGCGGGTTCTCCACCTCGATGTAGGCATCGGTCCGGCGCAGGGTCTCCTCCTCGATGAGGTGGCTCGGATAGGCGATCTCGGCGAAGGACTGGGCGAACTCCCCGGTCCAGTTCTGCCACGCGTCGCCGAGCAGGGCGAAGTACTTCTCCACGTAGGGCCGGTACAGCTCGCGGTGTGCCGGTTCGGTGAACCCGCCCAGCGTGGCCCGGAACTCGGCATTGGCCATTTCGGTGGCCGACCTGATCCGCTCCCAGGCCTGGGCCTTGGCCTCCGGTGTCGGGATCGCGGCCCGGCAGCCGGCCGCCTGGCGTTCGCCCGTGGCGGTCGGGTCGGACTCCAGCTGGACGGTGATCTCCTTCTCCTCGGCCCTGCCGTTAACCACCAGCCGGCGTAGCAGGGCCCAGCGCAGGTCGGTGTCGATGGTCAGCCCGTCGACGGTGATGGCGCCGTCGAGCAGCCCCTGCAGCAGTGACAGGTGCTCGTTGTCAACGGCCGCGTCGGCGAAGCCCTGCGCGTAGGCGAGCTGCAGGTCGCTGCCCGGTTCGGCGGCGGTGAGCAGCTCGCGCAGCCGCCCGGCGAGAAGCGAGAACCCGGTTTCGCGCCATTCGGGGGCGGCGTAGTTGTGCAGTACCGCGACCGCCTGGCGCAGCAGCATCTGCGTCACGGAGACGTCGCGCACCCCGCCGATACCCGACACCACCAGCCGGACGTAGTCGCGCGCGGCCATCTCGGCGTCGCGGGTCATGTCCCAGGCGGCGGAGAAGCACAGCGCGCGCGGCAGCGACTCGCGGATCTCCCCGACACCCGCGACCACGGTACGCAGCGATCGCTCATCCAGCCTGATCTTGGTGAAGGTCAGGTCGTCGTCGTTGATCAGCACCAGGTCGGGCTGTGCCTTGCCGACCAGCTGCGGTACCTCGGTGCGCTCGCCGATGACGTCCAGCTCCACGCGTTCGCGGCGCACGATCCCCTCGTCGGTGCGGTCGTACAGGCCGATGGCGAGCCGGTGCGACCGCAGCGTCGGGTAGTCGGGGGCGGCCTCCTGCAGCACGGCGAAGGAGGTGAAGGCGCCATCGGTGTCCGTCTCGAAGTCCGCGCGCATGGTGTTGACGCCCGCGGTCTCCAGCCACTCCCGCGACCAGGCGGACAGGTCGCGGCCCGAAGCGTGCTCCAGCTGGCGCAGCAGGTCGCTCAGCTCGGTGTTGCCCCAGGCGTGTTCCTTGAAGTACTCGCGCACCCCGGCGAAGAACGCGTCCACCCCCACGTAGGCGACGAGCTGCTTGAGCACCGCAGCGCCCTTGGCGTAGGTGATGCCGTCGAAGTTGACCTCAACGGCCTGGATGTCGGGGATGTCCGCCGCGATCGGGTGCGTCGAGGGCAGCTGGTCCTGGCGGAGCGCCCACGCCTTCTCGATGTTGGCGAACGTCGTCCAGGCGTCCTTCCATTTGGTGGCCTGGGCCTGGCAGTACACGCTGGCGAAGGTGGCGAAGGACTCGTTCAGCCACAGATCGTCCCACCAGCGCATGGTGACCAGGTCGCCGAACCACATGTGCGCCATCTCGTGCAGGATCGTCTCGGCGCGGCGCTCGTAGCGGGCGTCGGTGACGCGGGAGCGGAAGACGTAGTCCTCCAGGAACGTGACGGCCCCGGCGTTCTCCATGGCTCCGGCGTTGAACTCCGGCACGAACAGCTGGTCGTACTTGTCGAACGGGTACCGCAGGCCGAAGAGGTCGTGGTAGAAGTCGAAGCCCTGCCTCGTGACCTCGATGATCGCGTCGGCGTCGAGGTGTTCGGAGAGGGAGGCGCGGCAGAACACGCCGAGCGGGATGCCGTCGTGCTCGTCGCGCACCACGTGGTATGGGCCGGCGATCAGCGCGGTGATGTAGGTCGACATCGGCTGGGAGGCCGGGAAGTGCCACCGGACCTTGGGCGGCTCGCCCTCGATCCCCTCGACCGCTTCGCGGACGACGTCCGGCGCGGTGTTCGAGACGACTTCGAAGTCGGCCGGGGCCAACACCGTCAACTCGAACCGCGCCTTGAGGTCGGGCTGGTCGAAGCAGGTGTACATCCGGTGCGCGTCACACGTCTCGAACTGCGTGTACAGGTAGGTCTTTCCGTCGACCGGATCCACGAAGCGGTGCAGGCCCTCGCCGGTGCGCATGTAGTTGGCGTCGGCCAGGACCCGCAGCACGTTGCTGGCCTCCAGGCCGGGCAGCGTGATGCGCCCGCCGTCGAACACCTTCTCCGGGTCCAGTTCGCGCCCGTTGAGTTCGATGCTGTTGACCCTCTGCGCGACGAGGTCGATGAAGGTGCCGGCACCGGGCTCGGAGCAGTCGAACCGGACCACCGTCGCGGACTGGAAGGTCTGGTCGCCCTGGGTGAGGTCGAGTTCCACACCGTAGGAGGAGACGTCGAGGATTCGAGCCCGCTCTCGTGCCTCGTCACGTGTCAGGTTGCCCGCCACGTCCTGCTCCCTTCACGGCCGTCGCCTCCGCCGGCCGGGTCGCTGATGGTCGGTCTCGTCGCGAAGCCGCGCGGCACCGACCTACTGACCTTGAACATCGTCTGTTTCCGATCCTGCCACGCATCGTCGCGGAATGCGGAACCCGGCGAATCGGTTGGGGCGAGGCGGAACCCCCCAAAGCGCGACCGGCGCAACGGCCGCGCATAGGGCGCGAACGCAGCCGGAACGAGGAGGAATGCAGGGTGAGCGAGCAACCGGCCACCGTCGACTTCTGGTTCGACCCGAAGTGCCCGTGGGCGTGGATCACGTCGCGATGGCTGCTGGAAGTCGAGAAGGTCCGACCGGTGCGGGCGCGCTGGCACGTGATGAGCCTGGCCGTGCTCAACGAGGACAAGGAGGTCTCGGAGGAGTACCGGCGGTTGATCGCGGAGGCGTGGGGACCGGTCCGGGTCGCCATCGCCGCCGAGCAGCGCTTCGGGAACGAGGTACTGGGCCCCCTTTACACCGCTCTGGGCACCCGCTTCCACGTTCACAAGGAGCCCGCGACGACCGAGACGATCACGGCGGCCCTGGCCGATACCGGCCTTCCCGGGGATCTGGCGCAGGCCGCCGGCTCCAGTGACTACGATGGGGCACTGCGCAGGTCGCACAAGGACGGCATGGACCGTGTCGGGTACGAGGTCGGCACCCCGGCGGTCTCGGTCGATGGCGTGTCGTTCTTCGGTCCCGTGGTGACACCCGCTCCAAAGGGTGAGCAGGCCGGGAAGCTGTGGGACGGTGTCCTGCTGGTCGCCGGCACCGATGGCTTCTACGAACTCAAGCGGAGCCGGGACCGCGACCCCGTCTTCGACTGACATCCGAGCGATAACCGTCTCGTACGGCGTGAAGGGGCGTGAAAGATGAGCGCACCGGATGATGAGCGGCAGGTCGAGCTGTCCGACGACGAGTTGGAGATCCTGCCCGACGGACCCGGCGACGAACATGGCGCCGGGTGGGGAGGGGCCCTCTTCGGGGGAGACGACATCGCCCGGCTGCTGGAGGAGCGCCCGCCGCACTGGGACTGATCCCCGGGGAACCCTGGCCGTGAATACCAGAATCCGGTTCTGGGAAAGTGGCTTCCATGCGATCCCTTTACCTCAACGGGGCCTGGACCGGCTCCTCCTCGGACCAGGCCCTCGACGTGATCAACCCCGCGACCGAGCAGGTCATCGACTCCGTGCCGGCGGGCGACCCGGCTGACGTCGACCGTGCCGTGGCGGCGGCCAAGGCGGCCTTTCCCTCCTGGTCGGCTCTGAGCGTCGCGGAGCGCCGCTCGTACCTCGAGCGTGCCCTGGAACTGTTCCGGCGGCGCGCCGAGGACGTCGCCGCCACCATGGCCGCCGACATGGGGGCCCCTCTGAAGTTCGCCACCAAGATCCAAGCGGGCCTTCCGATGGTGATGTTCCAGACCTACCTGGACCTGCTGGACGAGGTGGGCGAACGCTACTTCACCGGTGAGAGGGTCGGTGAGTCCCTGGTCGTCCGTGAACCGGTCGGCGTCGTCGGCGCCATCACCCCGTGGAACTACCCCCTGCACCAGATCGTGCTGAAGGTGATCCCGGCGCTCGCGGCGGGCAACACCGTGGTGCTCAAACCCAGCGAGATCGCCCCGCTCGGCGCGTACGCGCTCGCTGAAGTCTTCCACGACGCCGGGCTGCCGGCGGGCGTGTTCAACCTCGTCTCCGGTACCGGTCCGGTCGTCGGTGAGGCGATCGCCGCCCACCCCGACGTGGACATGGTCTCCTTCACCGGTTCCGGGCGGGCCGGCCGGCGGGTGAGCGAGGTCGCCTCGGCCACGGTGAAAAGGGTCGCCTTGGAACTCGGCGGGAAGTCGCCCAACGTGATCCTGCCCGATGCCGATCTCCGGCACGCGGTCAAGCGCGGCGTGGCCGATGTGATGCGCAACACCGGGCAGAGCTGCAACGCGCTCACCCGGATGCTCGTGCACCGGGACCAGTACGACGAGGCCGTACGGACGGCCGCCGAAGCCGCCGCGAAGCACGCCCCCGGCGACCCCCTTGAGGAGGGCACCCGCATGGGGCCGCTGGTCTCCAAGGCCCAGCTCGACCGCGTCCGCGACTACATCGGTATCGGTGTGAAGGAGGGCGCACGGCTGGTCACCGGTGGTGCCGAGCCGCCCGAGGGCCGCGAGCAGGGCTACTACGTCCAACCGACGGTCTTCGCCGACGTGCGCAATGACATGCGCATCGCCCAGGAGGAGATCTTCGGTCCCGTCCTCGTGCTGATCCCGTACGACTCCGAGGAGGAGGCCGTCGAGATCGCCAACGACACGGTCTACGGACTCAACGCCGCGGTGTGGGCGGGCGACCGCGATCACGGGCTCGCTGTGGCCCGGAGGCTCCGGGCGGGGCAGGTCGAGGTGAACGGCGGCGACTTCAACCCGCGCGTCCCGTTCGGCGGCTACAAGCAGTCCGGTGTCGGACGCGAGTGGGGCATCCACGGGCTCGACGAGTTCTGCGAGGTCAAGGCGGTACAGCTTGGCGCCTGACCCCAGGGCGGCGAGGCTCGGCCGCGTCCGGGGTGAGCAGTGTCACGAACGGCTCGCCGCGTCTTAGCGGAACCAGGGCACCGGGATCACACGTTGTCGGCTGTGAAAAGATGCCCCACGCGTCAGTCAGTGTCCAAGAGTCGAGGTGCGAGTTGAGCAAGCCGAAGGTGTCGAAGGCCGAGCCACTGAGCAAGGACCTTAAAGCCATCCTCTGGGTGAACCTCATCGCGGCGGTGTCACTGCTCCTCTTCGCCGCGATGGGCCTGGGCATAGCCACTGTGGGGGCCGCCGCCTAGCTCCGGCGCGCGGCCCGGCCGCGCCCGCCTCCGCTCAGCGGGGCGGGCGTCCTCTGTGTCGGACGGCCTGCAAGACTATGGGTGTGCGTGTATACCTTGGATCCGATCATGCAGGCTTCGAACTGAAGGAGCACCTCGTCTCCTGGCTCAAGGAGCGGGGATACGAGGTGGTGGACGCCGGACCCGCCGTCTATGACGCGGAGGACGACTACCCGCCCTTTGTCCTGCGCGCCGCGGAGGGGGTTGCGGCCGACAAAGGAGCCGTGGGGGTCGTCCTCGGAGGATCCGGCAACGGCGAGCAGATGGCCGCGAACAAGGTGGCCGGCATCCGCGCCGCGCTGGCCTGGAGCGAGGAGACCGCCCGGCTCGCCCGTGAGCACAACAACGCCAACGTGCTCAGCATCGGAGGCCGGATGCACCCGCTGGAGGAGTCGACCCGCTTCGTCGAGGTCTTCCTCACCACTCCCTACAGCGGTGGCGAGCGCCACACCCGCCGGATCGAGATGATCAGCCGCTACGAACAGAACGGCGAACTGCCGCCGCTGCCCTGAGCGGCAGCGGTCGGCGGATCAGCGCCGGCGGCGGCGCTCGCGCCGCCGGCCGTGCCTGGTTGCGCGCTTCGCCTCGCGCGGAGCGGGCGGGATCGCCAGGGCGTCCGGCCCGGTCGTCTGTTCCGGAGGACCAGCGGGCGGTTCGCCGGATCCGCGGCGCTGCCGATCAGATGGCGCGGATCCGACGCTTCCACGTTCTCCCGTGACCGGGCCGGGCCCGACGTGGCGGGATGGGAAATCCGGGGGAGGGGATCGCGGTCCGTGCGCGGACGTGACACGTCGCGCACGCGCATCGCCGCGGCCAGGCTGATATGTGTACGTGGCACTTCGACTCCGCCCGCCCCTTCCCTTTTCCACCCGTTCACGCCTTGCGGTGACGGTAATACGATTACCCGGCCGTGAAAAGGCTCCCGGGCAGCGGGCTGCCCGCGGGTCTAGAAGATCACGCCGCAGAAGGGACGGGTGGGGAGGCTGAGCGCGGTGTCCAATCGCTGCGCCGCTCCCGCTGTCTCCTCGGTGAGCGACCCGGCCGCGAGGTGGGAGGACAGCCGGGTGTCCCCCAGGTAGGCCGCTCCCAGATGGGAGACGTCCAGCCGGATGTCCGGCTCGGCGTCGGTCATGGTGCAGTGTGCGGAACCGGTGTCCGCCGCGAGCCGCCACCGGCCGGCGTTCCACGGGCAGTACGTGTCGGTCGCCTCGATCA
The DNA here is from genome assembly GCF_000981225.1 of Allosalinactinospora lopnorensis. GTDB lineage: Bacteria > Actinomycetota > Actinomycetes > Streptosporangiales > Streptosporangiaceae > Allosalinactinospora > Allosalinactinospora lopnorensis. Next base: position 40,046 of record NZ_LAJC01000018.1, read on the forward strand.
CCACGTCAACGGGTGCGGCGTAGGACCGCTGCTCCAGGGCGGCGGGCAGGTCCACGAGCCGGATCCAGAGCCCGTCGGTGAGCCGCGAGCGGGCCGGGTACTTGTCGCTGAGCAGGTGGAAGAGCGGGTCGTCCAGCGGGCGCAGCGCGGTGCTGACCGTGGAGACGAGGTCGCGCGTGAGGACGTGCTCCCAGAGCAGCGCGTGCGCCGCGGGGGTTGTGGCGTAGAGCTGGTCGACACGCAGCGGGCAGTCGGCCACGCCGTGGTCGTCCCACTGCTGCCTGATCCGGTAGAGCGCGTAGCCGCTCGGGCCGGTGCCGTCCTCAGCGAGTGCGCACTTCAGGGAACTGAACCCGGCGCGGTCCCGCTCCTCGCCGGAGAGGAGGAGGTCCCACCGCGCCTTGTCGCGGGCGAACTCGCCGACCAGGGTGGAGGCCGCGGCCTGGTGTACCAGCGACAGCTCGTCGCGGACCTCGCCGGGCGAGGCCAGCCTGAGCTGGAGTCCGGGGTCGCGCGGCAGGTCGGGACGCAGGGCGGCCTCGCCCCGCCGCAGCGTGATCATGGCCGAGGCGGAGGCGGAACCGTACCCGAAGCGTCCGTAGATGCCGCCCTCGCTGGCGAACAGCGCCGCGACCGCCTCGCCCCGCTCGCGGATGTCGGCGAGCTGGCGGCGCATCAGCGCGCTGAGGATCCCCCGGCGGCGATGGGTGGGCCAGACCCCCACGCCGGACACCCCGGCGACGGGGCGCTGCCCGCCGGGCAGCGTCATCGTGAAGGAGTGCGCCACCGCCGTGCCCACCATCTGCTCACCGTCGAACACCGCCAGGGTACGGTCGAGGTCGGTGATGGCGCGGTAGTGTTCCAGCCGCTCTACGGAGGCGTTATGGCTGTTCAGCGCCTCGGCGCATAACCGCGCGAAGGCGGCGAACCGGTCGTCGTCGATGGGGCCGGGGCTCCACGTAGCGGCGTCGTCGGTTCTGGCGGTGTGTGATCGCGACATACTTCCTTTGCCTATCACCGGCGGTACAGGGCGGCCAACGGATTTTCCGCTCGGCCGCGGGGCGCCGATCACGCCGGCGGAGAACAGTGGCAGTGGGGGAAGCGAGCAGTCACAGTTGCGAGCCGTCCGAAGCCCGGATTGACGGTCGACCGGGTCCGGGATTTTCCGGCGAATCACCGTCGGATTGCCTCCGGAGGCCTGACGCGGCGGCGCTTCTCTGCCCATACTGGACCATGCGTATTCCTGTGTGGTTTTTCGGGCACACGCTGGGCGGATATCGGTCTGTCTGCTATCCGCCGCCGTGCTGGAAGCGATTCCGCAGCTGCGTGCCAGGTCCTCAGGTGGACGCTACAGTTCGGGCACGATGAACGCTTCAGTAACCCCCAAGCTCCTGCGCTGCGCTCGTTCGGCGAGCCAGCGCGTGCTCGCCGTACTCCGGCGCAACGTGCTGTTCCGGTACCGGATCGTGCTGATCACCCTGGTGGTGCTGGCCGTCGGTATCGGTGTCGGTGCTGTGTGGGGGCCGTCCGGCTGGTTCCCGCCCAGCGCGGTGATCCTCACCGTGCTGGCCGGCGGGCTGCTGCTGAAGCGCAAGAGCCTGGCGTTCCTCCTCGGTGTTGTCGCGGCCGTGCTGCTGTTCGTGACGTTCAAGCTGGACTTCGGGCAGGTGGGCCCGGGGCTGCTGGTGACCATCGGCGTCACAGCGGTCCTGGCCTACCTGCTGTCGGGGGTCCGCGAACGGATCGGGGTTCAGGGACTCGGAGGCGAGCGGATGCTGCTCGACCTGCGCGACCGCCTGCTCGCCCAGGGGCGCCTGCCGCGCCTGCCCGCCGGCTGGGGCGGTACGGCGATCCTCCGCCAGGCCGGCGGGTCGTCGTTCGGCGGTGACTTCGTCGTCTCGATGCGCCATGATGAGCGGCTCGACCTCGCCGTCGTGGACGTCTCCGGCAAGGGCGTGGACGCCGGAACCCGCGCTCTGATGCTCTCGGGCGCGTTCGGCGGACTCATCAGCGCGGTCCCCAGCAGCGAGTTCCTGTCGCACTGCAACGACTATTTGATGCGGACCTCCATGGGTGAGGGGTTCGTCACAGCGGTGCATCTCAGTATCGACCTGGAGAGCGGCGACTACATCATCGCCTCCGCAGGTCATCCGCCCGCCGTCCAGTTCGACAACGGCGCCGGCACCTGGAGCACCGCCGATGCCAAAGGGGTCGTTCTCGGTGTCATCCCGGAGATGAGTTACACGCCCGTAAAGGGGAGGCTGCGCCCGGGCGACGCGATCATGCTCTATACCGACGGCCTTATCGAGACACCGGGAGAGGACCTGGACGCGGGAGTGGACCGCCTCCTGGGAGCGGCCGAGCAGTTGGTCACCGAAGGCTTCGGCCCGGGGGCAGGCCCCCTTGTGGACGGCCTCAGCAGGGAAAAGAACGACGACTGCGCGCTGGTGGTCATCTGGCGCTCCTGACTCCGCGTGCCTCTCCCCGCGCGGTGGAGACGCAGGGCGGCCAGATGTCCGCAGCAAGGGGCGGTGCCGGTAGGGTCGGGGTGCTCCCCGGGAAGAGGAGCGGCCCCGGAACACCGGCTGAGGTGGGCTCCGCTGTGCGATCACGGTGTTCACCACGGGATCCGACCCATGGCGTCGAGGCGCCGCCTGGACGACCGACACGCCCATCCGCCTGTGCCAACACGCGTGTTCGCGTGGAATCGGTGTGTTCTGGAGCTGTCGGATGAACTGACGATCCCCATTGGGCCCGCCCGGGGGTATACGGGACGCACGGAGGGGGTGCTCAGGATGGCCAACGACGAGCCCGTCGCGGAACTCACCCAGCTGGTCGAGGCGAACGACCTCACCGAGATCCGGCTGTGGCTGGCCGAGCATCCCCCTTATGAGATCGCGGACGAGTTGGAACGCATGGACAGCCGTCTCGCGATCGTCCCCTTCCGGCTCCTGGACAAGGACCGCGAACTGGAGGTCTTCGAGGAGCTCGACCCGGTTCACCAGCAGGAGATCCTCCTCGGATTGCGCGACGTCGCCTTCCACGAGCTCCTGGAGGAGATGGACCCCGACGACCGGGCGCGGCTCATCGGAGAGGCGCCGGCCAAGATCGCCACCCGCGCGCTGGCCGGCCTGAGCCCTGCGGAACGGAAGATGACCGCGGCCCTGCTGGGCTACCCCGAGGAGTCGGTCGGCCGGTACATGACGCCGGAGACCATCATCCTGCACCGGGATCTCACCGTGGGGCGGGCTCTGGAGGTCGTCCGGGCGAAGGGCGCCGAGGCCGAGACCGTCTACACGCTGCCCGTGGTCGACGACGGCCGGCGGCTCGCCGGAACCGTGGAGCTGAGCGATCTCGTCATCAACGACGACGAGACGCTCCTGAAGGACATCGTCGATATCCTCGTCCCTCGGGTGCGGGCGACCGAGCCGGCCGAGGGGGCCGCGCGCCTCATGCAGGAGGCGAACCTGGTCGCGCTGCCGGTCGTGGACTCCGAGGAGCGTTTCGTCGGGCTGCTGACCTTCGACGACGCCCTGGAACTGATCGAGGCGGCCGACTCCGAGGACATCGCCCGTCAGTCGGCGGCCAGCCCGGTCGCCGGGCACTATGTCGCCGTGACGGTGACGAAGCTCGCGCGGGCGCGCGTGGTCTGGCTCCTGCTGCTCATCATCGCCTCTACCCTTACGGTGACCGTTCTGCAGGGGTTCGAGGGGACCTTGGAGCAGGTCACCGCGCTGGCGCTGTTCATCCCGATGCTCATGGGGACCGGCGGTAACGTCGGCTCCCAGTCGGCCACCGCGATCGTGCGCGCGCTCGCGGTGGGCGAGGTGCGGCTCCGGGACCTGCCGAAGGTCGCCTGGAAGGAGAGCCGGGTCGGACTCATGCTCGGGTGCATTCTGGCGACGATCGCGCTGACCGTCGGGTGGGCGGTGGTTCCGGGAGGGGTCGCGTTGGCGGTCGCGAGCTCTGTCATCGCGATCTGCACGTGGGCCGCGATCATCGGGAGCACGATGCCGCTGCTGGCCCGCCGCGTCGGCGTCGACCCCGCGGTGGTCTCGGCTCCCATGGTCACGACGCTGGTCGACGCGACGGGGCTGCTCATCTACTTCAGCACCGCCCGTGTCCTCCTCGGGATCTGATCGTCACTTCCACGTGTCTTATCTGGTATAACGCGCTGTTTTACGGGTATCGCTCCTCCTGCCCGCCACAGGTGGGACGTATCGCATTCGGAGGTGAGGTGCATGTCCGGTCTCGGAGACGCCTTCAACAAAGTCAAAAGGACGGCCGAGAAGAACAGCGAGAAGATCGCTGAACAGGTCGAGAAAGTCGCGAAGACCGCGAAGCGGAAGACCGGCAGCGAACACGACGACAAGATCGACAAGGCCAGTGGGACGGCGACCGAATACCTCCGCAAGCGGGCAGAGAAGGAGCGAACAGAGCGCGACGAGCAGTGATCCGCTGCAGCGCGAGCGGCCCCGGGCCACGGGCCCGGGGCCGTCCTGTTTGGCGCCCGTGGCCTCCCGGGCTGCAGGCCTCCCGCGCCGGGCGGCGCGGCGCCAGGAAACTCTTAGGGTAACCTCACCTATTGCGGCGGTCGTCCGGCCGCGCCCGGAATGAGCTGGGACGAGACGGGACGGCAGGTGCCGGTCAGCGCGGATGCCGCACCGGTGCATCCACTCGGCAGGACCCGCGGGTATGAAGAGGAGCGGACCCAGGTGACGCCATCGGACAAGCCGTGCCGGCTCGTGGTGTGCCGTGGTTGCTGCTGCGGTACCCGCAAGAAGCGCCCCGGCGTCGACCACGAGGGGCAGCTGCGGCGGTTGAGCGAGGTGCACGACCACAAGGGGCGCGATATCCCCGTGCGTGTCAGCGAGTGCCTCGACATCTGCTTCCAGGCCAACGTCGTCGTCGTGCACCCCTCCTCGCAGGGGCGCGCCCGGGGCGGCCGCCCGGTGTGGTTCGGTGAGATGACCGAGGAGCGCCTCATCGAGGAGCTCGACGACTGGATCTTCGAGGGCGGGCCCGGCGTCGCCCCGATTCCGGAGTCCCTGGAAATCCACGTGACCTCCAAGGACGCCAAGAAACCGAAGAAGGCCAAGAAGGCCAAGAAGGAAAAGAAGGCGAAGAAATCCGCCGAGGCGCCCGCCGGGCCCCTCCCGGCGAAGCAGCGGCCCGCCAAGAAGGAACGCAAGAAGAAGAGCAAGAAGGCGTAGGCGCGGGCTCCGCCGCCCCGGCGTCACCGGCTCGACGGGGTGCCCGGCCTCTCCTGCGAGGCGAACTGGGTGCGGTACAGCGCCGCGTAGAGGCCGCCCTGGGCCAGCAGCTCCTCGTGGGTTCCCCGCTCCAGGATCCGGCCGTCCTCCAGGACCAGGAGCAGATCGGCTTCGCGCACCGTCGCCAGCCTGTGGGCGATCACGAGGGAGGTCCGCCCGGTCAGCGCGGTCCGCAGCGCCTCCTGAACGGCGGCCTCGGACTCCGAGTCCAGGTGCGCCGTGGCCTCGTCCAGCACGACGACGGACGGGGCCTTCAGCAGCAGCCGCGCGATCGCCAACCGCTGCTTCTCACCACCGGAAAGCCGGTACCCGCGGTCGCCCACCATCGTCTTCAGGCCATCGGGCAGGGTCTGCAGAAGCTGACCGAGCTGGGCGGCGCGCATCGCCTCGACCAGTTCCTCGTCGGTGGCGCCGGGCCGGGCGTAGCGGAGGTTCGCCCCGACGGTGTCGTGGAACAGCTGCGGGTCCTGGGTGACCACGCCGACGCTGCCGCGCAGCGACTGCGACCTGGCGTCGCGCAGGTCCAGCCCGCCGATCCGTACGCTCCCCTCCGTCGGGTCGTACAGCCGCGAGACCAGGTGGGTCAGGGTCGTCTTACCCGCGCCCGAGGGGCCCACCAGCGCCACCAGCCGCCCCGGCTCGGCGGTGAACGAGACCTCGCTCAGCACCTGGGTGTTCTCGATGGTCTCGGCGTGCGGCGTCAGCTCCAGTGAGGCCAGCGAGGATTCGTCGGCGCTGGGGTAGCGGAACGAGACGTGGTCGAACTCGACGGTCAACGGGCCGTCGGGCAGGTCCCTCGCGTCGGCCTTCTCCTCGACCATCGGTGTGAGGTCCAGGACCTCGAAGACCCGGTCGAAGCTGACCAGTGCGGTCATGATCTCCACGTGCACGTTGGACAGCGCCGTGACCGGAGCGTAGAGGCGAGCCAGCAGCGTCGTCAGCGCCACGAGGGTTCCCAGCTCGAAAGCACCGCTGATCACCAGGTTGCCGCCCACGCCGTAGACCACGGCCGTGGCGAGGGCGGTGATCAGGCCGAGCAGGGTGAACAGCAGCCCGCCGAACACGGCTTGGACCACGCCTATGTTGCGCACCTGGGCCGCCTGCCGGGCGAACCCCTCGGACTCCTCCTCGGGCCTGCCGTACAGCTTCACCAGCATCGCGCCGCCGACGTTGAACCGCTCGGTCATCAGCGAGCTCATCTCGGCGTTCAGGTCCATGCCGTCGCGGGAGATCCTGGCGACCTTGCGGCCGATGAACTTGGCGGGCAGCACGAACAGGGGCACCAGCAGCAGCGCGATGAGAGTGATCTGCCACGAGAGCAGCAGCATCGTGGTCACCACCGCGAGGGTGCTGATCACGTTCGACACCACCGATTGCAGTACCGAGGTGATGGCGCGCTGGGCGCCTACGACATCGGTGTTCAGCCGGCTGATGAGCGAACCGGTTTGCGTGCGGGTGAAGAACGCCATAGGCATCCGCTGGACGTGGGCGAACACCTGGGTGCGCAGCAGGTAGATGACGCCTTCGCCGATACGCGCCGACAGCCACCTGCCGGTCAGCCCCAGCGTGGCCTCCAGCAGCGCGAGCACGGCGACCGCGATCGCCAGCCAGACCACCAGGGTGCTGTCCTGCCGCGCGACGCCGTGGTCGATGATCGTCTTGAGCAGCAGCGGGTTGGCGACGACAATCGCCGAACCGACCGATGTCACCAGCACGAACAGCAGAATGGACCGCCAGTGCGGCCTGGCGTACTCGCCGATCCTGCGCACGGTTCCCGGAGACAGGCTGGTGCTTTTGGCGCTGCCGTCGTTGACCAGGGACCGGTAAATGGGTGGTCCGCCACCCGTCATCATTGTGAACCCCGTATCGTCTCGCGCGTTCTCTCCGCGGATGCCGCGGCTGGGACAGCAACGTCAACACGGACCGGCATTGGCTGCTTCCCACGATCCCCGGCGAAGGGCCCAGGGGAATTACGCCGGTCGCGGAACGGGCCGATCGGCGACGCCTCGCGGGCAGGTGCTACAGGGATGTCGTGAGTCTGCCAAGCGCGCTGGTGGTGGAGCGGCCGGGAGTCAGCGGCAGCTCCCACGTCTCGGCTCCCAGGGCCTCGGCTCCATGCCGCTTGGCCTCGGTGTAGGGATCACCGATGGTGAAGGCCAGGGCGGAGGGGGCCAGCGGGCGTAGCAGGTCGGCGTAGGCGTCCCAGCCCGTGACCTCCGGCGGCCCGGAGATGATGAACACGGCGTCGGTGCAGCGAAGGGCGCTGAGCACCTCGGCGCGTTCGTCGGCCGGGTTCACCGGCCGCTCCGGCCCCTTCCAGGCGCTGACGCGTTCGTCGTCCTCGACCCCGATCACGAGGGGGAGGCCGCGTTCGCGGATGCTGCGCAGGAAGCGCACGTGCCCTACGTGCAGTACGTCGAAGACCCCGGTGACAACGACGGGGGTCGATGCGGCGGAGGGCGCGGAGGACCACCGCAGCTCGAGTTCCCCCGCACGCGCCGACTCGGGACTCGTCATCAGCTCCAACCTCGCAACCCAAGCGCACGATCGACCCTGGGCCGCCATGCCGGCGTGGCCCGCATCGATAACATACCCGCGCCAGGGACGTCCCTGGTATGGCCGGGTCCGGCAATGAGGCCTCTGCCGCGCAGCAGGGCGCCCGCTGGAACGACCAAGGGCCAGGCGGTCGGGGTCGTCCGGTCACCTGGCCCTTTGTCGTGCGGAGCGGGCGACGGGAATCGAACCCGCATGGCCAGCTTGGAAGGCTGGAGTTCTACCATTGAACTACGCCCGCGTGGCATCAGCCCGCCTGAGTTTCCTCTAGACTCGTTGAGCCGACGGGGACAAGACTACAGTCTCCACAGCGCTGGTTGTGCCACCTCCCGGTGGTGCCCGCGCGAGGTCCACGGGGAGTAGCGCAGCTTGGTTAGCGCGCATGCTTTGGGAGCATGAGGCCGCGGGTTCGAATCCCGCCTCCCCGACGATGACGTTCGTGGTCCGCGGACGTGCGGCGTCAACGGGCCGTGAGCAGCCGCGTATCTGCCGTAGACTCGGCACGATCAGCAGAAAACTGCGAGATCAGATCCAGTGCTTTCGTCAGAGCCCGGCGCCACGGTCCGTGCCCGCCGGTGCTTGCCGTATACCGGGGCCGGGCAGTGTGCCGCGGATCGTCCCGGAAAACAGCCGGAAATCTAGGAGTACCGCCCCGTGAAGACCGATGTCGAGGAGCTCAGCCCGACCCGGGTCAAGCTGACCGTCGAGGTTCCCTTCAAGGAACTCGAGCACGCCTTCGACGAGACATACAAGTCGCTCGCCAAGCAGGTCCGGATCAAGGGCTTCCGCCCGGGCAAGGCGCCGGCTCGGCTGATCGACCGCTACGTCGGGCGCGGAGCGGTGATCAGCGAGGCGGTGAACCACGCCGTTCCGGAGCTCTACAACCAGGCCGTCCAGCAGCAGGAGCTCTTCACGCTCGGCCAGCCCGACGTGGAGATCACCAAACTCGAGGACAACGACGAGCTCGCGTTCACCGCCGAGGTCGACGTCCGGCCGAAGTTCGAGGTCACCGATTACGAGGGCCTTGAGGTGACCGTCGACGACGCGGAGGCCACCGACGAACAGGTCGATGAGCAGGTCTCCAACCTGCGTGAGCGCTTCTCCACCCTCGTCGGCGCGGACCGCCCGGTGCAGGGAGGCGACCACCTCTCCATCGACCTCTCCGCCGCCATCGACGGTGAGAAGCTGGAGGACGTGCAGGCCAGCGGGATCTCTTACGAGGTCGGCACCAACACCATGCTCGAAGGGCTCGACGATGCCCTGGAAGGCATGTCGGAGGGTGAGTCGAAGACGTTCGCGACGACGCTCGTCGGCGGTGAGTACGAAGGCAAGGAGGCCGACGTCACCGTCACCGTCCACACCGTCAAGGTCAAGGAGCTTCCCGAGCTCGACGACGAGTTCGCTCAGATGGCGAGCGAGTTCGACACCATCCAGGAGCTGCGCGACGACGTCCGCTCCCGCATGGAGCAGACGCGCCATCTGCAGCAGCTCTCCCAGGCGCGCGACCGGGCGCTGGAGCAGCTCGTCGAGTCCATCGACGTGCCGCTGCCGGAGTCGGTCGTCGAGGACGAGATCACGCGCCGCCGCGAGAGCCTGGAGAAGCAGCTTGAGCAGAGCGGCCTGACCAAGGAGGCCTACCTCGAGTCGCAGGAGCAGACCGAGGAGGAGTTCGAGGAGGAGCTCACCAAGGGCGCGCACACCGCCGTCAAGGCCGGGTTCATCCTCGACCAGCTCGCTCTGCAGGAGGAGTTGTCCGCCGACCAGAGCGAGCTCAGCCAGTACGTCGTCGAGCAGGCCCAGCGCATGGGAGTCTCTCCGGACCAGCTCGCGCAGCATCTCGTCGAGTCCAACCAGATCCGCGTCGCCTACACTGAGGTCGTCCGCGCCAAGGCGATGGAACTGGTCCTGGAGAAGGCCAGGATCACCGACGAGTCGGGCAACGTGATCGAGCAGGAGAGCGAAGAGCGGCAGACCGAGCAGGACACCGCCGACGCCGAGGAGGGCGAGCCCACCGAGACCCCGGAGGGCGACGCCCCGGAGGCGGCCTCCGAGACGGCCTCTGAAGCGACGGAGACCGAGAGCGCGGAGGCGAAGGACACCGAGAAGTAAGCTCGCCCCGGCCTCCTCGGTCCGCGGCCGCGCGGACGCGGAGCCCGCGCCCCGCGCCATCCTGTTCAGGAGTCGGCGCGGGGCGCGTTCACTTTTTGCGGAAACCGCACGTCAAACGGCTTTATACCTGCGCTCAAAGCGAACAGCGCTGCCATCCGTACCAAGCAGGGGGGCGAGGAGCGTTAGTGTCGCAAGCGTCGCAACCGTTTCGATTTCGGAGCAGGTGACGAGAGTGCCGCCGACCAATGATGAGTCCATGCGAATCGACGCCCGTACGGTCGAGTCGCCTCTTCCCTCGCTTTACGAGCAGACGTCTCAGCGCCTGCTGCGCCAGCGCATCATCTTCCTCGGCCAGCAGGTCGACGACGAGATCGCCAACCGCATCGTGGGAGAACTGCTACTGCTGTCCGCCGAGGACAGGAACCGGGACATTACGCTTTACGTCAACTCGCCGGGCGGTTCGGTGACCGCCGGTATGGCGATTTACGACGTCATGCAGTACATCCCCAACGATGTCCGGACCGTGGGCATGGGGATGGCCGCCTCCATGGGGCAGATGCTGCTGTGCGCCGGGACGCAGGGGAAGCGCTACGCGCTCCCGCACACCCGTGTCATGATGCACCAGCCTTCGGGTGGTATCGGGGGTACCGCCTCCGACATCCGGATCCTGGCCGACCAACTCCTGTACGTGAAGAGGCTGTTCATGGAGCGGGTCTCGTTCCACACGGGCCAGAGCGTGGAGCAGCTCGAGAAGGATTCCGACCGGGACCGCTGGTTCACCGCGCGGGAGGCCCGGGACTACGGCTTCATCGACGAGGTGCTAGAGGGCACGCTCGACGTAGCCGGTGAGAGCAGTTGATCGGAGATCCAGCCCGTTTGGATAGGTGCAGTGTGGAAGGCCCGAACATGACCGAGTACAACCCAAGCCCTTACGGCGGCGGCATGGCACCGATGGCCCCGCAGAGCCGGTACATCCTCCCGTCCTACGTCGAGCGCACGTCGTACGGCGTGAAGGAGATGAACCCGTACAACAAGCTCTTCGAGGAACGGATCATCTTCGTCGGCGTGCAGATCGACGACGCCTCCGCCAACGACATCATGGCGCAGCTGATCACACTGGAGCAGATCGACAGCGATCGGGACATCCAGATGTACATCAACTCGCCGGGTGGGTCCTTCACGTCGCTGATGGCCATTTACGACACGATGCAGTTCGTGCGCCCGGACGTCCAGACAGTGTGCATCGGCCAGGCGGCCTCGGCCGCCGCGGTGCTGCTCGCCGGGGGGTCCAAGGGCAAGCGGGGCTGCCTGCCCAACGCTCGGATCCTGCTGCACCAGCCGGCCACCGAGGGGACGTACGGCCAGGCCAGCGACATCGAGATCCAGGCCAACGAGATCATGCGGATCCGGGAGCAACTGGAGAAGACGCTCGCCCGGCACACCGGCCGGTCGGCGGAGCAGATCTCCAAGGACATCGAGCGAGACAAGATCCTCACCGCCGACGAGGCCGTGGAGTACGGGTTGATCGACTACGTCTTCCCGTACCGCAAAGCGTCCTTGAAGGGCTGAGGCGAGCAGGTCGCTCCCGAAACCGTTCGAGCGAATCGGGTCGGCGGAACACACGCCGGAGAGTGCTACGTGGTGAAGCCGGCCCGCTTTTTCGCTTAGTCTCGGGGGAACGACGCACAGCCCGCCCGTCCGAAATCGGCACCGGGAGCGCATATCCTGCAAGAGCGGTAGCTTGCGCACGAGAAGGGCGTGATACCGCCTCCGGGATACGGGGACGCCCGCGAGGGACGACCCCTTACCGCTTCGGTGGCTCGCTGGCGGGACGGCCTACGTTTTAAGGAGTAGCTGGGTGGCACGCATCGGCGACGGTGGAGACCTGCTGAAGTGCTCGTTCTGCGGCAAGAGCCAGAAGCAGGTGAAGAAGCTCATTGCCGGCCCCGGTGTCTACATCTGCGACGAGTGCATCGACCTGTGCAACGAGATCATCGAAGAGGAGCTCGCCGACACCACCGAGCTGAAGTGGGACACCCTTCCCAAACCTCGGGAGATCTACGAGTTCCTCGACTCGTACGTGATCGGCCAGGAGACCGCGAAGAAGGCGCTGTCGGTCGCGGTCTACAACCACTACAAGAGGGTGCAGTCCGAGGGCGACCGCCCGCGCGACGAGGATGTCGAGATCGCCAAGTCCAACATCCTGCTTCTGGGCCCCACAGGTTCCGGGAAGACGCTGCTCGCCCAGACCCTGGCCAAGATCCTGAACGTCCCCTTCGCGATCGCCGACGCGACCGCGCTCACCGAGGCCGGGTACGTGGGCGAAGACGTCGAGAACATCCTCCTCAAACTGATCCAGGCGGCCGACTACGACGTCAAGAAGGCCGAGACCGGGATCATCTACATCGACGAGGTCGACAAGGTCGCCCGTAAGAGCGAGAACCCCTCGATCACCCGGGACGTCTCCGGCGAGGGCGTGCAGCAGGCGCTGCTGAAGATCCTGGAGGGCACCACCGCGAGCGTGCCCCCGCAGGGCGGGCGCAAGCATCCGCACCAGGAGTTCATCCAGATCGACACCACGAACGTGCTGTTCATCTGCGGCGGCGCCTTCGCCGGCCTGGAGAAGATCATCGAGTCGCGCGTGGGCAAGCAGGGCATGGGCTTCAACGCCGTGCTGCACTCGCAGGACACGGGCGACGCCGCCGACCAGTTCTCCGACGTCATGCCCGAGGACCTGTTGAAGTTCGGGCTGATCCCGGAGTTCGTCGGGCGGTTGCCGGTCATCACCAGCGTGCACAACCTCGACCGCGAAGCCCTCATCAGGATCCTGACCGAACCCCGCAACGCCCTGGTCAAGCAGTACCAGCGGCTGTTCGAGCTGGACAACGTCGAGCTGGAGTTCAGCGACGACGCCCTCGACGCGATCGCCGAGCAGGGCATCATCCGCGGCACCGGTGCCCGCGGCCTGCGTGCGATCATTGAGGAGGTCCTGCTTTCGGTGATGTACGAGGTGCCCAGCCGCGAGGACGTCGGCCAGGTGATCATCACCCGGGAGGCGGTGCTGGAGCACGTCAACCCGACCATCGTGCCCCGCGCCAAGCTCGCCTCCGAGCGCGAGGAGAAGAGCGCCTGAGCGGATCCCCGCCCAGGGGCGGGCCCCAGGAGCGTCAGTCCTCGATCATGCCGCGCATCCGCGCGATCTCGGCCCTCTGTTCGGCGATGACGTCAGAGGCCATCGTGCGGATCGCGGAGCTGTCGCCGTCGACGAGGATGTCCTCGGCCATTGAGACGCCGCCCTCGTGGTGGTCCACCATTAGTTCGACGAACAGTTCGTCGAACTCGGCCCCGGTCACCTCCGCCAGCTCCGCCAGCTCCGCCTCGGTGGCCATCCCCGGCATGTCGGAGTGGTCCACGTCAGTGGGGCAGTCCTCGTCGTGGTGGGAGGTCCCTTCCTCGTCGAGCCCGCAGTAGTTCTGGTGGTTGGGGTTCTCCTTGGCCGGGCCGTAGACGTTGGTCTCCAGCCACCCCTCCATCGCCTCGATCTCAGAGCTCTGCGCGACGGAGATACGGTCGGCGATCCCCTTGACCCCGTCGTGTTCGGCGCGGTCCTCGGCCAGTTCGGACATCTCGAGCGCCTGCTTGTGGTGCTCGATCATCTTGGCCATGTACTCGACGTCGGCTTCGTTGTGGCCGCCGTCCTCCGCCGCGGACTCAAGCCGCTCCTCGCTCGCGGGGGAGGGAGAGTCCCCCGGCGCACCGGGGTCCAGGACGGGCGGGCCCTCGGCGGAGTCCGATCCCGTACAGGCTGACACCGCGACCAGCGTCGCGGCCCCCGCTGCCAGAACCCAACGGTGCACGAGCGCTCCTTCCGCCGCAGTCCAGGAGGATGTTTCTCCTGGGTGCTCCCTCCAGGTTCTACATCATTGCCCTGGTGCCCTGTCCAGGGTGAGGAAAGTTTCCTTCCTGTCACGGTGTGTAGTTTACCCGGCTGATCTGCGGCAATATGTTCAAGACAAAACCGAATATTCTGCTCCTCTGTACACCGGAATACTGACCTGTGTATTTTTTTCATGTTTTCGGTGTGCACCGGACAAGGAGTTCACATGCCGACATCCCCCGTACGATCCAGAAGACCGGGTTCGGGTCGAAGAGCGGGGCGCGCTGGGATCGCGCTCCTCGGTACGGCCGCCCTGACCCTGAGCATGGCGCTCCTGCCCTCCGCGGCCGGCGCCTCCGATATCCCGCCGGTGGACGAGGTCGTCACCAGCGACAACATCGAGCACCTGGCGAATGTCCCGCACCAGCCGCCCCTGGACGGGGCGGGCTCCACCGGCACCGACCTGGCCTTCACCGGTGACTACGCCATCGCCGGCAACTACAAGGCTTCGTCGTCTACGACATCTCCACCCCGTCCGACCCGCAGGCCGTCAGCCGGGTGCTGTGCGAGGGTGGTCAGGGAGACGTCTCGGTTAGCGGCGACCTGCTGTACTTCTCGGTGGACTACCCGCGCGAGGGGGAAGAGTGCGGCAGCCCTGAGAGCAGCCCGGCCGACCCGGACGCCTTCGAGGGGATCCGGATCTTCGACATCTCCGACAAGACCCAGCCGCAGTACGTCTCGGCGGTGCGCACCGACTGCGGTTCGCACACCAACACGCTGGTCCCGGGCAAGGACGGCGAGACCGACTACATCTACGTGTCGTCCTACGCCCCCTCCGAGGACTTCCCGAACTGCCAGCCGCCGCACGACAAGATCTCGATCATCGAGGTCCCGCGCAGCGACCCGGCCTCGGCCGAGGTCGCCAACGCCCCGGTGCTGTTCCCGGACGGGGGCAACGAGGACCAGGACGGCCTGCTCCGGCCGACCGAGGGCTGCCACGACATCACGGCCTACCCCGAACTCGACGTCGCGGCGGGCGCATGCATGGGCGACGGGATCCTGATGGACATCAGCGACCCGCTCGAACCCGAGGTCATCGAGCAGGTGCAGGATGAGAACTTCGCGTTCTGGCACTCGGCCACCTTCGGCAACGACGCCTCCACCGTGTTCTTCACCGACGAGCTCGGCGGCGGTGTCGCGGCCACCTGCAACGAGGAGGTCGGCCCCGAGCGCGGCGCGAACGCCTTCTACTCCGTCAAGGGCAAGTTCGACAGGGGCAAGAAGCCGCCGAAGCTGAAGTTCGACGGCTACTTCAAGCTCCCGCGGCACCAGTCCGACACCGAGAACTGCGTGGCCCACAACGGATCGCTGATCCCGGTGCCCGGTAAGGATTTCTTCGTGCAGGCCTGGTACCAGGGAGGCGTCTCCGTCCTGGACTTCAACAAGTCCAAGAAACCCAAGGAGATCGGCTACTTCGAGCGCGGGCCGGTCTCAGACGAGAACCTGGTCACCGGCGGCTCCTGGTCGGCGTACTACTACAACGGCCACATCTACTCGTCGGACATCACGAAGGGCTTCGACGTCCTCAAACTGACCGACAAACGGACCGACCCGGCCGAGGACGTCACCTACGACGAGTTCAACCCGCAGAGCCAACCGCGCTACGGCCGCTGACGCGGCGCCCGGCCCACGCAGCCCGGCCCACCCCGGAAGGGGTGGGCCGGGCTGATCGCGTTTCCGGCCTCGGCCGATGGAGGCGGGCCAAGGCCGTCGGTCCCTCTCGGCACTTTTCTATGCGGTGAACAGCCGCTCGGTGTCGGCGCCGATGAGATCCAGGATCCGGCCGGTGAAATAGACCGTGCCCAGCACCAGTACCCGGTCGCCGAGTCCCGCGAGCGTCTCCGGGGTCAGGCTCGCGGCGTTCCTGCGTCCCCAGTGCTCCGGTGCCCTGTGACCGAAGCGCAGGTGGGCCTCGGCCAGTGTCACGGCTGTGACGGGCAGTCCGTCGAGCTCGGCCGCTGCTCCGTCGACGTCCTTGTGGTCGGGCAGGCACAGCAGAACGTGGTCGATCCCGCCCCAGTGCCTCCGGGCGTGCGCGATCGCCGCGGCGACACCGGTGCGGTTGATCGCCGAGTCCACGATCAGCTCGGCACCGGGTATCCGGTGGTGGGAGAGCCGTGCCGGGAGACGCACGGAGGACAGCACCTCCGCGATCCGGTGCGGCGCCGCGGGGGGACGCCCCAGGAGCTCCAGCAGCCGCCGGGCGGCCGCCTCGCCCAGGTGGGCCGAGGCGGCGGAGAGGCCGTGGGGCGGAGTCCACCCCGTCGGGCCGGTGTCCGGCGGGCGCACGGTCTGCGGCCGGGTGCCCTCAGCGGCGACCTTGCGCACCATCCGGTCGACGACCTCCGCGATCTCGGAGGACTGGGGGAGGCGCAGGAACGCCTCGGTGCCGGTGCCGGCCACGGCCGCCTTCTCCTCGGCGATCTCCGCCACGGTGTCGCCGAGGACGCCGATGTGCTCGGCGAACACGCTGGCCATCGCGACCACGCGCGGACCGATCAGGCGCAGTTCGTCCCCGCGGCCGCCCATACCGGCCTCCAGCACGCAGGCATCGGCGTTTAGCGGCGCGCCCGCAGCAGGCCGGCGATGTGGAACAGTCCGCTGGGAGCGAGGTAGCCGCCGTCCGCGGGGAGCAGCCGGCGGCGCGCGGCCTCGATCTCCTCGGCGAGGGCGGCGATCTCGGCGTCGCCGGAGGCGAGCCCGTTGACCCGGACACGCTCGCGGTGAGCGCGGAAGCTGGGACCGGTGACCGTCACCACACGCAGGCCCGCGGCGGCCAGGTGCGCCGAGGCGTAGGTCGCGGTCGTCCCTTTGCCCTTGGAGCCCACGACCCCGAGGACGGGAACGCCGGACGGCTCGGGAAACCCCAGCTCGCGCATGAGGTCGGCGGCCCGGGAGAGGCTCCGCTGCCGGCCCGGGCGGCGCTCCCGCCACTCCTGGAAGAAGACGTCGATACTCGCCATGGTTCCCAGTACAGCAGGCCGGGGCCGGCGTGCGAATGAGTAGGCTGGAGAAGTGTGCACACCGACCCAGCGCATGACCGTTGGTTCTGCGCGGTGTAGGCCCTTGCCTTTAGGCGTGGGGGTAGCCGTGCCGCCGTGCTGGGTGTCGTTCGCGCCAGGCGTCAAGTTCCTTGATCGGCCAAAGCGAGGTGCGGCCGATCTTGGTCGGCCGGGGGAAGTCGGGGTCGCGGTTGGCGAGGTTGTACAGGGACTGCCGGTGGATACCGAGCCGCTGCGCGGCCTGCTCAGAAGTGAGGTAGTCGGACAGGTCCATGAGTCCACGGTAACGGCGAACAGTAGTTCAACTACTGGTAAATTCGGGGTGGTTCAGGTACTCGATCGGGGGTGTGGGATGCGGCTCAGATACCGGTACCGGCTCTACCCCACTCCCGGGCAGTGCGTCGCGCTCGCCCGCGCATTCGGGTACGCCCGGGTCGTATTCAACGACTTCGTCGCCGCACGCGACCAGGCCCACCGGGCCGGGGAGAAACCCCCCTCCGGTGGGGCGCTTCAGAAGAAGCTGATCACCGAGGCGAAGAAGACCCCTGAACGCGCGTGGCTGAGCGAGGTGTCCAACATCGTGCTCCAGCAGGCCGCCCGGGATGCCGAGACTGCGTATCGCAACTTCTTCGCCTCCTTCAACGGACACCGGCGCGGTGCCCGCATGGGAGCCCCTCGGTTCCGCTCCCGCAAGGATCACCGGCAGGCCATCCGCCTGCATTCGGGCGGGTTTCGTGTCCGGGACAATGGGCGCTTGAATCTCGCCCGTATCGGGGATGTGCGCGTGGCTTGGTCGCGTGACCTACCCTCGGCTGCGACCTCGGTCACGGTCATCAAGACCGCCGACAGCCGGTACTTCGCTTCGTTCGTGGTCGAGACCGACCCCGACAACCACGGCGAGCACCTTCCCGCGGTCGTGGATAAGCACGGCGACGTGGAACTTGCCCTCGACCTGGGGCTGAACGCGTTCGCCACCGACCAGCGTGGACGGGTGATCGACAACCCGCGCGTGCTGCGCCGAGCCGAACGGCGCTTGAAGAAGGCCCAACGCGCCCTGTCTCGCAAACAGGAAGGGTCGGCCAACCGGGCCAAAGCACACGCACGGGTCGCCCGCCTGCACGCCAAGGTCACCGACACGCGAGCCGACTGGCTGCACAAGGTCACCACGAGGATGATCCGCGAGAGCCAAGCGATCTACCTCGAAGACCTGAGCGTGAAGGGCCTGGCCCGGTCCCGGCTGGCCAGGTCGGTGCACGAGGTCTCATGGGGCCGGTTCATGTCCCTACTGCAGTACAAGGCCGCCCGGTACGGGCGCACCGTGGTCACGATCGGCCGGTTCCACCCCAGCACCAAACTGTGTTCGCGGTGCGGGGCGTTGCAGGAGATGCCCTTGTCCGCCCGGATCTACCGGTGCGGGTACGGGCTTGCGTTGGACCGCGACCACAATGCCGCACACAACATCCTCGCCGCCGGACGGGCGGAGAGACAAAACGCCTGTGGAGACCAGGTAAGACCGCCCTTCGGGGTGGCGCAGGTCGCCGAAGCAGGAACCCACCGGAGTGCACGATGAGTGCGCAGGAGGAATCCCCCGGCTTTAACCGTGGGAAGGACGTCAAGTGAGTAAGAGCAGCCCCCGCGGACGGTACGCGCAGGTCGCGGCCGAGATCAGCGCCCGCCGTGTCGAGACCGACATCGACCCTTCGACCGACCGGATCCGCGAGCTCATGGATCTGCTCGGCGATCCGCAGCGCAATTACCGGATCATCCATCTGACGGGGACGAACGGCAAGAGCTCCACCGCGCGGATGATCGACGCCCTGCTGCGGGAGCGGCACCTGCGCGTGGGGCGCTATACCAGCCCGCATCTGAGTACCATGCGCGAACGCATAGTCGTGGACGGCGAACCCGTCTCCGAGGAGCGGTTCGTCGAGGTCTACGAGGACATCCGCCCCTATGTCGAGATGGTCGACGCCGGCGGTGACGTGGCACTGTCGTTCTTCGAGGTGCTGACGGCCATGGCCTACGCGGCGTTCGCCGACGCGCCGGTGGATGTCGCGGTGGTGGAGGTCGGTATGGGCGGCTCCTGGGACGCCACCAATGTCGTCGACGCCGACGTCGCCGTTGTCACCCCCATCGCCATCGACCACACCGAGTTCCTGCCCGACACCGTCGAGGGCATCGCCGAGGAGAAGGCGGGCATCATCAAGCCCGGTTCGATCGCGGTGCTCGCCCAGCAGCCGCTGGCCGCCGCCGAGGTGCTGATGCGGCACGTCTCCGAGGTCGGCGCGCGGGTGGCCCGCGAGGGGCTGGAGTTCGGGGTGGCGCACCGCGACGTCGCCGTCGGCGGCCAGAGTCTTGCGCTGAAAGGGCTGCGCGCCGCGTACGAGGACCTTTTCCTGCCGCTGTTCGGAGCGCACCAGGCCGGGAACGCCGCCGTAGCGGTCGCCGCCGTCGAGGCCTTCGCCGCGCCGGTCGAGGGGGACGACCGGCTCGACCCGGAGCTGATCGGTTCCGCGCTGTCCGGGGTCGACTCCCCCGGGCGGTTGGAGGTTGTGCGGCGCAGCCCCACTGTGCTGATCGACTCCGCGCACAACCCCGCGGGGATGGCGGCGTCGGTGGAGACCGTGGAGGAGGCGTTCTCCTTCACCCGGCTCGTCGGGGTCGTGGCGATCATGGCCGACAAGGACGTCGAGGGCATCCTCGAACCGCTCGAACCGCTGCTCACCGAGGTCGTGGTGACCCGCAACTCCTCGCCGCGCAGCCTGCGGCCGGAGGAGCTGCACGAAGTCGCCGAGAGTATCTTCGGGGCAGAGCGGGTGCACGTCGCTCCGCGCATGGACGACGCCATCGACAGGGCCGTCACCCTTTCTGAGGAGACCGACGAGTTCGGCGGCGCCGGTGTACTCGTCACAGGTTCGGTCGTCACCGCCGGCGATGCCCGCCACCTGATGAAAGGGGAATAGCGATGCGTACGCTGTGCGCGGTGGTGCTCGCGTTCGAGGCCGTCGTCATCGGCCTGGCGGTGCCGGTCGCCATCCAGCTCGGCGGCCATTCCCCGGCCCTGGCGGGAGGAGTCTGGGGCGGGCTGGCCGTGGCCGCGCTGCTGCTCGCCGCCCTGCAGCGCTTCCGCTGGGCGTACTATGCCGGGTGGGTGCTGCAGATGGCGCTGGTGACCAGCGGGTTCCTGGTTCCGGGCCTGGTCGTTCTGGGCGTGATCTTCGCCGGCCTGTGGATCGCCGCCATCGTCGTGGGGACCCGGACGGACGCGCTGCGGCAGGCCGCGGAGCGGGAGGCGGCCCCCGAGACCGGGGGCAGCGAAGAGGGCGACAAGGACGAAAGCGCCGCGCAACGCTAGCCGTTATGCCCGTAACTCGCCCGGATAAGGCGCGCTAAGCGGTAAGGTTACGGACAGCCGGTTGCGGTTTCCCAGTGATGATCCTGCCGAAACCGGTACCCGTTCACCCGACTTCCAGCAGCCGAGGGAGACAACTGACGTGGAGCGCACCCTTGTTCTGATCAAGCCCGACGGCGTGCGTCGCAACATCATCGGCGAGATCATCTCCCGGATCGAGCGCAGAGACCTGCGCATCGTCGCGATGGACCTGCGTACGCTCGACAGCGGCACCGCCAAGAAGCACTACGAGGAACACTCCGAGCGTCCGTTTTTCGACTCGCTCGTCGAGTTCATTACCGGCGGTCCTTTGGTGGCTATGGTGGTCGAGGGCGAGCGTGCCGTCGAGGCGTTCCGGGCGCTGGCCGGCGCTACCGACCCGATTGCCGCCGCCCCCGGCACGATCCGCGGTGACTTCGCGCTGGAGGTGCAGCAGAACATCGTGCACGGCTCGGATTCCACCCACTCCGCCGAGCGCGAGATCAAGCTGTTCTTCCCCGAGCTGGACTGACCTCGGCCGCCGACCGGAGGAATCGGTGCGCCGGGGAACCCCGGCGCTTTTTGCGTCCACGGAGGCCGTAACGATCCGGTGTGTTTGCGTAGCTAGGTGAACGCCGAGAGTTACGATGCGAGTGCTGAATCCGCATACGTGCTGGAACGAGCTCGTATTGACCGCCCTGGCATAGTGCACCCGATTGGTGCCGATGAGGACGTTTCATGAGCAAGAACAATCTCGCCTTTCTCGGCCGTGATATGGCGGTCGATCTCGGTACTGCCAACACCTTGGTGTACGTACGGGGCCGAGGCGTTGTCCTGAACGAACCATCGGTCGTCGCGCTCAACACGTCCACGGGCAAGATCGTTGCGGTCGGTATCGAGGCGAAGCAGATGATCGGCCGTACGCCGAGCAACATCACGGCCGTGCGCCCACTCAAGGACGGTGTCATCGCCGACTTCGAGATCACCGAGCGCATGCTGCGCTACTTCATCCAGAAGATCCACCGGCGCCGGCACTTCGCCAAACCGCGCCTCGTCGTCGCCGTGCCGAGCGGGATCACCTCCGTCGAGCACCGCGCCGTGAAGGAAGCCGGCTACCAGGCCGGGGCCCGCCGCGTCTCGATCATCGAGGAACCCATGGCCGCCGCCATCGGCGCGGGGCTTCCGGTGCACGACCCGACCGGCAACATGGTCGTCGACATCGGAGGCGGGACCACCGAGGTCGCGGTGATCTCCATGGGCGGCATCGTGACGTCCCAGTCGATCCGTGTCGGCGGCGACGAGCTGGACCAGGCGATCAGCATCTTCATCAAGAAGGAGCACTCGCTGATGATCGGGGAGCGCACCGCCGAGGAGCTGAAGTTCGCGATCGGCTCGGCGTATCCCACGGGCGGGGAGGAGCTGCACGCCGAAGTGCGCGGCCGCGACCTCATCAGCGGTCTGCCCAAGACCGTGGTGCTTTCGGCCGCCGACGTCCGGCAGGCCATCGAGGAGCCGGTCTCCTCGATCATCGACGCGGTCCGCACCACGCTCGACAAGTGCCCCCCGGAGCTCTCAGGCGACATCATGGACCGCGGTATCGCCGTGACCGGGGGCGGCGCCCTGCTACGCGGGTTGGAGGAGCGGTTGCGCCACGAGACGGGGATGCCCATTCACCTCGCGGAGAACGCGCTGGACTCTGTGGCCATCGGTTCGGGCACGTGCGTGGAGAACTACGACCGGCTTCACCAGGTTCTCGTCCCGGAACGGCAGCGCTGAGATGCGGCGCGGCGCCCCTCGGCAGCGGCTTGTCCTCACCGTCCTGCTCGTCGTCTCGTGCGCCCTGGTAGTTCTGGACTCTCGGGAGGACACCGCTTTCGTCACCGACGGCGCCCGCGCGGCGGGCGAGATGGTCTTCACCCCGGTCTCCGCCGGGGTCTCCGCCGCTACGAGCCCGGTAGGCGACGCCTACCGGGCTCTCACGGCGGCCCCGAACGCGCGCGAGCGCATCGACGAACTGGAGGAGCGGAACCGCGAACTCACCGCCGAGCTCGAAGCGCGCGATCTCGACGAGCAGCGCTCAGCGGAACTGGAAGAGCTGCTGCACCTCTCCGGCCTGGGCGGCTACGAGATCGTGCCCGCGCAAGCGGTGACCCGGGTGGACTCGCAGGGCTTCTCGGACACGATCACCCTTGACGTCGGAGAGCGCGACGGGATCGAGCCGGACATGACCGTCGTCAACGGCGACGGGCTCGTCGGCCGTGTCCTGCGGGTCGGAACGAAGACCGCGACCGTCCTGCTGCTCACGGACGGGGCCTCCTCCGTCGGAGCCCGCCTGGAAGGGGCGAGCGAAATGGGCATAGCGCACGGGACGGCGCGGTCCCTCGACGAGTCCTCGTCGATCCGGTTCGAGCTGCTGGACGCCGACGCGAGCGTGTCTTCGGGGGAGCGGCTCGTCACTATGGGCTCGCACGGCGGCACCCCGTTCGTGCCGGGCGTCCCGGTCGGCACGGTCAAGGAGGTCCAGGACACGCCGGGTGCGCTTACCCGGACGGCGGAGGTCACCCCCGCGGTCGACATCGGTTCGCTGAACATCGTCGGCGTGGTCGTCAGCGAACCCGAGAGGGATCCCCGCGACTCGGTGCTGCCGCCCAAGCCCGACGAGGACGCGGCCCAGGCGCCCCGAGACGACGGGGCGGAGGACGAGGAATGAAAGGGCTGACGACGGTCCTGCTCCTGGTGTTCGCGGTTCTGGTGCAGGTCGCGGCCATCAACAGGCTTCCACTGCCATGGGGGATGGGGCCGGACCTGGTGGTGCTCGCCGTCGTGGCGGTCGCCCTCGGCTCCACCCCGGTGGGCGGCGCCGTCGCAGGGTTCTCCACCGGACTGGCCCTCGACGTCCTGCCGCCGGCCGACCACGAGATCGGCCGCTACGCCCTGGTGCTGTGCCTGGGCGGCTACCTGGTGGGCCGGCTGCGGGATTCCCCCCGACACTCGCGGCTGTGGCCGTACCTGGTGGCCTTCGGGGCGGCCTTCGGTGTCGGGCTCGGCTTCGCCCTCGTCGGTCTGGTGCTGGGCGACCCGCGGGTGGGCGTGGCGACCTTCCTGTTCTACGTCCCCCTCTACGCCGGTATGACCGTGCTGGTGAGTCCACTGCTGCTGGCTCCGGTGCTGAAGCTGCGGCGCTACCTCTCCAAGAACGAGTTCCCCGATATCACCGACGCCTCGTGGGTCAGTGGGGGGGTACGGCTGTGAGACGGCTCATGAGGCGCAGGGGACAGTATGACCACGGTCCCAGGCGGCCCGGCTGGCTCCCGCTGGTGGTGGTGCAGGTGCTCGTCATCTCGCTGGCGGCGGTGCTCACCATGCGGTTGTGGTACCTCCAGATCCCGATGGCCGATCACTACCAGAGCCTGGCGGCGGCCAACCACGTGCAGGAGCTCGTCGTTCCCGCGACCCGCGGCCAGATCCTCGACGCGGAGGGGCGACCACTGGTGCGCAACCGCACCGAACTCGTCGTCTCCGCCGACTACCACAAGCTGCAGCGCGCTCCGGACGGCGGCGACGAGGTCCTGCGCGACGTCGCCGAGGTCCTCGATATCCCGTTCGAGGACATCCGGCAGCGTACGCGGCTGTGCGGCCCCGAGGTAAGCCGACCCTGCTGGCCGGGCTCGCCCTACCAGCCCATCACGCTGGCCGAGGACGTGCGGCCCGAGCTCGCGATGCAGATCGTGGAGCGCCAGGAGAAGTTCCCCGGCATCTCCGCGCAGCAGCACTCCGTCCGCGACTACCCCATGGGCGACCGCGCCGCACAGCTCCTGGGATACCTCCAGCCCGTGACGCAGGAGGAGCTGGACGAGCGCGAGGATCTGCGAACCCAGTTCACCGGGATCGACCACGTGGGCCGCGACGGGCTTGAGGCCGTCTACGACGAGGAGCTGCGCGGGGCCTCCGGAGCGCGCAGGTACGCGGTCAACAGCAAGGGCGACGTGACCGGCGTGGTCTCCGAGGCCCCTTCTGTTCCGGGGAAGCACCTGGTGACCAGTATCGACGAACGCGTCCAGCAGATCTCCGAGAAGGCCCTCGCCAAGGGCATGGAGCGGGCCGAGGACAACGGGTACCCGGCGGACTCGGCGGCCAGTGTGGTGCTCGACGTCAAGACCGGCAACGTCATCTCCATAGCCAGCATGCCCACCTACGATCCGTCGGTGTGGGACGGCGGCATCGACCAGGAGACCTACGACAAGCTGCTGAGCGAGGACGCCGGAGAACCGCTGACCTCGCGGGCGCTGCAGGGCCAGTTCCCTCCGGCATCGACGTTCAAGGTCGCCACACTGGCGGCCGGTGTCGAGGCCGAGAACGGCGTCTCCCTCGACGACGACTTCTCCTGCCCGAGCTCCATCTCGGTCGGGAACCGCTCCTTCCAGAACTACGAGGGCAGCGCCCACGGCAGCCTGAGCCTGCACCGCGCCATCGTGGTCTCCTGCAACACCGTCTTCTACCAGATGGCCTACGACATGTGGAAGGACGACGGCGGGTCCTCCCCCGAGGGAGAACCCGAGGACGCCATGACGAACATGGCGCACGACTTCGGGTTCGGCGAGCCCACGGGGATCGACCTGCCGAACGAGGGCGCCGGGCGCGTCCCGGACCGCGAATGGAAGCAGGAGTACTGGGAGGCCACCCGCGAGGACACCTGCAAGCGCGCTGAGGAGGGCTACCCGGGGGTCGAGGAGGAGGATCCCGAGCACGCGGCCTACCTGAAGCAGGTCGCCGAGGAGCAGTGCACCGACGGTTTCCGGTGGCGGGCCGGCGACGCCGTCAACTTCTCGATCGGCCAGGGCGACCTGGTGGTCACCCCGATACAGCTCGCGCGAGCCTACGCGGCCATCGCCAACGGCGGCACGCTGCACCAGCCGAAGGTGGGAAAGGCGTTCGTCTCGGCCGATGGCACCGAATCGGAGGAGATCGAGGCGGGCGCCTCCGAGGAGCTGCCGGTCAGCGACAAGACCCTTGAGTACCTGCAGTCCGCGCTCGCCGACGTGCCTAAGTCGGGGACCGCTCAGGGAGCGTTCAACGGCTTCCCGTTGGACGAGGTACCCGTCGCGGGGAAGACCGGGACAGCCACCGGCACCGGAAGAAGGAGTCGGCCTGGTTCGCTCCTACGCCCCCGCTGGCGATCCGCAGTTCGCCGTCGTCGTGCTGATCTCCCAGGGCGGTACCGGCGGCGGGGCGGCCGCCCCGGTCGTCCGTGAGATCTACGACGGGATCTACGGGTTCTCCCCGTCCGAGGACGAGGAGGACGAGGAGGGTGACGACGGCGAGGACGGCGACGGCGACCAGGATGAGCGCGATCCCGCGATACCTGGCGGGAAACCGCCGGAGGAGCTGCCGACGGTCCGTCCGGACGGGTCCATCGTCGCTCCCGGCGAGTCGGACTGAGCCATCGCTGCGAACCCTGGGGACGGAAGATGACGGCCTACTACACGAGTCCGCCCATCCAGCGGGCGACCTGGCGCAGCCATGCTGGGAGGATCCTCACCGCCGGCACCCGGCGCCGGGTGGACTGGGTGCTGGTGTCGGCGGTGATCGCGCTATCGGCGCTGGGGACGCTGCTGGTGTGGACGTCCACCCACACCCCCGGCGAACCCGACGTGGCCATGGGCTACGTCGAGCGGCATCTGATGCACCTGGGGGTGGCCGCGCTCTGCTGCATGCTCGTGGCCGCCGTGGACTACCGGGCGCCGCGGGCCTATGCCCCGATCGTGTACCTGCTCTCCCTAGCCGGTTGATGCTGGTGTTCACGCCTCTCGGGGCGGTGATCAACGGTTCCCGGGGCTGGATCGTCGTCGGCGGTCTGCAGGCACAGCCCAGCGAGATCCTCAAGGTCGCGCTCATATTGGGCGTCGCCATGCTGCTCGGCGAGCCCAGGGACGGGGAGCACGCGCCCACGAGCCGTGACGTGCTGTTCAGCCTGGCCGCGCTCGCGGTGCCCATGGCGATGGTCATGATGCAGCCCGATCTGGGGACCGGCCTGGTCCTGGGTGTGATCTTCCTGGCGATGCTGGCGATATCGGGTGCACCGGTGCGCTGGATCGTCGGGATGCTCGGCTGCGGTGTGGTCGCGGCGTTCTGCGTGTGGTGGTTCGACCTGCTCCAGCCGTACCAGTTGGCCCGGGTCACGACACTGATGGACCCCACCGCCGACCCGCAGGGCCGGGGATACAACGCGAACCAGGCGATCATCGCGGTGGGATCCGGCGGCTTCGAGGGGACCGGACTGTTCCAGGGCGAGCAGACCAGCGGCCGGTTCGTGCCCGAACAGCACACCGACTTCATCTTCACGGTCGCGGCCGAGGAACTGGGCTTCATCGGGGGCGTGTTCATCATCGCCCTGATGACCCTCGTCATCTGGCGCATGCTGGGTGTGGCAGCAGGGTGCGAGCAGCCCTACGCGCGGCTTGTCTGCATCGGTGTGGCGGCGTGGTTCGCCTTCCAGGCATTCGTCAACATCGGAATGACCCTGGGGATCGCACCGATCACGGGTCTTCCGCTGCCGTTCGTGTCCTACGGCGGAACCGCTACCATCGCCGGTTTCATCGCCGTCGGACTCGTTCTGGCCATCCACGCCCGCGACCGCGGGTTCGAATGAGCCTCCGCGCGGAGAGAGTACGCGTGAGCGGGGGCACCGCCGTGCCCATTACCCTGAAGAAAGGTCTGCCCTGATCCGGGCACGCACCAGATCATCCGTTACCCGCCCGATCCGGAGGCGCGTTCCATGCCCGTCGAATCCGTCTTTCCGCGACTGGAGGCCCTGCTGCCCAGCGTGCAGAAGCCGATTCAGTACGCGGGCGGCGAACTCAACTCCGTCGCCCAGGACTGGGACGCCAGCGAGGTCCGCTGGGCCCTGATGTATCCCGACGCCTACGAGGTGGGTGTTCCGAACCAGGGCGTCCAGATCCTCTACGAGGTGCTGAACGAGCGCGAGGGAGTTCTGGCCGAACGGACCTACGCTGTCTGGTCCGACATGGAAGAACTCATGCGCGGACACGGGATCCCGCAGTTCACCGTGGACGCCCACCGCCCTGTCGGCGCCTTCGATATCCTGGGCGTCAGCTTCGCGAGTGAAATGGGCTACACCAACCTGCTCACCGCGCTGGACCTGGCCGGTATCCCCGTGCACTCCGCCGACCGCACGGATGACCACCCGATCGTGCTGGCCGGCGGGCACGCGGCGTTCAACCCCGAGCCGATCGCCGACTTCGTCGACGCCGTGGTGCTGGGCGACGGCGAGGAGATCGCGCTGGCCATCACCGAGGTCATCCGCGAGTGGAAGCGCGAGGGGAGTCCCGGTGGTCGCGACGGCCTGCTGCTGCGGCTGGCGAGCGGCGGCGGGGTGTACGTGCCGGGCTTCTACGATGTCGACTACCTGCCCGACGGCCGGATCGGCTCCTACACCCCGAACCGCTCCGGTGTGCCGTGGACCGTGCAGAAGCACACCGTCATGGACCTGGACGACTGGCCCTACCCGAAGAATCCGATCGTGCCGATCGCCGAATCCGTGCACGAGCGGTACAGCGTGGAGATCTTCCGCGGCTGCACCCGGGGCTGCCGGTTCTGCCAGGCCGGGATGATCACCCGTCCGGTGCGGGAGCGCAGCAAGGAGACCGTCTCCCGGATGGTCGAGCGCGGTGTGGACTCCTCGGGGTTCCAGGAGGTGGGGCTGCTCTCGCTGTCCAGCGCCGACCACAGCGAGATCGGCGACATCGCCAAGGGGCTGGCCGACAAGTACGAGGGCACCAATACCGGGCTGTCGCTGCCCTCCACCCGGGTCGACGCGTTCAACATCGACCTGGCCAACGAGCTCACCCGCAACGGCCGCCGCTCCGGTCTGACCTTCGCCCCCGAGGGCGGCAGCGAGCGGATGCGCCGGGTCATCAACAAGATGGTCACCGAAGCCGACCTCATCCACACTGTCACCGCCGCCTACGAGGCCGGCTGGCGTCAGGTCAAGCTGTACTTCATGTGCGGCCTGCCGACCGAGGAGGACGAGGACGTCCTGGCCATCGCCGACCTCGCCAAGGAGGTCATCAGGACCGGGCGCGAGGTCAGCGGCCGCAAGGACATCCGCTGCACGGTCTCCATCGGCGGGTTCGTGCCCAAGCCGCAGACCCCGTTCCAGTGGACCGGGCAGACTCCGTACGAGGTCGTCGACTCCCGGTTGCGCCGGCTCAAGGAGGCGCTGCGCTCGGACCGCCGGTACGGCAAGTCAATCGGGCTGCGCTACCACGAGGGGCGCCCGTCCATCATCGAGGGGCTGCTGTCCCGCGGTGACCGCCGGGTGGGGCGCGTCATCGAGGAGGTGTGGCGTGCCGGGGGCCGGTTCGACGGCTGGAGCGAGCACTTCTCCTACGAGCGGTGGCATGAGTGCGCCGAGAAGGCGCTCGCCGGCGAGCGGGTCGATCTCGACTGGTTCACGGTGCGGGAGCGGGAGCGCGACGAAGTGCTGCCCTGGGACCACCTCGACGCCGGACTGGACCGCGACTGGCTGTGGCGGGACTGGCAGGATGCCCTGCACGGCGAGGAGTCGGTGGAGGTCGACGACTGCCGGTGGACCCCGTGCTACGACTGCGGGGTCTGCCCGAGCATGGGGACCGAGATCCAGATCGGCCCGACCGATGCGTCCAAGCGGCTGCCGCTGACGGTGCTCTGAGAACGGTGTGGACCGGGGGCGCGATCCGCCCCCGGTAGCGCGGATACGTGGTGGTATGGCCCGGCGCCCCGCTCGCGCCGGGCCATACGTGTAGTTGGACGGGTAGCCCCTTCCGTTGGTTTGCATGGAAGCGAGAATTCTCTAAAGAGTTTCTGTGTGTGGCATAAGAGCAGGTCAGCGGGGTGTAGCTGTCTGAAGTCGCTGGTGAGGGGCGTGGCTGATTCAACAGGGTGGGTGCTTTTCAACTTTCTGTCCGGGGGGAAGAGCATCTACGTGTGCTGTCCGTCACGGTGTTCCTGTCGTCAAGTCAGCGGCCGAGCCGCCCGCGCTACGCCCGGAACGGTCCGCAGCACGAACTGGTGGCGCGCGATACCCGGCGGGCACCGTACGCTGAATATGGACGTGCATTTCCCAGGTCGGTGCGTTTGGGACGAATCGGCGCACCCGGCCGGGAGCCATCGACGAAAGGAGTAGCGCTGCCCCCCGCACCTGAGGGCACCACCTCGCCCTCCGCTGGAAAGCCCGGACAGCGGCTGCGCGTACGTTATGCCAAGCGCGGCCGTATGAGGTTCGCGAGCCATCGCGACATCGCCCGCGCATTGGAGCGGGCCCTTCGCAGAGCCGGGGTTCCCGTAGCCTTCTCAGCGGGGTTCACGCCGCACCCGAAGATCTCCTATGCGGGTGCCGCCCCTACCGGGGTGGCCAGTCTCGCGGAGTATTTCGAACTTACCCTGGCCGAGTACCGCGATCCCGGGCTGGTGCGAGCCCGGCTCGATGACGCGATGCCCGATGGCATCGACGTCACCGATGTCGTGGTGGCCGAGACGGGTGGGCTGGCCGACCGTCTGGAAGTATCGGAGTGGCAGGTGGAGATGCCGGGCGTCACCCCTGATGACGCCCGGACGGCAGTGGCCGCGTTCCTCGCGGCCGAAACGGTCGAGGTGGAGCGGCTCACCAAGAAGGGCCGCCGCCGCTTCGACACCCGTGGGGCCGTCGTCCGTTTGGAAGCGGAGGGGCGTGCCGCAAGGGAACAACATGAGACATATGCCATACTTCGAATGGTCGTTCGGCACACCACACCTGCCGTACGACCGGACGACGTGGTGACCGGCCTTCGTCAGGTGGCCGGCCTCGCGCCGCCGTCGCCCCCGATGGTGACCCGGCTGGCGCAGGGGCCCTTTGACGAAGCGTTCGGCGCGATCGCCGATCCGTTCGCCGCGGACGACGCGGCTGTCCAGAGCGTTGGACGAGAACGAGCCACACCCGGCAGGGGGGCGACACAGGCGGATCCGGCCGGACGCGCGGAGGACACACCGCGGCCGTCCTCGCTCGCGCGGAGTTCACCCGATGCGTGAAATTCCTTGGGGAGCGCGGGCGATGATTACGGACTTTGCCCAGGTGGCATCACGGTGCTACCGGGACCGACCTAGCAACGACGGTTCTCGCGCGCAGCGGCGGTGGCCAATCGGCCGGTGCCGCGCCCGGGAACTCTGACGGGAGACCGCCCGGATGCTCGAAAACGAGCCCAGCAGCGGTGCAGACGGCACCGCGGGTACAACTGAAACGACGGATGCGAACGCAGCCCGGCCTCTCACAGTGGCCGCGCCCCAGACAGGCGAAGTAAAGGTCAGCGCGCCCGCCAAGCGCAGCGGCGGCATACGGTCCGCGGGACCCCCGCCGGAACCGGAGCCGGTGGCCACCGACTCCGGTAAGCCACTGACCACCATCGCGGGAGACGTGGAGGCCGAGCCGGAGCCCGAGGTGTCCGAATCGACGGACGCGGAGGGGGCGAAGGGCGGCGAGCGTACGCGCGTGGCCAAGGCGCCCCGCGCCCGCGTCCGCACGGCCGGGACCGAGAACGGCCCCGAGGACGAACCGGCAGCGGAGGAGTCCGCGCCGGCCGAGCGCGATAGGGCGGCCGGCGGGTCAACCGCTGAGAGCGCCCCTGTCTTCGAGGACGCCCGCGAAGAGGCGCCCGAGAGCTCGGAGAGCGGCGTCTCGGGTGCCTTCCAGCCGCCTATGGTGCTGTTCCAGCCGCCTGTGGCACAGGCGGCGGCCAGCGGGCCCGCCGACGGCATCGGAGAGGAACCTGCCGCGGTCACGTCCGCCGAGGAAGAGGACTACGCGGACGGGGACGAGTCCTCCGACGACGAACGCCCGTCGCGCCGGCGGCGGCGCCGCGGGGGCAGGGGGCGCGGCAAGTCGCGGACCGGCGAGGAGAGCGCTGAGGCGACCACCGCCGACCATGCGGTGGAGGACGACTCCAGTACCGAGCAGGCCGCGGAGCCGGCGGGTGAGGCCGCCATGGAGGAGACGGCCGCCTCCTCCGGCGACACCGATGAAGACGAAGGAGAGCAGAGCCGGGGCAGCCGCCGCCGGCGCCGCCGCCGGCGGCGGTCCGGCGGCGAGGCGGCCGAGCCCGCCTCGGAGGGCGACGACCCGCCGAACACGATCGTGAAGGTGCGCGAGCCGCGCCAGGAGAAACCGATCGAGGACGAGGTCCAGTCGGTCAAGGGCTCCACACGGTTGGAGGCCAAGAAGCAGCGCCGCCGTGAGGGACGCGAGCAGGGGCGCCGCCGCACGCCGATCATCACCGAGTCGGAGTTCCTGGCCCGGCGCGAGTCCGTGCAGCGCGACCTGGTGATCCGGCGCGTTGGCGAGCGGACGCAGATCGCGGTGCTCGAGGACGACGTCCTCGTCGAGCACTACGTGGACCGCGCCACACACAAGTCCTACGTGGGCAACGTCTACCTGGGCCGGGTGCAGAACGTCCTGCCGTCGATGGAGGCGGCGTTCGTCGACATCGGCAAGGGGCGCAACGCCGTGCTCTACGCCGGTGAGGTGAACTGGGACGCCTCCGGCCTTGAGGGCCAGCCCAAGCGCATCGAGTCCGTGCTCAAGTCCGGCCAGTCGGTGCTGGTCCAGGTCACCAAGGACCCGCTCGGCCACAAGGGTGCGCGGCTGACGAGCCAGATCAGCCTGCCCGGCCGCTACCTGGTGTACGTGCCCGACGGCTCCATGACCGGCATCAGCCGCAAGCTGCCCGACAAGGAGCGCGCGCGGCTCAAACAGATCCTGAAGAAGGTGATGCCGGAGAACGCCGGTGTCATCGTCCGTACCGCCGCCGAAGGGGCCAGCGAGGAGGAGCTGGAGCGCGACATCTCCCGCCTCGCCTCGCAGTGGGAGTCGATCAAGCGCAAGTCGAAGTCGGCGAGCGCGCCCTCATTGCTGAGCAGCGAGCCCGACCTCACCGTCCGGGTGGTGCGCGACGTCTTCAACGAGGACTTCGCGAGCCTTGTGGTCTCCGGCGAGGAGGCGTGGAGCACGGTCCGGGAGTACGTGGACTACGTCGCCCCGCACCTGGCCGAGCGGCTCACGAACTGGGACGGGGACCGCGACGTCTTCGAGGCGTACCGGGTCGACGAGCAGATCGCCAAGGCGCTGGAGCGCAAGGTGTGGCTGCCCAGCGGCGGCTCGTTGATCATCGAGCGCACCGAGGCGATGACCGTCATCGACGTCAACACCGGGAAGTTCACCGGGCAGGGCGGCAATCTCGAGGAGACGGTCACCAAGAACAACCTGGAGGCGGCCGAGGAGATCGTCCGCCAGCTCCGGCTGCGCGACATCGGCGGCATCATCGTGATCGACTTCATCGACATGGTGCTGGAGAGCAACCGCGACCTCGTGCTGCGCCGGATGCTCGAATGCTTGTCCCGCGACCGCACCAAGCACCAGGTGGCCGAGGTCACCTCGCTCGGCCTGGTGCAGATGACGCGCAAGCGCGTCGGCCAGGGGCTGCTGGAGGCGTTCTCGCACACCTGCGAGAGCTGCAACGGCCGCGGTGTGGTGCTCTCCACGGAGCCGGTCGACTCCAAGAGCGGTACCGGCGGTGGAGCGGGCGCGGGCGCCAACGGCCGGAAGAAGAAGGCCAAGAGCGGTTCGGACAAGAACGGCAGGAGCGGGAAGTCCGACTCCGGTGACGCGGTGGACAAGGCGGAGGAGTCGGCCGCCGAGGAGCGGTCCGGCGGTGCGGCCGGACCGGGGGGCAAGGAGACCGCGGCGCAGGACGCGGCTCCCCCGTCCGAGGCGGCGCCTGCGGAGGCCGGGACGGCCGCCAAGGGTGCGAAGGGCACGAAGGCGGCGACCAAGAAGACCGCCGCCAAGAAGTCGACCCGCAAGACGAAGAAGGACGGGGAGGCCGCCGAGCCCGCGGCCGGGGACGCGGCGGAGTCCGCGCCCTCCGATGAGGCGGGGGGAACCGGCGACGCCGAGACCGCGGCCGAGCGCCCCCGCAGGCGGCGCACTCGGCGGTCCAAAACCAGCGGGGTCGCCTCCGAATCGGCGTCTGCGGTGGTCGAGGCGGGATAGCGGTTCGGGGCCGGGCCGGTAGCGGTCCGGCCCGGCCATGTCGGGACGTGCTCCCCGCTAGGCGGAGGGTGGTAATCTGAGGGGTGGTGCGTCGGCGCGCCCCCAAGGTTCGCGCGCCCGAGACCTTACGAACCTTACGATCCTCGATCCCTCCACCGGAGGCGAGCGGATCCGCGGTCGTTTTTGAGCGCATTTCGGTCCCCGCCCACGCGGGGATGATCCACGAGCAGGAAGAGAGTTCCCCGGTGTACGCGATCGTGCGAGCGGGCGGCCGACAGGAGAAGGTGTCCGTCGATGACGTCCTGGACATCGACAGGGTCTCCGAGGAGACCGGTTCGACGGTGACCTGGGAGCCGCTGCTTGTCGTCGACGGCGGCAAGGTCATCAGCCAGGCATCCGAGCTGAGCGGTTACAAGGTCACCGCCGAGGTCCTCGGCGAGGCCAAGGGCCCCAAGATCAACATCATGAAGTACAAGAACAAGACCGGTTACAAGCGTCGCCTGGGGCACCGCCAGCGGTACACCAAGGTCCGCGTGACCGGTATCGCGGCGAAGTAGGGGAGGGGCTCGGCATGGCAACCAAGAAGGGCGCGTCCAACACCCGCAACGGGCGCGACTCCAACGCTAAGCGGCTCGGCGTCAAGCGTTTCGGCGGTCAGCGCGTCAAGGCCGGCGAGATCCTCGTCCGCCAGCGCGGGACCCGTTTCCACCCCGGTGACAACGTCGGCCGCGGCGGCGACGACACCCTGTTCGCTCTCGTGGCGGGCCAGGTGGAGTTCGGCAGCCGGCGCGGCCGCAAATCCGTGAACATCGTCCCGGCCGCGGAGTAGCGGCCGGCGGCGCGAACACGCGGATGGCGCAACGCGCAGGGCGGGCCAGGGGTACTGGCCCGCCCTGCGCGTGTCCGACCGCATAGTCTTAAGAGTCCCGACGCCGGAAGCCGCGCAGCGGCGGCGTCGGTATCAGCGGGGATGCCCGCAGGGGAGGCACACATGCCGGACTTCGTCGACGAGGCGGTCTTGCACATCAAGGCCGGCGACGGCGGGCACGGTTGCGCCTCCGTGCACCGGGAGAAGTTCAAGCCCCTCGGCGGACCCGATGGCGGTAACGGAGGCAAGGGCGGCGACGTCGTCCTGGAGGTCGATCCGAACACCGCCACGCTGCTGGAGTACCAGCGCCGCCCGCACCGCAAGGCGACCAACGGACGCCCGGGACAGGGCTCGCACCGCAACGGGGCCGAGGGCGCCGACCTGGTGCTGCCGGTACCCGATGGCACGGTCGTCACGGGAACGGGCGGCGAACTCATCGCCGATCTCGTCGGCGCGGGGACCCGGCTCGTCATCGCCCGAGGCGGCAATGGCGGCCTCGGCAACGCCGCGCTGGCCTCGCCCCGCCGTAAGGCGCCCGGTTTCGCGCTCAAGGGCGAGGAGGGCGAGGTCCTCGACGTCCGGCTGGAGATCAAGACCATCGCCGACGTTGGGCTGGTGGGGTTCCCCAGCGCCGGCAAGTCCTCGCTGATCGCGGCCCTGTCCGCGGCCCGCCCCAAGATCGCCGACTACCCGTTCACCACGCTGGTCCCCAACCTCGGTGTGGTCGAGGCCGGAGCCACCCAGTTCGTCGTGGCCGACGTGCCCGGCCTGATCCCCGGCGCGAGTGAGGGGAAGGGGCTGGGGCTGGCGTTCCTGCGCCATGTGGAGCGCTGCTCGACACTGGTGCACGTGCTCGACTGCGCGACCTACGAGCAGGGCCGCGATCCCGTCAGCGACCTGGACGTGCTTGAGGCGGAGCTGGCCGCCTACGCGGAGGGCACCGAGATCGACCTGTCGGACCGGCCGCGCATCGCCGTCCTCAACAAGGTGGACGTCCCCGAGGGGCGGGAGCTCGCCGAGCTCGTCGCACCGATGCTCCAGGAGCGGGGCATGCGGGTGATCCCGGTCTCCGCGGCCACCCGCGAAGGCCTGCGCGACCTCGCCTTCGCCATGGCTGAGCAGGTCGAGGCGGCGCGCGCGGAGCGGCCCGCACCCGAGCCGACCCGCGTCGTCCTGCGGCCGCGGGAGATCGGCGAGACACCGTTCGAGATCGTCCCGCTGGGGAACAACACCTTCCGAGTCCGCGGCGACAAGCCCGCCCGGTGGGTACGCCAGACCGACTTCGCCAACGACGAGGCGGTGGGCTACCTCGCCGACCGGCTCAACCGCATCGGTATCGAGGACCAGCTGGCCAAGGCGGGCGCGACCATCGACGCCGAGGTCTACATCGGCGACGAGGACGATTCCGTGGTGTTCGACTGGGACCCGTCCGTGGGCGCCGGCGAAGTCCCGACCGGCCCGCGCGGTACCGACTCCCGACTGGGCTGACGCCGCGCGGGGCCCTGCTTTCCAGCCCGATGGGTGCCACGGCAGATGGGGTGTAGTAAGGGCGTGCAGACCGCACACGGAGAAACAGGACAGGAAGCGACCAGAGGTCCCGCCGCCGAGGAGAGCCCGGCGCGAGCCGGGCGGACCGAAATGACGGCCGCCCGCCGCATGGTCGTCAAGGTCGGGTCGTCCTCGCTGACCGCGCCCGATGGGCACATCGACCGCGAGCGCATCCGGGAGCTGGCCGACATGCTCGCCGAACGGCGGGCCGCCGGTACCGAGGTGATCCTGGTGTCCTCGGGGGCCGTGGCCGCCGGCATGGCGCCGATGGGACTGGCCAGCCGGCCCCGCGACCTCGCCACCCAGCAGGCCGCGGCCAGCGTCGGCCAGGGGCTGCTGGTGGCGCACTACACGGCGGCGTTCAACGCGCACGGGCTGACCGCCGCGCAGGTACTGCTGACCGTCGAGGACATGATGCGCCGGGTACAGCACCGCAACGCCCAGCGGACACTGCGCCGGCTGCTCGACATCGGTACCGTGCCGATCGTGAACGAGAACGACACGGTGGCCACCCACGAGATCCGCTTCGGCGACAACGACCGGCTGGCGGCGCTGGTCGCGCACCTGATGCGGGCCGACGCGCTGCTGCTCCTCTCCGACGTCGACGCGCTTTACGACGGAAACCCGACGCGGCCCGGCGCGCGGCGGATCGTGGAGAGCGTCGCGGCACGCGACCTGGACGGCGTCGACCTCGGCTCCGCGGGCAAGCGCGGGGTGGGCACCGGCGGCATGGTGACCAAGGTGGAATCGGCGCGGATCGCCACCGAAGCGGGCGTGCCCACGGTCCTGACCTCGGCGGGCAACGCGCGCCCCGCGCTGGCGGGCGAGCCGGTCGGGACGCTGTTCACCGCCCTCAGCAAGCGCCGTCCCTCCACCCGGCAGCTCTGGCTCGCGCACGCCACCGCCGGGCGCGGGAGCGTCGTCCTGGACCCCGGTGCGGTGCGGGCGATCCTGACCGACAACGCCTCCCTGCTGCCGGCCGGTGTGGTGAGCGTGGAGGGTGAGTTCACCGCGGGCGACCCCGTCGACCTGTGCGACGAGAACGGCCGCCCGGTCGCGCGCGGCCTGGTCAACTTCGACTCGGCGGAGATCCCCGACCTGATGGGCCGCTCCACACGCTGGCTGGCCCGCGAGCTCGGCCCGGCCTACGAGCGCGAGATCGTGCACCGGGACGACCTGGTGCTGCTGGCGGGCAAGGAGGCGGCGAAAAGCGGGACGTTAGGGTGACTCCCATGAGGCGCACCACGCACGAGTACGACACTGAACTGCGCAGCGACGGCGAAGTGGTCACGCTCGGCGCGATGGCCTACCGCGGGCGGACGGTGCTGCACTCCGGCCCCGACATGTTCGCGCCGCTGGAACGGTGGGCCCAGGGCGTGGCCGACCAGCTGCGCGCCTCGGTCACCTGGCGTGCCGCCTCCGCAAAGGGGGAAACCGTCCACGAGGGCACCAAGCATCCTCAGTAGCCGCCCCATTGCCGGTCTTGAGCGGACCGTCCCTCCCGAGCGGCCGAAGAAACGGTCCCACCAGGACCGGCCACCGGGCGCTTACTCCCCTGCGGGTGGGCGGATGGTGCGGGTGATCTGGTCGACGCGCCGGAGGCGGCCATCCGGGGCGAGACGGCCGAACATGTGGATCTCCGTGCTGAGCACCTTCCCTTTGCGCATGACCGCCTCCAGGGTGTAGCGGGCGGCCACCTGGTCGCCGGCCACCAGTGTCTGGCTGACCTCGACCCGGACGCTGGACGCGTTCCTGCGCGCCGGGCGGGCGTGCTCGATGAGCCGGGTGCGGTCGAGCAGGAGCCCGTCGTTGCAGAGCTTGAAGTCCGCTGTGTGGTAGCGGTCCAGCACATCGCCGGGCTCGTCGTCGCTGAAGGCCATCTCGTGCGGATAGCTGGTCAGGTACCCGGCGAGGTCGTAGCCCGGGACCGCAGAGGTGCGTACCATGTCGCTCCTTGATGGTCGTCCGGCGGCGCGAACCCTGGCAGCGGCATATGTTCGACCACCGTATCTTTTACACTCGTGTAAAGATTAGGCGGGCGGGTTAAAGTTGACAAACATGTCAGAGCTGAAGCCGACTCCCCGTCGGCGTCGCGCCGACGCCCAGCGCAGCATCGCCGCTGTGCTGGACGCGGCGGTCCGGGTCCTCTCTGAGACGCCAGGGCGAGCATGGAGGAGATCGCGGCGGCGGCGGGGGTCTCCCGGCAGACCCTCTACGCGCATTTCCCATCCCGGGAGGCGCTGCTCGACGCCGTGATCGACCGACTCACCGCCGAGGTCGTGGCCACGATCGACTCCGACCTTCCGGAGGCCGGGTCGGCCACCGAGGCGCTGCTCCGGTTCCTCGACTCCGGCTGGCAGACCTTCGGCCGCTACGTCGCGGTCTTCCAGGACGCGGCCGCCGTGGCCAGCAGGGCGGACGACGACCGGCACGCGCCGATCCGCGACCGGCTCCGGCAACTGGTCCGCCGCGGCCAGGATGCCGGGGAGTTCGACCCTCAGCTGTCACCGGACTGGCTGCTGGCCGCCGTCATCGGACTCGCCCACACAGCGGGGAGCGAGGTCAGCGTCGGACGGATGACCGTCGCGGAGGCCACCGCGGCGGTGCGGCGCACCGCCCTGCGCGTCGTCGGCGCGGAGGAGGCGGAGCCCACGCCACCATAGTTACGAATCACGCACCATTCCCGCCGATCTTGACGATTTCGTTCCTTCCGAGCGCGCCGAAGGAACGAAATCGTCAAGATCGGCAGGGGACAGGTGTCAGTACGAAGGCATGATTCCGAGTACGACGAGCAGCGCCGGGACGGCGAGAAGGACCAGGCCCAGCAGCACGGGCGCACCGAGGACACCGAGGACGGCGGCGCCTTTGCGGGCCCCGGAGCGCCGGTAGTGGGAGGCGGCCAGGACACCGAAGCCCGCGGCGCCCGCCAGGAAGAAGAGCACGTAGCCCACCCCGGCCGGACCGAGCCGGTCGGCGTCTCCCGCCAGGCCCGACACCATGGCGACCGCTTGCATCACGTTGCCCAGGGTGTACAGGCCGAGCGTCGCGAAGGCTCCCCACACCAGCACGGTCACCAGCGTCGGAGGGAGAAGCACCGGGCGCTTGGCGACCGAAAGCAGCGCCACAGCGGCCCCCACGATCTTCAGCCCGACGACCAGCCAGTTCAGCACGGTGAGGCCGGAGGCGTACTCGGCGTAGGGGCCGGTGGAGAAGCGGTCCGTTCCTTCGTAGACGATGTTGACGGCCGCGAACCCGACGCACCACAGGGCGGCCAGCCACCCCACCACGGTGACACGGGTACCGGGGCCCGCGAGAACTGTGGGGGAGTGGTGATGGTCGGGCGCGGAGGAAGAGGATGTGTTGTGCATACGGGCATCGTGCAGGCTCCCCGCGGTCCGCTCCCTCCCCCGCGAGAGGGAATCTCCCCCGCAGGCGGGGGAGATCGGGCCCCTGGTCCCCACCGGCCGCTCCCGGAGATCGTGGTCCTGGGCGGGCGGGTGCTGTACCTGGTCCGCTACGACAGCGCCGGAAGCGCGTGCGGCGCGTGGCGCCGCCTGTTCCGCCGATCGTGAAGAAATGGTTCCTTCATGCGCGCCGAAGGAACCATTTCTTCACGATCGGCGTTGAGAACCCCCACAAACCGGACACATAGCAGACCGCGCCCCCGCATCAGCCCCGAGCGGTGGTGAGGGTGGACAGGTCCGGACGCCCGCCCTACCCATTGGCGCAGAAGTGTCGGCGGGAAGAAGGCGCGCCGATCAGCCGATGCCGAACATGACGGTGTGCTCCTCCGGCAGGGTCGCCCCGGAAGGCAGGGGGACGGTGTCGCCCGGGGTGATGGTGCGCAGCCAGACGTCGGTGCCGCGGGAGTAGAGGTCGTGCCGTTCGAGGCGCTCCCA
This sequence comes from Allosalinactinospora lopnorensis, assembly GCF_000981225.1. Lineage (GTDB taxonomy): Bacteria > Actinomycetota > Actinomycetes > Streptosporangiales > Streptosporangiaceae > Allosalinactinospora > Allosalinactinospora lopnorensis. Next base: position 79,683 of record NZ_LAJC01000018.1, read on the forward strand.
CAGGCCGGCGAGCAGGGTGGTGCGCTCGCAGGCGCAGCCGGGGCCGAAGTAGGAGAGCGCGTGCGGCGAACGCACGTCGCTGAGGGAGAAGCCGTGCTCGTCGCCCTTGACGACCTGGACGAGCGTGGCCGTGAGTTCCATGGTCGAAGGCATGGGGATGGTCCTTCCCGGGTGAAGGGCACTACGGGGAGTGCTGGGCTGGCTCCCTAGTATATTTCTTGATGAATCAAGATTTTAAGCTGTTTTTCCTTGTCCACAAGGAAAACTAGCTGAACGTGGCTGGCAGTACGATCGACGCACGGCACGGAAGGAGCGGTGGTGACGGACCGGCACATTCCGGAAGTGCGCAGGCGACGACTATCAGCCGCGCTGCGGAAGCTCCGCGCTGAGTCAGGCAAGACCTCCGCGGAGGCCGCCAAGAAGATGGGGTGGTCAGCGGGCAAGATCACCTGGATCGAGCGCAACGAGTGGAAGCGGCCACGGCGCAACGAAGTCGAGGCGCTGCTCGATCTGTACGGCGTCGATGGAGACGAGCGCGATCATCTGCTCAGCCTCTCCGAGGAAGCGCGTGGACGCAGTGATTGGCACCAGTACCAAGATCTTTTTCCTGGCAACCTCCCGGAGTTGGAGGCCGAGGCAACACGGATCCGTAGCTATGAGGCGTTGCTGATCCCCGGTTTGCTCCAAACCCCGGAGTATGCCGCCGCTGTTTTTCGGGGCGGTCAGATCGTTCCCGAGGCAGACATCGAGCGCAAGGTCGAGTCGCGCATGGCGCGGCGTCGGGTTCTCGATGTTCCGAACGGACCGTATCTCTCTGCCGTCATCGATGAGGCCGCTCTACGTAAGATCGCCGGGTCTCGGAAGGTTATGCGGGAGCAGCTCCGCTTCCTGGCGGGGATGGCCGCGCACTACAAGGTGACCGTGCTGGTGGTGCCTAATGAGGCAGGTACCCATGCAGCGGTCTCGGGGGCCTTCTCGCTGTTCGACTTCCCTCGCCCCGAACCGGGCATCGTCTCCCTCTCGAACGCAGTGGAGTCCCTCTATGGGGAAGATTCGGGATATGTGGAGCGCTATAGGCTGATTTACGACGCGGTCCAGGGAACAGCGCTCAGCGCCGAGCAGTCCTTGACGCTCATCAACGCCATCGCCGACGACCTAACCGGGTGAGTCCCTGATGATGCTTGACTTCCACAAGTCGTCCTATTCGAATGCCTTTGACAACTGCGTCGAGGTCGCCGAGATCTCCCCGCGCTTCCGCAAGTCCTCATATTCGGATTCGCAGGAAAACTGCCTCGAAGTCGCTGATCTCCCTACCGGCGCTGCCGTCCGGGACTCCAAGGATCCCGAGGCCGGGCACCTGGCCTTCGCCGCCCGCGAGTGGGGGGCGTTCCTGCGTGCGGTGCGGCGCGGCGCCTTCGATAATTGACCCACCCCCAACGCCATCAGCCGAGCAAGAGAGCAGAGTGAGCACGATGAGTGAGATCGAGCGCGAGGTGCACGCAGTCGCGGAGCGGGCGAAGGAGGCCGCCGCCGACCTCGCGCCGCTCAGCCGGGCGGTGAAGGACGAGGCGCTGCTCGCCATGGCCGACGCCTGGTGCACGACGCCGAGTCGATCGTCGCGGCCAACGCCGAGGACATCGCGCGGGCCCGCGAGGGCGGCCAGAGCGAGGCGGTGATCGATCGCCTCTCTCTCACCGTCGAGCGCGTCGGCGCGATCGCCGACGCCGTCCGGGAGGTCGCCGAGCTGCCCGATCCGGTCGGCGAGGTGGTGCGCGGAAAGACCCTGCCCAACGGCCTGGAGCTGCGCCAGGTGCGGGTGCCGCTCGGCGCCATCGGCATCATCTACGAGGCCGCCCCAACGTCACCGCCGACGCCGCCGTGCTCTGCCTGAAGAGCGGGAACGCGGCCCTGCTGCGCGGCTCCTCCTCCGCCTACTCCTCCAACACGCGCATCGTGGAGGTGCTGCGCGGCGCGCTGGAGAAGACCGGTGTCCCGGTCGACGCCGTGCAGATGGTCCCCGGGACGAGCCGGGAGTCCGCGCAGGCCCTCATGCGGGCGCGAGGGCTCGTCGACGTGCTCGTCCCGCGCGGAGGCGGGGCGCTCATCCAGGCGGTGGTGCACGACTCCACCGTCCCGGTGATCGAGACCGGCGAGGGCAACTGCCACGTCTACGTCGACGAGGCCGCCGACCTCGACAAGGCACTGGCCGTGGCCGTCAACGCCAAGACGCAGCGCCTGTCCACCTGCAACACCGCCGAGACGCTGTTGGTGCACGCCGGCGTCGCCGACCGCTTCCTGCCCTCGGTGCTGAAGGCGCTGCGCGAGCTCGACGTCACCGTGCACGGTGACGACCGCGTCCGGGGATTCGACGACGCCGCCGTCCCGGCGACCGAGGCCGACTGGGCCACCGAGTACCTGTCCGCGGACCTCGCGGTGAAGGTGGTGGACTCCCTGGACGACGCCGTCGCGCACATCCGCCGCTACTCCACCGCGCACACCGAGGCCATCGTGACCGACTCCCAGTCCGCGGCGCGGCGGTTCGTCGCGCGGGTGGACTCGGCCGCGGTCATGGTCAACGCCTCGACCCGGTTCACCGACGGCGGCGAGTTCGGCTTCGGCGCCGAGATCGGCATCTCCACCCAGAAGCTGCACGCCCGCGGCCCAATGGGGTTGCCGGAGATGACCTCCACCAAGTACGTCGTCACCGGGGACGGCCACGTTCGCTAGTCCGGCGGGGCGGTCGGGAGATTCCGCTCCCGACCGTCGCACCGCGACGGGTGTACGGATCGCGGACAGTCGTTCGCGTGAAGTTCCGTGCGGTGCTCTTGAGCCGCTAGGATGCCTGTGTTCTCGGTTTTTCGGCGGTTTTGGGAGCCCCATGTCCGACGACGTGAGCCCGACTCCGCCCCCTGATGGCTCCACCGCGAAGACCGACGGCTCGGGAGGGCCGCAGTTCGACGTAGGTGTGCCGACCGCGGCCCGGGTCTACGACGTGATGCTCAACGGCAAGGACAATTACGCCATCGACCGCGAGGTGCCCAGGCGAGCCTCGGCGTGACGCCGGAGCTGAAGGAGATCGCGATCCACAACCGCGAACTCCTGCACCGCGTCGTGCGGTACCTGGCCGTGGAAGAGGGCGTCACCCAGTTCCTCGA
>NZ_LAJC01000019.1 GCF_000981225.1 Allosalinactinospora lopnorensis
CCGCCCCGGCCGTGGCGCGGTGGAACAGCCGGGGCGGGCTCCGGGGGCGGCGTCCAGGACCCGCCCTCTGGCGCCGCTTCGGGGCGGAGCCGTATCAGAGTTCCACCTTCATCGGCTCCTCGCTGGGCTCGGGCATGCCGTAGTCGGGCTCCAGCGAGATCCCGATCTGCTCGCTGGAACCCAGCTCCTTGGACATACCGCTGAGCATCCCCTCCGACTGCTCCTCCAGCATTCCCCCGGAACGCATGCCGCCGTCGCTGACCAGCCACATCTGGTAGGCCATCCCGTCGGGTGCTTCGGGCAGGCCCTCGACCACGATCATCACGGAGTCCTTCTGCTCGGAGGCGAAGACGGTCGCCCGCGCGTCGCTGCGCGCGACCGAAGCCTCCTTCATCCTGGCGTCGGAGGCCATGAGCAGTGCCTCGACCTCGGCGGTGTTCGTGCGCATCTCCTCCATGCGCTGGCTCATCGCCAGGTTCAGCCGCCCATGGCGACGGCCAGGAGCAGACATGCCGCCGCGACGAGCCAAGGCAGCACCCGGTGGCGCCGGGACAGTGAGGTGACCGTGGCCGGTCCCCGGGACGGCGCCTTCTCAGCGGTCTCCGGCGGCAGTTGCCGGACATTCGGAACGGACGAGCGCAGATTCCGCCAGACGTGTTCGCCCGGGGGGTGGGCCTCGGCGTAGGCCAGCCGCACCGCTGTCGCGCGGAACTCCGCCAGGTCGCGGTGGCAGTCCTCGCACTCGGCCAGATGCTCTTCGGCCCGGGCCTGCTCCTCGGTGGTCAGCGCGTTGACCGCATAGCCGGCGGTCAGCCCGTGGACCTCGTTGTCCGTGCTCATATGCCCACCCCCAGGCAGTCCCGCAGCTTGACCAGACCGTCCCGCAGTCGGCCCTTCACGGTGGTCAACGGAACCCGCAGCAGTTCAGCGGCCTCGCGCTGGGTATAGCCGGTGTAGTAGGTCAGCCGGACGACCTCGCTTTGCATCTCGGTGAGCCGCCGCAGGCAGCGCCGCACCTTCTCCCGCTCCAACCGATGCTCGACCTGGTCGGGCACATCATCGGCGGGGGATGCCTCGGGAACCAACTGGCCGACCCGCTCCATGCGGCTGGTCGCCGCCTGCTCGGAGCGGACCCGGTCGACCGCTCGGCGGTGTGCGACGGTGAGGACCCAGGAGCGCACCCCGCCGCGTTCCGCGTCGAAGCGCGCGGCCAGCCGCCAGATCTCCGTGAAAACCTCCTGGGTCACTTCCTCGGCCTGGGCCCGGTCCACGAGTATCCGCTGCGCCAGCCCGAACACCGGTCCGGAGAGCTCACGGTAGACGCTCTCGAAGGCGTCCAGGTCGCCAAGGGCGGTCCGGCGCAGCAGATCGCCCAGGTCGTCCGGCGGCCCATCCTCCCCGGTGATCCCGAACGGGAGGTCCGCTAATGGTGCCCGCTCCGCCTGTTCCACCGTCTCACCCCTGCCGCTGCGCTCTTGTCCATGTCCACTGTTTCATTCGGAGCCGCGAAGCGGAGGGCGACACCGGTGCCGGAATTCTTTCCGCGAGGCCAGGAGTTACCGATTCGTGATGCGTGGGAGGTCGCCCCGGCGGGTGCGGTACCGAAACAGGGGTGTGTCAGAGCAGCAGAGCATGTCGAGGAAGAACGCGGCGGGCGGCCCGCGACCCCGCCCGGTGACCGCCGCCCTGTGCGGGGTCGTCGCAGCGGGCGCGGGTCTGGCCGTCGCCGAGGTCGCCGGGGCGCTGACCAAACCGGAGGCGACACCCCTGCTCGCCGTCGGGGCCACGGTCATTGATCTGGTCCCGCGGCCGTTGAAGGAACTGGCGATCACGCTCTTCGGCACGGCCGACAAGGCGGTGCTGCTGGCGGGGATGGCCGTGGTTCTGGCCGCCTTCGCGGGGGCCACCGGTGTCATGGCGCGGAGCCGGCGCCCGCTCGGGGACGCCGGGATCGCGCTGTTCGGGACCATCGGTGCCGTCGCGGCACTCACCAGGCCCGAGGGCGGCCCTTTGGACGTGCTGCCCTCCGTCCTCGGAGCGGGAGCAGCGATCGCGGTGCTGCGCCTCCTGCTGAGAGTGGCGCCGGGGACACCGGGACCGGCCGGCGCCGCTTCCGACCCCGACACCGGCGGCCGGACCGAGGAGGCCGAAACTCCCGCGCCCGGCGAATTCGACCGGCGGCGGTTCGTTCTGCTGGCGAGCTCCGCCGCCGCGCTCTCCGCCGCCGGCGGCCTGGGCGCGCGCTGGTACGCCTCGTCCCGGCTGGAGGTCGCCCGGGCGAACAATGCGGTGCGCCTTCCCCGGCCGGCGTCCCCTGCGGCCCCGTTGCCGGACGAGGCCGAACTCGACGTGGCCGGCCTGGATCCGTTCTTCACCCCGAACGACGACTTCTACCGGATCGACACCGCTCTCTCGGTGCCGCAGATCGACGCCACGACCTGGCGGCTGCGGATCCACGGCCGCGGGATCACCGAACGCGAGTACACCTTCGACGACCTGCTGAACCGGTCCGATCTCATGGAGCGCGACATCACGCTGGCGTGCGTGTCGAACCCGGTGGGCGGCTCCTATATCGGCAACGCGCGCTGGATCGGTGTTCCACTGGCGGCGCTGCTACAGGAGGCGGGCGTCCGCCCGCCCGGCGACGGCGGCCCGGCCGACCAGCTCGTTTCGCGCTCCCATGACGGCATGAGCATCGGCACACCCGTGGCCGACGTTATGGACGGCCGGGACGCGATGCTCGCGCTCGGTATGAACGGGCGGCCGCTTCCCGGCAGGCACGGTTTCCCGGTGCGCATGGTCGTTCCCGGCCTCTACGGCTACGTGTCGGCGTGCAAGTGGCTGGTGGAGCTCGAACTGACCACGTTCGACGCCTTCGACGCCTACTGGGTCCCCCGGGGATGGGCGGAGCAGGCCCCGATCAAACCCCAGTCGCGCATCGATACCCCCCACGAGGGGGGCACGGTCGAGGCCGGGACGGTTCCGGTGGCCGGAGTGGCCTGGGCGCAGCACGTCGGGGTGCAGGCGGTCGAGCTCCGGGTGGACGACGGCCCCTGGCAGGAGGCCCGCCTCGCGGCCGAGGACACGGCCGACACCTGGCGGCAGTGGGTGTTCGAATGGGAGGCCGAACCAGGCGAGCACCGACTGACCGTCCGAACGACCGACCGCGACGGGCAGACCCAGACCGCGCGCGCCTCGAACCCCGCGCCCGACGGGGCGACGGGCCAGCACGCGGTCGACGTGACGGTCGCGGGCCGATGAGCGTCGCAGGACGCTCCCGAGACGCCGCACGGAGCCTCTCCGTGCGGAGGTGGTGGACGCCGCCGCGTACCCACCGCATCTGCAAGTCCGAGGAACACCGGAAGAGGAGGAGTGACGGATGTCCGCTGAGACGCTGAACCTGCTGCGCCGCCTGGCCGTCGCCGGGAGTGCGGCCGTGCTCATCGCGCTGCCCCTGGCCGCCTGCGACAACGAAACGGGGGGCGAGGAGGTCCAAACCGAGGAGGACGCAGAAACGAACGACGACTCCATGGACGAGATGGAGGACGACGGTTCCATGGACGGCATGGAGGAAGGCGACGAGTCCATGGAGGACGGCGAGGAGGAGACGGAGGGCGACGGGTAAACCGGGCGCCGCCCTCTCCACGCCGGAGGCGCGGGGGAAAGCGGGTCGCGGGGCCGCCGCGTCGGCCCCGCGTACCTTGAAGCGCCGGGGGCATCGGGCTCCTGTGTCTTCAAGCCTTGTAAGCTCGCTTCAACCAGCGCCATCGGGCGAGGAGGAAGGGGGCGGGCCGTGGCCGACGTCGAGGCGGTACCGGGCACGCAGGCGGCACTGCGCCGGGCGAACCAGCGGCGTGTCATCGAGGCACTGCGTTCCAGTGGGACCCTCACTCAGGCCGAGATCGCGCGCGCAACGGGGCTGTCCGCCGCGAGCATCTCCAATATCGTTCGCGACCTGCGTGAATGCGGGACCGTGTCCGTGCGCGAGACTTCGTCGAACGGCCGGCGTGCCCGCGGGGTCACACTGGTGCGGCCACCGGGCACGGTCATCGGGATCGATTTCGCGCCGACGCGGATCACGGCCGCGCTCGGCGACGGCCAGGGGACGGTGCTGGCCAGGGAGTCGATCGGTTACGATGTCGCCGCCGATCCGGAGCGCGGGGTGCGGCGCGCGGTGTGGCTCACCGAGACGCTGCTCGGCGGCGCGCGCACGGACCGCTCGATGGTCACGGCCATGGGCGTAGCGCTTCCAACGCCCATCGATGTCACGACCGGTGAGATCGGGAGCGTGTCCTGCTTCCCCCGTTGGTTCGGCTTCCGTCCCGCAGAAGCCCTCTCCGAGCGCCTCGGCCTGCCGGTGGTCGCCGAGAACGACGCGAACCTGTGCGCTTTGGAGGAGGCCCGGGCAGGTGGCGGACGTGGTCTGGAACATGTCATCTACCTGCGGCTCTCGCACGGTGTAGGGGCCGGGATCATCGTGGCCGGCCGGCTGCTGCGGGGAGCGGGCGGTACAGCGGGGGAGATCGGCCATATGGGGCTGGACGAGCGGGGGCAGGTGTGCCGGTGCGGCAACCGCGGCTGCCTGGAGACCATCGCGGGCGCCCCGTATCTGCTCGACATGCTGCCGCGGCACGACGACTCCGCCGGCCCGGCGACTCTCGCCGAGATGGTCGATGCCGCGGTCGCGTCGGATCCGGGGTCCCGGCGGATCATCGCCGAGGCCGGCTCGGCGCTGGGACGGGCGACCGCGCTCATCGCCAACCTCGTGAATCCGGAGCTGGTGATCATCGGCGGAGAGCTGGCGGGAGCCGGGGAGCTGCTGCTGGAGCCGATGCGGCGTTCGATGGAACTGGGAACGCTCGGTAGCGCGCTGTCCGATCTGAAGATCGTCCAAGGGGAGCTCGGGGAGGACGCGGCGCTATTGGGGGCGTTGCGCCTGGCCACGGCGTCGGTGGAGGAGTCGGCGCGGTAAAAGGCCGGGTAAAGATCCCCGCACGCCGCGGGAGCGCGCCCTCCGCCTTCCTCGCTGTGACCTGCAGACTTTTATTTCACGGCTTGAACCCAATGCTCGTAACGTTTCGGTTATGCATTCAAGGGTTGACGTCAATGTCACAGCGCGTTTGACTTCACGCGACCGATACACCGGCGTCATCCCGTATCCGCAGCGGCGCGCCAGCCGTCCGCGAGGCCGTCCGGTGGTCACCGACAGGAGGTCGAAGTCGTTGAATACGCGAAGTGGATTCGTGCACCGTACGGCGGTCAGCACCGCTGCGGCACTGGCACTGCTGGCCGCCGGGTGTGGTGCCACCACCGGCGGCGATGCCGGCGGTGAGGCAAGTGTCGAGGAGGGCTTCAACGTCGGTCTACTGCTCCCGGAGTCAAAGACCGCGCGTTACGAGAAGTTCGACAAGCCCTACTTCGAAGAGGCCCTCAAAGAGCTGTGCGAGAACTGCACGCTCTCCTACCAGAACGCCGACCAGGAGACCGCCAAGCAGCAGGCCCAAGCCGATGCCATGCTGACCGAGGGGATCGACGTGATGGTGCTGGACGCCGTCGACGCCGAATCCGCCGCCAGCATCGTCAGCAATGCCAAGAGCCAGGGCGTGCCCGTGGTCGCCTACGACCGCCTCGCCGAGGGCGGCGTCGACTACTACGTCTCCTTCGACAACAAGACCGTCGGCAAGACCCAGGGCGAGGCACTCCTCGAGGCGTTGGAAGAGGAGAACACGGTCAACGACGGCGAGGTCGTCGTGATCCACGGAGCGCCGACCGACCCCAACGCCGCCGACTTCAAGGCCGGCGTCATGGAGGTCCTCAAGGGCCACGTCGATATAGGTGCCGAGTACGACACCCCGGACTGGTCGCCGGACAAGGCCCAGGAACAGATGGAGGGCGCCATCACCTCCGTCGGAGCCGACGACATCGTCGGCGTCTACTCCGCCAACGACGGCATGGCCGCCGGAATCGTCGCCGGGCTGAAGAGCGCGGGTGTGGAGGACCTGCCCCCCATCACGGGTCAGGACGCCGAGATCGCGGGCATCCAGCGCATCATCTCCGGCGAGCAGTACATGACCGTGTACAAGGCGATCCGCCCGGAGGCCGAGGTCGCCGCCGGGATGGCGGTCGCCGCTGCCACGGGCGAGGAGTACAAGGGCGACGACGAAAAAGGGCTCACCGAGGTCGAGGACGGCAGCGGAGAGACCGTCAAGGCGGTGCTGCTGGAGCCGATCGCCGTCACGGAGGAGAACGTGGAGGACACGGTCGTCTCCGATGGCTTCTACAGCATCGAGGAGATCTGCACCGACCGCTACGCCAGCACCGACTTCTGCAAGACCGCCAACGGCGAGCAGTAACCCGCGCCAGCGGGGTGGGGCCGGCCCGGCCGGCCCCACCCCGGGAAAGCCACTGCGCGCCGACCCGCCTTACACGGCCGTACCACCCCGAGCCATCCCGCTGCGGGCGGAACCTGAGGAAAAGCACTGATGAGCAAACCGGTCCTGGAACTGTCCGGGATATCCAAAAGATTCGGCGCCGTCCAGGCGCTCAGCGAGGTGGACCTGCAGGTCGCCCCGGGGGAAGTCGTCGCCCTGCTGGGCGACAACGGTGCCGGGAAGTCCACCCTGGTGAAGGTCATCGCCGGGGTGAACCCGGCCGATAGCGGCACCATCAAATGGGAGAACCACCCGGTGACGATCTCCAAGCCGGGCGACGCCCAGCGTCTAGGGATCGCGACCATCTACCAGGACCTCGCGCTCTGTGACAACCTGGACATCGTCGCGAACCTGTTCCTGGGCTCGGAGCGGACGGTTCTCGGCACCCTCGACGAGCTGGAGATGGAGCGGCGCGCCCAGACGCTGCTCGACTCCCTGTCGGTGAAGATGCCCAGCCTGCGGGTCCCGGTGGCCTCTCTCTCCGGAGGACAGCGGCAGATCATCGCGATCGCCCGTTCGCTGCTGGGCGACCCCAAGGTCGTCATGCTGGACGAGCCCACGGCGGCGCTCGGCGTGGCCCAGACCGCGCAGGTGCTCGACCTGATCGAGCGGCTCCGGGACCAAGGGCTCGGCGTCGTGCTGATCAGCCACAACATGGCCGATGTGCGGGCGGTCGCCGATCGCGCGGCGGTCCTGCGGCTGGGACGCAACGCCGGGGACTTCCCCGTCCAGGAGACCAGCTACGAGGAGATCGTGGCGGCCATCACCGGTGCCGCGGACAACCCCGTCGCACGGCGATCCGGGCGCGTCTCCGTGTCCGGAACGGAGGAGGAGTGATGGCCCAGCAGACACCCGTTTCCCCCGGACACGACGCCGCGAACGCGCCCGCGCCGGATCCGCGGCTGATCGTCTCCGTCACCTCGCCCCGCGGCCTCGTCGAAGCCGGGATGCGCCGGATCCGCGGCGGTGAACTCGGGCCGATTCCGGTGATCGTCGGGCTCATCGTCATCTGCATCGTCTTCCAGTCCCTGCACGAGAGGTTCCTCTCGGCGCAGAACCTGTCCAACCTCACCGTGCAGATCGCCGCCGTCGGGCTGATGTCGACCGGTGTGATCATGGTGCTGCTGCTGGGCGAGATCGACCTGTCGATCGGCTCTGTAGCCGGCGTCTCCGCCGCGGTGCTGGCGGTCCTCGCCGTCCGGCAGGGCCTGCCGGAATGGTTCGCGATCGCGGCGGCTGTCGGCACCGGGCTGGTCATCGGCATCATCCACGGAACGATCTTCGCGAAGGTCGGCGTCCCGGCGTTCGTCGTCACCCTGGCCGGGTTGCTGGGCTGGCAGGGTGCGCAGCTCTACCTGCTCGGTGACGCCGGCACGATCAACGTCAGCGACAGCGGTGCGATCGCCTACCTGACCCAGACCTACTTCGTTCCCGTGGTCGGCTGGGGCATCGCCGCGGTCGCCATCGGGGTATACCTCGCCACCACTCTCGTAGGGGAGCAGCGGCGCGCCGCCGCCGGGTTGTCGGCGAAGCCCGGGGCGAGGTCCTCTTCCGCACCGCTCTGCTGGCGGTTCCCGTCTTCGCGGCGGTCGCGGTCCTGAACCAGTTCAAGGGGGTGCCCCTGGCATTCCTGATCTTCGTCGGATTCGTTGTGGCCTTCGACCTCATGCTGCGCAAGACCCGCTACGGGCGGATGGTGTACGCGGTGGGCGGCAGTGCCGAAGGGGCGCGCCGGGCCGGCATCAACGTCGACCTCATCCGGATATCGGTGTTCGGCCTGGCTTCGATGCTGGCCGCCGCCGGCGGTGTCCTCATGGTCTCGCGCTCCTTCTCCGCCAGTTTGGACACGGCCGCCGGCGAGGAGCTGATGATGGCGATCGCTGCCGCGGTGATCGGCGGCACCAGCCTCTTCGGCGGTCGCGGCAACGCCTACTCGGCGCTGCTGGGCGGACTCGTCCTGGGCGCGATCACCTCGGGCCTGTACCTGATCCAGATGGACTCCTCGGTCCGGTTCATGATCACGGCCATGGTGCTGCTGATCGCCGTCACCCTGGACGCGATGTCCCGGCGCAGCCGCAAGACGCACGCCCGAGGTTGACCGTCCCCCCGAACCCGGCCGCGCCGCCGAACACTCCCACTCCCCGGTGCGCGCGACCGGAACCGAGGCGCCCCCGGAGACCCTCCCCTCCGGGGGCGCCTTCGCGTGCGCTGTGCGCTCCGGTCCGGTGCGGCGAGGAGGCCCGCGGTACCCCGCGGCGCCGCTTCCCTTCTCTAGTACCTCTCTAATGGCGTACCAACGTTGTTCAGATGTTCGCGCGCCATCATCGCTGGTGGACCGGCCCTTCTGTCTCGGGGGAGTGTTGACCGATGGGAATTCAGAGCCGACCGCACGAGACCGGTGTCGGCGACGTGATCGCGCTGGGTCCGCCGGATCGCGGCGAGTCCGAGGTGGAACCGCGGGCCCCGGAGAGCACGGCGCCGGACGCTGGAAAGGTGGCGATAACCGAGGTGACCGCCTCCGCGCCCCCTGGCACTGGCGGATCCCCGGCCTGGTGGAGGCCGTATCGACGGGGTGACCGCAGAGGCGTGCCCCGTTCCGGGGGACCGGTGGACCCCTGGAGGAAAAGCATCCGGTCCTCCTACCTCTTAATCCCTACTGGGTTAGGGGAGATATACGCTGCCGATCCATGCCGGATCTCTCGTTCTTCCTGATCGCCGGGCTCGCCGTACTGGCCGGAGCGGCGGTGCAAAGCAGTGTCGGCCTGGGGCTCGGACTCGTGGCCGCGCCGGTGATCTCCTTCCTGGAACCGGCACTCATGCCGGGCTCGATGCTCATCGCGACGATCGCGCTTCCGGCGCTCAGCATGGTCCGGGAATGGCGGCACATCGACTGGCACGGCCTGACCTGGGGCCTTCCGGGGCGTGTCCCCGGTTCGCTCGCCGGGGCGTGGGTGGTGGCCGTATTGGGTCCGGAGATGCTGGGGGCGGCCGTTGGGGTCATGGTGCTCATCGCCGTGGTCCTGTCCCTCTGGTCGGTGCGGGTGCGTATCACCCCGGGCTCTCTGATGGCGGCCGGGACGCTGTCGGGAGTCACCGGTACCGCGACATCGATCGGCGGACCGCCGATCGCCCTGCTCTACCAGCACGAACCCGCCCCCAAAATACGCGGCACGCTCGCCGGGTTCTTCCTGTTCGGCGCGGTGATCTCGCTCGGCGTGCTGGCCGCTGCCGGCCAGCTGTCCGCTGCCGAGGTCCAGGCGGGGCTGCTGTTCGTTCCGGTCGTCGTCGCGGGGTTCATGGCGGGGAGCCCGCTGCGCCGGATCGTCGACGTGGGCCGGATGCGCGTAGCCCTGGTCACCGTGGTGACGGTCTCCGGTCTGGCGTTGGTCGCCCGCTCGCTGCTCTGATCCGGGTAGGCTGCGAGTGCGATGTCGAGACCGACAAAGGACCAGCTGGCGGCCGCACACGGCGTGACGATCCCTGATGTCATCGCCCCAGGGCTCGATGTGCTCTTCTGCGGTATCAACCCCGGCCTGTACTCCGGCTACACCGGTCACCACTTCGCCCGGCCCGGGAACAGGTTCTGGCCCGCACTGCACCGCGCGGGTTTCACCCCGCGGCGGCTGGCCCCCTCGGAACAGCACCTGCTGCCGCGGTGGGGCCTCGGTATCACCAACCTGGTTCCCCGGGCCACAGCGGGCGCCGATGAGCTCACGGCGGACGAGCTGCGTGAGGGCGGCGAAGCCCTCACCCGCAGGGTGGCCGAGTTCCGCCCCGCTGTGCTGGCGGTGCTCGGTGTAACGGCCTACCGCCAGGCATTCGGCCGTCAGCGCGCCCGTATCGGCCCCCAGTCGGACGAGGTCGCCGGGATCCCGGTATGGGTGCTGCCCAACCCCAGCGGCCTGAACGCGCAGTGGAGCGCGGACGCCATCGCGGGCGAATTGGAACGGCTGCGGAACCGGAACTGGGAGCCGGTGATCGAAGACGGATAACGGGTAAGGCGTCCGCGCTATGGGTCACGTCCGAGATATGTTCGGGTAAACGCGCTTCATAGGACTCATAAACTCAGAGCTGGTCAGTGCGCGCCGTGCTGGGAGCAGGCCGGGGACGCGCACTCGGTTCGCACGCACGCTGGATGAGGGGAATGACGAGGGTGACGCTGCTCGAGTCGATGCACAGCCCGGACGACGTAAAGAAACTCTCCGCCGAGCAGATCCCACGGTTGGCGGGAGAGATCCGGGAATTCCTCGTCTCCGAGCTCTCGCGGACCGGTGGGCATGTGGGCCCCAATCTCGGTGTCGTCGAGCTGACCATCGCTTTGCACCGCGTCTTCGACTCGCCGCGCGAGCCGATCCTGTTCGACACCGGACACCAGTCATACGTGCACAAGATCCTCACCGGCCGGCACGACTTCTCCCGGCTGCGCAGCGAAGGCGGACTCTCCGGCTACCCCGCGCGCGCCGAGTCCGAGCACGACTTCATCGAGAACTCGCACGCCTCCACCGCGATCTCCTACGCCGACGGCCTGGCCAAGGCCAACGAGCTCCAGGGGCACGGCGACCGCGCGGTCGCCGCGGTCATCGGCGACGGCGCCCTCACCGGCGGCATGGCCTGGGAGGCGGTGAACAACATCGCCTTGGGTGAGAACCGCCGCGTCGTCATCGTCGTCAACGACAACGGCCGCTCCTACTCGCCGACCATGGGCGGCCTCGCCGACCACCTGGCCTCGTTGCGGCTGTCGCAGAGCTACGAGCACGCGCTCGACTTCGCCAAGACCACGCTCAACCGCACTCCCGTGGTCGGCCAGCCCCTCTACGACGCCCTGCACGGGCTGAAGAAGGGGATCAAGGACGCCATACAGCCCCAGATGATGTTCGAGGACCTGGGGCTGAAGTACCTGGGGCCGATCGACGGCCACGACACGCAGATGGTGGAGAAGGCGCTGCGGCGGGCGCGCGACTTCGGCGGGCCGGTGATCGTGCACTGCCTGACCCAGAAGGGCAAGGGGTACGCCCCGGCCGAGAACCACGAGGTGGACCAGTTCCACGCGACCGGTGTCTTCGACGCCGAGACCGGCGAGTCGGAGCCCAAGTCGGGCGGTGTGGAATGGACGAAGGTCTTCAGCGAGGAGATGGTCGCCCTCGGCGCCGAGCGCGAGGACCTCGTGGCCATCACCGCCGCCATGCTGCACCCCACCGGACTGGCCGCGTTCGCCGATGCCTACCCCGACCGCATCTACGACGTCGGCATCGCCGAGCAGCACGCCGCCACCTCCGCCACCGGTCTTGCGATGGGCGGGGTGCACCCCGTGGTCGCCGTGTACGCGACCTTTCTGAACCGGTGCTTCGACCAGGTGCTCATGGACGCCGCCCTGCACCGCCAAGGGGTCACCTTCTGCCTGGACCGCGCCGGGATCACCGGCACGGACGGCCCCAGCCACAACGGCATGTGGGACCTGTCCATCCTGCAGGTGGTGCCCGGGCTGCGGCTCGCCGTGCCGCGCGACGCCGTCCGGTTGCGCGAGGAGTTGCGCGAGGCCGTCGAGGTCGACGACGCCCCCACCGTGCTGCGCTACCCCAAGGGCGCTGCCGCCGCCGAGACCCCGGCGATCGGCCACATCGGCTCGATGGACGTGCTGCGCCGCGCCACACGGGGCGGCCACTCCGAGGACCTGCTGCTGGTCGCGGTCGGCGCGATGGCCGAGACCTGCTGCGAGGTCGCCGACCGCATGGCCGCCCAGGGCCTCGGGGTCACCGTCATCGACCCCCGCTGGGTCAAGCCCCTCGACGGCGCGCTCGTCGAGGAGGCGGCCCGCTACCGTGTTGTCGCCGTCGTCGAGGACAACGGCCGGGTGGGTGCCGTCGGCGACGCCGTGGCCCGCGCCCTGCGCGACGCCGAACTGGACATCCCCGTCCGCACCTACGGTGTCGAGCAGGAGTTCCTGGAGCACGGCAAGCGCGACGGCATCCTCGCCGAGATGGGACTGACTCCGCAAGACCTCGCCCGCAGGCTCACCGAGACCGTTTCCCGCCGCGCCGAGAAGTCCCTGGAGGACGAACCCGCCAATTGAGGCCGGATGCCACCGGGGCCGGTCCGTCCCCTCCCGGGGAGCGGCCGGCCCGCGCCCCGGCTTCTCGCCGGTACGGCGGGGCGGTGGTCAGGCCACAAGCGAGGCTGCGGCCAAGACCACCGTCACGGCGGCCAGGACGACGACCGCGCGGTTCAGCTCGGCCGGCAGCGGTCCACCGCGCGTCTGCACGGTTCCCCAGATCAGGACCACACCGGTCGTGAGCAGGGTGACGATCATCAGCGCGAGAAAGAGTTCCGACATCGGTCCCCCTTGGTCCGGTCCCGCGGAGAGTGAGGCGTCTGCCCCATCATCTCTTTTCCGATGCGTCGCGGGACAGCGGACCGCGGTGCGCGTGATGGGTGAGAATGGGAGTATGAGCTCTCTCACCCCCCTGCGCGTCGCGGTGATCGGATCCGGCCCCGCGGGAATCTACGCGGCCGACGCCCTCACCCGGCAGAACCGCGAGACGGTGGCCGTGGATGTGCTGGACCGGCTGCCCACCCCCTACGGGCTGGTGCGTTACGGTGTCGCGCCCGACCACACCAAGATCAAGGGAGTGGCCCGGACGCTGCGCGGCGTCTTGGAGCATCCGGGGGTGCGCTTCATCGGGGGAGTGGAGTTCGGTCGGCACATCGGCCGCGACGACCTGGCCCGCGCCTACGACGCCGTCATCTACGCCACCGGCGCCAGCGTCGACAGGCGGCTCGACGTCCCCGGAGAGGACCTGGCGGGCAGTGTCGCGGCCACCGACTTCGTGAACTGGTACTGCGGCCACCCCGACACCGAGGTGGAGCGCTTTCTACTGGACACGGAGGAGGTCGCGGTCGTCGGTGCCGGAAACGTCGCGCTGGACGTCACACGCATCCTCGCCAAGAGCGCGGAGGAACTGAGCGCCACCGACATCCCGCAGCCGATGCTGGACGTCCTCGCGGCCAGCAAGATCCGCCGGATCCATCTGCTGGCCCGCAGGGGCCCGCTCCAGGCCAAGTTCACCGCGCCCGAGCTCAAGGATCTCGGTGCGCTGGACAACGCCGATGTCGTCGTGCGTCCCGAGCAGGTCGACATCGACCCCAACAGCGAGGCGATGCTGGGGGCCGCCCGCGCAGCGCGGACCAACCTGAGGATCCTCAGGGAATGGGCGGAGCGGCCCTTTGAAGGCAAACCGCGCCGCATCGACCTGCGGTTCTGGACGCGGCCGGTCGCCATCCTGGGCGAGGACCGCGTCACGGGGCTACGCGTCGAGAACACCACGCTCGACACCGAGGGGCGCCTGGTGGGCACTGGTGAACACGAGACGCTCGACGTCGGGATGGTGTTCCGCTCCATCGGCTACATGGGCGTCCCGCTGGCCGGTGTCCCGTTCGACGGGACCGCGCGGACCGTCCCCCACACCGGTGGCCGGGTACTGGGCTCCGGCGGGAACGTGCTTCCCGGCCAGTACGCGGCCGGCTGGATCAAGCGCGGAGCCACGGGGGTGATCGGCACGAACAAGTCCGACGCCGCGGCCACGGTGCGCGCCCTGCTCGACGACGCGCCGGAGCTGAGGGCCGCGCGAGGCGGGGCCGAGCCGGAGCCCGTGGAGCAGGTTCTCCAAGGCTCCGGTGCCATCGTCAGCGACTACGCGGACTGGCTGGCCATCGACGCGGCCGAGGCCGACCGCGCCGCGGCGCTGGGCCGGGGCGAGCGGGTGAAGCTGCTCGGCTGGGACGAGTTCTACGACGCCATGGGGGCGCTCCGCGCGAACGGCTGACCTCGGGACTCAGGGCCGGCGGCAGCCGCCGCGCAGGCCGCGCAGCTCAGCGCACCAGCGACGGAGCCGCGCCGTAGGTGTTGCAGCTCTCCAGGGAGTCCTGCGAGCGCCCCTGGTCGAACCAGTGCTGGCGGTTGCGGGCGCTGCCATGGGTGGGCAGGTCGTTCCCTCCGTTCAGAAACCGGTTGATCTCGTTGAGCTCACCGGTGTCGAAGACGCCGATCCCCTGCATCGCCATGCCGCCCAGGCATTCGGCCTGCAACTCGGTGCGGCGGAGGGCCTCCAGCGCTTCCAGCTCCGACGAGGCGTCGACCTCCATCTCGGCCGCCTTGTCCAGAATGCCGGAGGCCTGCTGGACGTGGTGCCCGTACTCGTGCCCCAGCAGAGCGGACCAGACGCCCTCCTGCCGGTCGTCCGGGATGTTCTCGGCGAGCTCGGTGACGTTGGGCAGCACCACAGTAATGCTGAGCTTCTCCCCCTCGTAGTAGGCCAGGGTCACGCCCTCCTGGATGCCGGTGTCGGGGTTCTGCTCGGTGACGTGGAACGAGGGGGTGTCCGTGCGCAGGCCGAGATCCTCCAGGTGCGGCTGCCAGAACTCGTCCAGGCAGAGCCCGATCTCCTGGCTGAAGGCCTCCCAGGAGTCGGCCGAGGACGTGTCGAGGTCGGGGAGGTCGCAGCTGCCCGTCGACGGTGCCGACATCTCGTAGAGCGGGTGCTCCTCGAGGTCGAGGTCGAGCGGGGACGGCGGCCGGTCCAGCCGCGAGTCGAAGTGCGTCGACGGATCCTCGGCCGTGGCCGCGGGCTCGGCCGAGCCCGCGGAGTTCATGAGCAGGGCGAAACTGATCAGCAGAGCGACCAGAGCGGCGAGCATCGAGCCGCCCACGGATCCCCAGACCGCGGTGGGCGAACGCCGCCTCGGTGGGGGCGGGGGCGGGAACGGATGGCCGTGCGGCGGGATCCGGGCATAGGGGGCGGGGCCACCGGTGTGCTGCGCAGGGGGCGCCAGACCGTGCGGTGCGGTTCCGGGGGGCCGACCTCGGGGAGGGCCGGGCATCTGCTGCTCACCGCCAGGGGTGGTGTCCAAGGGGCGATCCTTCTGTTGTACTCCGCGGGGGTAAGCGTGAGGATCAACCTATTCGGACATGTGGCGGGAAGGTAGCGCGATGCCTCCACGCCCGTGGCCGGAATCAGACGTCAGGGGGCGCGATACGTCACACCCAGCCCCTCCAGGATGTCGCGGAGCTCCGCTTCGAAGAGCGGCTCCATGTCGTCCATGACCACCGAGAGGTGCTGGAAGACCTCCATACAGACCAGGCCGTAGAGGCGCACCCAGCAGGACATCATGACGTGCAGCGCACCGTTGGAGGCGTTGTCGGTGGTGAACCCGGTCCTTTCGGCGAACGCCTCCAGCTGGCGGCGGAGAGCGGGGGAGATCCCGTCCTCATCGGGAGGGGTGAAGCGCCGTTCCTCCAGCAACCGGTCGAAGAGGGCGAAGAACGTCGCGGCGAAGCGCCGGCCGGCCTCGATAGCGGGGCTGCCGCGCGGCCGGTCGTACTGCGGGCCGAACAGCAGGGCGAACTCCGCGCGGTTGGCCAGCGCCCAGGTGCGGAAGGCGCGCAGCGCCGCGTGCAGGCGGCCGTCGACGTCGTCGGGCGGAAGCGACTCCTCGGCGCTGCCGACCGCCTCGGCGAGTTCGTTGTAGAAGTCGGCCTTGAGCGAGACCACCAGGTCGTCGAGGCTGGCGAAGTAACGGTAGAGACCGGGGGCCGTCATTCCCATCTCGCGGGCGATGGCGCGCAGCGAAACACCGCTCGCTCCGTGCTCGCTCAGATTCCGGCGCGCGATCCCCTTGATCTCGCGGAGTGTGGCCTCGCGGACACGCTCACGCCGGGACGGAGCCGTGCCCGCTGGCGCCTCCCCGCTGAGCCGCACCGATGCTCCCTGTTTCGCCACGGGTCTTCCTTATTGCGCTTGTCGCTGGAACGGATATGCCCCGCATCGCGCTGACAGCGACAGAAGCGCGGTCCAGCGAGTTGTGCAGTGCCAGCGCCGGTACCGGTCGGCCTGTGCGCACCGGCCCGACTCTATCCGCCCAACGCTAACAGCAGGCGAAGGGCGATTTCCGCCGGCGGAACCGGGCGGGCGTGCTGCCCGATGCCGGGACCCGGCCTCATTCCAGGCCGAGCCGGGCGGCAGCCGCGTCCCATGCCGTCCGGTCCCCGCTCGGGCTGTGATGCCGCAGTTCCTGGGTGTCGTGGACTAGCCGGCGCAGGCCGGCGAGATCCGCCGCGGCGCCGTGGGCGCGCGCCTGGACGATGATGTTGCCGATGGCGGTGGCCTCCACCGGGCCGGCGACCACGGGAAGGCCGAGGGCATCGGCGGTCCACTGGCACAGCAGCTCGTTGCGGGCACCCCCGCCCACTAGGTGCACGACCTCGATGTCCCGACCGGCCAGCGCAGCGGCGCGGCGCAGGGTGGCGCGGTGGGCCAGAGCCAGGCTCTCCAGCACGCAGCGCAGCAGTTCCCCGCGACCATCGGGCGCCGGCTGCCCGGTCTCCCGGCAGTACCCGGCGATCCGGGAGGGGATGTCTCCGGGAGACAGGAACCGGGAGTCGCCGGCGTCGATCAGCGAGGCGAACGGCGCGGCGCGGGCGGCGTCGGCGAGCAGCGCGGGGAGCGCGTCGTCGCGCAGGTCCCAGGCGCGCAGGCTCTCCTGGACCAGCCACAGGCCCATGATGTTGCGCAGGAAGCGGTTCGTACCGTCGATCCCGAGCTCGTTGGTGAAGCGTGCGGCGCGTGCGGCGCCGGTGGTGATGGGGCCGGGCAGCTCCAGCCCGGCCAGGGACCAGGTGCCGCAGGAGATGTAGCCGAACCGCCCGGTGAGCGCGGGCACGGCGGCGACGGCCGAAGCGGTGTCGTGTGAGGCGACGGCCGTTACCTCGGTGTCGGCCAGCCCGGTTTCCTCCGCGGCGTCGGGAAGGAGGGGGCCGATCCGTTGTCCGGGATGCCGCAATGCGGGCAGCAGCGAAAGGGGGATGCCGGCGGCCTCGGCCAGGGAAGCGGACCAGCGGCGAGTGCGGACGTCGAGGAGGCCGGTCGTGGAGGCGTTGGTGACCTCCGCGCCCCGCTGGCCGGTGAGCCAGTAGGCGAGCAGGTCGGGGATGAGGAGCAGGGTGGCGGCGGCGTCCAGTTGCGGGCCGCCCCGGGCGGCGGCGAGCTGGAAGAGCGTGTTGAACGGCAGGAACTGCAGCCCGTTCGCCGCGTACAGGGCCTGGGGGCCGAAAGCGTCGGTGACCGCGTGGGCCACGCCCTCGGTGCGGCCGTCGCGGTGGTGGTGGGGCAGACCGAGCAGGGCCCCGGTCGCGTCGAGCAGTCCGTAGTCGACCCCCCACGAGTCGACCCCGACCGAGACCGGGGCGTGCGCGGCGGCCGCCCGCAGGCCGTCGAGGACCTCCCGGTACAGTCCGGGAGCATTCCAGTGCAGGCCGCTCGGCAGCCGGACCGGGTGGTTGCCGAAGCGGTGGACCTCCGCCAGCCGCAGTTCGGCGCGGCCTACACGACCGGTGATGACGCGGCCGCTGGAGGCGCCGAGGTCGACGGCAGTGAAGGTGGCGGTGTGGGGCACGGAACGGCCTTTCTGCTTGCGGCCGCCGGTCCTGGGACCTCCTCCCGGCGCGGGAACGCCCGGGACCGGCGTGGCCTTTCGCCGTCCACACGTGCGGGGTTTCCGTGGCACAGGAGCGGCGTGATCGGGTTGGCTGGAATCAGGGGGTCCCCCACACCGGCCGCACCCTGTCTGCGTGCGGGGCCGGTGCCTCGTGGTGCCCGATTCCGTCGGTTCGCCGGTGAACCCGTGGGTCTCGGGGCGCGGGGCCGGGGGAGTCAGCGCAGGAACGCCGCCGCCACTCCCGCGTCGACGGGAATGTGCAGGCCGGTGGTGTGGCTGAGCTCCCCGCAGGTCAGGGCGTAGACAGCGTTGGCGACGTGTTCCGGGAGCACCTCGCGTTTGAGCAGGGTGCGCTGGGCGTAGAAGGCGCCCAGTTCCTCTTCGGGCACCCCGTAGAGGGCTGCGCGCTCGGCACCCCAGCCGCCGGCGAAGATGCCGGAACCGCGCACGACCCCGTCGGGGTTCACGCCGTTGACCCGGATCCCGTACTCGCCCAGCTCGGCGGCGAGCAGCCTGACCTGGTGGGCCTGGTCGGCTTTCGCCGCGCCGTAGGCGATGTTGTTCGGGCCGGCGAAGACGCCGTTCTTACTGGAGACGTACACGATGTCGCCGCCCATCCCCTGGTCGATCAGGATCCGGGCGGCCTCACGCGCGACCAGGAACGAGCCGCGCGCCATCACGCCGTGCTGCAGGTCCCAGTCCTCCTCCGTGGTCTCCAGCAGCGGTTTGGAGATCGACAGGCCCGCGTTGTTGACCACCAGGTCCACCCCGCCGAAGGCGAGCACGGCCGAGCGGAGGGCGGCCGATACCTCGGCGGGGTCGGTGACGTCCGCGGCGACCGGCACCGCCACATCGCCGCCGCCGAGTTCGCCGGCGACCGCGGCCGCCCGCTCGGCGTCCCTGTCGGCCACCACCACACAGGCTCCCTCGGCGGCGAGCCGGCGTGCGGTGTACCTGCCGATGCCCGATCCGCCACCGGTCACCAGGGCGACCCGGGCGGCCAGTGGTTTCGGTTCCGGCCTGCGGCGCAGCTTGGCCTCCTCCAGCGCCCAGTACTCGATGCGGAACTTCTCCGACTCCGGGATGGGCGCGTACTCCGAGAGCGTCTCCGCGCCGCGCATGACGTTGATCGCGTTGACGTAGAACTCGCCCGCCACGCGGGCCGTCTGCTTGTCCGCCCCGAAGGAGAACATGCCGACGCCGGGGACCAGCACGATGGCCGGATCGGCGCCCCGTATCGGAGGCGAGTCCGCCGCGGCGTGCCGCTCGTAGTAGCCGCGGTAGTCCTCGCGGTACCCGGCGTGCAGTTCCCGCAGCCGCGCCGCCGCCTCCTCCAGCGGGGCGTCCGGCGCCGTGTCGAGGACCAGGGGGCGCACCTTGGTGCGCAGGAAGTGGTCGGGGCAGGAGGTTCCCAGTGCGGCGAGGCGAGGGTGCTCGGCGCGCGAGACGAAGTCCAGCACCTCCCCGGAGTCGTTGTAGTGGCCCACCTGCGGCCGGTCGGTGGAGGCCAGACCGCGCGCAATGGGCAGCAGCGCGGCCGCGCGCTCATGCCGCTGCGCCTCGGGGAGTGCCGCGTGGCCGTCGATGACCTCTCCGAAAGGGTGTGGTCGCGCGGCGCCGCGCTCGGCGATGAACCGCTCGGCGGTACGGATGATCTCCAGCGAACTCGACTCGCACTCCTCGCTGGTCGCCCCCCACGCGGTGATGCCGTGCCCGCCCAGGACCACCCCGATCGCGCCCGGGTTCTCACGCTTGATCTCGGCGATGTCCAGGCCGAGCTGGAAACCGGGGCGCCGCCAGGGTACCCACGCCACCCGGTCGCCGAAGCATTCGGCGGTGAGCTTCTCGCCGCCGGCGGCGCAGGCCAGTGCGATCCCGGAGTCGGGGTGCAGGTGGTCGACGTGCGCGGCCTCGACCAGCCCGTGCATCGCCGTGTCGATGGACGGCGCTGCGCCGCCCTTGCCGTGCGCGCAGTAGTCGAACGCCGCGACCATCTCGTCCTCGCGGTTGACGCCCGGGTAGACCCCGGTGAGCGCCCGCAGCCGGTCCAGCCGCAGCACCGCCAGCCCGGACTCGCGCAGCGTCCCCAGGTCGCCGCCGGATCCCTTGACCCACATCAGCTCCACGGGGCCGCCTGTGACCGGGTCGGTGGCCTCGCCTTTCGCCGAGGCGTTGCCGCCGGCGTAGTTCGTGTTGCGCGGATCCGCCCCCAGCCGGTGCGAGCGTTCCAGCAGCGCCGCCACCTGGGGGCGGGTCGTCTGTTCGGTCATTCTGTCCTCTCCTGTCTCCGGTGCCGGTCGGTGCGTGCGCCGGTTCAGGCGCCCCACCCGGCCGGCTGCCCGCCGACCCGGTCGGCGGAGATCCTCTCCAGGTAGCCGGAGCGCTCGAACGCCCTCATCGGGTCGGGATCCAGGCCGAGGCCCGTGCGGAGGTCGGCGAGCAGGGGGCGGACGTCGGTGTTGTAGGCGTCCATCAGCACCGCGTTCGCGCCCAGCACGTCTCCGGAGCGCTGGGCGGCGGACAGGGCGCCGGTGTCCACGAGCAGGGCTTTGGCCGTGGCCTCTTGGACGTTGAGCACCGAGCGGATCTGCCCGGGGATCTTGGGCTCGATGTTGTGGCACTGGTCGAGCATGAACGCGATCCCCGCACCCCGGTCCAGGCCCCCTCCGCGCACCACCTCGCGCATGATCCGGAACAGCTGGAAGGGGTCGGCGGCGCCCACCATGAGGTCGTCGTCGGCGTAGAAGCGGGAGTTGAAGTCGAAGCCGCCGAGCTTTCCCTCGCGGAGCAGGAACGCGACGATGAACTCGATGTTGGTGCCCGGAGCGTGGTGCCCGGTGTCCACCACGACCTGTGCCCTGGCGCCGAGCGTGCGGCAGTGGGCGTAGGCCGTCCCCCAGTCCGGAACGTCGGTGGTGTAGAACGCCGGCTCGAACAGCTTGTACTCCAGCAGCATGCGCTGGTTCCCGCTGAGCCGGGCGCGGACGGCCTCCAGTGCCTCGGCGAGCCTGTCCTGGCGGGCCGCGATGTCGTCCTGCCCGGGGTAGTTGGTGCCGTCGGCGAACCACAGCTTCAGGTCGCGCGAACCCGTGGCGTCCATGACGTCGACGCAGTGGAGCAGATGGTCCAGGGCCTTGCGGCGCACACGCGGCTCGGGGTTGGTGACGCTGCCCAGCCGGTAGTCGTCGTCCTGGAAGACATTGGCGTTGATCGTGCCGATCCGGATACCCAGCTCCTCGGCGCGGGCGGCGAGCACGCCGTAGTCGCCGACCTCGTCCCAGGGGATGTGCAGGGCAACGCTCGGGGCGATGCCGGTGTAGCGGTGCACCTGCGCGGCGTCGGCGAGCTTCTCCTCCGGGGTGCGCGGCACCCCGGGCTGGCCGAACACCTTGAACCGGGTTCCGCTGTTGCCGAACGCCCAGGACGGGAGTTCGATGGCCTGGTGCCGGAGCGCGGAGGCGACGGCGTCGGGGATGGACATGAGCGGGACTCCTTTGCCGGGTCGGATCGGGCGGCGGGGCGTCATTCCAGGTGGAAGAGTTCGGTCAGGGGAGCCATGCCCTCGTCCGGCCGCCCGTCGAGTTCCTCGAAGAAGGGGGCCATCTCGGCCTGCCACCGGGCGTTGACGTCGGTACGCGCCATCGCCGCCTTCGCCGCGGCGAAGTCCTGCGTCTCCAGGTAGCCGACGAGCAGTCCGTCGTCGCGGCAGAACAGCGAGTAGTTGCGCCACCCGGCTTCTCGCAGGGCCGCCAGCATCTCTGGCCACACGGCGGCGTGGCGCTCGCGGTACTCGGACAGCCGGTCCTGCCGCACCTTCAGCAGGAAACAGACGCGCTGCATGTCCCCTCCTCCCACGCGCACGGCCGATGGGGGCGGAGCCGCCCCGCGGGCCCCTCAGAAATCGAAGTCATCGACGTTGTCCTCGTTGAAGACCGTGGGCGGGCCGAGGACGATCTCGCCGTTCTCCCCGATCCGGTACTCACCGAGCTCTCCCGCCTCGAAGGTCTCCCCCTCGGCTCCGGTGATCCGCCCGGCAGCCAGCGCGGCGCCCGCGTAGCCGGCCAGGTAGCCCAGCTCACCGGGGTCCCACAGCGCGAACTCCTCGACGGTGCCGTCCTTCACGTACTCGCTCATCTGGTTCGGCTCGCCCAGACCGGTCAGCCCGACCTCGCCCTTGTAGTCCGAGCCGCTCAGGTAGCGGGCCGCGGCGGCGAGGCCCACGGTCGTGGGGGAGACGACGGCTTCGAGGTCGGGATGGCTCTGCAGCAGTCCCTGCATCTCGTCGAAGGACTTCTGGTCCTCGTCGTTGCCGTAGACGGTGTCGACCACCTCGATCCCGGAGTACTCGTCCTTCTCGAGTTCCGCCTCCATCAGCTCCAGCCAGGTGTTCTGGTTCGTGGCGTTGGGGGTGGCCGACAAGAACGCGATCTCGCCGTCCCCGCCGATCTGCTCGGCGACCATCTCGATCTGCGTCCGCGCAATGTCCTCGGCCGTGGCCTGGTTGATGAAGACATCGCGGCAGTCGGGGTCGGTATCGGAGTCGTAGCTGACGATCACCGCTCCCGCCTGCTTGGCCTGCCCGAGAGCGCTGCACACGGCGTTGGGGTCGTTGGCCGCGATGGCGATGACGTCGCTGCCCTGCTGGCTGAGCGTGTTGATGTAGCTGACCTGTGAGGACGCGGTGGCCTCGGAGGGGCCGACCTGTTTGAACTCGCCCCCGACCTCGGCCGCCGCCTCCTTACCGCCGTCGCCGGCGATGGTCATGTAGGGGTTGTTGAGCTGTTTCGGCAGGAACGCGATCTCCAGGCCCTCGGGTATCTCGGCGTTCGGGTCGGCCTCACCGGCCGGGCCGCCGGCACCGCTGTCGTCGGTGTCGCCGCGGGTGGTGCCACCGCAGGACGCTGAGGTCAGCACCAGCCCCGCGATGGCCGCGGTGGCCGCGCCGTATCTGATCAGGGTCGGCAGCATGGGAGGATCACCCCTTGTCGTGTGGGACGGAAGACGGGTGCGGGTTCCGGTAGAGAGGCGGCGCGGGCCGCCGCATTCGCGCGACGGCGTTCGGGAGCACCACGGAGAGGACGAGCAGCAGCCCGGTGACGATGTTCAGTACGTCGGAGGAGACATCGGCGAGCTGGAGCGCATTGCGGATCGTGCCCAGCAGCAGCACGCCGCCGATGACCCCGGGCAGCGTGCCCCTGCCGCCGAAGATCGACACTCCGCCGAGGAGGACGGCGGCGACCACCGACAGTTCGAGCCCGAAGGCGTTGTCGGCCCGCGCGCTGCCGTACTGCAGCGTCCAGAACACTCCGGCCAGCGACGCCACGGTTCCTGAGGCCACGAAGAGCCACAACTTGGTGCGGCGCACGGGGATGCCGGAGAAGCGGGCCGCTTCGGCACTGCTGCCGAGGGCGTAGAGCGAGCGCCCGACCGGGGTGGCGTGCAGCAGCACACCGAACACCGCCGCGAGCGCGGCGATCAGCAGGGCGACCCAGGGAAGGGGGGTTCCCACCACGCGCTCGGTCGCCCCGGTGGTCCAGGAGATCGGGAAGTCGGCGACGGCCCGGTCGCCCAGGACCACGTAGGCCAGGCCCCGGTACAGCGCCAGGGTTCCGATGGTGACCGCCAGCGACGGCAGCCCGGCGAGTGTCACCAGCAGCCCGTTGACCGCGCCCAGCGCCGCGCCCAGCAGCAGGCACAGCGGACGATGGTCTCCAGGGGGACCCCCATGACCCACAACTGGCCCATGGCGGCGCTGGTCAGTCCCAGTGTGCTGGCGACGCTCAGGTCGATCTCGCCGGTGATGACGATCAGGGTCATGGGCAGCGCGATCAGCGCGACCGCCGCGACGTCCAGGATCAGGAACCCGCCGTTGCGCCCGGTGGCGAACCCCTCGACGAAGAGGGACGCGGCGAGGACCGACACGAGCAGCGCGCCGATGACGGACCCCCCTCGGCTGTTCAGCGCCGACCGGGGCGCTCGCCGCCGTCCTCGCGGGCGCCGCGCGGCGGCGGAGCCGCCGGCGGGTGGCGTGCGGACATCAGGCGCCACGGGATCCACCTCCTCGGAGCCGGCGGGCGGTACGCAGCGCCAGGAGCCGGTCCAGACCGATCGCGACCAGAATGAGCAGGCCCACGATCGCCTGCTGCCAGAAGGCGTCGACGCGCAGGACGGGCAGGGCGGCGCCGATCGTGGTGAGGAGCAGCGCCCCCAGGGCGGCGCCGTACACGGTGCCGCTGCCGCCGAAGATCGCCACACCGCCCACCACGGCGGCCGCGACGACCTCCAGTTCCAGCCCGGTGCCGACCGTGGCGTCGACGGTGCCGAACCGCGCCGCGTAGAGCACCCCCGCCAATCCGGCGAGCGAGCCGTTGACCACGAAGGGGATGAAGACGCGGCGGTCCACCGGTATGCCGGCGAGCCGGGCCGCGTGCGGATCGGATCCCACGGCGTAGAGTTCGCGCCCGCTGCGATAGGAGCTCAGGCACCAGCCGGCCGCCAGGACCACGGCGAGCGCGAGGAGCGCGGGCACCGGGAGTCCCAGCACCGTGGCGCGGCCGATCCCCAGGAACGCGGGCGGCATGTCCGCGGCGTTGATCTGTCGTCCGGAGGCCCACCAGTGGTCGATGCCGCGGAAGATGTAGAGCGTGCCCAGGGTGACCACCAGCGCCGGAACCCGTGTGGCCGCCACGAGCAGCCCATTGACCAGCCCGCACGCGGTACCCACCAGCACTCCGGCCAGCGCGGCCAGCGGTACCGGCAGGCCGGGGAACGACACGAACAGGACGCCCACGGCGAACGCCGACAGGCCCAGCACCGAGCCGACGGACAGGTCCACGTTGCGGGTGATGAGGACCATCGACTGGCCGACCGCGAGGATGGTCAGCAGGGTCGCGCCAAGCAGCAGGTCGCGGACGTTCTGCGCCATCAGGAAGCCGGGGTTGTACAGCGTGGTGACCGCGACCAGCAGCACAAGGGCGAGAAGGATGCCGAGCTCGCGCACCTGGCGGACCCGCCGGCCGGTGCGAGGCTTCCCGGAGCCGTCCCTCTGAACGGGTGCCTCGCCGACAGGGGCGCTCACCCGGACACCTCCATTGCGCGGGTCGT
The DNA here is from genome assembly GCF_000981225.1 of Allosalinactinospora lopnorensis. GTDB lineage: Bacteria > Actinomycetota > Actinomycetes > Streptosporangiales > Streptosporangiaceae > Allosalinactinospora > Allosalinactinospora lopnorensis. The sequence goes on from NZ_LAJC01000019.1 coordinate 25,023, forward strand.
CGCGGCATGCATGACGGACTCCTCCGTCGCCTCTTCGCGGGAGAGTTCGGCGGTGATCCGCCCCTCGGACATGACCAGCACGCGGTCGGCCATGCCGAGTACCTCTGGCAGCTCGCTGGAGACCATGACGACGGCGATTCCCTGTCCGGCCAGGCGCGATAGCAGCCGGTGGACCTCGGCCTTGGTGCCCACGTCGATGCCGCGGGTGGGTTCGTCGACGATGAGCACACGCGGTTCGGTGGCCAGCCACTTGGCGAGCACGACCTTCTGCTGGTTGCCGCCGGAGAGCGTGGCGACCGGCTCCGTGAGCGAGCCGGCCTTGACCTGGAGGCGCTCGATCCAGAACCGGGCCGCCTGCTCTTCGGCGCGGCGGCGCAGCAGGCCGAAACGGCTCAGCGCCCAGCGGCGGGTAAGTGTCGCGTTGCGACCGGTCGAGAGCTCCATGACCAGGCCCTGGTTGCGGCGGTCCTCCGGTACCAGCGCGACACCGGCGGCCATGGCGGCGGCAGGGCGGCCCGGAGGCAGGAGCGAGCCGGCTATGCGCACTGTCCCGGAGTCGTAGCGGTCGACGCCGAAGAGAGCCCGGACCACTTCGCTGCGCCCGGCCCCCACCAGGCCGGCCAGTGCGACGATCTCTCCCACACGGACCCTGAACCCGACATCGGAGAAGACGCCGGCGCGGGTCAGCACCTCGACCTCGAGGACGGTCCGGCCCTTCTCGGTGTCCTCCTTCGGGAAGAGGGTGTCCACATCGCGTCCCACCATGCGGCGGACCACCGCGTCCATGCTCAGGTCCGATACGGGGTCGGTGGAGATGTGCCGGCCGTCGCGCATGACGGTGATCCGGTCGCACAGGGCGAACACCTCGTCGAAGCGGTGCGAGATGAACACGACCGCCGTGCCCCTGTCCCGCAGTGACCGCGCGATCGCGAACAGCCGGTCCACCTCGGTTCCGGACAGCGCCGCGGTCGGTTCGTCCATGACCAGTACCCGGGCGTCGAAGGACAGCGCTTTGGCGATCTCGACCAGTTGCTGGTCGGCGATCGACAGGCCGCGGGCGGGCCGGTCCGGTGCGATGCGCACACTGAGGCGGGCGAACAACCGGTCGCATTCGGCGTGCATGGCCGCGCGGTCGATGCGGCGGCCCCGCGCGAGCGGCTGCCGTCCCATGAAGATGTTCTCGGCCACGGAGAGGTCGGGAAAGAGGGTGGGTTCCTGGTGGATCACGGCGACGCCGGCCCGCTGGGCGTCCGCGGGGGCGGAGAAATACACGGGGGTTCCGGCGACCTCGATGTGCCCCGCGTCCGGACGGTGCACGCCCGCGACCGCTTTCACCAGAGTGGACTTGCCGGCTCCGTTCTCGCCGCACAGTGCGTGGACCTCGCCCGCGCACACGTCCAGGGACACGCCCTGGAGGGCGTGGACCGTGCCGAAGGATTTGGTCACCCCCACCAGAGACAGGAGCGGAGGCGGTTGGGGGTGAGCGGTCACGGCGCCCTCCTTCGAACGGAGAGCCGTCGTCGACGGCGTTTAAAAAACGTTTTAATCAACGGTGACGTTAGATGTCTCACTCGATTCCGTCAAGGGGGGCGAGGTCGTAAGGGGGCAGGAAGCCGGTTACTGGAATCCGCTCGCTGTGCACGGCCGTTGCTATACTTGGCTATTGACACGTTTTAATCGACGTGAACGTCCCGATCCCTCGAGTCCGGAGTGACGCCGTTGCCCGAGAGTGAAGACGACAGCCGGTCCGTCGGTATCAGTGACGTCGCGGCCCGGGCGGGGGTGTCACCCGGAACGGTCTCCAATGTGCTGAACCGCCCGGAACGGGTCGCCGAGCCCACGCGGCGGCGCGTCGAACAGGCCGTCCGGGAGCTCGACTACGTGCCCAACTCCTGGGGGCGCAGCCTCCGATCCGGCCGGAGCGACTCCGTGGGCCTACTCGTCCTGGACGTCACCAACCCCTTCTTCACCGAGGTGGCGCGCGGTGTCGAGGACGTGGCGAGCGAGGAGGGACTGGCGGTGGTCCTGCTCAACTCCGCGGAACGGCAGGACCGCCAGCAGCGCTCCGTGCGGCTGCTCGCCGAGCAGCGGGCGGCCGGCGCGGTCGTCATGCCCGTCGACGGGGGTGTCGACGATCTTCTCTGGCTGCGGAAGCAGGGCGTGCCGTGGGTACTGCTGGACCGCGGCGACGTCGGAGCCGATGTCGCCTGCAGCGTGGCCGTCGACAACCACGCGGGCGGGATGGCCGCCGGGCGGCACCTGGTCGGCCTTGGACACGAGCGCGTGATCTATCTCAGCGGTCCTTCGCGGCTGGAACAGTGCCGCGCCCGCCTGGCGGGCCTGCGCGCCGCCCTGGAAGAGGCCGGCATCGACCCCGACGGGGCGGTCCGCCCGGTCTTCACCGAGCAGCTCAACGCCGAGTCCGGGGAGAAGGCGGTGGAAGAGCTCCTGGCCGGCGGGCCGAAACGGCGGCCCCAGGCGGTGTTCTGCGCCAACGACCAGCTCGCCCTCGGGGTGCTCAAAGGGCTCGGCGGGCGGGGGCTCGGCGTCCCCCAGGACCTGTCGGTCGTGGGCTACGACGATGTCGGGTTCGCCGGTCTGCTCCACCCCGGTCTCACAACGGTGGCCCAGCCCAAGTACGAGATCGGCCGGGCCGCCATGCGGCTGCTCCTGTCGGAGCTCAACGAGACCGGACACCGGCACGAACGCCTGCGGTTCGCTCCGGAGCTGATCGTCCGGGGCTCCACGGCCGCCTACCGCGGGTGACCGTCCTTCGGTGGCAGGCGCGCGCCGGGCCCGGCCGGGGGAGCCGCCCGCCGCCTCCCCGGCACCCGGCCGGTTCGCCTCGCCGGGGAGGCCGGGTCAGCAGGCGGGCCCCGGTTCGGAAAGGAGCGGCCGGAACCGGTCGACCAGCCCGGCCACCGCCTCGGGGGCGAGGACGCCGTCGCTCACCAGTACGACGAGGCGACGGCGGACCTCCTGGCCGGCAGGGACCGGCAGCGGCCGGTCCCAGGCCAGGGCGGTCCCGACCCCCGGATACTCCGCCGCGCGCAGGAACCACGGATCGCGCACCGGGCCGGACTGCAGAAAGCACAACGTCCAGGGCTCCCCGCGGGGAGAGCTTCCGGCCATCGCCAGCCACTCCGCAGTGGATCCGTGCAGGGCGTGTTCGCCGTCGAGTCCCGGGCCGAAGCAGTGCGGCACCGTTTCGGAGACGGGCGCCCGCCAGAAGAAGCCCCCGTAACCGGCCCCGGGGCGCCCATTGGTCGCCTGAGAGCCGATGACCAGTTCCTCACCGCTTGTGTTGCGGAGCCGGGTGGCGAGTTCCAGCGCCCAGGTGCCGGCCTCGACGTCGATCCTCGCCGCCGTCCGCTCCTCGCGGATCAGTTCCGCGCCCTTGGGAGAGAGCCAGGAGAGTTCCTCGACGAGCAGGCCGTCCTCGTCGCCCAGCCACGCGACGTGCTCCTGGCGGCCGTGGTTGGGCAGCAGCACCGAGCCGCGGTCGCGCGTGAACGTGCGCCCGCCCCAGAAGCTCACCCCGGACACGTCGGCGACGGCGACACCGGCCCCCAGATGGTGCAGGTGGTCGTCGGGCATCTCCTCGGTCACCGTGGCCCCGGCGAAGGTGCGCACCGGATGCAGGTAGGGGCGGGGCGACAGCTTCGGATCGATCCCGGCCCCGTCCCTGTGCACCGCGAGGGCCGCACCGCCGGCGTCCTCGGCAGCGCGCAGTGCTCGTCGGGCGGCCCAGGGAACACCGAGTTCGGAGTACAGGGCCACATGCTCGGCGCTGGCCGCCACCGCCTCCTCCACCCCGGTGACGACCCGCCGGATACCGTTCTCGTCGGAGAGGACGCTCTGGTCGGCGGGCGGGATGGGGCGCGGCTCGGGAGCGAGGCGCACCGCTTCCATAACGGACATGAAGCCGGTGACCGAGTCCGGCGGGCACAGCAGTGGAGCATCCGAGCGCAGGTGCGCGACCAGGTTCTCCAGCAGGCCGGTGCAGGGGTGCACGGTGCTGACCGGTGCCCGGCCGGGACGCTCCAGGGTGAGGGTGTCGGTCTTGTAGGCCACCGTGAGCCTGCCCGCTGTGCCGTGCACGATCAGCTCCGGGGTCGAGTTCTCGGCCGCGCACAGCGTGGCCGCGATGCTGATCGGGAGACCCGTCGCGGTGCGCAGGCGCAGGCACGAGGTGTCGTCGCTCTCGATCTCGTGGGCGCGGAACAGCTCGACCTCGATATCGGCGGCGGGAGCTCCCCGGCCCCGGCCAGGGCCAGGGCGGTGGCCACCATATGGGCGAAGGGGTTGGTCAGTGCCCCGTCGACCACATCGTGGCCGTCCATACGCCGCCGCCCTGCCCACACGGAGCGTTTGTAGTAGGCCGTCGTACGTACCCACCTCCCTTTTCCGGAGATCCCGCGCACATCGCCGATCGTGCCTTCGGCGATCAGCTCCCGTGCGGCGGGCACCGCCGAGGACCCCAGACTCTGGAACCCGACCTGGCAGGCCGCGCCGTGCGCCCGCAGAGCCGCGCGGAGCTCCTCGAACTCGGCCAGGGACGCGGTGGGCGGCTTCTCCAGGAACAGGTGCGACCCGTGCTCAAGCGCCGTACGGGCCAGCGGCAGGTGGGTGTGGATCGGAGTCGCCACGAGGGTGACCTCGGCACCGGTGCGCTTCAGCAGCGCGCCGAGGTCACGGTCGTACTCCACCGCCCCGAGCCCCGTCGAGAGCTCCTGGTCCGGAGGGACCAGGTCGCAGATACCGACCAGCCGTGCCCGGCCCTGCTCGCCCAGCCGGCGCAGCTCGGCCAGATGCGACCGCCCGTGCCCGTTGACCCCGGCCACCACGACCGGGACGGCCATCACCCGCGCTCCAGAAGGTCCGAGATCCGCTCGGGACGCCCTGATGCGATGGACGCGTTCGCGGCCAGCCCGGTCAGGAGCGCGTCGCTGCCGTCCTCGTGGTCGGCGCGGGTGTCGTCGTCGAAGCCTCCCAGCAGCGCTTCGAGCATCCGCGCATCGCCCCCGCCGTGGCTGCCCGGTCCCGTGGCGACGGGGATGTCCTCGGCCGGCTTCCAGTGCCGGCGCAGCAGCAGCGCCGCCGTGGTCTCCTCCTTGGTGGGGGGCATGCCGCGCACCGGTGTGCGGCCCGCCGTGCTCGATGTGGTGTCGGGGAACTCCGTGACGTCGAGTTCCAGCCGGCCCCGGCTGCCGGTGATGGCGACCCGGTAGCCTCCCAGGGGGAGTAGGCCACGAGGTGGTAGCTGAGCTTGGCACCGGAGTCGTAGCGTACCAGCGCCGACATGTCGTCCTCGATCGTGATACCGGGGCCGAAGACATTGAGGTCGCGCCGGTAGCCGTCCTCATGCTCGGCGTCCAGATACAGCGCTCGCATGTCGGGGCTGTCGTCCAGGTGCACCGCGAAGGGGTCCGCCTCCGCCGAGGTGGCGCCGTGGCTTCGCTCGTAGTCGCGGGCCAGGCCGCGCCGGCGTCCGTTCTCTTCGCCGTAGAAGAACAGGTCGCCCCAGGCGAACACCTCTTCGGGCCGGGCGCCGGTCCACCAGTTGACCAGGTCGAAGTGGTGGCTGGCCTTGTGCACCAGCAGCCCGCCCGACTGGTGCTTGTCGCGGTGCCAGCGGCGGAAGTAGTCGGCGCCGTGCCGCAGGTCGAGCAGCCATTCGAAGTGCACCGACCCGACGTCGCCGATGGCCCCTTCGGCGACCAGCTCGCGTACCCGCTGGTGAACGGGGTTGTAGCGGTAGTTGAAACCGACGGTGACCCGGCCCGTCGAGCTCTGTTGGGCGGCGTGGATGCGGCGGCAGCCTCCAGGTCGGCGGTCATCGGCTTCTCGGTGATCACATCCCGGCCGGCCCGCAGCGCCGCCTCGATGTAGTCGGCGTGCGTGCGGTCGACCGTGCAGCAGATGACCTCGTCGACCTTCTCCGCTTCGAGCATCCGGGCGAAGGCGTCGGGGGAGTAGGTGGGAACCGAGGGGTATCCGGCCTGGGTGATGAGTGCGTTGTGGGCCTGCATCCGTGTCCGGCTGGAGTCGCACAGCGCGACCAGGTTCCCGTGATGGGCGTGCGTCCCGGTCAGGGCTTTGGTGTAGAGCCGGGCGCGGGATCCGGTGCCGACGATGGCGAACCGGCGCTTCGCCGTTTCGGGGGTGTCCGTGGTCGCGGGGTCAGGTGCTGGAGAGAAGGATGAAGTGGTCACACACCGAATGGTAAGCGCTTACCCAGGCTTTGGGTAGAGGCGGGGGGAGGGTTCGGGGAGTGCGCTTACCGAGGGTGTGGACCAGGTTTTACCTGCACCGAATGGCCCATGAGTACCCATACCAGGGCATTTGGGGGCCTGGCCTGGGTCACAACAGGGTTTCGTGCCGTTGACACCTCTGCTTGCGCGCTGTTAAAAAGCCTGATTGTACCCTTTGGATAGCGCTTACCAAGGAAGGTGCTGTTGACGCGGACGTGGCGTTCCGCACAGTCAGCACCATCGAGCGCGCCGAACGACCTCGAACAGATCGGTGGTTCCCCACGATGTCCCCACCCGCAGGTGCCACGGCGCCCCTTCCCCGCGGCGGACGGCGAGCGTGACCATGCTGCTGCGGCGAGACAGAACCGGGGCCGCCGACACCGAGTCCGCCGCCCCCGTACACAACAGATCCATCAGGCGCCGGGACTCCCTGGCCGCCTATGCCTTCCTCGCTCCCTGGTTCCTAGGGCTGTTCTGCATCACCATCGGCCCGATCCTGGCGTCGCTGTACTTCTCCTTCACCGACTACAGCCTGATCGGGGACCCGCAGTGGGTCGGTCTGGACAACTACCGGGAGATGCTCGGCGACGCGCGGTTGCACAGCGCGCTCAAGGTGACCTTCACCTACGTCTTCGTCTCGGTCCCCCTCCAACTGGCGATGGCGCTCGCGCTGGCCATGGTCCTGGACCGGGGCGTCCGCGGCCTGCCGATCTACCGATCGGTCTACTACCTGCCCTCGCTACTGGGCGCCAGCGTGGCCATCGCCATCCTCTGGCGTCGCGTGTTCGGGGCCAACGGCCTGATCAACCAGGTGCTGGCCTTCTTCGGGATCCAGGGCGAAGGCTGGGTCTCCCACCCCGACTACGCGCTCGGCACTCTGATCGTGCTGAACGTCTGGACGTTCGGCGCGCCCATGGTCATCTTCCTCGCGGGCCTGCGTCAGCTTCCCGCGATGTACTACGAGGCGGCCAGCGTCGACGGAGCGAGCCCCGTCCGTCGGTTCTGGACGATCACCCTCCCGCTGCTGACGCCGATCATCTTCTTCAACCTGGTGCTGCAGATGATCAACGCCTTCCAGACCTTCACCCAGGCCTTCATCGTCAGCTCGGGCTCGGGCGGTCCGTCCGATTCCACCTTGTTCTACACGCTCTACCTCTACCAGCAGGGGTTCGGCTCATTCGATATGGGCTACGCGTCGGCGATGGCGTGGCTGCTCCTGCTGATCATCGCGGGGTTCACCGCGGTGAACTTCTTCGCGGCAAAGTACTGGGTTTTCTATGGTGACTGATTCACGGCGCTCCACGCCGTCCACTGCCGGCGACGTGCGCACCACACCGCGCGGACACCTGCGCCGGGCGCTCATTCACGCCGGGCTGATCGGGTTCGGGCTGGTCATGCTCTACCCGCTGCTGTGGATGGTCTCCAGCTCGTTCAAGCCGACCGAGGAGATCTTCCGCGAGCCCGGCCTGATCCCCTCCACCTTCACCCCGAGCAACTACAGCGACGGCTGGACCGCCCTGCAGCATCCCTTCCACCACTACATGATCAACTCGCTGATCGTGGTCGCCGGGGCCGTCGTGGGCAACCTGCTGGCCTGCTCCATGGCCGCCTACGCGTTCGCCCGCCTGGAGTTCCGCGGGAAGAAGCTCTTCTTCGCGATCATGCTGATGACGATCATGCTCCCGATCCACGTGGTGATCGTCCCGCAGTACATCCTGTTCGCGGGACTGGACTGGATCAACACCTTCTACCCGCTGATCGTCCCCAAGCTGCTGGCCACCGACGCCTTCTTCGTCTTTCTGATGGTGCAGTTCATCCGCGGCCTGCCTCGGGACCTGGACGAGGCCGCGCGGATCGACGGCTGCGGGCACGCGCGGATCTTCCTGCGGATCATCCTGCCGTTGTCCATGCCCGCCCTGGCCACCACGGCGATCTTCACCTTCATCTGGACCTGGAACGACTTCTTCGGCCAGCTGATCTTCCTCACGGACCCGGACATGTACACCGTCCCCGTCGCCCTGCGCACGTTCGTCGACTCGACGAGCCAGACCTCGTGGGGGCCGCTCTTCGCGATGTCGGCCGTAGCGCTGGGGCCGATCTTCGGGTTCTTCCTGGCCGGGCAGCGCTACCTGGTCAAAGGCATCGCAACAACCGGCATCAAATAACCGAAAGGACCCTGCGAAATGCGATCTGAATCCCCCAACACCCCACGGGTCGGCCGCCGATCGCGGCGGAGGTCCCTCCGGCCCGCCGCCCCGGTGGCGGTGCTGGCCGCGCTGACCATGGCGGTCTCCGGCTGCGGAGGCGGCGGCAGCGACGACGGGACAGTGCAGCTGCGCTTCTCCTGGTGGGGAGCTGACGAGCGGCACGCGGTCACCCAGGAGGTCATCGAACGCTTCGAGGCCAAGCACCCGGACATCGCGATCCAGCCCGACTACACCGACTGGGACTCCTACTGGGACCGGCTGGCGACCAGCAGCGCCGCAGGGGACGCTCCCGACATCATCCAGCACGACCAGCAGTACCTGCGCGACTACGCCGGCCGCAACGCGCTGCTGGACCTCAGTGAGTACGGCGACCAGCTGGACCTCTCCGAGATTGACGAGCTCGTGCTGCCCACCGGGGAGCTTGAGGGCGGTCAGTTCGCCGTTCCCAGTGGTGTCAACGCCTTCGCGCTGGTCGCCGACCCCGAGGCGTTCGAGGAGGCCGGGGTCGACATGCCCGACGACGAGACATGGACCTGGGACGACTACGTCGACACGACGATCGAGATATCGGAGGGGACGGACGGCGAGGTCGTCGGCGCGCAGAACTACGGCTTCAACACCGCCAGCTTCGAGATCTTCGCCCGCCAGCACGGCGAATCGCTCTACACCGAGGACGGGACGGTCGGCTACTCCGACTCGACCCTCGCCGAGTGGTGGGAATACTCCGCGGAGGCCCGTGAGGGCGGCGGGGAGCACAGCGCCGCCGAGAGTATCGAGATCAACGCAGGCGGCCCCGACCAGTCGGTGGTGGCCACCAACAGCGGGGCGATGGCCGGATTCTGGTCGAACCAGGTCGGGGACCTCTCCGAGACCGCGGACCGCGGACTGGAACTGCTGCGCTGGCCCGGGGAGAGCGAGAACGAGCAGCCGGGGACGTTCTTCAAGCCGGCCATGTACTACACGATCTCCTCCGACACCGACCACCCGGAGGAGGCGGCGACATTCGTGGACTTCCTGGTCAACGACAGCGAAGCCGCGGAGCTCATCCTCGCCGACCGGGGCCTGCCCGCCAACCTCACGCTCCGGGACGAGATCAAGGACGAGCTCTCGGAGGGCGACGCCAAGGGCGCGGAGTTCCTGGAGGAGATCGCCGATGACGTCCAGCCCGCCGACCCGGCGCCGCCCCAGGGAGCGGGCGAGGTCGTCGACATCGTCAAGCGGGTCAACGAGGACGTCCTGCACGGATCCATCACCCCCGAGGAGGCGGCCGAGACCTTCACAGAGGAGGTGAAGGCCACGATCGGCGGTTGATCCGCCGCTCCTCGGAGTACCCGCCGCCCCGCGTGCCCCCGCGCGGGGCGGCGTGCTGTTTCGGGCCGTACCCGGCACACCCCGCGGCTTCCTCCGGCGCCCCGGGAGCGTGCGCCGTGGCCGGGCATGCGTCACGTCACATTGACGTGTGTGAACACAGTGCGCTTTAGTTTACGCTGTATCCGCGCCTGTCGGCGGCGCGGTCCCGCGCGCCCGGCACGGCGCCGTTTCTTTCACGCCACCATAATGCGAGGGCGGTCCCATGTTCGCGAGCCTCGGCCTGTTCAGCCATCGTGCGCGTGCCTGGGTACTGGCGGCGAGCGCGCTCTTCGTCGCTTTCGCGGCGGTATGGGGCACCGGCGTCTTCGCGACGGTCAGCGACGGCGGTTTCGAGGACCCCGGTGCCGAGTCCACCCGGGCGGGCGAACTCCTGGAGGAGGAGCTCGGTCACGACGACGCCGATGTCATCGCGGTCTACCGGAGCCTCGAACTGGAGATCGACAACCAGATGTTCGCCTTCTCCGTCCAGCAGATGCTCGACGACCTGCCGGAGGAGAAGGTCACCTCGGTCACCAGCTACCTCGACGACGGGCTGACCGATCGCGAACGGGGTGTGCTCATCTCGGAGGACCGCAAGGCCACCTACGTCCCGATCACCCTGGAAGGCGACGGCAAGGAGGAACGCCTGGCCGCCTTCGAGGAGATCGAGGACGACCTCACCGCCGGCCAGATGGACAGCTATCTCGGCGGCCCGATCCCGCTGGAGGCGGAGCTGTCGGAGAAGGCCGAGGGCGACGTCATCCGCGCCGAACTGCTCTCGCTGCCGCTGCTGCTCGTGCTGCTCGTGGCGATCTTCCGCGGGGTGACGGCCGCGCTGATGCCCCTCGCCGTCGGCGGTCTGGCGATTCTCGGCTCCCTGACGGTGCTGCGCGCCCTCGCCTACACCACCGAGGTCTCGGTGTTCGCGATCAACGTCGCCACCATCCTGGGCCTCGGGCTGGCCATCGACTACGGCCTGTTCATCGTGAGCCGGTACAGGGAGGAGCTCGCCCGGGGCGGCGACATCGGGGCGGCGCTGCAGCGCACGCTGGCCACAGCGGGGCGCACCGTCGCCTTCTCCGGTGTCACCGTGATGATCGCCTTCGCCGGGCTGCTGTTCTTCCCGCAGCCGATCATGCGCTCGATCGGGTTCGGCGGGATCGCGGTCGTGCTGTTCGATATCCTCGCAGCGATCGTGGTGCTGCCGGCGCTGCTGTCGGTCATCGGCCGCCGGATCGACGCGCTGCCGCTGCCGTTCGCCCGGCGGACGCTCACCGGGACCGCCGCCGCCCGGACCGGCCCCTGGGCGCGGTTCGCACGCCATGTCATGCGGCGGCCCGTGCTCTACCTGCTCGTGGTCGGGGCGACGCTCATGGTGTTCGCCTCGGCGCTTCTCCAGAGCGACCTGGGCTCGACCGACCACCGCTACCTGCCTGAGGACGCGGACAGCCGGATCGCCACCGAATCGCTGAAGGAGGACTTCCCGGCCGGCGGTATCGGCCGGCTGAACGTCGCGGTGACCGGCGACGTCAGTACCGGGGCACTGGAGGACTACACCGCGGACCTCGCGGACCTCGACGGTGTGGAGGACGCGGCCGTGGCGCGCACCGGCGACGGAACCGCGCACATCACGGTGGCCTACGAGGGCGAGGTCGACGACCGGGCGACCGGCGACCTCGTGCGCGGCATACGCGATCAGCCGGTTCCCAGCGGCGCCGACGAGGTCCTGGTGGGTGGCATGGCGGCTCAGCAGACCGATAACGTCGACGCCATCGTCGACGCCATACCGGCGACACTGGTCTTCGTCACCGCTGTGACCTTCGTGCTGCTCTTCCTCGCGTTCGGCTCGGTGCTGCTGCCGCTGAAGGCGGTGCTGATGGGGTTTCTGTCCCTCGGCGCCTCCCTCGGCGTCGTGATCTGGGGTTTCCAGGAGGGGCACCTGGCGCCGGTCCTGGGCTTCGACGCGGTGGGAACGATCGACCCCACCTATCCCGTCCTGATCCTCATCGTGGCGTTCGGGCTCGCGATGGACTACGAGCTCTTCCTGCTCAGCCGGGTGCGCGAGGAGTACCTGCGTACCGGGGACAACGCGCGGTCGGTCGCGGCGGGCCTGCAACGGACCGGGAGCATCATCACCAGCGCGGCGCTGCTGCTCGTTGTGGTACTCGCGACAATGGGGCTGTCGGACCTGCTGTTCCTCCAGATCACCGGGATCGGCCTGGCCGTGGCGGTCGCGGTGGACGCGACACTGGTGCGCGCGATCCTCGTTCCCGCCGCGATGCGGCTACTCGGCCCCGCCAACTGGTGGCTCCCCGGTCCGCTGCGCAGGCTGCACGACCGGCTCGGCATCACCGAAGGCGAGGAGGCGGCCTCGGGGGAGGAGAACGGCGCCGCGCCGAGCCCGAGGGAGGAGCGGCAGGTCGCGCCAATGGGCTGAAGCGCTCCGGCGCGACTCACGCGGAGCGCGCCCGCGGGAGCCTGCGGTCGTCGAAGGCCAGCCCGGGCCGGTGCCTGCGGGCCTCGGCGACGATCTCCTCGACGGCGCGGTCCCAGGTCGAGCGGATTCGCACGGAGTAAGGGGGCTCCCACGGCGCCGGCGGGTGGAAGGGGCGCTCGGCCTCGCCGCGCGGGACGAACACCAGATGATGCAGCAGCATGGGGTCGCCGCGGCGCAGGACCACCTGGGTGGCCGCCCGGATGAGTTCGACGTCCTCCCAGGGCAGGAAGACGTCCTCGGAGGACGGGCGCGGCCACGGGGCGACCAGGCGCACCCCCGCCCCGTCCAGCACCAGCACGGGGCGGCGGGAGAGGAGGGGAGCGGCGGACAGCAGGCCGCCCCCGCCGAACAACAGGAGCGCCACCAGTCCGAGCAGTGCGTCGCCCCTGGCCTCGCCGCGCACGATCAGCGCGATCCCGGCGACCGAGAAGACCAGGCAGGCTATGAACAGCCACACCCCGTTCCAGGTCATCTGGAACCGGTGGGTGACGGTGAACGGTCCGGCTGCCCCTGCCATATTCCAACCATAGAACGGCTGCGGCTCCGGGCCTCACCGGCCCGGAGCCGAGTCGCGTTGAAAAATCCGCCGACTAGACCGCCTTCGGGCCGTCAGGGTGGAAAAGAGTCCCGTTCACCTTCTGGGAGACCCCGCTCCTGTCCAGGTACGGGGTGATCCCGCCGAGGTGGAACGGCCACCCGGCGCCGGTGATCAGGCACAGGTCGATGTCGGCGGGCTCGGCCACCACGCCCTCGTCGAGCATGATCCTGATCTCGCGGGCCAGCGCCTCCAGCGCGCGGTTCAGGATCTGCTCCTCGGTCGACGGGTTGTCGCCGCCGGAGAACATCTCCTTGATCTCGGGGTCGAGCTGGAAGTCCGGGCCGAAGAGCTCCGTCTTACCGGATTCGACCAGCGTGCGCTGCTGTTCTGAGATACGGAACCGTTCCGGGAAGGCGGCGTTGAGCGTCTCCGAGACGTGCAGCGCGACGGCCGGGCCGACGAGCTGCAACAGCATCAGCGGAGACATCGGCAGGCCGAGCGGGGCCACGGCGCGGTCGGCGACCTCGGGCTCGGTCCCCTCCGCGACCGCGCTCAGCACTTCGCCCATGAACAGCGTGAGCAGCCGGTTGACCACGAACGCCGGGGCGTCCTTGCACAGCACCGCGCTTTTCTTCAGGGTCTTCGCGGTGCTGAAGGCCGTGGCGAGGGTGGCGTCGTCGGTCTTCTCGCCGCGGATGATCTCCAGCAGTGGGAGAACGGCGACGGGGTTGAAGAAGTGGAAACCGACCACGCGCTCGGGGTGGCGCAGCTTGCTCGCCATCTCGGTGATGGACAGCGAGGAGGTGTTGGTCGCCAGGACCGCCTCGGGCGAGACGACCTCCTCGACCTCGGCGAAGACCCGCTGCTTGATCTCCATCTTCTCGAAGACCGCCTCGATGACGAAGTCGGCGTCAAAGAAGGCGTCCTTGCTCAGCGATCCCGCCACCAGGCTCTTGAGCCGGCCGGCCTTGTCAGCGGACACCCGGCCCTTGGCGAGCAGCTTGTCGACCTCGCCGTGGACGTAGGCGACCCCCTTGTCCAGGCGGTCCTGGTCCAGGTCGGTCAGCACGACCGGGACCTCCAGGCGCCGAGCGAACAGCAGGGCGAGCTGGCCGGCCATGAGCCCCGCGCCGGCGACGCCGACCTTGGTGACCGGGCGGGCCAGTTCCTTGCCGGGAGCGCCGGCGGGCCTGCGGGCGCGCTTCTGGGTCAGGTCGAAGGCATACAGCCCAGCCTTGAGCTGGTCGGACATGATCAGATCGGCGAGGGCGTCATCCTCGGCGGCGAAACCCTCGTCGCGAGTGCGGTGGCGGGCCTTGTCGACCAGTTCCAGCGCGCGCACCGGGGCCGGTGCGGCGCCGCGCAGCTTGCCCTCGACCTGGAACCGGGCGTTGTTCACCGCCTGGGTCCAGGCCTCCTCCTTGTCGACCTCCGGCCGCCGCACGGAGATGTCGCCGTTGACGACCCTGGCCGCCCAGCGCAGGGACTCCTCGACGAAGTCGGCCGGCTCGAACATCGCGTCGGCGATGCCCATCTTGTACACCTGCGGACCCTTGATCGTCTTGTTCTGGGCCAGCGGGTTGTCGATGATGAGCTTGAGCGCCTGCTCAGCACCGATGAGGTTGGGCAGCAGGTAGGTGCCGCCCCAGCCCGGAACCAGCCCCAGGAAGGTCTCCGGCAGCGCGAACGCCGGAACGCCGGAGGAGATGGTGCGGTACGTGCAGTGCAGCGCGACCTCGACGCCACCGCCCATGGCCGCGCCGTTGACGAGCGCGAACGTGGGCACGCTGAGCTCGCCGAGTTTGCGGAAGGCGTCGTGGCCCAGCTTGCCGATCGTGTGCGCCTGCTCGTGGTTCTCGATCCTCGGTACACCGGTGAGGTCGGCGCCGACCGCGAAGATGAAGGGCTTGCCGGTGACGGCCACGGCGGCGATGTCGGTGCGCGCCGCGGCGGCGTCGATGGCCTCGCTGAGACTGGTCAGCCCGCCGGGGCCGAACGTGTTGGGTTTCGTGTGGTCGTGCCCGTTGTCCAGGGTGATCAGGACAGCGGTGCCCGCGCCGTACGGGAGTTCCACGTCGCGCGCGAAGGCCTTGGTGACGACCTCGTCGGCGAACAACTCCGCTGACGGTTGGGGAGCATCGGTCGGGGTGCTCAACTTGGCGTTCCTTCCCAGTTCGTGTTCGCTGCGCCCATCGCGCCCACTGCGCGGCCGGCCGGGAGCCCGGACTTCGATGTCGCGGCCGCCGCGACCGCACGCGGCGTCACACCCGCTCCCAGAGAACGGTCCCGCCCATTCCCATGCCCACGCACATGGTCGTGATGCCGTAGCGGACGTCGGGCCGCTCGGCGAAGTGCCGGGAGAGCTGGGTCATCAGTCGAACACCGGAGGAGGCCAGCGGGTGCCCCAGCGCAATCGCGCCGCCCCACGGGTTGACGCGCTCGTCGTCGTCGGCGATCCCGAAGTGCTCCAGGAAGGCCAGTACCTGAACGGCGAACGCCTCGTTGATCTCGACGAGGCCGATGTCGTCCATGGTGAGGCCCTGGCGTTCGAGCAGCTTCTCGGTGGCGGGAACCGGGCCGACCCCCATGACCTCCGGCTCCACACCGGCGAAGGAGAAGTCCACCAGGCGCATCCGGGCCTCAAGGCCGAGCTCGGCGGCGGTGTCCTCGGCCGCGATGAGGGCACCGGTGGCGCCGTCGTTCAGACCGGCGGCGTTGCCCGGGGTGACGTTGCCGTGCGGGCGGAACGGGGTTTTCAGCCCGGCCAGCGATTCCAACGTGGTGCCGGGGCGCGGCGGTTCGTCCGCGGTGGCCAGGCCGTAGCCCTCCTCGGTGGAGCGCACCAGCATCTCCACCAGGTCCTCCTGGATCTTGCCGTCGGCGTAGGCCTTGGCGACCTTCTCCTGGCTGCGCACCGCGAACGCGTCGGCGCGCTCCTTGGTGATGCTGGGGAAGCGGTCGTGCAGGTTCTCCGCGGTGTTGCCCATGACCAGGGCGGAGGGGTCCACGAGCTGCTCGGAGAGGAAGCGCGGGTTGGGGTCGACGCCCTCGCCCATCGGGTGCCGGCCCATGTGCTCGACACCGCCCGCGATGACGACGTCGTAGGCGCCGAAGGAGATGCTGGCGCTGGTGGTGGTCACAGCGGTCATCGCGCCGGCGCACATGCGGTCGATCGCGTAACCGGGCACGCTGCGCGGCAGGCCGGCCAAGAGGGCGGCGCTGCGGCCGATCGTCAGCCCCTGGTCGCCGATCTGGGTGGTGGCGGCGATGGCGACCTCGTCGATGCGCGCCGGCGGCAGGCCGGGATTGCGGCGCAGCAGCTCACGGATGACCCGGACCACGAGGTCATCGGCGCGCGTCTCGGCGTAGAGGCCCTTGCCGGCCTTGCCGAACGGGGTCCGCGCCCCGTCGACAAACACGACATCGCGGGCAGTTCGCGGCACGATTGCCCCCTCCTTCTCCAGCGGATAGCTAGCTTGACCCCTCCATGCTACTCGCCAGTAACTAGTGCCGCGAGCCCGGTGGGGCCGAGCCGGAGAAAGCGTCGAAGTGCCGCGGAGCACGGGGTCCGAAGAGTCAGAACAGCGCCGCCGCGTCGCGGTGCCGACCCGCGGCGCTCAGCGCGCCGGCGAGGTCGCGGCGCATCTTCATGGTGAGCACCCGGATCTCAGGATCGCCTGCGGCGGCCAGGCCGCCGCGGTAGGCCGCCTGGAGCGTCTCCACCGCCTCGGATACCTGCCCGGCCTGGGTGCAGGTGCGGCCGAGTCGGTGGTGGATCACCAGTGTGTCGTGGTGACGGGAGCCCAGGCGGCGCTGGCGCTGGGCGAGCACGATGCGCAACTGCTGGACGGTGTCGTTGTACCGGCCTGCCGAGGCGAACGCCATGCTGAGGCCGATGCGCAGGTTCTCCCGCTCCTCCGGTGCCGCGGAGTCTTCCAGGGCCTGCTCGAAGTGCGCGATCGCGGCGTCGGGCCGGTTGCTCCTGCGGTAGCACTGCGCCAGCCGGGTACGCGCCGCCACTGTGTCGCCCGCTGTGGACCCCAGGTTCTTATCCCGGTGGCGCAGCAGGCTCTCCCACTGCCCGGAGCGTCGTCGTAGCGGCCCGCGTCCTCATAGCTCCAGGCGAGGTTCTCCCGGATGACGTCCGTCTGCGGGTGGTCGTCGCCGAAAGTCGCCGCAGCGTCGGTCAGCACCAACTCGAACTGGGCTATGGCCGCCGAGCGCCGGCCGATCTGGCGTACTTGCTCGCCAGGTTGTTGCGGGCGGTGATACTGCGCGGGTCCGTCGAGCCGCGCGCCTCGATGCTCTCCTGCAGGATCCGTTCCAGAGCCGCGGCGCGCATGGCCGGCGTCTCCCCGTGCCCGGCCCCGTCCGTCGGGCGGTGGCGTACTTCGTCCTCCGTGTCGGCGGTCCACAGGCCGCTTTTGCGCAGCAGTGTCCGCCACACCGACATCGGATTCACCGTCCCTGCGCGACCGGGTGCCCCACTCCGCGGGCTCCTGCCCTCCCGTATCAATATCAGCACGATTCCATAACATAAACCGTTCCATGGGGGTGAACGTGTCCGCGGCGCGTGTGCGATCCGCGTGAAATACGCCACTTGTACGATTTATGAGCCGGTGGGGGTTTGGAGCGGCCCCAGATTACCCGTGCGCCGTGTGCAGAGCCTCGCCCAGGGCCTCCGCGGTTAGCGCGACCTGCCATTCCCGGACGTTGTTGTCACGGAGGTGCTCGGCGACGGCGTCGGTGGTGATCGTCGATGGAGGTGCCCACGCCAGCCGGCGCACGGCGTCGGGCTGCAGCAGGTTCTCGGTGGGCATGGCGACACGCTCCGCGATCGCGCTCACGGTCTCCCGGGCCGCCTCCAGGCGGCTCGCGGCCTCCGGGTCCCGGTCGGCCCAGCGGTTGGTGGGCGGGGGGCCGTCACCCGGCACGCTGGGCTGGGGGAGCTCGGGGACGGGCATGTCGCGCACCCGGTCGATCGCCTTGATCCACACCGGGACGTAGCGGCGGGCCAGCCGCATACTGAACGGCTTGATCGCGGCGAGTTCCTGCGCCGTCCGCGGCATGGCCGTCGCGGCCTCGACGATCCCGGAGTCCGGCAGCACCCGACCCGGTGACATGTCGCGCTCCCGGGCGATGCGGTCGCGCTCCAGCCATATCTCCCGGACCGCTCCGAGCGCGCGCTGGTTGCGCACCTTGTGGATTCCCGAGGTGCGCCGCCACGGATCGGGGCGCGGCTCCTTGGGCGGGGTGGCCAGCACAGCGGCGAACTCCTCGCGCGCCCACTCCAGCTTCTCGGCCTCGTCCAGCTCGGCCTCGAGCGCGTCGCGCAGGTCGATCAGGATCTCCACGTCCAGTGCCGCATAACAGAGCCAGTCCTCCGGAAGCGGCCGGGTGGACCAGTCCACCGCCGAGTGCTCCTTGGCCAGCCGCAGCCCGAGGACGCGCTCGGCCATGGAGCCCAGGCCCACGCGCTGGTAACCGAGCAGCCGGCCGGCCAGCTCGGTGTCGAACAGCCGGTCCGGGCGCAGATGGAGCTCGCTCAGGCAGGGCAGGTCCTGGTGCGCGGCGTGCAACACCATCTCGGCGCCGGCGAAGGCGGCGTCGAGATCGGTCAGGTCCGGGCAGGCGACCGGGTCGATCAGGGCCGATCCGGCGCCGGCGCGGCGTAGCTGGACCAGGTAGGCGCGCTGACCGTAGCGGTACCCCGACGCGCGTTCGGCATCGACCGCGACCGGGCCCGCCGCGCTCCCGAACGTTTCGACCACGCGGGCCAGGTGCGCCTCGTCGGAGACGACCGGCGGCACCCCCTCGCGAGGCGCGCTCAGCAGAGGGGCCTCCTTGCCCGCATGGTCCCGCGGAGCTCCGGGCTCTGGGTCATCTGTCTTGGAGTTCAGCACGTTCGCCACGGCACCACGGTATGCGCTTCGGACACCGGGCATGTGCTTCCGGGGCGTAAAGTGCATGCGCAGAGCCCGGCCCTCAGTCACCGGTGCGCTGGCGGTGCTGCGAGATGTCGGCGACATCGACCGGCGGCAGGCCCGCGGCGGAGGACAGCAGCGCGAGCCACGCCTCCATGTGTCCGGACAGGTCCTCCGAGGTCGGTGACCAGGAGGCCCGCAGCTCCAGCTCGGTCGTCATGGGCTGGTCCGCCTTGGCCGCGAACCCCTCTGTGGTCGCCCGCGTGACCGTGCCGCTCAGAGTGTGGTGCTCGGCGTTCCTCGTGCTGAGCGCATCGGTCAGCCAACTCCAGGCGACCTGCCCCAGCAGCGGATCGCCGGCGATCTCCGCTTCGAGATCGGCGCTCACATAGGCGACCACCCGGAAAGGACCGGGCCAGTCCCGCGTCCCCTCCGGATCGTAGAGCACGATCAACCGGCCCAGTGCGACATCGTTGTCATCGATGTGGACGCTCGCTGACATGGCGATGGCGTAGGGCGCGAGGCGCTGCGGAGCGGGGATGTCCTCGACCACGACCTCGGGGCGGACCGTGGCCGCGCGCAGACTCTCGACCGCTCGCCGGAACGCGGGAGGCGCGTCATCGACCCTACCGAGAGGGGGCATGATGGAAACGTCAGCCTTAATCTTGTAATTGAGCACTTCGCGCATAAAGCCTTGGCGTCCCGGTCCGTGGAATGCGGGCACGGGACACCGCGACCCCGCCAACGTGACGGATCCGCCGATGCGGGCGGGTGCACGGCGACGGGCACTCCTCGACGGTGGCACGATTCACCGGCGCGCTCGCGGAGTTTTTCCGGCGTGTCGGCGTTTTGCGGGGATCCTGGACTCCCTCTGCGACGAAGTCGGTACGAAGAACAACTGTAGCCTTCGTCGGTGGCCGAAGCAGGCCAGCACGCTACGCTTTCGCCCCCAACCGGTGTCCGACACATGGCACGATCGGGGTGTGACCCTGACACTGCAAGAATCTCCGTTTCTCCGCGCCTGCCGGCGCCTGCCGGTGTCCCGTACACCGGTGTGGTTCATGCGCCAGGCCGGACGATCGCTGCCCGAGTACCGCAAGGTCCGCGCTGACGTGCCGATGCTGGAGGCGTGCGCGCGGCCCGACATGATCGTCGAGATCACGATGCAGCCGGTCCGCCGTTACGACGTCGATGCCGCCATTTACTTCAGCGACATCGTCGTGCCGCTGAAGGCCATCGGACTCGACCTGGACATCAAGACCGGGATCGGCCCCGTCATAGCCGATCCGATCCGGAACGCCGACGCCGTCAAGCGGCTGCGCGAGCTCGAACCCGATGACGTCCCCTATGTGACCGAGGCGGTCGGCCGCCTCGTCGAGGAACTCGACGGGCGGCCGCTCATCGGCTTCGCGGGCGGGCCGTTCACCCTCGCCTCGTACCTGATCGAGGGAGGGCCGTCGAAGAACCACGAGCACACCAAGGCCCTGATGTACGGCGCCCCCGAGCTCTGGGGCGATCTGATGCGGCGCCTGTCAAGGATCACCCTGGAGTTCCTCAAGGTGCAGATCGAGGCAGGGGCGAGCGCCGTGCAGCTGTTCGACTCCTGGGTCGGCGCGCTGAGCGCTGAGGACTACCGCGCATCGGTACTGCCGCACACGTCCTGGATCTTCGAACAGCTGGGTGGGCTGGACGTGCCGCGCATCCACTTCGGCGTGGGAACCGGCGAGCTGCTCGGCCTGCTCAGCGAGGCCGGGGCGGACGTTGTGGGCGTGGACTGGCGGGTGCCGCTCGACAAGGCGGCCCAGCGCGTCCAGCCGGGCACGGCGCTGCAGGGCAACCTCGACCCGGCGATGCTCTTCGCTCCGTGGGAGGCCGTCGCCGAACGCGCCCGCGACGTCCTCGACCGGGGCCGCGCCGCCGAGGGACACATCTTCAACCTCGGCCACGGTGTGCTTCCCAACACCGACCCGGAGATGCTCGCCCGCCTCACCCACTTCGTGCACGAGCAGACCGAGCAGTAGGCCGCTCTCGGCGCGGCCCGGAACAGAGCGGGCGAAGCGGAACCGGAGCGCGACAGGCGCCCTCTCCCGCCGCGCAGCGGGGCATCCGCGGCTGTCAGTCCTCCCGGGAGGGCGGCTGGTCGTCGCCGCCGTCCGCGCTGTCCGTCCCGGTGCCGCCGTCGCCCGCGGCCACCGGTTCCGCCGCGGGGGCGGGTCGACCGGAGACGCGGCGCCGCAGCCACAGCACCACGGGAGCGCCCGCGACGGCGGCGACACCGAGGAACGGCAGGGTCCAGCCGGCGACGACCGCCAGGCCTTGGGCCGCCGTTGCCAGGGCCCGCCACCCCCTGACGAGCCCGCCGGTGAAGCCGATCGAATCGCTCTCCTGCTCCGCCAGGTAGGAGTCCGGCGGCAGCAGTGAGAGGTTCACGGTGCCGAACGTCGTGCTGTCCTGCAGCGCCTGCTGCCGGGCCTGCAGCGCCTCCAGTTCCTGCTGGCGGTTGCTGATCTCGGACTCCACGGCCAGGACGTCCTCGACGCTGTCGGCCTCGTCGAGCAGTTCACGCAGCCGGTCGAGCGTCGCCTCCGCCGACTCCACCCGGCTGTCGACATCGGCGACCTCCTCGGTGACGTCATCGACCTTGCGCTGCAGGTCGGCCTGCGTGCCGAGGTCGCCGAGGTCGTCCAGTGCCTCCTCGTAGCGGTCCGCGGGGATCTTCAGGGTGAGCGACGCGCGCGGCCCCTCCCCGGTCTCGGTGCCGATGTTCTCCGCGGCGACGTGGCCGCCGGCGTCGCCGACCCACTCCTTGGCGTCGTCGGCCGCCGCCTCGACCTCGGTGACCTCCACGGTGAGTTCCGCGGTGTGCACCACCGCGCGCTCGCGGGCGTCGACCTCGGAGCCGGCGACCGCGGCGTCTCCACCGGCATCTCCATCCGCCCCGCCCTCCGCCTCCGGGGCGGCCGGGCCGTTCTCGGCGGCCGTGTCCCTTTCGGGGGCGGCCCCGTCCGCGTCGCTGACAGCCTGCTGCTCCGACGTGCTGGAGCAGCCGGCGAGCAGGAGTGCTGCCAGGATCGGGGTGACAGCCGCGGCGATCAGGCGGCTCGTTCCGCGTGGGGGTGCTGAGATATCCACGTGCCCTCCGACGTGACGGTGTTCACCCGAGTTGCACCCGGCGAGTAACACCTTGGTCACGAGGGTCGGCGGGGCCGCGGCGCGGTCTCGGCCCCGCGCGCTGATACGGGGGTGGGCCGCGGTACTCCGCTGGATCTGGAAAGCTGGAAGCATGCAGACGAAACCGCACGTCGCGGTGGTCGGCGGCGGTGTGGCCGGGCTGACCGCCGCCTACCGTCTCACCAGGGCCGGAGCCGAGGTCACCGTGTTGGAGGCCGCCCCGCGCCTCGGGGGCAAACTCGACGTCTCGCCAGTGGCGGGGGTCCCGGTCGACTCCGGGGCGGAGTCGGTGCTCACGCGGCGCCCGGAGGCACTCGACCTCATCGCCGAACTGGGCCTGGACGATCGGCTCGAGTACCCCGCCCCCGCTCCGGCGGCCCTCTACAGCAGGGGGCGGCTGCGCTCGTTCCCTGACGGCCAGGTGATGGGCGTGCCCGGGAGTCTCTCCGGCCTGGTCCGCAGCGGTGTGCTCTCCTGGGCGGGCACCCTGCGTGCGGCCCGCGACCTCGTCTGGCCGCGCACGTCGGTGAGCGGTGATGTCTCCGTCGGCGGTTTCATCGGCGCACGCTTGGGGCCTGAGGTCGTCGATCGTCTGGTGGAGCCGATGCTCGGCGGCGTCTACGCGGGACGGGCCGACCGGCTCTCGCTGGAGGCCACCCTGCCGCAGATCGCCCCTGCTGCGCGCGAGGAGCGCTCGCTGATGAGGGCCGTGCGCACCGCCAAGGCGCAGCAGGCCGCGTCGGCGACCGGGACGGGCCCGGTGTTCGCCACGCTGCGCGGCGGCCTGGCGCCTCTCATCGACCGGCTGGCCGAGCGGAGCGGTGCGCGGATCGAGACCTCGGCCACCGTCCGCGCGCTCACCGCCGCCGGCGACTCCTGGACGCTCACCGTCGGACGCGCCAACGACCCGCGCCATGTCACCGCCGACGGTGTTGTGCTGGCCTGCCCCGCGCCCGCGACCGCCCGGCTACTGCGTCCGGTGGTCCCCGCGGCGGCCGACGAGCTGTCCGCTATCGACTACGCGAGCATGGCCGTCGTGACGCTGGCCTACCCCGCGGCGGCCTTCGCGCGGCCGCCCTCCAGCAGCGGTTTCCTGGTGTCGGCCAGGGAGAACCGCTCCGTCAAGGCCGTCACGTTCAGCAGCGTCAAGTGGCCGTGGCTGGCCGCGGAGCTGCGGGCGGCGCACCCGGACACCGAGCTGGTCGTGGTGCGCTGCTCGATCGGGCGGTTCGGCGAGGAGGCCGTCCTTCAGCGCTCCGACGCCGATCTGGCCGATCTGGCCGCCGGCGATCTCAGCGGTATCTGCGGCGTCTCCGGGCCGCCCGCCGACCAGAGGGTCACCCGGTGGGGCGGCGGTCTGCCCCAGTACACGGTCGACCACCGGCAACGGGTCGCCCGGGCACGCGCGGCGGTCGCCGCCCGACCCGGCCTCGCGCTGTGTGGGGCCGCCTACGACGGTGTGGGGATCCCAGCCTGCATCGCCGGAGCCACCGAGGCCGCCCGCGGGCTCGTCCCCAGCCGGTCCGCCGGCGGCGCACGTCAACCATCCACGAAGCAAGGGAGCCATACGTGACCACGGGAGAGCGCAACCACGACACCCCCGAACCGGAGGAGCTCAACCAGCTCATCCGCTACACCATGTGGTCGGTGTTCAGGGCGGGGGACCTCTCCGGTGTCGAGCGGACCGCCGCCGCGGACGAGCTCACCGCGCTGTTCGACGGTGGCGCCGAGAAGGGCGTCACGACCCGCGGCTGCTACGACATCCAGGGGTTCCGGGCCGACGCCGACATGATGTTCTGGTGGATCAGCCACAGCCCCGAGAGGCTGCAGGAGACCTACTCCTCGTTCCGCCGCACGCGGCTGGGCCGCGCGGCCCAGCCGGTGTGGTCGGCGATGGGCGTGCACCGTCCGGCCGAATTCAACCGCGCCCACGTCCCGGCGTTCCTGGCGGGCGAGGAACCGCGCGACTACCTCTGCGTCTACCCGTTCGTGCGCTCCTACGAGTGGTACCTGCTGCCCGACGACGAGCGGCGGAGCATGCTCGCCGAGCACGGCAAGATGGCCGCCGGGTTCGCCGACGTCCGGGCCAACACCGTCTCCACCTTCGGGCTCAGCGACTACGAGTGGCTTCTCGCCTTCGAGGCGGGGGAGCTGCACCGCATCGTCGACCTGATGCGGCACCTGCGCGGTGCGCAGGCCCGCCGGCACACCCGGCTGGAGGTTCCGTTCTACACCGGCCGCCGGTACAGCGCCGCGGAGCTGTTGGAGGCGCTGGGCGCCGGCGTGGCGCCGAGATAGGGGCCACGACCGTCGCGGTGTGCCCACTGAGAAGGCTGTGAGGGCGCTTCCGGGCCCGTCCCCGCGGGACGGGCCCGGTCCGTGCCCGCCAAGGCTCCTCGTTTCGCCTCAGCCGCCCTGCGTGCTTGGCAGGGGCAGGTCCTCCTCGTCCTCGCCCCGGCCGTGGCGCCGTGTCACGACGACGTAGAACGGGATGACCAGGACGAGCATCAGCACCAGGCTCGACCCGGAGTAGAGCAGCGCTGTGCCGGCGGGGGCGTCGACCGCCCACGCGGTCAGGCAGGCCACACTGCCCAGGATCCAGGCCAGCACGGTGAAGGCCAGCCGTCCCCGCGGCTTCGGGTACTCGATACGGCTGACCATCAGCCACGCGATCACCAGGACAGCGGCGGCACCCAGATAGACGGGAGGGTCGAGAAGCACGATCGTGATGACGGCCATGGCCCCGAAGGGGCTGGGAAGCCCGGTGAAGTAGCTGTCGCCCGGTGCCTGGCAGGAGAAGCGCGCCAGGCGCACCACCACAGCGAGCAGCACGGCCGCCGCCGCGATGATCGGGGCGGCCCCGCCGTCGCCGGCCATCGTGCCCCAGACGACGACGAAGAACGCGGGCGCGAACCCGAAGCTGATCACGTCGGCCAGGTTGTCCAGTTCGGCTCCCATGCCGCTGCCGCCGAGCTTGCGCGCCACGCGCCCGTCGAAAAGGTCGCATGCCGCGGCGATCAGCAGCAGGATGACGGCCGTCGCGACGGTGTTGCGTTCCATCGGTCCCTGGAGGCCCGCCGAGAGCTGCGCGGACTGGGCGGCCGCCAGCTGCCACACCGCCATGAAGCCGCACAGCGCGTTGCCGAGGGTGAAGTAGTCGGCCACCGCAAGCCGGGTGCGGGGAACGGGCTCTCCCGCGTTCGCGAGGGCAGGGTCCACGAAGCCCCCGTCAGTCGTCGTCAAGGCGGGTTTCTCCGGCGCGGACCTGCTGCCCGGTCTCCACCGCCGGGGCGATCCCGGCCGGAAGGTAGACGTCGACCCGCGACCCGAACCGGATGAGCCCGATCCTCTCGCCCTTTTCCACCTTCTGCCCCGCAGTGAGATACGGGACGATACGCCGGACCATCGCGCCGGCGATTTGAACGACCGTGATCTCACCGATCTCGGTTTCGAAGGTCCAGATGACGCGTTCATTACGCTCGCTGTCCTTGTCGAATGCGGGACGGAAACCCCCCGGACGATGCTCTACCCCGGTCACTGTTCCCGCAAGTGGCGCACGGTTGACGTGCACGTTGAGCGGGTTCATGAAGACCGCCACCCGGGTGCGGCCGTCAGGTTGGGCGTCGACGCTCTGCACGACACCGTCAGCGGCGGAGAGAACCCGTCCGGTGGCCGGGCCGCGATCGGGGTCGCGGAAGAACCAGACCATACCGGCCGCCAGCCCGACCGCGGGCACGGCCAGAGCGGTGCGCAGCCGCGATCCGCGACCCGTGAGGACCGCGGCGCCGGCGATGGCGAACGCGGGGACGAGCCACGGAGCGGAACCGCGGGCCATGCGGACGGTCGGCCGGGGCGAGGCGGTGGAGTATGAGTGGTCGGTCATCGGGAGCTTTCGTCGAAGAGCCTTACATGGCTGGTGGACCTTCGAGCGGGCGGGCACGGTGGGAACGCGGGCCTCGAAGGGGGCGAGTCGGACGGGCCACGCAGGCGGCGAACGCGCAGGCGTGATGCGTGGCTCCCGGACAACGGTGCCCATGAAGGAGGATGCTATGCCACTTAGTCGTATGCCTCCAGGGTGAGAGCCACGGAATTGATGCAGTAGCGGTCGTCGGTGGGGGTGGGATAGCCCTCACCGTGGAACACGTGACCGAGATGGGAATCGCAGCGTGCGCAGCGAACCTCGGTACGTATCATGCCAAGTGCCCGGTCCTCGTGCAGCGTCACCGCGTCCGTGTCCGCGGGATCGTGGAAACTCGGCCAGCCGCAATGCGACTCGAACTTCTCGGCGGAGCGGAAGAGTTCGGCGCCGCACGCCCTGCACCGGTAGACGCCGACGGTGTCCGTCGAGACGTAGTCGCCGCTCCACGGCTGTTCCGTGGCACCCCGGCGCAGCACAGCGTACTCTTCCGGAGCGAGCCGCTCGCGCCACTCCTTTTCGGTCTTGGGAACCGGAGTCATCGCTTCGTCCATGGTACGGACGCTACCCGCAGTCTCCGGACGCGCCGCCCGCGCCCCTCCGCTGACCTCCGGTTCGGCGGGGCGAACGCCGTCCGATGGATAGATGTCCCTATATTCGCCTTTGAGAAGTTCGCTTCCGATCTTGCCGGGTAGGGGGACCACAGGGCTACAGGCAGTCGGGAGAAGTGGCGATGCTCGTTACGTATCGGCAGCCGTTGAGTTTGGGGCACCGGCAGTCGTTGCGCGTTGGATGGGCGCAATACTGCCGTCTATGGTTGGATCATCACACCATTCGATTCCGTGAGGGACTGCGCCCCGTGTGGCTCTTCCTCACCGGGATCGCGACCGAAATCCGATGGGTCGTCGCGCTCACCGCCGCAGCCACGGCGACGCGCATCGACCGGGCGCGGCCGCGCCCGTTGAGTGACGAGAAGCTCCTGTGGTTGATGCTGGCGATCGGTGCCGGAGCACTGGTCGTCGCCTCCATGCTGGGGCTCGCCCTGTCGGAGTGGGCAATGAGCCGGACCGGGGACGTGGTCCCCGCAGCGGGCGGGGCGGTCGCTGTGGGCGCCGCGTTCCTCGGCTTGTTGTACCTGGTCTTCGCCTCCAAGGACAGGAAGACCAAGAGGGTCTCGAACGAGGAGGACTAGCGCCGGGAAGCACAGGCGCATAACGGCGGGCCGGGGCCGTCCTCCCCGGCCCGTCCGCGTTTACGGCCCTCCCGCGAGCCGCCGGACGCCCTCCGGGACAGAGCGCGAGCCGTTCCGCGGCCCGGCCGCCCCGTCCCCGCCGGCGGGCCCCCACCGATCGCCGGCCGGAAACCCCGCTGCCGCCGGACCCCGTCCTGCCCGGGCGGCTGCCGCGGTCAGGCGTCGAAGTCGTACTGCAGGACGTAGGCGGCGCCGTCCAGCGTCATCTCGTTCAGCTCGACCGGTACGTGTTCCGCGGTCAGCGCCGTGCGCAGCACGTCCAGGACCGGAGTGCCGGCGCTGAGCTGCAGGTCCTCGGTCTCCGCGGGGGTGGGCATCCGGACCCGGATCTCCTCGGTGAAGTGGGCCGGGGCGTGGCCCAGTTCGGCCAGCCGGGCGTAGATGCCGCCGGGACCGGTGTCGATCTCGGTGACCGCGGTTCCGGCCACGAGTTTCGCGGGCAGATAGGACGTCGCCAGCTGAATGGGGCGCCCGTCCAGGCGGTACCGGCGCCGCCGTTCCACGACCCGCTCATCCGCGGACAGGTCCAGCGCGCGTGACACATGCTCGGCCGCGGGGACCTCGCGCACCGTGATGTTGTCGGTCTCGAAGTCGCGGTCGGCGGCATCGGTCTGCCAGATGGCCCGCCCGGCGCCCCACAGCTCCCGGGAGAGGCGCCGGGGGCCGTGCCGCCGCAACGGGCGGAACGCGCGTACGTAGATCCCCGAACCCCGGATGGGGACCACGATGCCTTCGTTGATAAGGACCGAAAGGGCCTGGCGGGCGGTGGCTCGGGCGACCCCGTACTGTTTCATCAGGTCGTTCTCGCCAGGGACCCGGTCTCCGTCCGAAAGTTCACCGGAGGCGATGGCGGAGCGTACGGCCTCGGCGATTTCGCGGTATACCGGAGGGGAATCGTTTTCGGACGTCGGCACTGCGTTCATCCTCTCGCCCGGAATGCGTCGTCACACTGATCGAGTCGTCCTCGGTCGGTCATTCCCAGCTCGGGACTGTGTTTTTCGGGGGCGAATACTGGTCCGTTCCATTACTTACCCGATTGCGATGAGGGAGGGCCGACGTCGGCGGTACACTCCGGGTATGTCCGGTTGCCGGATGTTTTATGCGTGGTTCACGGACATCCGAAATCGGCCATAGGCGTGCCCTGCCGAAAGAGAAGCAGGTCAGTCGCGTTTCGTATAGCGCAGGAACAGGGAGCTCTCCGACTCCAGGAGATGGCCGAGTTCCAGGTTTTGGGCGTGTGAGGGGACGTTCCCGGCCACGATCCGAGAGGGGCCCGGCCCTGTCAGGTGCGGACTCACCGTCAGGCACAGCTCGTCGAGAAGCCCGGCGGAGGTGAATTCGGCCAGCAGGTGCGGCCCGCCTTCGGTGAGCACCCGGAACAGCCCGCGCTCCGCCAGAGCCGCCATGGCCTTCTCGGGGCGCACCGAGTCGTCGCCGGCCAGGACGACCTCGGAGCTGCGTGCGGCCGCGCGGCGCCGCGCGGCGGGCGCGGACTCGGTGGTGAGGACGATCGTGCGCGCGTCCTCAGGCGCCTCTGCCAGCAGGGCGGGGTTGAGGTCCAGGGTGCGGGTGACCACGGCGACCGGAGGGGTCGCGGTGCGGCCCTCCCGCAGCCGTCCCCAGACCTCGCGAGGGCGCACCGGGCGGTACCCCTCGATCCGGGCCGTCCCGGCCCCGGCGAGCACGACGTCGCACAGCCCTCTAAGGATCCCCATGGCGGTGCGGTCGGCGGCTGAGGAGAGGTCCCTGCTGCGCCCAGAGGGGCCCCAGGCCCCGCCATCAGCGCTGGCGATCATGTTGGCGCGCAGCCAGGGCCGGTTCAGAACGGCGGGGTAGGCGTAGGCGGTCGCGAGGTCGACGTCCGGGGCTGGGTGCGGCAGCAGCGCGCGGAAGTGCGGTGCGCCCGAATCGGCGAGAGAGCTCATGCTCCCCGACCCTAGACGCCCCCGGCGCCGGCCACCCTTCGGCGCGACACGCGTTTGAGCAGGACCAGTGCCCTGTCGACCACCCGCACCGTACCGGAGGCGGAAACGAGCGGGCGGCCGGCCACGTCGGGGTCGTTGGTGTCGAGGACGGTTTCCCACGTGGCGCCGTACGTGCGGCCGGGCACGGTGAAGTCCACGGCATCGGCGCCGCTGTTGAGCAGCATCAGGAAGGAGTCGTCGGACACCCGTCTTCCGCGCAGATCGGGCTCGGTGATCGCGGCGCCGTTCAGGAAGACGCCCAGGGCCCGGCCGGCCGAGCCCCAGTCCTGCTCGCTCATCTGGCCGCCGTCAGGGCGCAGCCAGGCGATGTCGCGCAGCTCGCCGCCGCGGGGCGGGCGGCCCTGGAAGAACCGGCGGCGCCGGAACACCGGGTGCTCGCGGCGCAGCCGGGCCAGCCCGCGCACGAAGTCGAGCAAGTCCTCCTCCTCGGCGGCCTGCTTCCAGTCGACCCAGGAGATCTCGTTGTCCTGGCAGTAGGCGTTGTTGTTCCCTCCCTGGGTGCGGCTGATCTCGTCGCCGTGCGAGAGCATGACCACCCCCTGCGAGAGGAACAGCGTGGCCAGGAAGTTGCGCACCTGGCGGCGGCGGAGCGCGGCGACGTCGGGGTGTTCCGAGGGCCCCTCCACCCCGTGGTTCCACGAGCGGTTGTCGTCGGTGCCGTCGCGGTTGTTCTCGCCGTTGGCCTCGTTGTGCTTGTGTCCGTAGGTGACGAGGTCGGCGAGGGTGAACCCGTCGTGGCAGGTGACGAAGTTGACAGAGGCGACCGGGCGGCGGCCGTCCTCCTGGTAGAGGTCGCTGGAGCCGGTCAGCCGCGAGGCGAGCTCCGGGACCACCTCATGGCCGCGCCAGAAGTCGCGGACGGTGTCGCGGTACTTGCCGTTCCACTCGCTCCACAACGGAGGGAAGTTGCCCACCTGGTACCCCCCCGGCCCGACGTCCCACGGCTCGGCGATCAGCTTCACCTGCGAGATCACCGGGTCCTGGTGGACGATGTCGAAGAACGTGCTGAGCCGGTCGACGTCGTGGAACTCCCGTGCGAGCGCCGAGGCCAGGTCGAACCGGAAACCGTCGACGTGCATCTCCGTCACCCAGTAGCGCAGCGAGTCCATGATGAGCTGCAACGAGTGCGGGTGGCGCACGTTGAGGCTGTTCCCGCAGCCCGTGTAGTCGAGGTAGTAGCGCTGGTCGTCGTCGCGCACCCGGTAGTAGCTGAGGTTGTCGATGCCCCGCAGCGAGAGGGTGGGCCCCATGTGGTCGCCCTCGGCGGTGTGGTTGTAGACGACGTCCAGCAGCACCTCGATCCCGGCCTCGTGCAGCGATTTCACCATGGCCTTGAACTCCTGGACCTGCTGGCCCTGGGAGCCGTTTGCGGCGTACCCGCTGTGCGGGGCGAGATAGGCCAGGGTGTTGTAGCCCCAGTAGTTCGTGAGCCCGTGTGCCACCATCGCGTGCTCGGGCACGAAGTGGTGGACCGGCATGAGCTCGACCGCGGTGACCCCGAGCGAGGTCAGGTAGTCGACCATCGCCGGGTGGGCCAGGCCGGCGTACGTGCCGCGCTGGTGGTCGGGGATGTCGGGGTGCCGCATGGTCAGCCCGCGCACGTGCGCCTCGTAGATCACGGTCCTGTGGTACGGAACGCGCGGGCGGCTCTCATTGGCCCAGTCGAAGAATGGGCTCACGACCACGCACTTGGGGACGTAGGGGGCGCTGTCGTGGGTGTTCTTGCGCGACGGCTCGTCGAAGTGGTAGCTGAACAGCGACTCGTGCCAGGTCAGTGTGCCGTCGATGGCCTTGGCGTAGGGGTCGGCGAGCAGTTTGGCCGGATTGCAGCGCAGGCCGTGCTCGGGAGCGTACGGCCCGTGCACCCGGTAACCGTACCGCTGGCCCGGGCCGACACCGGGAAGGTAGCCGTGCCAGACGAAGCCGTCGTTCTCGGTGAGGGGCACCGCGGTCTCGGTGCCGCCGTCGTCGAAGAGGCAGAGATCCACGCGTTCGGCGGCCTCCGAGAACAACGAGAAGTTGGTGCCCGACCCGTCGTAGGTCGCACCGAGGGGGTACGGGGTACCCGGCCAGACTTCCACCATGGACGCCAACGTCTCTGTGTCGCTCCGTTACATGACGAGAGGGTTCTTCCGCCCTGACCTGCTGAGTATTCCTCATCTCGCCGACCGGAACCGCAATCGTGTCCGCTTTCGGGGGCATTGTGGTGACAGGTCCGTGTCCCGCGGGCGCGACCGGACCGGAAACGGAGAAGCCGCCGACCGGTCCGCGGTCGGGCGGGCTGTCCGGAGCGTCCGGCCGGGGAGCCCGACCGGCGGCAAGGGGATCGGACGGAACCGCGCCCGCCCGATTCGGCGCCGGTCACGGCATAATCTGTTCCGTTTTCGGATTCTTCAGGATTCGGTGCCCCGCGGCCGGTTCCGGTCGATGATGGCTTTCGTGTCGATGCCGCGCGGCAGGGAGCCGAACACGCGGCCCCAGTCGCCGCTCAGACGCGAGGCGGTGAAGGCGTCGGAAACCGGTGCCGGGGCGTACCGGATCAGCAGGGACGCCTGGAGCGTGAGGGCCATCAGCTCCACCAGGCCGCGTGCGCGGAACTCGACGTCGTCCAGATCGCCGAATTCGGTCCTGAGCCGCTTGACGGCGCCGTCGAAGCGGGGGTCGGCGCCCTCGGCGCGGGCGAGCTCGGCCAGGAACGCCTCCACGGCGTCGGGCTGCCTGCCCATCGCGCGCAGCACGTCCAGCGCGGCCACGTTGCCCGAGCCCTCCCAGATGGAGTTCAGTGGGGATTCGCGGAACAGCCGCGGCATCCCCGACTCCTCGACGTAGCCGTTGCCGCCCAGGCACTCCAGCGCCTCGGCGGAGTGCGCCGGCAGCCGCTTGGTGACCCAGAACTTGCCTACGGCCACCGCCAGCCGGCGGAAGGCCGCCTCGGCCTCGTCGCCCCGGATCGCCCGGTCGGCGGCGCCGGCCAGGCGCATCATCAGCGTCGTCGCCGCCTCCGACTCCAGGGCCAGGTCGGCGAGGACGTTGCGCATCAGCGGCTGGTCGATGAGGAGGGAGCCGAAGGCCGTACGCTGCGAGGCGTGGTGCACGGCCTGGAGCAGGCCGGCGCGCATCCCCGCGGCCGACCCGATGACGCAGTCCAGCCGGGTCCCGTTGACCATCTCGATGATGGTGCGCACCCCCTTGCCCGGTTCACCCACCGGCCACGCCGCGGCCCCGTCGTACTCCAGCTCGGCGGAGGCGTTGGAGCGGTTGCCCAGCTTGTCCTTGAGCCGCTGGATGAGCAGCGCGTTGCGGGTGCCGTCCTCCAGCACGCGCGGCACCAGGAAGCAGGTGAGCCCTTCCGGGGCCTGGGCGAGGGTGAGCAAGACGTCGCCCATCGGGGCGGAGGTGAACCACTTGTGGCCGGTCAGCCGGTAGCTCCCGTCGGCCGCGGGCACGGCGCGCGTGGTGTTCGCCCGGACATCGGAGCCGCCCTGCTTCTCGGTCATCGACATCCCGGCCAGCAGCCCCTGCTTGCCGAGCGGCGGACGCAGCCCGAAGTCGTAGACGCGCGCCGCCAGCAGCGGCTCGTAAGCCCGGGCGAGGTCGGGGGAGTGCCGCAGCGCGGGGATGGCCGCGTAGGTCATCGAGATCGGGCAGGCGTGCCCGTTCTCCACCTGCGACCAGGTGTAGAACTTGGCGGCCCGGGCGACGTGCGCGCCCGGCCGGTCGTCGGCCCAGGGGGCGGCGTGCAGGCCGTGGCCGATGGCGGTGTCCAGCAGCACGTGCCACGAGGGGTGGAAGTCGACCTCGTCGATCCGGTGCCCGTAGCGGTCGTGCGTGCGCAGCGTCGGCTCGTTGGCGTTGGCCTGTTCGCCCCAGGAGCGGGCGCGCGCCGTCCCGGCGAGCCGCCCGAGTTCGTGCAGCTCCTCGGCCGCCCATCCGGCGCCCTCGCGCTTCAGTCCCTCGGTGAGGGCGTCCTCGGCGGCGACATCGTAGTCCTCCAGAGGGGAGGGCTGGTTGAACACCTCGTGGGTCGCGGGCATGGGCGGTGCCGTCCTTTCCGAACAGGATTCGGTCCTGCCAGGCTAGCGCCTTCCCCGGGGCCGGCCGAAGTCGGTTCGCTGGTGCCCTGACCGCGGGTGGCCGTCTTTGGCCAGACCCGATGGCACACAGCGACCTGGCGATTACCATCGCCGCACAACGCCCCCAAGCTCTGGGAGGCCCTCGTGGGCAAACATGACGACAATTCCCGCTGGGACGGCCGGAAGGACAAGCCCCCGCCTCCGCCCACCCCCAACGACGGGGGAAGCGGCGGCGGCAAGCACGAACGAGATGACGACAAGTGACCGACGCCCGCCACCTTCGGTCCCGCCTCGCCGGGGAGGTCCCCCCAGCGTGGCGGGACACCTTCCTCGCCGTTCCACGCCACATGTTCATCCCCGACACGATCTGGATCCGAGGCGACGACAACCGCCCTGCCCCGCTGCGCCGGGCCGATGCCCCCCAAGCGTGGCTGGAGGCCTGCTACGCCGACGCTCCCGTAGCGGTGCAGCTCGACGACGGCGACGGCAGCGGGCGCGGCTACGTCTCCTCGACAGCGTCCATGCCGCGCGTGGTCGCGATGATGTTGGAAGCCGCCGACCTCGCACCCGGGCTCCGGGTCCTGGAAGTCGGTACCGGAACCGGCTACAACGCTGCGCTCCTGGCGTCCCTGGTGGGGACGCGCAACGTCACCACGATCGAGATCGACGCTGGTCTGGCCGAGCGGGCCAGGATCGCCCTGCGACGAGCCGGATGGCCGGTGGAGACCATCACCGGCGACGGCGAAGAGGGACACCCGGCGGGCGCCCCCTATGACCGGATCCTGGCGACTGCCGCCGTCCAGACCGTCCCGCACGCGTGGGTGGAGCAGACCCGGCCGGGCGGGCTCGTCGTTACCCCGTTCGGTACGGCGTTCCACAGCGGCGCGCTGCTGCATCTGCTGGTCCACGACGACGCGACAGCGTCCGGGCGCTTCGGCGGGGACACCGCATTCATGTGGACCCGTGCCCAGCGCACCCCGCACGGCGTCGTGGAGGACCGGGTGTTGCCCGAGCACGACTACGCCGAAACGACCACCGACCTGCACCCCTACGAGCCGATGGGCGACTTCGACGCCTCATTCGCGATCGGTGTCCGCGTGCCCGGGATGAAGTCCACCCTGGTCTACGACGATGACGACCCCGGAACACAGCGCTACACCGTCTACCTGATGGATCCCACTACGGGATCGTGGACCTCCTGGCGGATCACGCCGCAGGCACCGGCGTACCGAGTGTGCCAGCACGGGCCGCGCCGACTGTTCGACGAGCTGGCCGCGGCCTACGAGTGGTGGCGGGACCTGGGCCGCCCGGCGCACGACCGGTTCGGCCTGACGGTCACCGCCTCGGGGCAGCGGCTGTGGATGGACGACCCCGCGAACACGGTGGGATAAGAGCGCCGACCGGGCGTGGCGCCCTCGATTCTTTCGCGCGGGGCTACACCTCGCCCTGCTTGAGGCCGCGCAGGAAGGCCAGCCACTCGGGGCGGGGAGGGTGAGGTGCCCGTGGTCAGGGTTCTTGGAGTCGCGCAGAGCGTGGACGGGGGAACCGTCGAGGTGAGGACCGGCCTCGACGCATTCGCCACTGCGGCTGGGGCTGTAATTACTCTTACGCCAGCCGGCCTCGACGCATTCGCCATGGCGGTCTGGGCTGTAGCTGCTCTTTAACCAGGTGAACTGCTCGTGTCTCATGACAGTTCCTTCTCAATCGCGGCGATGAACGCCGTGGACTCGGCCGCATCCAGGCAGCTCGTCTCAAGGCGATCGTACTGACCGGCGAATCGAAGGACGTCATTCGCCTCCAGGAATATGCTTCCTGCCGCAGAGTCTATGTAGACGACCTCGGGGAACGGATCCGCCATCTTGATCAATGCGAATGAGCCATCGGTACCCGGATACTCGCCGACGCTGAACGGCAGCACTCGGATTTCGATGTTGGGCTTGGCGGCCTCCGTCAGTAGTCGTTGTAGTTGTTCGCATATGACCTGTGGCCCACCGACCGGACGACGCAGTGCTGCTTCATCCAGGATGAGCTGTATTTCGGTTGGGCTATCCCGAGTCAGGATCTCCTGACGGGCCATCCGGACACCGACCCAGCGCTCGATCTGTCGAGCTGAGGCATCCGGATCACTGATCCGGATCAGGCGTTCCGCGTATTCGCCGGTCTGGAGGAGACCGGGGATCACCAGGGGGTTGAAGATCCGTAGCCGCTCGGCCCGATCTTCCAGCCACACGTAGTTGATCATGGTGGTGCCCTGGTAGTAGCGCTCCCACCAGCCGGTTTCGGCGATCTCTTCGGCGAGTTGGAGCATCTGGGCACGCTGGCTGGGGCCGTCCACGCCGTAGAAGTTCATCAGCGCCGTCACCTCGGCTCGGGTGATGGGCCAGGTTCCCGCTTCGAACCGGCTAAGCGTCGAGGTGCTGCGTTGGATGTAGTCCGCGGGTTCCTTCAAGGTCATGCTGTTCTCTTCGCGCAGCTCCTTGAGCATCTTGCCCAGCCACTGGGCGCGAAGCGTCCCCTTCGACTTGGCTGCCATCAACCCTCATCCACAATTGCTCTAGGAATATCCCTGAAAATCTTGCGATCTTGATGGATGGGTGTCACTCCAGCAGCACGTGAGTCAGATCTCACTAGGAGCCAGACCAAGAGAAGGCGGCGCCTTTGGACTGCCGCCACACAGACCACCGCCCGGGACGCTCTACGAGTTGGCCCTCTGCGCGCGTCCCGGGCGGTGCCAGAACAGGAGAGGGGAACCATCGTGCCCGATGTCCACGCACTCCCTACCCCGAGTATCCCCGAGGCGTGGGCCGGCGTCGACACCTCCATCGACGCCGAGACCCCGGAACTGCTCTCCCCGGAGCAGCTGGAGCGCTACGCCGCCACCGTGGCCGAGCTGCTAGGGGCCGCCGGCCTGAACGTCGAGACCGCCGCTGTTCAGGATGACTGCGCCGAACTGCGGATCAGCAACCCCCGCCTCGGACACGGCAACACCCTGGAACTGACCATCCGCGACGACCGCAGCGCCGAATGGACCCTCGACGCCGGGGACGACCTTCTCGAAGCCACCCCCGCGCGCACGCTGGCCGCTCCCGCCGCCCGCGTGCTCACCGGTACCACCGGCGGGTGAGTCCGCTCGGTCGTGCTGTTATCGCCACCTTTCCGTCCGCGGGGTGGCGATAACAGCACGGTGGGCGGGCCGTCCGGCCGCCTCAGCGTGCCGCGGTGCCGGACAGCGGTACCCGGGCGAGCGCGCTGTCGTAGCGCTCCAGCACCACCCGGGCGAGCTCCGGTGCGTCGCCCAGGGCGGGGGAGACGGCCGCGGCCCCCTCGGCGAACGCCTGGTCGGACACCCGGTCGGAGAAGAAGCCCGGCGCCAGCAGGTAGCTGGAGACCGCGACCCGGGCGGCCCCGGACGCGCGCAGCCGCGCCACCGCCTCGCCGGGTGTGGGGGAGGCCGCCGAGGCGTAGGCAGGGACCACCTCGCGCCACGGGCCCCGTTCGGCGAGCCGTCCGGCGGCCTCCTCGATCACGGCGTTGGCCCCGGCGTCGCTGGAGCCCGCCGAGACCAGCACCAGCGCGGTACCGGGATCGGCCCGTACTCCGCTCTCGGCGAGGCGGCGCTGCACCGCGTCGAGCAGCAGCGGGTGCGGGCCCAGCGTGTCGCCGTAGCGGATGCGCAGCCACGGGCAGGAGCCCTGCACCCGGTCCAGCACCCGCGGCAGGTCGACCTTGCTGTGGAACGCCGAGGTCAGCAGGGCGGGCAGCACGACGATCTCACCCGCGCCCTCCGCGGCGAGGCCGGTGACGGCCTCCTCCACGCCGGGATCGACGTGGTCCAGGTAGGCCACCCGCACGTCCAGCTCCGGGCGCAGTCGCCGGACCCGCTCGAAGATCCGCTCGACCGCCCGCGACGAGCGCTCGTCCCGGCTGCCGTGCGCGACCGCGACCAGTGGGGTGCGGGCGCCGCCGCCCGGCTGTCCGCCGCCCGTCACAGGTGGATTCCGCACTCGGTCTTGCCCATCCCGGCCCAGCGCCCGCTGCGCGGGTCCTCTCCAGGGGCCACCGGCCGCGTGCACGGGGCGCAGCCGATCGAGGGGTAGCCGTCGTACTGGAGCGGGTTGACCAGGACGCTGTTCTCCTCCATGTAGGTGTCCACGTCCTCCTGGGTCCACCGCGCGATCGGGTTGACCTTGACCATTTTCTTGCGGGGGTCCCACTGCACCACACCGACGTTGCGCCGGGTCACCGCCTCGTCGCGGCGCAGTCCGCTGACCCAGGCGTCGTAGGGCTCCAGGGCGCGCTGCAGCGGCTCGACCTTGCGCAGGTGGCAGCAGATCTCCGGGTTGCGGCCGTGCAGCCGCGGGCCGAGGTCGCGGTCCTGTTCGGCCACGCTGCGCTGCGGGGTCGCGTTGATCAGGGTGATGTCATAGATCTGCTCGACCGCGTCGCGGGTGCCGATCGTCTCGGCGAAGTGGTAGCCGGTGTCGAGGAAGATCACGTCGATACCCGGCCGGACCTTGGAGACCAGGTCGACCATGAGAGCGTCGGCCATCGAGGAGGTGAGGCACAGCCGGTCGCCGAAGGTGTCGGCGGCCCACTGGATGATCTCCTGCGGGCCGGCCTCCTCGAGTTCGGCCGCGGCCCGCTCCGCCAGGAGCTTCCCGTCCAGCTTGCTGTCCAGTGCGACGTTCATGCGTTCCCACCCGTCCTATCCGTGCGCGCGTCCGCTATGGCGGCCGCGCGAAGTCCGACGAACTTGACCCGGAAGACCCGCGCGCAGGACATGCAGGCCCAGGCGTAGCCCGCGCCCTGCTCACCGTCGCCCTCGTGGGGCACCAGGTCCTCGTCACCGCAGTAGGGGCAGTAGTGCGGGGCCGCTCGCTCGCTCATCTCCGGGCTCCGTCCTCGCTCATTTGAGATCGCTGTCGTTCGCCCGCGTCACCCAGGTCGCGAACGCCTCGCCGTCCTCCTTGTCCTCCAGGTAGCGGCGGAGAACGCGTTCTATGTAATCGGGCAGTTCCTCGGCGGTGGTCTTGAGTCCGCGCACCTTGCGGCCGAAGGCGGCGTTCAGTCCCATGCCGCCGCCAAGGTGCACCTGGTAGCCCTCGACCTGCTCGCCGTCGGCGCCCGTGACCAGCTGGCCCTTCAGCCCGATGTCGGCGACCTGGATCCGGGCGCAGGAGTTGGGGCAGCCGTTGAGGTTGATGGTGACCGGCTCGGGGAAATCCGGCAGTCGCCGCTCCAGCTCGTCGATGAGGGAGGCGCCGCGGTCCTTGGTCTCGACGATGGCCAGCTTGCAGAACTCGATCCCGGTGCAGGCCATCGTCTGGCGGCGGAAGACGCTGGGCCGCACCTGCAGGTCCTCGGCCTCCAGGGCGGAGGTGATGGGGTCGACCTGCTCGTCGGCGACGTCGAGGATGACGAGCTTCTGGTCGGCCGTCGTGCGGATCCGGTCCGAGCCGTGCGCCTCGGCGATGTCGGCGATCCGGGAGAGCCGGGTGCCGGAGACCCGGCCCACCCGGGGGGCGAAGCCCACGTAGTTGCGGCCGTCGCGCTGGCGGTGCACACCGATGTGGTCCCTCTGCTGCCCGGGGGTGAGCTCCGGCTCCGGACCGTCGGGCAGCGCGTAGCCGAGGTACTCCTTCTCCAGCACCTCGCGGAACTTCTCCGGCCCCCAGTCCTTGACCAGGAACTTGATGCGCGCGCGGTGTCGCAGCCGGCGGTAGCCGTAGTCGCGGAAGACCGAGGTGACCCCGGCCCACACCTCGCTGAGCTGCTCGGGGCGGACGAAGGCGCCCAGCCGCTGGGCGAACATGGGGTTGGTCGACAGGCCCCCGCCCACCTGCAGGTCGTAGCCGGGGGTGCCGTCCGGGCCGGCCACGCCGACGAGCGCGACGTCGTTGATCTCGTGGTTGGTGCAGTAGGCCGAGCAGCCGGAGATGGAGCTCTTGAACTTGCGCGGCAGGTTGGAGAAGAGCGGGCTGCCGACGTGGTCGTCGTGCACCTGCTGGATCTGCGGGGTGGCGTCGATGATCTCGTCCTCGGCGACGCCGGCCAGCGGGCAGCCCATGATCACACGCGGGGTGTCGCCGCAGGCCTCGGTGCTGGAGAGTCCCACCGCCTCCAGTTTCTCCCAGATGGCGGGGACATCCTCGATACGCACCCAGTGCAGCTGCACGTTCTGCCGGTCGGTGATGTCGGCGGTGTCGCGTCCGTAGGCGGCGGAGATCTCGGCGACCGTGCGCAGCTGCGCGACGCTCAACTGGCCGCCGTCGATGCGGATGCGCAGCATGAAGTAGCGGTCGTCGAGCTCCTCGGGCTCCAGAACGGCCGTCTTCCCGCCGTCGATGCCCGGGGCCCGCTGGGTGTAGAGCCCGAACCAGCGGAAACGTCCGCGCAGGTCGGCCGGGTCGATCGAGTCGAAGCCCGCCTTGGAGTAGATGTCGATGATGCGCTGGCGGACGTTGAGCCCGTCGTCGTTCTTCTTGTTCTCTTCGTTCTTGTTGAGCGGTTCGCGGTAACCGAGCGCCCATTGGCCTTCGCCTCTGCGGGGGCGGTTCGGCTTGGAGCCGGCGGCTGCGGATGTGGGAGGCATCGAGGGCGTCCTCCGAGCGGTTCGCGGGGGCGCGGGCCGACGCCGACGCTGGAGACCGCCACTGCACTGACACCGCCGTGGGCACACGGCATCGACCCGGCCCTCCGTACGTCATCGTGACCGGAGGCACGGGCGAATGCAGCTTGGGAAGAAACGTCGGGCGCCGCTCACGCCCCAGAATGCGGGCGGAAAGGATCTACACGGGCGGCGGGGTCAACCGACGTTACGACAGATGGCACTGCGGACCCGGAGGAAGTCCACGTGCCGACGCACGCAGAGCATCGGGTCAAGAGCAGCGATCATGCCAATGACAATGCCACGCCGCGGCCCGCTTTGTCCAGACACGGGCTGGCCGCCGCCGTGGTGAACCGCATCACGTCGGCACGCCGGCCTCCGGTGCGGACGGCCCGGGTCCGGTCACGGTTGGCCATCGAAACGGTATTAATGCGCCTGCTGTCGGTCCTGGCCAGGCAAGGGGCGCCGTCCCGGGAGCGTAGGTTGGACATGTGAGGGGCGTGTGGAGACGACTCCGCCCCGCCGTGGACGAATGGCGAGGGCGACTCCAGCCTGCCGTGGACGAATGGCGGGAGCGGCATCAGCGGCTGGCCGGCTTCCTCCTGCTCATCGTGCGCACCGCCCGCGGCGCGGTTCGGATCCGCATCGTCGGCCTCGCCGCGGAGGCGGCGTTCTTCTCGCTGCTGTCGCTGCCCGCACTGCTGCTGGGGATCGTCGGTGTGCTGGGGCACCTGGCACCGGTCCTCGGGGCGGAGACGGTCGAGGGCGCCCGCCAGTGGATCGTCGACCTGGCGGCCGCCCCCCTGACCACCGGAACCGTCGACAGCGTGGTCGTGCCGCTCATCGACGACTTCCTGCGCGGCGCCCATGGCGGCGTCCTCTCGCTCACCTTCCTGGTGTCGCTGTGGTCCGGATCGCGGGCCATGAACGTGTTCATCGACGCCATCACCATCGCCTACGGGCTGGACGGCCTGCGCGGCTTCGTCTGGCAGCGGGCGCTGGCGTTCATCGCCTACATCGGCGCCCTGCTGTTCGCGCTGATCGTTCTGCCGGCCCTGGTCGCCGGGCCGAACCTGATCGAGGCTCTGCTCCCGGCCGCCGTGGGGTACCTGCACCTGACCTACTGGCCGGTCGTGGGCGGAATCTCGGCCGTGGCCGTCGTCCTGCTGTACACCCTCAGCGTCCCGGTGCGCATGCCGTTGCTGCGGCACCTTCCGGGGGCCCTGCTGGCGATGGTGATTCTGCTGCTGGGTTCGGCGCTGCTCCGGATCTACCTGGACGCCTCGCTCGGCCAGGTCACCATCTACGGCACGCTCGCCGCGCCGATAGCGATCCTGATCTGGTTGTGGGTGATGGCCCTCGCGGTGCTCGTCGGCTCCGCGCTGAACGCCGAGATCGACGCCATGTGGCCCACGGCCACGACGGCCGAGGCGAGGGCTCAGATCGCGGCCCAGCGCCATGCCAGGGCGACCCGGCTGGTCGAGCGGCGCGAGCAGGCGCTGCGCGACGTCGCCGAGGACGGAGCGGAGGCCGAGGGGTCCGAGAGCGAGGGGACGGAAGAGGACGACGCGTCCCGCGAGGAGAGGGAGGCGGCGGGACAGCAGGAGGGGTCCGGTTCCCGCGGCCCGGAGCCGCCGGAACCGGCGAGGACGCAGACCAGGAAGTCCGCGACGGGGGAGGAGTCCTCACAGGAAGAGCGCGGCGAGGGCCGCGCGCCGACGCCGCGCACCGGTGCCTATCCGGCGCATGTGGAGAACGAGGGCACCAGAGGGGATCGTAGGATAACGTCGGGACGCGCCGGCGTGCCGGACCGGTCCCCGTCCGAGACAGAGGACTGAGAACAGAAGCACCGCTCCCCGAGAGGACCATGGCCACGAGGTTCGACGCTTCGCAGTAGCCGTTGTCCGGTTCCCGCCCCCGCCCATCACCCCCGCTCTTTACCTGTACTGCTTCGGTGGCGCCATGACACGCACTGCCCGCTCCGAATCTTCGCGTACCCGGCGCCGCAGACTCTCCGGCCCCCTGGCGTCGGTCCTTGCGGCGATCGCGGTCGCCTTCTTCGTCGTCTCCACTGTCACCGGCAAAAACGACATCCTCTTCGACGCGCTGGAGGACTTCACGGGACGCGACGGTTCGGAGACCGCCGACGACACCGGCCCCGCGACCCGGGAGGACGTCGAGGAAGCGCGGGAGCGCCTGGCGGAGACCGAGACCGCCGACCCGGAGCCCCGCGACGACTACGAACGCGACGAGTTCGGCTCCTCCTGGGTCACCGCCGGAAACGGGTGCCCCACCCGGCACGCCATCCTCGTCCGGGATCTGGAGAACGTCGACGCCGACGACGACTGCACGGTGCTCAGCGGCGTCTTCGACGACCCCTATACCGGCGAGCAGGTCGAGTTCACCGCCGAGGACCCCCAGGCGGTGCAGATCGACCATGTCGTGCCGTTGTCGCTGGCCTGGCGCATGGGCGCGGCCGAGTGGGACCGCGACCAGCGCGTGGAGTTCGCCAACGATCCGCGCAACCTGCTGGCCGCCGACGGTCCGGCCAACATGTCGAAGGGCGACTCCGGCCCGGGGGAATGGCGGCCCTACGAGGGGTACCAGTGCTCCTACGCCGTCACCTACATCGATGTCACCCACCATTACGATCTGCCACTGGCACCCGAGGACCGCGAGGGTCTCGAAGAGATGCTGGGAACCTGTGCGTGAACCTCCTGCCAGGAGTTCTCCCCGACCGGATGTGGCCAATCCCCGGAGCGTTCCGCCGGAGGTAACGCCGTCCCTCCAGCGGCCGTTGGGCCCTGGCCGCTCACCGGGTCAGCGTAGTTACCCCAGGTCGCCAGGGGGTGGCACGGATACCGGTGTGGACGCGGAAGGCTTGGGGGACGGGGGTTCCGCTGGGGCGGGCGCTGTTTCACCGTGACTTTGGGTCAGTATCATCGCCGTTGCCTATGAGCGGTTCCCCCGCTGCTTTTTTCGGCCGCTTCGCCCGCCCAGGTCCCGTTCCACCGCCGCGTTGTATGCCGCGCGCCCGCCGGACGACCGCGATATAGCTGACGAACAGGTTCATGATGAGCACAGCGTCTCCGCCGCGAGGAGGACGGCGTGTATCCGGGGCCGGCGCAGAGGATCCCCAGGTGCCGCGCCGGCGCGCCTACGAGCACAGGGAGGCGCTATGAGTATCGATGGCGGGTGGGAGCCCCTCCGGCAGCCCGTCACCATCGTCATCTCCGCGGACGAGACGCGTGCCGAGATCACCATCGAGGGCGGCACCCAGATCGTGACCGGCCGGGCCCCCAAGGAGACCCGGCGCGACGCCCTGGACGTCGCCACCAGGTACGCGCTGCGCATGGGACGTCCGGTGCGCGTGCACGCCCGGGACGCCAACGGCGAATGGCGGCTCGTCGTC
The DNA here is from genome assembly GCF_000981225.1 of Allosalinactinospora lopnorensis. Taxonomy (GTDB): domain Bacteria; phylum Actinomycetota; class Actinomycetes; order Streptosporangiales; family Streptosporangiaceae; genus Allosalinactinospora; species Allosalinactinospora lopnorensis. The sequence continues at coordinate 68,209 of NZ_LAJC01000019.1, forward strand.
ACCCCCGGCGGTGTGGTGCGCGCCGAGAGCGAGGAAGCACCCGCGGCCCGGCCCGGCAAGCGGACCTCCGGTACGGGACGCGGTCGCAAGGCCGCCCGTGTCGCCGTCGGCGGCGTGCTCGCCGTCGCGATCGTCGCCGGGATCGGCGTGGCGGCGCTGCGGTTCTGGCCGGACACCACGGTCACCCCCGGCGACGGCGCGGATCCGGCGGCCACGCTCGACACCCGGTCGGCGCCGCCCGGCTACGGCCCCGAGGCCGCTTGGCGGCTGCCGATGGAACCCGGGAGTCATCCGGCGGTCTCACCGGATTCGGACCGGCTCGGCTACATCGACCCGGACGGACGGCTCGTCGTGGCCGGCCCTGACGGAGCACCGGAGTGGTCCGATGATCTGCCCTTCCCCGTGGAGGACATCGACGGTCCTCCGCAGTTCGTGCGCGACGGCGGCGACTACGGGGTCGCGCTCGTCACCAGCGACGGCACGTTGTGGCAGTGGCCCGCGGACGGTGAGGGCGCCCCCGAGGAGTACGACGTGCCCGGCGGGCTGAGTGTCACGTTCGCCGGGAGTTCGGCGCTCGTCGCCAACGACGAGCGCGCCTTCGTCCCGGTCGACGGGGAACTGGAGCCGGTGGCGATGGAGGGCGAGGCCGGCCCGCTCATCGCCGACGGCGAACGGGTGCTCACCGCCGAGCTGCGCGCCGCCCCGTGGATCTGGGCGACCCCCGAGGGTGAGACCAGCGAGGTCGAGCCGGACACGCCGCCCAAGGCCGACGACATCGACGAGATACTGACGGCCCGCACCGACTACGTCATCGTGCGCTGGAACGCACAGAAGGGCGACGGTGCCGTGCTCGCGGTGCACGACTCCGTCGACGGCTCGGTCGTCGCCTCCACCGCCCTCGATCCCGACGAGCTCGACGGCGCCCGTTGGATCCAAGGAGAGACCGCGGCCGCCTACGGCCCGGTGCTGGTGGATCTGGAGGACGGCACGGCCGAGACGGTGGAGGGCTTCGCCCCCGTCAGCGCGGCCGGGGGCACGATCTACGGCGAGGTCGGCGGTGTCCCGGTCGCCGCGGGGCCCGGCCAGGACCCCGTCGACCTGGACGAGGACGCCGCGCGCCCGTGGGGCCTGCTCAACGGCCACGCGATCGTGGTCGCCGACGGCCACCTCTATGCCCTCTCCCCGCATTGAATCCCCGATGAAAGAAAGGAGATGTATGTCGCATACAACGCGCGCGGTCACCGTGACCGCCGCGGCCTTGCTGGCCACCGGGTTCTCCGTGGGACCGGTGTTCGCCGACACCGTCGAGGAGACCGTCCCCGAGACGGCCGACTCCCCCACTGGGGTCGCGGAGGTCACCCAGGAGACGGATTCCCTGCTACCCGGAGTCCCGGAGCTGGGCGACCTCATCCCCGGTGACCCGGATCCGGACCCGCCGGAGGATCCGACACCTCCGCCGGAGGATCCGCCGGAGGAGCCCGGTGACCCGGATCCGGACCCGCCGGAGGACCCCACACCTCCGCCGGAGGACCCGCCGGAGGATCCGACACCTCCGCCGGAGGATCCGCCGGAGGACCCTGAGGTTCCCGAGGATCCGGAACCGACACCGCCGCCCGAGAACGATGGTGAGGGTGACGAGCAGGCACCCCCCGCCGAGGACGAGGGCGGTGACGAAGGCGGCGAAGGTGACGAAGGCGGCGATGGCCAGCACTCCGCGGCTCCCGCGGCCGGTGGCGACGACCAGGCCGGATCCGGGGGTCAGCTCCCGGTCACCGGCGCTGACCTCTCGGGCTTCGTGCTCGGAGGTGTCCTGGCCGCCGGTATCGGTGCGGTGACCATCTACGCGACCCGGCGCGGCGCTCCCCAGGCGCGGTAACACGCCGGGCACCGATGAAAAACCCGTCCCGGGCCGCCGCCGGCGGCCCGGGACGGCTCATCTCCGGGGACGCAACGCGCCCGCCAGCACAACGGCGACGAGGCCCCCTGCCGGTACCACCCACAGACCGGTGCCGAGAGACGTCGTATCGGCGACCACCCCGACGAGCGGCGGAAAGCCGAGGAAACCCAGCCGGCCGAGCCAGGCGACGAGGGTCACCCCGTCGCCGCTGCGCACGCCCGGCACGTTCCCGGCGGCCGCGAGCGTCAGCGGAAACAGCGTCGCGACGCCTAGCCCCAGCAGGCCGAACCCGGCGATGGCGGTCGCGGGCCCCGGCAGCAGCAGTGCCGTCCCCAGCCCGACCGCGGTCAGCAGGGCACCCGACCGTGCGACCGTCACCGCTCCGAAACGATCGGTGAGCCGGTCGCCGGTGAGGCGGCCGACGGTCATCATGGCCTGGCAGGCGACGAAGGGCAGGCCCGCGACAAAGGCCGCCGCCCCGAGCTCGTACCGCATGTACACCGCGCCCCAGGACGCCGCGGAGTCCTCGATCCCCCCGGCCATCATCAGCAGTACACCCAGTGCGAGCGGCAGGAGCAGGCCGCGGAGCGGCGGGCGCGGCGGCCGCCCGGAGTCCGGGGGAGCCGTGCCGTCGTCGCGTTCGGCGTGCTCCGGGCCGGGAAGCAGGTGGCGGGCGGCGACCAGGGTGACGCCGGCGCTGATGACCGCGACCGCTGTGAGGTGCGCGAGTAGCGGCACCCCGGCTCCGGCCATCCCCGCTCCCAGCAGCCCGCCGCCGACCGCCGCGATGCTCCAGACCGCGTGGAAGGTGTTGATGATGGTGCGCCCGTAGCGGCGCTGTACCCGCAGGCCGTGCGAGTTCATCGCGGCGTCCATCCACGCGTCGGCGCACCCGATCGCGAACAGGGCGGCCGCCAATGCCCCCCACCCTGGTGCGAGGGCGAGCAGCGGTAGTACCCAGGCGAGCAGCAATCCGGAGGCCACAGCCGTGCGGCCGCTGCCCAGCCGGGAGATGAGCGGGCCTGCGAGCATTCCGGTCAGCAGCGCACCGAACGGCATCGCCGCGATCGCGGTCCCCAGAGCGGTGTTGGACAGCTCCAGCTGGTTCTTGATCCACGGGATCCAGGGGACCACGTTGGTGTAGCCGAAACCGTTGACCAGAAAAAGGCCGCCCACCGCGAGCCTGCCGCGTCTGGCCGTTGTGTCCGGCCGCTGCGGGCTCTCTTGGTGGACCGCCATCGGATCTCCTGAACTGGCGTGCGCGAACCGCATCGGATGCTACGCGTCCTGCTCAGGGGTTGCGTCGGAGCCCTCGCGTCTTTTACATAGGACCTTCTGGCCGAAAATCCCGACGGATACGAGGATCTCGCCGCTGCCGGAGCCCCGCTCGTCCGGCTTATGAAGACCGGAGTCCCGATCGATGATTGACCTTAACGCGCTGCGTGGGAAACCGACTCTCTCAGGTGACCGCGTCCGGTTGGTGCCGTTGGTGGAGGAGCACACGGACGCCTGCTACGCGTCGACCCTCGACGAAGAGGTGCGCAGGCTCACGGGAACGCATCACAGATTCAGCTACGAGGAGATCCGCGAATGGTGCGTGACGCGGGCGGAGCAGGACGACCGGTTGGACTTGGCCATCATCGAGCAGCCGGGTGGCCGTTTCGTCGGCGAGCTGTCGCTGCACGAGTTCGATCCCGCCAATGAGAGCGCCGCCTACCGCATCGCGTTATCGGCCATCGAGTTCACGGGACAGGGACTGGGCAAGGAGGCCACCCGCCTCATCCTGGAATACGCCTTCGACCGCATCGGTCTGCACAGGGTCTGGCTGCACGTCTACGCGTTCAACATGCGCGCCATCGCTGTCTACCGCGCGTGTGGTTTCACCGTCGAAGGGCGGATGCGCGAGTCGCTGCTGTGGGAGGGACGGCGGCACGACTCCCTGGTGATGGCGGTGCTGGAGCACGATTTCCATAAACCCGCGGAGTAGGCTCGGCCCCGCCGCGGCCGGCCCGTTCTCCCGAGCAGGATTTGCGTATGCATGGGGTTGCGGCGGGTACAGGAGCGGGTATGTCCGTAAGCACTTTCTCCAGGGCTCTCCGGGAGAGGAGCAGGGAGCCCGTCCCGTACACCACTGGGTGGGACACCGGGCAGGTATGAATCCGCTACCCGTATCGCTGCCTTTCACCGACCGCTCGGAGGCGGGCCGCCGCCTCGCCGAGCGGGTGCGTGCCTACGCAGTCACCGACCCCATCGTTCTCGCCCTGCCTCGCGGTGGGGTGCCCGTCGGCGCCGAACTGGCCCGCCACCTCAGGATTCCGCTGGACGTCCTCCTGGTGCGCAAGATCGGTATGCCCGGCCACCAGGAGACGGGAGTCGGCGCGATCACCGAGGACGGTCATGCCTGCTTCGACGACCGCGCCCTGGCCCGGATACGGATGCCCCGCGAGATGCTCTCGTCGACGGTCGAGGCGGAGCGAGCCGAACTCGCCCGCCGCCTGGAGGTCTACCGGGGATCCCGAGCCGCACCGCGGCTGACCGGGCGCGACGTCATCGTCGTCGACGACGGCGTGGCGACCGGAGGGACCGCGCGGGCAGCGCTGCAGATGGTGCGGCGGCAGCGGCCGGCCCGGCTGGTGCTGGCGGTCCCGGTCGGTTCGCAGCAGGCGGTGGAGATACTGCGCCCCGAGGTGGAGGACCTCGTGGTACTGACCGTGCCGGAGAACTTCCGCGCCGTGGGGGAGTGGTACCGGGATTTCGCGCAGCTCTCCGACGGCGACGTGACGGCTATCCTCGCCGAGCTGCGCACACCGGCGGACGAGGCCGGCTCCGAGCGAGCGGTGCGGATCCGCGCGGGAGACGTCTACCTCGAAGGGGAACTCGCCACTCCCGCCGAGGTCCGGGCAGGGGTGGTGTTCGCCCTGAGCCACGGGCGGCACGACCCGCGGCAGCGTGCCGTCGCGGCGAACCTGCGTCGGTCCGGCTACGCCACGCTCCTGTTCGACCTCCTTACCCACGACGAGTGGCGCCGCGAGAGCGACGAAGACGCCAACGGGGTCGACACCGCCGTGCTGGACGAACGGCTGCAGGCCGCGGTGCGGTGGCTGCGCCGGGCCACGGATCTGGCGAGCGCGCCGGTGGGGCTCTTCGGCTCGGGCGCTGCGGCGCCGGCGGCGCTGATGACCGCGGCGGCCCGCCCGGAGGATATCGCGGCTCTCGTGGTGCACGGCGGGCGGATCGATATCGCCGAGGAGAGTCTTCCCAAGGTCCGGGCCCCGGTTCTGGTACTGGTCGAGGGGACGGACTCGTTCGTCCGCGAACTCGCCGAATGGGTGCTGGGCAGACTGAGCGCCCCGTATGACATGCGGGTGATGCCGGGAGCCGAACAGCTCCTCGCCCGTTCGGAGGTATGGCACGAGGTCGGTACCGCTGCCGCCGACTGGTTCGAGCGGTACCTGTGAGCGCGGGACACGAAAACCCGCGGCGCCCTCGACGAGATCGTGTCGGGGCGCCACGGGTGTTTGAGAGGCCGGGGCCTTAAGGGGTCTGTTGCCAGGAGGCCGGTGCGGTGGTGTGTGAGGGGGCGAAGCGTCGTCGGCCACCACCGCTGAACGCCGCGATCCTGCCAGGGCGCGCGGATGACTCAGGCCGCGTTGGCGCGGCGCATACGGCGCCGGCGCTCGGAGGCTCGCTCGTCCTCATTCAGGCCACCCCACGTTCCGTACTTCTCGGGGCGTGAAATCGCGTAGTCGAGACATTCGGTACGGACCGGGCACTGAGCACAGATCTCTTTGGCCTTGCGTTCACGAATCTCCCGCTCCGGCTGGCGCTCGCCATCGGGGCCGAAGAAAAGCACAAGGTCTTCGCCCCGGCACGCGGCGGCATCCTGCCACCCCCAGCTCGGGCGGGGGCGCAGCGCGGCCTGCCGACGTACCTGAGACATGGTTGAACCACCTCTACTAAATCACTAGTAAGCTATTGGAAAGCTGGGTCAGACAAACTCGTTTAAGCGGCGTGAGTCACCCCGCATGACGGAACGCCATGCGGTGCTTCGGTGTTCCCCGGTGTGGCTTAGACCACTGCGGCGCAGATCCGCCGAAGACGGCGGGCGCTCACGCGATCGGACGGGGAGGCGGTGATCGCTCTCCCTGCGAGCCGGTACGTAATCATGCCATCCCCAATCCCGCTTACGCACGGGGGTGGGGAAATTACTCGCTCAACCGTTATCGAAACCTGATCCGCGCTGACCGATCCTTGGTCCCGTGTCCGATTTCGTGAGATTTCGCAAGTTTCTGGCTCCTACGACCGAGCCCGAAACATCATATGACTCTTTTCCGATCTTGCCTAGAGGTAACGCTCTGATGCCCGGATCACATTCCGGTCCAGCTTCCGGCGTGCCGCTCCGCCGGCCGCCGCCCGTTCCGCCGGAGGCGGGTCAGAGCTCGCGCTCCTCGCCCGGAAGTAGCCGGGCGTAGTCGACGTCGGGCAGGGTCACCCCGAAGTTCTTGGCGTAGACGCCGGCCCCGTTCTCGCTGAGCAGGCCGTCGTGCACCGCGATCGCGCGCTGCGGACGGACTCCGCGCACGTAGTCGATCACCTCGGAGATCTTCGACCAAGGAGCGTGCACCGGCAGCAGCAGAGTGTCGACCGGATCCTCGGGGACGGTGAGGGCGTCCCCGGGGTGGAAGACCGCCCCGCCCGGTGCCGACACCCGGAAGCCCACGTTGCCGACGACCGGAAGATCGGGGTGGATCACCGCGTGCCGCTCGCCGTAGACGTCCACGTCGAACCCGGCCATCCGCACCGAGTCGCCCTGGGCGACCTCGTGTACCCGCGCACCGAGGTCCCGGAGCTCGTCGAGCTGGGCGGCGATCCCCGAATGGGTGTGGATCTCCAGGCCGGGCCGGGCCTTCACCGCTGCGCGCAGCCGGTCCATGTCGAAATGGTCGGGATGCTCGTGGGTAATAGCGACTGCGTGGGCCCCTACCGCGGCGTCGTGCTCGCTGAACCCCCCGGGATCGATGACCAGGGTCGCGCCGTCCTGCTCCAGGCGCACGCAGGCATGTCCGAGTTTGGTGAAACGCACGGTCGGGATCCTCGGTTCGGCGGACAGGTGCGAATGCGCGACCGGGCGCCGCACCGCCAGGCCCGGTCGTCTACGGTGCCGACACTATCCGCGGTCCAGGTGATCCGACACCATCTCCTCGGCGCGTGGGGCCGCGCGTTGCCTGACCCGGCGCAGCAGCTCGCCCAGCGTGGTGGAGTCGACCGAGTCGGAGGCGGCCGTGCGTGCTGGAGAGGCGGGAGAGTTGTCGGCGGGCGCGGTTGCGTCCGCCGTGCTCGAAGCGGCTGGGGGAGGTCGCCGGGGCATCCGGGATCGCCGTGCTTCCTGTGCCACCCGCCACCATCCTCACCGAAGACGCTTCGCCCGTACCTTTGTCTGCCCTTCTTGGCCAGTCGCCACACCGAGGGGGGCGGGATTCTTGTTCCGGTGCCGCGCTGTCGGTGGGTGCGCGCTTTTAAGGGGTAGGAGGAAGACGGAACGGATCTTGGTGCGGGTTCGTCGTAGAAGGCCGTGGAGGAAGAGGTGGAGAGGGAAACCGAGGGTCGGCGGGGCGAGTACGACCCGGCCTTCGGACCCGGAGAAGAGAGGAAAGCGAACCGCCGTGGAACTGTTGCGACTCATCCTGAACGTCATCTGGCTGATCGTCGCGGGCCTGTGGCTGGCGATCGGCTACGTGGTGGCCGGGGTCATCTGCTGCGTCCTCGTCATCACCATCCCGTTCGGTATAGCGTCGTTCCGCATGGCCAACTACGCGCTGTGGCCCTTCGGGCGCGAGCTGGCGCGCAGGCAAGGGGCGAGTGGAGGTAGCACCCTGCTCAACGTGATCTGGGTGATCGTGGCCGGGTGGTGGCTGACCATCGGGCACATCGCGACGGCCGTCGGCCTCGCGGTGACCATCATCGGTATCCCACTGGCGTGGGCCTCGTTGAAGATGATCCCCGTGGCCCTGGCTCCGTTCGGCAACGAGATCGTGCACAGTGACCGTGCACGGGACCCCTGGCGGTTCTGAGGGGGCCGCGTTGCCGCCGGCCGGTGCGATACAGGGGGCACCCGCCCGGAACTAAGTAAAGAAGACGTCGATGGCATCGGGGCTACCCGGCGCACGGATAAGGGGCCGAAGTTGCAGGTGAGACGACCGTGGTACTGGTCGTTCGGGAATATGTGGCAGAACGCGCGCCGCTCCGGGGCGAAACCCGCTGATTCCGCGCGGCCGGAACGGTCGGAGCCGCCCCAGGAGCGGGAGGACGAAGCCGGAGCGAACGACCTGCTCCGCCAGGCGAGCGACGTCTGCTGGCGGCTGCTGGTCGTCGGCGTGGTGGTGGGGCTCCTGCTGTGGGGCCTCATCTACATCAGGGTGGTCGTCCTGCCGGTCGTCCTCGCGATCTTCCTCACCGCGCTGCTCATGCCGTCGGCCGAATGGCTGCGGCGCAGGGGGATGGGCCGCGGCCTCTCCACGCTGATCACCATACTCGGTGCGATCGCCGTCCTGGGCGGTGTCATCACGTTGGTCGTGCAGCCCGCCATCCAGGGGTTCGAAGGGCTGGTCCAGAGCGTCGGAGAGGCCGTCGGGACCCTGCAGGCGGTGTTCATCGGACTGGGCCTGGATCCGCAGTTGCTCACCCAGGTCGTCGACGAGGCCGGAGGAGAGCTGCAGAGGCTCATGTCGGAGGACCGCGACCAGCTGGTGACCGGGGCCTGGGCCGCCGGGGCCGCGGTACTGGAGGTGCTGACCGGGCTCATCCTGGTGCTGGTGCTCACGGTGTACTTCGTGCACTCCGGCGACAGGCTCGTGGAGTGGATCCGTACGCTGTTCCCGGTGAAGTCGCGGCGCCCGCTGCTGGCCGCGGGCGAGATCGCCTACGGGGTCATGGGCCGCTACGTCCGCGGTATCGCACTGGTCGGGCTCATCGACGCGGTGGGAATCGGCATCTTCCTGATCTTCCTGATCGACTACAACCTCGCGATCCCGCTGATCGTGCTGACCTTCATCGGGGCCTTCCTTCCGGTCCTCGGGGCGTTCGTGACGGGGCTGCTGGCCGCCCTGGTCGCCTTCGTGACCGAGGGACTGGTCGTCGCGCTCGTCGTCGTCGCCGTGGTGCTGGTGGTGCAGCAACTAGAGAGCCACGTGTTCGCGCCCCGCGTCTACGGCAAGGCGCTGGAGCTGCCGTCGGCCATCGTGCTGATGGTCATCGCCATGGGATTCGTCGTCGGCGGTGTGCCCGGCATGTTCCTGGCGACACCGGTGGCGGCCGTGCTGGCGGCGCTGCTGCGCAACCGTCCGCTGGTCCCCTCTACGGAGAAGCGGGAAGGGGCGGCGACACCGGTGCCTCCCGCGGACAGGGAGCGCCCCGAGAACGCAGGCTCCCGCTCCGATCGGGCCGCGGTGGACAGGACCGCCGGCACGGACACGGGGGCGAGAGACGGAGACGGCAGGTAGCCGGCGGCCGGAGCGGGCGACGGAAAAGGAAAAGCGGGGATTTCCGGTACCGGTTACCCTGGGCCGGGTGCGTGTAATCCCGGATTGATTCCCGCTGCCCTGCCGCTCGCCCGCTGATGCGTTCACCTCCGGGCTGAGCCGGGACACCCGACCCCGCTGCCGCACACCCTCTTCGAGAAAGACGTCGTCATGCTGATCGCCTCCGACCTTGAACTGCGTGTGGGCTCCCGGTTGCTGCTGGAGCCCGTGTCCTTCCGTGTCGCCGATGGGGACCGCATCGGACTGGTGGGCCGCAACGGCGCGGGCAAGACCACGCTGACCAAGGCGCTGGCGGGGGAAAGGGCCCCCGACTCCGGGACGGTCACCACAGGGGGCAGCATCGGCTATCTGCCGCAGGACCCCCGCACCGGCGACCTCGAGGTGATCGCGCGCAACCGGGTGCTGTCCGCCCGCGGCATCGACGACGTCCTGCACCGGATGCACGCGGCCGAGAAGGACATGGCCAGCGATGATCTCAGGAGGCGGGACAAGGGGGTACGCAACTACGCACGGCTGGAGGAGCGGCTGCACGTGCTCGGCGGGTACGCGGCCGAGGCCGAGGCCTCCTCGATCGCCTCCAGCCTGGGGCTTGCCGAGAGTGTCCTCGACCAGCCCCTGCACACGCTCTCCGGCGGCCAGCGGCGCCGGATCGAGCTGGCGCGCATCCTGTTCAGCGGGGCGGACACGCTGCTGCTGGACGAGCCCACCAACCACCTCGACGGGGACTCCATCGTCTGGCTGCGCGACTTCCTCAAGTCCCACCAGGGCGGGCTCATCGTCATCAGCCATGACGTCGAGCTGGTCGAGCACGTGGTGAACAAGGTGTTCTACCTGGACGCCAATCGCTGCGTCATCGACGTCTACAACATGGGCTGGCAGGCCTACCTGGCCCAGCGCGCGGCCGACGAGCGCCGGCGCAAGCGGGAGCAGGCGAACGCCGAGAAGCAGGCCGCGACCCTGCAGAAGCAGGCGGACCGGTTTCGGGCCAAGGCGACCAAGGCCAGGGCCGCCCAGCAGATGCAGAACCGCGCCGAGCGGATCCTGGATTCCGTGCAGGGGCAGCGGAAGGTCGAGCGAGTCGCCAAACTGCGCTTCCCCGACCCCGCGCCGAGCGGGCGCACGCCTCTCGCGGCCAAAGGGCTGTCGAAGTCCTACGGGTCCCTGGAGATCTTCTCCGGTGTGGATCTGGCGATCGACCGCGGCAGCAGGGTGGTCATCCTGGGCCTCAACGGTGCCGGGAAGACGACACTGCTGCGGCTGCTGGCCGGGGAGGAGGCCCCCGACACTGGAGAAGTCGTGCCGGGGCACGGCCTGCGGCTCGGGTACTACGCACAGGAGCACGAGACGCTCGATGTCAAACGCTCCGTGCTGGAGAACATGATGAGCGCCGCGCCCGAGCTTCCCGAGGTGGAGGCCCGCCGCACCCTCGGCTCCTTCCTGTTCACCGGGGACGACGTCGACAAGCCCGCGGGCGTGCTCTCCGGTGGTGAGAAGACCCGACTGGCGCTCGCGGCTCTCGTGGTCTCCAGCGCGAACGTGCTACTGCTGGACGAACCGACCAACAACCTCGACCCGGCCAGTCGCGAGGAGATCCTCAGCGCGCTGCGCAACTACAAAGGGGCGATCGTGCTCGTCACACACGATGAGGGGGCGGTCGAGGCGCTGCAACCGGAACGGGTCATCCTGCTGCCCGACGGCGTCGAGGACATTTGGGATATGGAGCAGTTCTCCGACCTGATCGCCCTCGCCTGATCTTTTGTCTTCCTCCCGGGTAAACAGGGAGACGCGTGGCGGCGGCCAAGGTTGACGGCCCTTTTCTTTCGGCCCCTTTTCTGTCCTGTCCTAAATACGGGAATGCCTTCGACGCGTCCTCATAGGACTTCCGGCGGGTAGCCAGTGGCGGTGTCATGGCTGATCATGGGCAACGATGCCGTTTCGATCACCGAGAGCAAGGAGGGACTCGTGGCCGAGACCCTGAGAAAGGGCACCCGTGTGACGGGAACCGAGCGTTCAGAACTCGCCAATGAGCTGAAGAAACGTTATGACGACGGCGAGAGCATCCGATCCCTGGCCGCTTCCACCGGACGCTCCTACGGGTTCGTGCACCGCCTTCTCACGGAGGCGGGGGTAACGTTGCGTGGCCGGGGCGGGGCGACGCGCCGTTCGTGACCTCAGCTCTTTCGACGCGGGCCGGGGCGCGTTCCCCGGACCGCCGGGCCCGAGTGGCGGAGCGGCGCCCCCGGCGGGCTAGTCTTGGCGACCGTTCAGGATGACGTCGACCGTGCCGGTTCCGCTGGCATGGGAGAAGGCGGAGGTGAGCGTGGCCAACACAACGATGCCGACGGAGGACGGACTGTCGGCCGCGGGCGTGCGCCTGGAGGTCTCGGGTGCGGTCGCGACGATCACCCTGGCCCGCCCTGAGCGTCGCAATGCCATGACGGGGCGTACGTGGACGACGTTGGCCCATGTCGGCCACGCTCTGCCGGATTCTGTCCGAATCGTGGTGGTCAAGGGGGAAGGGGGGTCTTTCTCGTCCGGGATCGACCTCGCCATGTTCTCACCGGAGGGGGCCGAGGGTGAGAAGCCGCTCCTGAGTACTCTTGGCGACGGCTCCCTGGATCAGGCGGCGCTGGTCGAGACCATCGCCGGCTACCAGGAGGGCTTCCTGTGGCTGCGCCGGCCCGGCATCGTGTCCATCGCGGCTGTGCGCGGCCACGCGATCGGGGCCGGGTTCCAACTGGCGCTCTCCTGTGACCTGCGCATCCTCGCCGACGACGCGCGGCTGTGCATGAAAGAACCCGCGTTGGGGCTGGTTCCCGACCTCACCGGCACCAAGCCGCTGGTGGACATCGTCGGGGTGAGCCGCGCGATCGAACTGTGCCTGACCGCGCGTACGGTCTCCGCTGAGGAAGCCCGGGAACTCCGGCTCGCCGAGGCCGTGGTCGAGGGGTCCGCCCTCGACGAGACGGTGGACGACCTCGTGGCGGGACTGCTCGGCACCCCCGCCGAGGCCGCCGCAGCGACCAAGGAACTGCTCCTGCAGGCACCGGACAACACCCTCGAAGAGCAGGCGGAAGCGGAGCGTCGGGCACAGGTCGGGCGCCTCAGCGCGCTTGCCCGGACGATGCGGGGCTGAGGCGGCGGGGCTGGTCACCGGGCGCCCGCGCCGCTCAATGAGGCGGGGATCACCCGGCGGCGTCCGCTTCCGCGTGCCCGCCCGGAGTGGCGGTCTAGTACGCTGCACACGGCGGTCAACTCGTGCTGCGCGCATCCGGCGTGCTGGGCCGCTCGGCGCCGGGGTGAACCCAGTCGTCCCCCGTGTCGCGTTTATCCGGCGCGTTTGTGTGATTTCTTCGTCGGGCCCGTGCGGCCTCGAAGCCTTCCTCGAAACGCCGCCGAACGATGAGGAAGGTTTACGTCACTTGACGGACAATGCTGCGTGCCCGCTTTTCGCCGACCTCGGCCTCCCCGAGCAGATCGTCGCTCAGCTGGAGCGCAACGGTGTGACCACCCCGTTCCCGATTCAGGCCGCCACGATCCCGGACGCGCTCTCGGGCCGCGACGTGCTCGGCTGCGGCCGGACCGGTTCGGGCAAGACCCTGGCCTTCGGCCTCCCCCTTCTGATGCGCACCGGTGAACGCCGCGCCGACCCGCGCCGCCCCCGCGGCCTGGTGCTGGTCCCCACCCGCGAGCTCGCCCACCAGGTGCGCGACGCCCTGCTGCCGTACGCCCGGACCCTCGGCGTCCGTGTCGGCGACGTCGTCGGCGGCAGCTCCTACACCCGGCAGATCAACGAACTGCGGCGCGGCGTCGACGTCCTCGTCGCCACGCCGGGGCGGCTCAGCGACCTGATCGAGCAGGGCGCCTGCGAGCTCGACGACGTTGCGCTCACCGTGCTCGACGAAGCCGACCAGATGTGCGACATGGGCTTCATGCCGCAGGTCAGCGAGCTCCTCGACCAGGTCCAGTCCACCGGCCAGACACTCCTGTTCTCCGCGACTCTGGACGGCGACGTGGACAAGCTGGTGCGCCGCTACATGAACGACCCGGAAACGCACTCGGTCGACCCGCCGGTCTCGCACGTCACCACGATGGAGCACCACCTGCTCAAGGTGCTGCCGCGGGACAAGAACCAGATCGTCACCCAGATCGCGGCCCGCGACGGCCGGACCCTCCTGTTCGTCCGGAGCAAGCACCGCGCCGACAGCATCAGCGAGCAACTGGTCAACGCCGGTGTCCCCTGTGCCTCGCTGCACGGCGGCAAGACCCAGAGCGTACGTACCAAGACCCTCGCCAAGTTCCGTGAGGGCCGGATCCAGACGCTCGTCGCCACCGATGTCGCGGCGCGCGGCATCCACGTGGACGGCATCGACCTGGTGGTCAACGTGGACCTTCCCACGGGCCACAAGGACTACCTGCACCGGGGCGGTCGCACCGCTCGCGCCGGCGAGTCCGGCCGCGTGGTCTCGCTCGTCGCGCCCAACCAGCGCCGCACGGCCCGCAGACTGCTCGGCGACGCCGGAGTCGACGCCAAGCAGCATCTGGTGAACCCCGGCGACGAGATGCTGGCCCAGGTGACCGGCGCCCGCGAGCCCTCGTGGGAGCCCTGGGTGGAGCCGCCGGAGCCCGAGTCCCCGAAGCGGGGCCGGGGCGGTCCGCGCCAGCGGCGCAACGGCTACGGCCGCCCGCGCGGCGACCG
>NZ_LAJC01000020.1 GCF_000981225.1 Allosalinactinospora lopnorensis
CGCCGGCAGCAGCAGCGCGTCCAGCCGCCGCACCGCCTCCGCGGCCCCCTCCACCGGCGGCAGCAGCACCGGGACCGCCCCCGCGCCCGCGACCGAATCCACGTAGGCCTGGGGCAGGAGCGACGCGGGCATGTCCCACGCCTGGCCCCAGCGTGCGTTCTCGGCATAGGAGGAGATCCCGACGATCGGTCGCCGCACTGCTCTTCCTCTCGTGAAATCCGCGCGTCCGCGGCGGGGTTACAGGGGGGTGACGTAGGCCCCGGAGATGCCACCGTCCACCAGGAAGTTCGACGCCGTGATGAACGAGGCGTCGTCGCTGGCGAGGAAGGCCACCGCGGCGGCGATCTCCGCCACCTCGGCGAACCGCCCCATCGGCACGTGCACCAGCCGGCGCGCGGCGTGCTCGGGGTCCTTGGCGAACAGCTCCTGGAGCAGCGGTGTGTTCACGGGGCCGGGGGAGAGCGCGTTGACCCGGATCCCCTCCCGGGCGAACTGCACACCCAGTTCCCTGCTCAGCGAGAGCACCCCGCCCTTGCTGGCGGTGTAGGAGACCTGGGAGGTGGCGGCGCCCATGGTGGCCACGAACGACGCGGTGTTGACGATGGACCCCCGCCCTGTTCCCGCATGTAGGGCAGGACGTGCCTGCAGCACAGGTACACGGAGGTCAGGTTGACCTCCTGCACGCGCCTCCAGGCGTCGAGACCGGTCTCCAGGATGGAGTCGTCCTCGGGGGGAGAGATCCCGGCGTTGTTGAACGCGACGTCGATCCTGCCATACACGGCCTTGACCTCGGCGTAGACCCGCTCTACGGCGGCCTCGTCGGTGACGTCCGCCGCGACGAACAGCCCGCCGCTCTCCTTGGCGACCCGCTCCCCGGCGGCCTGGTCCAGATCCACTGCCACGACGGATGCGCCCTCCTCGGCCAGCCGCAGCGCCGTGGCCCTGCCGATTCCGCTGCCCGCGCCGGTGATGACGGCGACGCGCCCCTCGAACCGCTGCATGGTCCTCCTGTCGTTGCTCACTCGTCGGAGACGAACACCGTTTTGGTGTCGCTGAACGCGTCCAGGGCGTCCGGGCCGAGCTCGCGCCCGAGCCCCGACTGCCGGAAACCGCCGAACGGGGTCCAGTACCGGACCGCCGAATGGGAGTTCACCGACAGGTTCCCGGCGGTCACGGCGCGCGCCACCCTCAGGGCGCGGCCGACGTCGCGCGTCCACAGCGACCCCGCCAGCCCGAGCTCGGTGTCGTTGGCGATGCGCACCGCCTCGGCCTCGTCCTCGAACGGCACCACCGTCACTACCGGCCCGAAGATCTCCTCGGTGAACGTGCGGTCCCGCGTGCTGACGGGTGCCAGTACGGTCGGCGGGAACCAGAAGCCGGCGCCTTCGGGCGCGCTCCCGCGGAACGCGACGGGGGCCCCGCCGGGCACGTAGGAGGCCACCCTGTCGCGGTGGCCGGCGGAGATCAGCGGCCCCATCTCGGTCCCGCTCTCCCGGGGATCACCCACGGCCACGCCCTGCACCGCCGGTTCCAGCAGTTCCATGAACCGGTCGAAGACCGAGCGCTGCACCAGCAGGCGCGACCGCGCGCAGCAGTCCTGCCCGGCGTTGTCGAACACTCCGTACGGGGCGTCGGCGGCCGCGCGCTCCAGGTCGGCGTCGGCGAAGACGATGTTGGCGCTCTTGCCTCCCAGCTCCAGCGTGACCCGTTTGACCCCCTCGGCGCAGCCGGCCATGACGCGCTTGCCGACGGCCGATGAGCCGTGAACGCGATCTTGGCGACGTCGGGATGGTGCACCAGCCGTTCCCCCACCACCCGGCCGGCGCCGGGCAGCACCTGCAGCACGCCTTCGGGCAGCCCCGCCTCCCGGGCCAGCTCACCGATACGCAGAGCGGTGAGCGGGGTCAGCTCCGCGGGCTTGACGATGACCGTGTTTCCGGCGGCCAGGGCGGGCGCGACGCCCCAGGAGAAGATCGGCATCGGGAAGTTCCAGGGCACGATGACGCCGGCCACACCGAGCGGCTCGGCGAAGGTGACGCTCCAGCCGCCGGCCACCGGGATCTGGCGGCCGGAGTGGCGTTCCGGGGCGGCCGCGAAGTACTCGAACACGTCGCGCACCTGCTCCGCCTCGCCGCGGGCCTGGCTGATCGGGTGGCCGGCCTCGCGGACTTCCAGTTCGGCGAGTTCCTCGATCCGGCCGTCGACGGCGTCGGCGACCGCGCGCAGCATCCGGGCGCGCTCGCCCGGCGGGACCGCGCGCCAGGCCGGGTAGGCGGCCCCGGCCCGCGCCACGGCGGCATCGGTCTCCTCGGCCGAGGCCAGGGGGACCGACGCCACGGCCTCCTCTGTGGCCGGGTTGATCACGTCGTGCTTGGTCATGGGCTCCCCGTATCGTCCGGTGGGTCGTCGCTCCCCAGGGGTCCGGCCGGTCACAGCCGCTCGAAGCCGCGGAACAGCTCCCAGTCGGTCACCGTCTCCTCGAACGCCGCGAGTTCCACACGCGCGTAGTTGGCGTAGTGCGCCACCACCTCGTCACCGAAGGCGTGCCGCGCCAGCTCGCTCTTCTCCCACAGCTCCAGGGCCTCCCGCATGGTGGTGGGGACCGTGGGCGTGCCGCCGCCGGAGGCGTAGGCGTTGCCCTGGCAGGCCTCGGGCAGCGGGAGTTCCCGGTCGATACCGTCGAGCCCGGCCGCGGTCAGGGCCGCCACGGCGAGGTAGGGGTTGACGTCGCCTCCGGGGACCCGGTTCTCCACCCGCAGGGAGGGGCCGTGCCCGACCAGCCGCAGGGCGCAGGTGCGGTTGTCGACTCCCCAGGCCACAGCGGTGGGCGCGAAACTGCCCGGGACGTAGCGTTTGTAGGAGTTGATGTTCGGCGCCAGGAACAGCGTGAGCTCCCGGAGCGCCGCCACCTGGCCGGCGAGGAAGTGCTCACCGGTCTTGGACAGCCCCGGGCCCTCGGCCAGGACCGGGCTCCCATCGGCGCCCCGGAGCGAGATGTGGATGTGGCAGGAGTTGCCCTCGCGGTCGTTGGGCTTGGCCATGAACGTGATGCTCATGCCCTCCTGGGCGGCGATCTCCTTCGCGGCGTTCTTGTACACGCCGTGGTTGTCGCAGGTGGTCACGGCCTCGGCGAAGCGGAAGGTGATCTCGTGCTGGCCGAAGTTGCACTCGCCCTTCGCCGACTCGACGTGCAGGCCGGCGCCGGCCATCTCGTTGCGCACGCGGCGCAGCAGGGGCTCCACGCGCGCGCCGCCGAGCACCGAGTAGTCCACGTTGTACTGGTTGGCCGGGGTGAGACCGCGGTAGCCGCGGTTCCACGCGTCCTCGTAGGAATCGCGGAAGATCAGGAACTCCAGCTCGGTGCCTGCCATCGCCTGCCACCCGCGCTGTGCGAGCCGGTCGGTCTGGGCCTTGAGGATCTGCCGCGGTGAAGGGACCACGGGAGTGCCGTCGTGCCAGGCGAGGTCCGCGATGACCATGGCCGCGCCCTCCTGCCACGGGGTGCGGCGCAGCGTGGCCAGGTCGGGGACGAGGTGGAAGTCGCCGTAGCCGGTCTCCCAGGAGGACATCGCGTACCCGTCCACGGTGTTCATGTCCACGTCGACCGCGAGCAGGTAGTTGCAGCCCTCGGCGCCGTGCCGCACCACATCGTCGAGGAAGAAGCGGGCGGAGAACCGCTTGCCCTGCAGGCGCCCCTGCATGTCGGTGAACGCCACCAGCACGGTGTCGATCGCGCCGCTGTCGACATCGGATCGGAGGTCTTCCAGCTCCAGGGGAGGGGTGTTGTTCGCGCTCACCGGAGGCTCCTCAACTCTTAAGGTTCAAAACCAGACCTTTATCGGTATGCAAGCAGCGCGACGAGCGCCTGTCAATGTCCCGGCCCGGGGCCGCCTGCGTCGCGCCTTCGCGAAATGCCTGCGTAACAAGGGGTGATGTGCGAGAAAGCGGGGGCGCCGGTCTTGACATCGACGCCAGGGAGACGCACCATCAACCGTCAAGCGCGAAAGGACTGACCTTATACCTTTCGGTCGGTTGAGCCCATCCCGAGGGGAACGCCCATGACGGAGCCAGCAGGCGGGCACATCCACACCCAGACCGCCGACTACACCGAACTCGGCGACGACTATCTGCGCAAACGACAACTGAGAAGGGGCGCGGCCGGCTGGGTACTGCTCGCCGGGCTCGGTGTCTCCTACGTGATCTCCGGAGACTTCGCCGGCTGGAACTTCGGTCTCGCCGAAGGGGGATGGGGCGGTCTGCTCATCGCCACTCTCCTCATGGGCGTGATGTATTTGTTCATGGTGTTCGGCCTGGCGAGATGGCCTCGGCGCTGCCCGCGGCCGGGGCCGGGTACGGGTTCACCCGCCGGGCCATGGGCCCGCTCGCGGGGTTCGCCACCGGAACGGCGGTGCTCATCGAGTACGCCATCGCGCCCGCCGCCATCGCGGTCTTCATCGGCGGCTACGTCGAGGCCCTCGGACTGTTCGGCGTCGCCAACGCCTGGCCCGTCTACCTGGTTTGTTACCTGGTCTTCATCGGCATCCACCTGTGGGGGGTCGGCGAGGCGCTGCGCGTCATGTTCGTCATCACCGGCGTGGCGATGGTGGCCCTGCTCGCCTTCGTCCTCGGCATGATCCCCCAGTTCGAGGTGTCCAACCTCTTCGACATCGAGCCCACCGGCGCCGCCGGCGCCAGCGCCTTCCTGCCCTTCGGCTACGCGGGCGTGCTCGGCGCCTTCGTCTTCGGGATCTGGTTCTTCCTGGCCATCGAAGGCGTGCCGCTGGCCGCCGAGGAGGCGCGCGACCCCAAGCGCGACATGCCGCGGGGGATCATCGCCGGGATGACCGTGCTGCTCGTCACCGCGGCCTGCATGCTGGTGCTGGCCCCCGGAGGCGCCGGCGCCTCCACCCTGGCCGACTCGGAGAACCCGCTGCCCGAGGCGCTGCGCGCCGCATACGGCGGCAACACCGCCCTCGCCGACTTCGTCAACTACGTGGGGCTGGCGGGCCTGATCGCCAGCTTCTTCTCGATCATCTACGCCTACTCCCGGCAGCTGTTCGCGCTCTCGCGGGCCGGTTACCTGCCGCGCTGGCTGTCGGTGACGGGTCGGCGCAAGACCCCGTACATGGCGCTCATCGTGCCGGGCAGCATCGGCTTCCTGCTCGCCGCGACCGTGGCCGACGGAGACCAGCTCATCAACATCGCCGTGTTCGGCGCCACCGTCTCCTACGCGCTGATGATGATCGCGCACATCGTGCTGCGGCGCCGCGAGCCGGGGCTGGTCCGCCCCTACCGCACCCCCGGTGGCATCTTCACGACCGGCGTCGCCTGGTGCTCGCCCTGGCCGCGGTGGTCGCGACGTTCTTCGTGGACATGGTCGGGGCGGCCATCACCGCCGGGATCTTCCTGACTTTCCTCGGCTACTTCTGGTTCTACTCCCGCCACAGGCTCGTCGCCAACGCCCCGGAAGAGGAGTGGGCCCTGCTGGACAAGGCCGAGGCCGAACTGAAGTGAACCTCCGGCCGCCGCCGGCGGGACAGGCGTTCCCTCCGGCGGCGGGCCGGGTCGGCTGGCTAGAGTGGGAGCGACGGGCGGTGACTCTCGAACGGAGGAACAGACGTGCCGGAGCTGCAGGCCGGGCCGGGCGGCGAGCTCGGCGAGCCGGCCGCCGGCGCCGTCTTCCGGCCCGTCCGAGCGGGCAACGCGTTCGAGGAGACCGTCGAACGGCTGCTGTCGGCGATCAAGCTGGGCGTAGTGGGGTACGGGGAGCGGTTCCCGCCGGAGCGCGAGCTCGCCGCCCGGCTCGGGGTCAGCCGGATCACGCTGCGCGAGGCCATACGCGCCCTCCAGGAGTCCGGTTATGTCCAGCCGCGCCGCGGGCGGGCCGGCGGTACCTTCGTCACCTACGTTCCGCCCCGCCCCAGCAAGGACGAGGCGCTTCGGCTGCTGCGCGAAATGGAGGGCGGCCTTGAGGACCTGCTGGCCTTCCGGGAGGCCCTGGAGATCGGGGCCGCCGTCCAGTTGGCCGCGCGCGGTCTGACCTCCGAACAGGAGGCCGTTCTGCTCGCCCGGCTCGCCGAGGTGGACGCGGCCGGCCTGGACGACTACCGACGCTGCGACACGGTCTTCCACCTCACCCTCGCCGAGCTGACCGGGTCGACCTCCCTGACCACCACGCTGACCGAAGCCCGGATGCGGGTGAACGACCTGCTCAACGCCATGCCGTTGCTGGCGAAGAACCTGCAGCACAGCAGTGTCCAGCATGGGGCCATCGTCGCCGCCGTCCGGGACCGCGACCCCGACGCCGCCCGCGCCGCGGTCGCCGAACACCTGGAGGGGACCGCGGCGCTGCTCCGCGGCTTTCTGGGGTAGCGTCCCGGACGGCGGCAGGGGCCCGCGGAACCGGGCGCGCGCCCGCCGCGCTTTCACGCGCTCAAGGAGCGTTCCCCGGGCCTTTCCCGACCCGTTCCGTCCCGCCGCCGGAACCGGTCGAGGGCGAACGGCCGCAGGACCTCGCTCTCCGTCCCGCGGACGACGAGGGGGGCCAGAGCGGACGCCGTCCCCGGCGCGAGTGTCAGGCCCAGCATTCCGTGTCCCGTCGCGGCGAAGACTCCGGGTGCGCCGGGAACCCGGCCGATCAGGGGCATGCTGTCGGGGGTAGCGGGACGCATCCCGGCTCGCTCCGCGTGGACATGGCTCGGATCCCACCGCTTCAGATAGGGGGCCGCGGCCCGCAGGAGCCGGCCGGCGGAGCGGCGGGAGGTGTGGTCGCCGGGCCCTCCGAGCTCGAACCGGCCGGCGATGCGCACGCCGTCGTTGAACGGCGCGATCGCGATGTTGGGCTCCATGAGCTTGAGCGCGTGCCGCGGAGGGGAACTCATCCCCTCCGCGGTCACGGTGTGCCCCGTACCCGACAGCAGGGGAACGGGCACGCCGAGCTGGTCGAGGAGGCGGGTCGACCACACCCCGGCCGCGATGACGACCCGGTCGGCGGTAACGGCATACTGGCTGGTCACCACGTTCCATCGTCCGTCGTCGGCCCGTTCGACTCCCTGGACCGCGGTGCCCTCGTAGCGCAGTGCCCCCGCTGAGCCCACCATGTCGATGAGCGCGGACCTCAGGGTCTCGGGCTGAAGGTGCGCCTCCGCGCGGGCGTGTACGGCTCCGAGGACGTTCGGCGCCAGCGCGGGCTCCCGCCGCACCAGGGCCTCCTGGTCCAGGATCTCGAAGTCGCCGCTGTACCCCTCGGCTCTGGCCTCCTCCAGCAACGCGACGGCCTCGCTGAGGCCCCTGGGCTCCCGGGCGGTGAGCAGCACCCCCGTGTGGTGCATCTCCATTCCCTCCTCGGCCGCCGAGAGCTTGCGGAACGCGTCGACACTGTCGTTGGCCAGCGACAGGACCGCGCGCAGCCCGGCCCGGTGGCGCTGGTCCGTGCCGCTGCGGGCGAACTCCCACAGCCAGCGCGCCAGCCGGGCGGGCGGGGCCGGCCGGATCCCGAACGCGCACCTGCGGTCGACGATCTGGCGCGCGAGCTTTCCGGCCACCCCCGGTCCGGACAACGGGGCCGACAGCGATGGGACGACCCATCCGGCGCTCACCGGGGTGGCGGTTCCCGGCCGCGGACCGTCGTCGATGACCGTGACTCCCACCCCCTCACCGAGGAGTTCGAGCGCGCAGTAGAGGCCGATGACTCCACCACCGATGACCACGACGTTCATGAAGCTCCCTCAGGGGTTGCGGGAATCAGGGTGTGCGGAAGTTTTCGGGCCGGTCCTCAGGGGGTGGGGAGATCTCTTGGACCGGCCCTTAGGGGGTGCGGGAGTGTTCGAGGCGGTCATTCCGCCGGGTTCGACCCTTCTGAGGCCGCGTCCCCGACGGTGTGGCGCACGACCTCGTCGACGTAGAACCGGAATCCCAGGAACCCGACGTAGACGGTGGTCACGATGCAGACGAGCGGGACGGCATAGAGCAGGATCGCGTAGATGGTCACGACTTCTCCTCAGCGGGGGCCAGGTAGGGACGGTCGGGCAGCGGGGGCGTGTGGTTGCGGGTGGCGTAGGCCACGGCGGTGAACACGGCGAGGTTCACCAGCACGCCGAAGACCAGGCCGTCCCACTCCGCGAGCGAGCCCGGCTTGGCGCCGGCCGGGATGACCCAGTCCCACAGGTAGGTGACCAGGCCGCCGGAGATGATGGCCGACCAGGCCGCGGGCGCGGAGCGAACACGCAGCAGCAGCGCGGCCAGCAGCGGGATCACGATCGTGGGCGCCCAGAAGCTGTAGCTGTGCAGCAGGGCGTCGACGATGCCGGGAACGGAGACCGCGAAGAGGATCGCGCCGGCCCCCACCACGAGGGTGAGCACCCGCTCCAGTGCCAGGCGGCTCCGGTCGCTGACCCCCGGGTGGATGAAGGGTTTGTAGACGTCCTTGACGAAGACGATCGCGCAGGAGTTGAGGTAGGAGCTGGCGGTGGACATGACCACGGCCAGCAGCGCGGCGATGGCCAACCCGGTCAGCCCGACCGGCAGCAGCTCCATCACCACGGTGGGAATCGCCTGGTCGCCGGCGATGCGGTCGGGGAACAGCGCCAGGCAGACCAGCCCGATGGTGGCGGTGACGAAGTAGAACAGCAGGGAGAACGCGCCGGTGAGCATCATGCCCTTGCGGGCGTTGCGGCCATCGGGGGTGGAGAACACCCGCTGGGCGTAGGGCGGGACCAGTGTCTCCCCGAGCAGGAACGCCAGGAAGAGCCCGATGAACACCGGGGCGCTGAACTGGCCGATGAGGCTGGTCTGGCCCTCGGGCATCGCCGCGAAGAGCCCTTCGGCCCCGCCGAGCTGGAACAGGCCGATGAGCAGTGTGACCGGCAGCAGCAGGCCCAAAAAGACGAACTGCAGCATGTCGGTCTGGATGACCGCCCAGGCGCCGCCGAACGTGGAGTAGAGCACCACGATGCCCATGCCGATGAGGATGGCCGGCACCATGGCCATGCCGATCGTCAGGTTGATGACCACCCCGACGGCCAGGGCCTGGGCCCCGAGGATGCCGGTGCACACCAGCAGTGAGAGCACGCCGGTGATCAGCCGCGACCCGCGGCCGTAGTGGGCCTCCATGATGTCGCCCACGGTGTGGGCGTGGACGTAGCGCTTCAGGTGGGGCGCCACGAAGGTGCCCACCAGAAACGCCGAGAGCGCGAAGGCGGAGAACGCGAAGAAGTAGACATAGCCCTGATCGGCGGTGTTGCTCGCGTTGCCCATGGAAGCGCCCCCGCCCAGGAAGGAGGCGGCGAGGCTGCCGAAGAGCACCGGCCAGACGATGCGGTTGCCCGCGACTGCGTAGTCGTGTGAGCTCGTGACCAGGCGCACCGTCTGCACACCGATCACGATGAGGGCCGCGAAATACAGAGCGAGCATGGCCCAGTCGATGACTGTCATGGGGGACTCCTCCTGGCTGGATGTCACCCCAACGCTAGACAGCCCTGTGATGGAGGTCACTGTATGAGTGATACTTATAGCGGTCGCATTCTCGGCGCTCGATCGTACGGTTCGTACAGCATTCCGGAGGGGGCGCATGCTGCTGACACACTCGCTGGCGCAGGAGATCGCCCGCGACACCAGCGCCGTCATCGGCTATAACGTGCTCATCACCGACGACAAGGGCATCGTTCTCGGCAGTGGGGACGCCAGCCGCGTCGACAGCCTGCATGAGGCGTCGCTGGACGTACTGCACACCCTCCGCGAGGCCACCCACGCTTCGGCCCAGGCTCAGGACCTGCGGGGAGTGCGCGCCGGGATCACCCTCCCACTCGTGCTGGGGGGCAAGGCGGTGGGCACCGTCGGGATCACCGGCTCGCCCCACCACGTGCGCCGGTTCGGGCAGGTCGTGCGCCGCCAGATCGAGATCCTGCTGCAGGAGTCCGCCACCCAGTACTCCCAGATGCTCCGCGAGCGCGCCGTGGAGGATCTCGTCCGGGACATCGCGTCCTTCGAACGGGACCGGGTCGACCCTGAGGCCGTCGAGGTCCGCGCGCGCGATCTCGGATACTCCCCCACGCTGCGCCGCGTCGCCATCCTCATCGACGTCCCGGAGCCCGCGGGCGCGCGGCAGCGCCGCGCGCTGGGCGCCGACACCCTGCGCCCCGAGATCCTCCGCACGATCCGCGAGGCGTTCAGCGGAGGGCAGGACATCGTCGCGGCCACCGCCTCGGGCCGGTTCGCGGTCCTGCGGCACTGGACGGACCGGGACGCGGCTCCGGACACGGACGGCGCCGTGCGGCGGGTGTGCCTGCGGGTGCTCGACACCATAGCCGCGCGCCACGGGCACACCACCCGTGCCGGCATCGGCGGCCTCGCGACGACGGTGGCCGGCCTGCACGACGCCTACCAGGACGCGCTCGACGCGCTGCGCCTGGGACGGCGCGCGCAACCCGGCGAACGTGTCCACCGCATCACCGATCTGCGCATCCACCAGGCCCTCGCGGCCATGGGCCACCACCCGCGGGAACGTCTTCTCAGGTGCGTACCGCCGACGCTGAGCGGCCACCGCGACTGGCCTCTCTACCGCGAGACGATCCTCGCGTGGTGCGAGAACGGCTTCAACCTCATCCGGACCGCCGCCGCTCTGGGAGTCCACCGCAACACCGTGGTGCACCGCCTTGAGCGGATCGAGAACCTGTACGGCGGTTCCATCCGCGACCACCCCACCTCGCTGACCCTCTACCTGGCCTGCGTGGCGGACGGGTTGGAGAGCGGCGCTGGCGCCCCCTCCGGGCTCGGGGCCGGATCCGGGGGCTGAACAACGGCCGCGTCCGCGGTATCCGGAACGGCCGGTGGGAGCGGCCGCCGGACCCTTTCCCCGGCCGCGCGGCGCCGACCGGCTCGCGCGGGATCCCGCCCACTACGGGCTGCGCGCCTCGCTGCTCTGGGGCTGACCGCCGAACAGACCGCAAGCTAGCCTGTGACCAGGGGGGTTTCGAAATGATCGACCGTTCTACCGCAACCGAACGCATCATCGCCGCCAAGGCGGAGTCCGGCCTGAGCTTCGAGGAGATCGCCAAGGCGGTCGGGGCGCACGAGGTGTGGGTGGCCTCCGCACTGCTGGGCCAGAACACCATGACCAGGGAGCAGGCGGTGCGGGCCGGCGAGGTACTCGCCCTCGACGCCGAGACGGTCGCGGCGCTGCAGGTGGACGCCAGCCGGGGGTCCCTCGGCGCGGCGGTCCCGACCGACCCGCTCATCTACCGGTTCTACGAGATCGTGCAGGTCTACGGCACCACGCTCAAGGCGGTCATCGAGGAGAGGTTCGGCACCGGGATCATGTCCGCGATCGACTTCACGATGGACGTCTCCCGCCGTGAGGATCCCAAGGGCGACCGGGTCGTGGTCACCCTGGACGGCAAGTTCCTGCCCTACCGCACGTGGTAGCCGGCGCCCCTGGCGCCGCCGAGCAGGGAGGACGTCCTCGCTCCCGCCGGGCGGCGCCACGGGCGGCGCGGGGGCCTCCGCGCTCCGCTGCCGCGCGGAGGAGCGGCGGACGTCACAGGGTGAGATCGCGGTCCCCGTTCCGCTGAGCCGGGGACACGGAGGGCCCTCCCGGGTCGGTCTGCTCCAGGTGACTCTGTATGTCCAGGCCGCGGGCGGTTTCCAGCAGCGCCCGCGCGAGGACCGGTTCCGGCTCCCGGTCGTAGACGACGAGCCCGACCTGCTGGCTTATCTCCGGCTCGACCAGCGGTATCGCGCGCATGCCGTCGGGAACGCCGGAGAGGTACAGCCAGGCGTGCGACATGACAGCCGACCATGCGCCGTCCCGGACATGGGAGCAGAGCGCGGTCACCGAGTTGGTCTCCACCGTTGGTGTGGGCTCGCACCCGGCCTTCCGGAACGCCTCGTTGAGGATGCGGCGGTTCTGCATGTCGGGGGAGAGCAGGCACAGTGGTATTTGGGCGGCCTCGAACCACGTCAGGGAATCGCGGTCGGCGAATCTTCCCTCCGCCGAGGTGAGCAGAAGGTAGCGTTCCTCGTAGAGGGGGATCTTCCGCACGTTCGCCAAAGGCTCGTTGTCGATGTAGGTCGCTCCCACGTCGATCTCGAATCCGGAGAGGCTCCGCTGGATTTCGACCGACGACATCGACGTTATCGACAGCCACACGAGCGGATACCGCAGAGAAAAGGGAGTCGTCAGCAGGGATATGGAGCTGAGCGTCGTCGGTATCGCCCCTATGCGCAGGCAGCCGCTGAGTCCTTCGCGCATTGTGTTGACGTTGTCGACCAGGGCGTCCCGCTCGGCGAGGACCCGTTGGGCCCAGCTTACGATCCGCTCACCCTCCGGGGTGAACCCCATGAACCGATTGCCGCGTTTGACGATGGGCACCTGGAACTCGGTTTCGAGTTTCCTGATCGCTGCGGAGAGCGCGGGCTGCGATACAAAACACGCTTTGGCCGCACGGGCGAAATGACACTCTCTGGCCAGCGCTGTGAGGTATTCCAGCTGGCTTAGCAACATGTTGTGATATTACTCGTTCCCGTTTTCCGGTCGCGGGAGGCGTCCCTGCCGCGAGGCGCGGACGTGGACACGTGGCGCCGCGGCGGGCCGGTCAGGCGGCACCCGCACTCCCGCGGGGCCGGCGATCGCCCCCCCTGCCGCCGGGGCGTGCGTTCTCGCCATTTCGGGACCGGTTATCCGGAGAACAGCGCGGCGGCCTGAATAGCGGTCTGGAGAACGCCGTAGCCGAGAGCGCCGACAACGAGCACCCAGAGCAGGCCGGCGCACAGGACCGACAACGTGTGGGACCGGTCGTTGGACATCTGCTCTCCTGGTTGTGCCGTGGAACGGGGCCCGCACCCCGGGGCGGCCGGGCAGCCGTCCCGGGCGCCCGCTCAGCTCGGGGACCTCTCGGCGGGGACGGAACGTTCGCCGCGCGGCTGCGGCGGAGCCTGGCCGCCGAGCGGCCGGATCAGCATGTTGGCGCAGAACCCGATCGCCATCACCCCGACCATGACGTACAGCGACAGTACGTACAGTTCGGCGCCGGTACGGCCGAGAGCCAGCTGGAAGTCCGCGATGACGTTGATGATCAACGGGCCGGCGATGCCCGCGCAGGACCAGGCGGTGAGGAGCCGGCCATGGATGGCGCCGACGTTGTAGGAGCCGAAGAGGTCCTTCAGGTAGGCGGGTACCGTCGCGAAGCCGCCGCCGTAGAAGGAGAGGATGACCCCGGTGACGGCGACGAACAGCACCACCGAGCTGGTGCCCGAGGTCGCGATGAGCAGGTAGAGCAGCCCTCCGACACCGAGGTAGCCGATGTAGGTGCGCTTGCGGCCGATGACGTCGGAGGTGGACGACCAGATGAACCGCCCGATCATGTTGCACAGCGAGAGGAACCCGACGTATCCCGCCGCCTCAGCGGGGCCCACCGTGCCGAAGAAGTCCTGCACCATGGGGGAGGCCTGTTCGAGAAGGCCGATACCGGCGGTGACGTTGCAGAACAGCACGATCCACAGCAGCCAGAACTGCCGGGCGCGAAAGGCGCTCTCCACGCTGACCCCATCGGTACCGTCCGTCCGGCCGGCGGTCGCCTGCTCGGGCCGCCCGTTGGCCGGCGCCCACCTTCGGGGGGAACCCGGACCGCCACCGCCCCCAGCATCATGGCCGCGAAGTAGACGGCGCCCAAGGTGAGAAACGCCGGGACGATCGCGTCCGCGGGGGTGGGGGCATAGAGGTCGAGAAGCATGGTGGACAGTGGGGACGCGATGAGCGCGCCGCCGCCGAACCCCATGATCGCCATCCCGGTCGCCATCCCCGGGCGGTCCGGGAACCATTTGATCAGTGTGGAGACCGGGGAGATATAGCCGATCCCCAGCCCGATACCGCCCAGGAACCCGTATCCGAGGTAGAGCAGCCACAGCTGCCCCGTGGCCACGCCGAGCGCGCCGACCAGGAAGCCGCCCGTCCAGAACACCCCGGAAACGAACATGGCCTTCCGCGGCCCGTTCTGCTCCACCCACTTTCCGCCGAAGGCGGCGGAGAGCCCGAGCATGACGATGGAGATGCTGAAAACGATCCCTATCGCGGTCAGCGAGCTGTCGAATCTCTCGACCAGCGGGTTCTTGAACACGCTGAACGCATAGACCTGTCCAATCGACAGGTGCACCGCCAACGCCGCTGGGGGGATTAACCACCGGCTGAACCCTGGTGGCGCTACGCTGCGTTCACGGTCAAGAAATGACAACATTCGCCATCCTTCACGCATTTCGGTCATTGGTGCCACCACCGCGCCCCGATTGTGAGGCGGTATGTATCAAGAATTCGGCCGGGCCCCCCGGATCGCACCCTGTTCGATTGAGAGGGCTCGGCGGCGCCGCGGGGCGTGGCTGGAGCGCGGGCGGCCGGCGGGGCCCGGTTGCGCTGAGGACCGTCGTGATCGAAAACCCCTCGTGTTGATTCCACGGACACGCTGTGAACAGCGCGGCCAGGGACCATGGTCGGACGCCGCGTGATAAATATCAAATATAATTTTCCTAAGTTGCGATAAACACTGTTTATCGCAAGTAATTTCGTCACTGCGGGTAGCGTCCACAAGGAGCCGCGCGGACGGAATGGTGCGCGTTTCGAATTGCGCGGTGCGGGTCCGCGCGACGAGCCGTTCCCGGTGGCGGTCGGCCGCGCGCCGCGCCCACCCGCCCCGGGCCGGTGCGTCCTCAGTGATCGGGCAGGCGGGACGGGTCGAGCCCGCGGAGGCGTTCGGGGTCGACCAGCACGTCGATGGCCGCGATCCGGCCCTGGGTGACGGTGAAGCCCATGATCGACAGTGGCCGTCCATGCGCGGCGACGATGCCTCCGGCGGCGCCGTTGACCAGCACCGGCCGGGTGAACGGGGACAGCCTGGCGAAGGTGAGCGCCTGCTCGGCCACGGACTGCGCCCCGCGGAGGACGGTCGTTTGGCGAGCACGCGCGAGGCCGCCGTCGGCGCGCAGTACGACGTCCGGGGCGAGCACGGTGACGAGCGCGCTGAAGTCCCCGATGCGGGCGGCGGTGAAGAACGCGTCGACGACCTCACGCTGGCGTGCGAGGTCGGGATCGGGGGCCGGAGCCCCCTGGTGGACCCGGCGGCGTGCGCGGCTGGCGAGCTGCCTGGCCGCGGCCGGGGACCGCTCGACCATTGGGGCGATCTCGTCGAACGGCACGGCGAACATGTCGTGTAGCACGAACGCGAGCCGCTCGGTCGGAGTCAGCGTCTCGAGCACCACCAGCAGCGCCAGTCCGACCGAGTCGGCCAGCAGCGCCTCGTGCTCGGGGTCGAGTCCGGACTCGGGGCTGACGATCGGGTCGGGCACGTGCACGTCCAGTGGTTCCTCCCGCCGCGACCGGCAGGAGCGCAGCATGTTCAGGCACACCCGCCCCACGACCGTGGTCAGCCATCCGTCGAGGTTCTGCACGCCACTGGTGTCGGTACGGTGCAGCCGCAGCCAGGCCTCCTGCACAGCGTCCTCGGCCTCGCTGACCGAGCCGAGCATCCGGTAGGCCACCGCGCGCAGGCGGGGACGGTGCCGCTCGAACTGCCGGGTCGACGATGCGCGCTCACTCGCCTCGCCCATCGGTCACATTCCTTCCCTGCCGGGGGTCATAGCAGTAGACGCGCGGAAGCCGGCCGACGTGACCAGCGGCGTTCGGCTCCCGGAAGTCCACAAGCCGTGGAGGAACCATGACAGCACCGATTCTAGTGACCGGCGGCACCGGGACGCTCGGGCGCCGCATCGTGCCGCGCCTGCACCAGGCCGGCGTCGACGTGCGGGTTCTCAGCCGGCGCGGTCACGGCACCGCCGACGGCGTCGAGTCCGCCACCGGTGATCTGGCCACCGGCGAGGGAATCGAGGCCGCAGTGGAGGGAGTGGAGACCGTTGTGCACTGCGCGGGCAGCGCCAAGGGCGACGAGGACAAGACCCGCACCCTGGTGCGGGCGGCATCCCGGGCAGGGGTGCGGCACCTGGTGTACATCTCGGTCGTCGGCGCCGACCGGATCCCCGTCGCCAGCGGCCTGGACCGCGCGATGTTCGGCTACTTCGCCGCCAAGCGGGCCGCTGAGCAGGTCGTGGCCGACTCGGGCCTGCCGTGGACCACACTGCGCGCCACCCAGTTCCACGACCTGATGCTGACCGTGGCCCAGCAACTCGCGAAGCTGCCGGTGATCCCGGTCCCGGCGGGGTTCCGGTTCCAGCCCGTCGACACCGACGAGGTGGCCGGGCGCCTGGTCGAAGCCGCGCTCGACCGACCGGCTGGCCTGCTGCCCGACCTCGGCGGCCCCCGCGTTTACAGCACTCCCGACCTGCTCCGCGGTTACCTGCAGGCCCGCCGTCGACACCGGCTGATCACGCCGGTCCGGTTGCCGGGCGGGGCCGCCCGCGCGGTCCGCGCCGGTGCCAACCTCACTCCCGACCACGCCGCCGGCCACCGCACCTGGGAGCGGTTCCTGGCGGAACAGGTCCCGGCGGAACAGGGCACCGGCCGCGACTAGGAGGTACCGGGCTGATCGTTTCGGCGGGGCGTCGAGAGCGCGTCCCGCCGGAACCGCGCACCGCGACCGGCCGCGCCGCGGACACCGCTTCAGCGGCACCGGCACGAGGGCGGGGCCGCGCATCCGGCGGGCGCGGGCCCTCGGTTAGCCGAACCGCGGTGTCGCGTCGTAGGCTCTTCGCGACAGATGTCCGGCATGTGGCGTGTAAGGAACGCTTGAGGATGGCTGCCCGGAAGAAATCAGGTGGTTCCCGTCCGAGACGCGGGGGAGGCAAGACCCACATCCCGCGCACCCCTACCCGGGACCCGGGACCGACCGGGAATGTCGGATGCTATGTCCTCGCTTTCTCCATGCTCGGCATCGTCCTCCTCATCGTGCTGCTGGAAGTGCTCGGCTAGCCAGGAGCGCTGCCGGCGGCGTGTGTCGTGGCGGGCGTCGCCGTCCTGGCCCCGTGCGGGAACGGGCGACGATCGGGGCCGGAGAGGAGCCGGCCACCGGGAGGCGTGATCGACCCGTGCGAGCGCCGGTACGCTGTTCCGGGCGTGGGCCGAGTGCCGCGACTCACCCGGGGCCCACACCCGGCCGACCGTTCAGGTGGTATCCCACCGAGCGGCCGGGACCTGCCTTTCCCGTGCCGTACGGGACCGGTTCCGAGCCGCCCCGGGGACGGCCGCTAGTAGATGTTCGAGGGCCGGACCATCCCCTCGGCGAGATCGCCGAACTGGGGCGCCACGATCGCCCCCGGATTCTGCACGATCTCCTCGACCAGCAGGGTTTCCGTGGTGAGCAGCAACGCGGCTATCGATGCCGCGCTCTGTAGAGCGGAACGGGTCACCTTCAGCGGGTCGATGATGCCAAGGCGGAACATGTCGCCGTATTCTTCGCTGAAAGTGTCGAAGCCCTGGCCCTCCGGCAGCCTCTTGACACGCTCGACGATGGCGTCGCCGTTGTGGCCGGCGTTGATCGCGATCCAGCGCAGCGGTTCTCCGAGCGCTCGCCGGACGATTTCGGCGCCGATTTCGGCGTCCCCGGTGACATCGAGTCGGCTCAGCACGTGCTCGGCCTGCGTCAGGGCCGTCCCCCCGCCCGCTACGACGCCCTCCTCGATCGCGGCGCGGGTGGCCGACAGGGAGTCCTCTACCCTGTGCTGCTTTTCCCGCAGCTCGACCTCGGTGGCGGCGCCCACGTGAATCACCGCGACGCTTCCGGACAGCCGTGCGATCCTGGTCTGCAGGCTGTCCTGGTCGTGCTCGTTCTCGGCGCGCTCAAGCTCGCGCTTGACCTGCTCGATGCGTGCGGTCACCAGCGCATCGGCCCCGGCACCGCCGACAAGCGTCGTGCTGCTCTCGGTAATCGTGATCTTGTCGCAGCTACCGAGGTGGTCGAGCTGCACGGAATCGACGCTCTGTCCGGCGTCTCCGGCGATGACCTGTCCGCCGGTGAACACCGCGAGATCCTCCAGTTCGGCGATCCGCCGGTGCCCGAAGCCGGGCGCACGCACGACGACCGACCTGAACGTGTCGTGGACGTTGTTGGCGACCAGCATCCCCAGGGCGGGGCCGCTCACGTTCTCAGCGATGACCACCAGCGGCCGTCCACTGCGGGTGACCTGCTCCAACACGGGCATCAGGGTCTGGATTCTGGAGATCTTCTCGTTGGTCAGCAGAATGTAGGGGTTCTCGAAGACCGTTTCCATGCGGTCCTTGTCCGCCGCCATGTACGGCGAGACGTAGCCGTTGCCGAACTCCACGCCGTCGGCGAAACTCACCTCAAGGCCGAACGCCGGCGACTCCTCTACGGTGACCACACCGCCAAGGCCGACACGTCCCATCGCCTTCGCGATCGTCTCCCCGATCTCCGGGTCGTTGTTGGCCGCCAGGCTCGCGACGTGGGCGAGGTCGGCCTGGTCCGAGATATCGCGGGCACGGTTGACGAGCACCTCGATCACCGCGTTGACGGCGCGCTGTATTCCTATCTTGAGCTGCATCGGGTTGGCGCCCTCATCGACGGCGCGCAACCCCTCCCGCACGATCGCCTGCGCCAGCACGGTGGCCGTGGTCGTCCCATCCCCCGCGACACCGTTGGTCTTCATCGCCACCTCTTTGACCAACTGCGCGCCCATGTTGGAGAACGGGTCGCGCAACTGGATCTCCTTGGCGATGGTCACGCCGTCGTTGGTGATGGTCGGTGCGCCGGTCAGCTTCTCGATCACGGCGTTGCGGCCTTTCGGGCCAAGTGTCACCTTCACCGCGTCGGCGAGAGCGTTCACGCCCGCCTCGAGGAGCTGGCGTGCCTCGGCATCGAAGCGCAATTCCTTGGCCATGACTCGACTACCCTTCTCGCTTGGATTGAGTGGAACGAGGTTTCGCGGGTCTGGGTGCGCCCGCCGGCTTGCGCGAGGGGCGGCGGCTCATGGCACGAGAATCGCCCTGCCTTTGACCTGACCGTTGTCGAGGTCCTCCAGCGCCTTGCCGAAGTCGGTCAGCGGGTAGGTGCGCGTGTGCAACGAGACCTTCCCCCGTGCCGCCAGGGTCATCAGCTCCTCAAGGTCGTTGTAGGAGCCCACGAGGTTGCCGACAAAGTTGATCTCGGTCGAGATGATGTCGATCGTCGGGATGGCCAGGGTCCCGCCGTAGCCGACGACGTAGTAGTCGCCCGTCCTGCGCAGCATGGCGATGCCGTCCTCGATGGCGCCCCCTTCACCGACGAAGTCGACGACCGCCTCGGCCCCGTGGCCGTCTGTCAGGTCGAGGACCGCTTCGACCTGGGTGCCATCGGCGTTGACCAGGTGCTCCGCCCCTGCCAGTTCGGCGAGCCCGAGCGCCTCCCACGAGCGGTCGACAACGATCACCTCAGCCGGCGTCATCGCCTTCAGCGCTTGGACGCCGATGTGGCCGAGCCCTCCCGAACCGATCACCACCACCGTGTCCCCCGGGCGCAGTGCGGCAACGGCCTTCCTCGCGGCGTGGTAGGCCGTGAGGCCGGCGTCCGCGAGGGCCGCCACAGCGGCGGGTTCGAGCGAGTCGCCGAGCTTGACGACGGCACGGGCGTTCGTCCGGAGGAACTCGGCGTAGCCGCCGTCGGTGTTGATTCCGGGGAACGTCGAGTTCTCGCAGTGGACGTCGTCCCCGCCGCGGCAGGGCCGGCACAGGCCGCAGGTCACGAGTGGGTGCAGGATCACGGGGTCGCCGACCTCGACGTTGCTGACCGCCGAACCAACGGCGTGCACCCAGCCCGCGTTCTCGTGTCCCAGCGTGTACGGCAGGGACACCCCGGTCTTCTGCGCCCACTGCCCCTCGATGATGTGCAGGTCGGTCCGGCAGACACCGGCACCACCGATCCTGACGACGACATCCAGAGGTGCGGCGGCCTCGGGCTCTGCCACGTCCGCGATCTCGGGCGTTCGATCGTAGTTGCTGAGCTGTACGGCTTTCATCCCTCTCCCTCCTGTGCGATCCGCTGGTACCGCGTTTGCAGCAGTCCCCGGCAGACGCCCGCATTGCCGTCGATGCTGACCCGGACCGCTTTGGCGAAGCGCAGCCGTTTCGCCACCTGGTCGGACGGAACCCGATCACCGCTGTCCTCGACGAACAGGGGCGCGTCGAGCTCCGTGCGCAACCCGAGCTCGGACCGCCTGCGCAGCAGGCTGTCGCGCTCCTGCGACGCGGGGAGGTCGCCGATCCGGCCGTCGGCCAGTGCGTCGATTTCCCACCCGTCGTCGATGAGCCGCCTGCATGCCCGTTCAAGGCAGGCCAGGTGTGCCTTGCGCCGGAAGGCCGCCCGGAGGTCGGACAACTCGCCGGTGGCCTGCTCGGGGAAGGAGCCACCGAAGCCGGCTTCCGCGGCGACTCCCGCGTTGATCTCATCCGCCGCGAAATGGTCCTCCAGCTCGACCCGCACCGAGGAGACTCCCCGCACGGCACTGGCGGCGTCGTGCGCGTCGGCCACCATCAGGTAGGCGAAGTTCGGGGCGCAGAAGTACGTCGGTAGTCGCAGCCGGAGGCGCACCCGCCGTCCGCCCGCACTGTCCGCGGTGACGTCCAGCCCTTCCACGAACCCGAGTTCGGTGATCGGCTGGTCGAGTTCCGGGTCGACAACGGTGTCCAGCGCCTCCCAGACCCGGACCGTCAGCGTGTCCTCGACGGCGGAGCTCATGCCGGCACCCTCGGCGCGGAGACGAGCCCGCCCCCGGCCCGCTCACTCTCCGGAAGCTGCGCCGCGACCTCGGCCGGAACCTCGATGTCGTAGAGCCTGGCCGCGTTGATCCCGAGGATCCTCCGCTTGGTGTCGGCGGTGAGGACGCCGTACTCGCCCTGCATGTCCCCGGGGATCTGGAAGTCGACGAACCGCTCGACGAGCCACTTGGGGTGCCAGATCGCGTAGTCGCTGGCGAAGGTGATCCGGTTCTCGTCCAGCCAGTACAGCAGTTCGCCGATGACCTGGGCGAAATAGCGCGGGCGGGAGTGGATGAACGGCATGACGACCGCCAGCCCGCCGTAGACGTTGGGTTCCTGCGTGGCGATCCAGCAGAAGTCCTCCAGCCGCGGCAGCCCCACGTGTTCGATGATGAAGTTCAGGTTCGGGAAAGCGGTGGCGACGTCATCGACGTCGGCGACGTCGAAGGCGTCCCGGTTGAGCGGGTAGATCGTCGGGCCCTTGTGGATGTGGATGTTGCTGATACCAAGCTGCTCGCACTTCTCCAGGTAGCGGTAGGCCCAGGGATCGGTGAGCTTCCACCCCTTGGACTCGCCCCTCCACTCCGCGGTGTAGAGCTTGACGCCATGCAGCCGCCAGCGTTCGGTGAGCGCTTCGAGCCGGGCCAGGCCGGCTTCGCCCTCACGCGGGTCGAACGCGCCGTTGACGATGAATTTGCCGGGGTGCCGTTCGGCGACCGCGCCGTCCTGCTCCGTGGTGTTGAACCCGTTGACGTAGAAGTCGGCGAGGTAGGTCGGCTGGAAGATGGCCTTGTCGACATAACCGTCATGGAACAGGTCGTTCACCAGGGTCTCTTCGGAGTACTTCTCGAACTTCTCCTTCGGCCAGTGGTACTCCTCCGGACTGAGGTTGCGGTGGTAGTCGAAGAAGCACTCGATGAAGCCCTTGCCGTACCGGTTCGCCTGGTTAGCGGGACTGCCGTCCCAGAAGTGCACGTGGCTGTCCACAACAAAGTAGTTCTCGCCGTCTTTTCGGTACATGTCTCTCCTTGAGGTTCGAGGAAGGGCGCGAAAGGCGCGGGCGGGGCAGCGGGCACTGGCCGCCGCAGTGCGCGCCGCCCCGGTGCGCCCTCCCGTTCCTCCCGTCCGGCCCGCTCGGCTACCGGACCGGTTCGAGGTCGAAGTCGATGTATTCGGCCGCGTCTTCGGGGTTGGCGAACAGCACCGTTTCGTCGTCCAGGTGCACCATGCGTCCGTAGTGGGTCGACATGATCTCCTCGAACTCCGGCTGGGAGAATTCGAACCCGATGGCCTCGGAGATCTCGTCCCAGTTGAAGATGATCTTCCGTTCCCCGTCGACGCGGATCATGGACGGGTACTCAGCCACCGCCACGCCCGGCTTGTCCCGCATGATCTCGGCCACCACGTGCCCGTTCTGGTTGTTCATCAGCGTCACACCGCACATGTTCGATGCCGTGGGGTTGACGTCGTACTGCTTGCTGTCCGTCATGCGGGGAGTCCTTTCGGGTCGGAGAGGCCGAGATCGGCCAGCAAGGAGCGGAAGCCCTCGACAGCGGCTCCCCAGGACTCGGTGAAGGTGACGGCCTTGTCCTGGGGTTTCGACCAGATCGGCTGGAGCTCGTGGGCGGCCCGCACGCTTAGCGGGACCCATGTGTCCAGCCATTCCTGCATCTGGGCCCTGTTGTGCTCGGAGTGTTGGTCGTCACGCGTCAGCGTGCTGAACAGGGCGCGGGTGTAGCGGATGTCCCTGTCGTAGTCGTGCTCACCCGCCCCGACGAGTGTCGGCGTGACGTAGTCGCCGTTGCGCGCCGAGATCTGCATGACCAGATGGCTGCGGAACAGCACTCCGACCAGCGGTTCGAAGATGACGTTCGCGGCGAAGAGAGACTCGGCCCAGTCGCCGATCGCGGTGAGCCGCTCGACGTTCTCCCGCACGCCCTGCCAGACGGGGTCGGTGTGCCAGGTCTCGCGATGGGCCGTTCCGTCGAAGTCGATGTCCGATTCGCTCAGGTCGAGGTTGTACAGCGCGAGATCCTGGGCGAAGCGGAGCTTGTGCGCGGTGTTCACCGCGATCGCGTTGTTGATCATGTTGGTGGGCGCTGAGCGCTGTTCGGAGCAGAACACGTGCATGCCAAGGCCGTGTTCGGCGTGCATCCAGGCGCCCAGGTGGCACTCGACGAACCTGATCCAACTGGTGGACCAGTTCCGGTAGGCACCGGCCTTTCTCGCGTTCTCCAGGTTCAGCTGGATCTGCCGTACAACGTTGGAGTTGTTCCGGTAGATCGTCTGTTCCCACTCCTCGTTGGGGTCGAGGAACCGGTGCCAGTCGGACGATTTCAGCCCGGTCCATTCCTTGGGGTAGCCCCCGGGCCCGTTCGCGAACCCGTAGATCCACCCCTGGGACAGGTGCCGTTCCGGGTCCGGCTGTACATCGACCGTGACGTCCTCGTACATCGTCGCCCGGCGCTTTTTCGGTGTGAAGTAGTTGTAGCTCCGGCTCTTCGAACTCGGGAATTCGAGCAGCCCGGCCTCCGCCCCGGTGAATTCCGGTTTCGGGAAGCTCTGCTCGGATTTTTCGGCAGTGGCCATGGAGCACACCTCTCTGCGTCGTTTCCGGTAGCCGTCCGCGGGAGTCACTCCTCGACCGCGGCGGTTATCGTGAATTTGTCGTAGAAGACCTGGGCGTTGGGCACGCCCAGGCTTTCGAGCAGGGGCAGCGCGGCGTCGATCATGGGCGGCGGGCCGCAGAGGTAGACGTCGCAGTCGGCGAGGTCGGTCTCGCAGCGTTCCAGCACCTCGGTGACCAGCCCGGTCTCGCCCTCGTCGCCGGTACCCGGCCATCCTTGCGGCCAGCTTTCGGACAGGCAGGGGACGAAGCGGAATTTCGGCAGACGCCTGCTGATCTCCGCCATCTCCTCCAGGTGGAAGAGGTCGTTCTCGGTGCGGGCGCCGTAGTAGTAGACGGCCTCGCGTTCGTTGCCGCTCTCGGCCATCTGCCGCAGCAGGGCCAGGATCGGGGCCATCCCGGCGCCCCCGCCGACGAAGACCAGCCGCCGGTCCGAGCTCACCCGCAGGGTGAACGCCCCGTAGGGGCCGGTTACCTCCAGAGGGTCGCCGGGCGCCAGCGAGCCTTCGAGCAGTCCGGAGAACTTTCCTCCGGGGTACCGCTTGATGATGAACTCGAGCTCCCCGTCGGCCGAGAGCGTGTTGGCCATCGAGAACGACCGGTGCTCCCCGGTCCCGGGAATGGCGATGTCCACGTACTGCCCGGGGTGGAACCGGAAATCGGTGGTGCCGTCGAGCTTCAGCCGCAGCAACGAGATGTCGTGGGTGAGTTCGACGATCGATTCGATCCGGGGCTGCGTGGTGAGCACGGGCAGACCCGACCGGATCATGTCCTCGTCGTAGTTGGTCAGCTCGATCTCGAGATCGCTGTAGGCGTGCCCGCGGCACAGCAGGACGAAGCCTTCCTCGCTCTCGTAGTCGGCCAGCGCGAAGGTGGAGTACCTGTCCATCTGCAGGTCCCCGTCCAGCAGGAACGACTTGCAGGCCGAGCACTGCCCTTCGCGGCAGCCGTGCATCAGCATGAACCCCTGGCGGAACGCGGCGTCAAGAATCGTCTCGTCCTCGTCCACCTCGATATCGATGCCGACAGGCTCGAACCGCACGTTGTACTTCTCGCCCATGAACGAAATTCCTTAGATGGGTGGTGGGAGGCCCCCGCCGCGCCCGAGGTCTGGGAGGTCCGCGGCGCGGCGGGGAGCGGGCGGGCCCCGGTGCGATCAGGTCACCGTGGGCGTCACGTTCGGGTTCGCCTTGTAGGCCGCGACGTGCTCTTCGCGCTCCTCGTCGGACATTTCGTTGAGCGTCACGTTCGGACTGGCGAACGTGATGCCGCGGACGTCGTCGAGCGTCCACAGCTTCTTGGGGTCGTCGAGGTCGAGGTGCGGCTGCGGCACGAGGGTCTTGCCGTCATCACGGACGTACCCGAGGTCGGTGATGATGTCGGCGAGATCCCGCCCGTGGTACAGCGACTCCCACTCCCGGGCACCGGTCAGCCGGCCCATGTTCGGCGTCCGCCTGCCCTCGTACTCGGAACGGAACGCCACCGCGTCGGTCCAGTGGCAGGTCTCCGAGCAGTAGGTACGCCACTGGTCGTCGACCTTGTCCACCACCATGTCCTCGCGGATCAGGCACGGCACCATGCAGGTCCAGCAGCGGTGCGGGTACTCGTAGCCGACGTCCTCGAACGCGATCGGCTTGTTCCGGCCGGGGTACCGCAGCCGGTTATACTCCTCCCACCACCTGCCGAACTGCGCGTACCAGCCGGGTACTTGGACTCGAACCACTCGAAGTCCTCGTCGGTCATGGGGTCGATCCGCCAGTAGTTCACCGGCCATCCTGTCGCGAAGAACTGCGCGACCCGGTGCACGTAGTGCTTGTTGTAGATCCGGTTCCACGCCTCCTCGACCAGGTCGTGCGGGATGTTGAGCCCGTACTTCTCCAGCGGGATGAGGTAGCTGCGGTAGTAGTCGTCATAGATCCACCGTCGCCACATCTCCGCGTAG
Source organism: Allosalinactinospora lopnorensis (assembly GCF_000981225.1). Lineage (GTDB taxonomy): Bacteria > Actinomycetota > Actinomycetes > Streptosporangiales > Streptosporangiaceae > Allosalinactinospora > Allosalinactinospora lopnorensis. The sequence goes on from NZ_LAJC01000020.1 coordinate 25,252, forward strand.
CTCTCGCGGTCCTTGCGGCGGTCCTTGCTGCCGTACTCGATGAACGTGCCGATCGCGGCGTCCACCACGCAGTGGTTGTTCCACCACGCGTAGCGCAGGTCGCGCTCCAGCAGGAGACGGTTCTCCTCGTCCGCCAGGGCCATCAGCAGGATGGAGTACCCGTTGCTGATGTGCCGCGACTCGTCGGACTGCACGGAGTGGAAGACCGTCGGCAGCAGGTAGTCACCATTGGCGGCCGCCTCGGAGGGCATCGCGACGAACAGGGTGTTGGTGAAGGCCGTCTCGGCGACCACGGTCAGGTAGATGTTCGCCGCGGTGATCGCGTCTCCGGTGATGAAGCCCTCGCCGAACTGGCGGCCGATCGTGCCCGCGTAGTTGTTGGAGAACGCCTTTTCGGTGATGTCGAAGCCGGCCGGGTCGATGTAGTGGTTCATGTACAGCCGCTTCAGGTTCATCTGGATCGTCGAGTGCCGGACCTCGTCGATCATCTGCACGGCGAGACCGTTGTGCACCTCCGGGTTGGGCACCGCGTCGATCGCCATCGGCATCGCACGTGCGGCCGAGATCTCCGGGAACGGGATGATGGAGAGGAACAGCTTCTGCCACTCCATCCAGCGCTCCTGGACCTGGCGGAACATGTTGCCGCGAATGGCGCCGTCCATGGCGCCGAACACCCGGTTGTCCTTCTCCTCCTCCATGGGGAAGTAGGAGCGGAGGATCTGCTTCAGCGGATCCTTCTTCGGGGCCTTGTCGAACGTGTAATCGGTCCCGAACCGCTTGGCCGGTGTGGCGAACGTCGGTTCCCAGGAGAGTTCGGTGATCTTCTTGTGCGCCTTGCTCAGACTCTGTCGACTCACGCCATGACTCCAGTGATGGGTTACGTCTCAGCACCTGGCTCGGCTCGCTCGGGCTACTCGCGGTTGATCCGGCCCGCGGCCGGATGAAGCTCGCGCGTCGCCGTCCTGGCTCATGGCCATCAGACAGCGGATCGAGTGTGATCGAGGTCTCAATGTGAGACACTCAGGTCATCGCGCCGCGCCTAGTCTGAGCCACGTCACAGAGTCGTGTGTTGACAATCACGTCACAGCGCGATGTGCCCGGGGAGGTGCACGGTTGACGAACCCCCGAGGGCAGGAAGGGCGCTCGGACGAGCTCGCCGTAGCCCGCGAGCAGTTCCTGCGTGAAGAGAGCGTCGCCCCCGACGCCGTGCGGAGGACGATCCTTGCGTCCTGGTGGCGCTCGCGGACCTGGAAGGTCGCCGCCGACAGCATCGAACTGTCCTACGTCGAAGACCCGGACGTTGACACACCCCTTGCCCGGTGCGCCCGGCCGATCCTCGAACGCCTGCAGGAGCAGCTGAACGACTCGCCGGTAAGTGCCGTCCTCACCGACGAGAAGGGTGTGGTTCTCGACCGGCGCACAGAGGACCGCGAGCTCGAACGCTATCTCGACCGCGTGCACCTGGCTCCGGGCTTCAGCTATGCCGAGGAGTTCGTCGGCACCAACGGGATCGGTACGGCGCTGGAGGGGTTGCAGCCAACAGCAGTGTTCGGCCATGAGCACTACGCGGAGGACCTGGACACCCTCGCCTGCGCGGGTGCGCCGATCCGCCACCCGGTCTCCGGCCAGGTGGTCGGCCTGCTCGACTTCACCTGCTGGCGCCGTGACGCCAATCCGCTGCTGATGACCCTGGCCAAGGCCACCGCCCACGACATACACAAGGAGTTCACCGCGCAGGTCGGCGTCCGTGAACTCACCCTGTTCGCCGAGTACCTCCGCGCGTGCAGGCGGGGCCAGGGCATCGTGTTCGCCGTCAACAGCGACCTGGTCATGACGAACGAACACGCCCTCCAGACTCTCGAGCCCCAAGACCAGGCGGCCATGCTGACCCGTATGGCCGAGGTCATCGCGGAACACAGGGAGAGCACACTCACCGTGGATCTCCCCAGCGGAACGCGAGCCCGGATGTCGTGCACCCCGGTGAGCAGTGGGGCCGGTCCCGCCGGCGGGGTCGTCCGCGCCCGGCTTATCCGCGAGGCGGTACCCCCGAGTGCCGTCGTGCCTGCCCAGACGCAGCGCTTGCCGGGAGTAGTGGCTCCGGCGCGTTGTGGACGCGTGCCTGCCAGGAGGTCGCAAAGCACCACCGGGCTCGGGAGTGGCTGGTGGTGGAGGGTGAGACGGGGGCGGGAAAACTGGCGCTCCTCCAGGGAGTCCACGGCAGCTCATCACCGGCCGCGCCACTGGCCGTCATCGACTTCGCGGACAGGGGGCAGAGGGAGGCGCCTTTGCCGCAGCTGCGCCAGGCTCTGGCGCGCGAGACGGGGACCGTCGTTCTGCGCCACCTCGACGAGCTCTCGCCCGTTGACATGCCCGACGTCGCGGAAGCTCTGGCAGTCGCCGGCCGCAGCGAGACCCGTGGCCCGTGGGTCGCCGCGACCGTCCGCGAGACCGGCAACGGCGAGCTCAGCGATGACATCCTCTGCCGCTTCCCCTGCTCAGTGGCGATTCCTCCGCTGCGTCACCACATCGAGGACATCCGCGAACTCGTCCCGTTCCTGCTCGTCAAACAGAGCCAGGGCGCTCAGCTCACCTGCGCCCCGGCCACCCTCCAACCCCTGCTCCGGGGAAACTGGCCCGGTAACATCGCACAACTCCAGCGGGTGCTGCGGAAGGTGGTGGCATACAGACGCTCGGGAACGATCCTCCCCGAGGACCTTCCGCCCGAATGCCAGGCGGTGACCCGCAGGGTGCTGACTCCGATCGAGTCGATGGAACGCGACGCCATCGTTCGCAGCCTGCTCGACTGCGAAGGCAACAAGGCGCGTGCGGCGCACGCGCTCGGCATGTCCCGTGCCACGATCTACCGCAAGATCCGCGACTATGGCATCGATGTCCCTGGTCAGCCTCCGCATGTCTCAAAGTGAGACCTCACTTGCCGCCGAGGGAGGTTTCCCTGTCCACGTGCTGCCCGGCGGTCCGGGGCCGCCGGGCAGGGCGCGGAATCAGCCCGGCAGGAAGGGTGGGACCTCATGCTCGACATCGAGTGCCGCGGCGGGGCGGCTGTCATCCACATGCGGCATGACGAGGCGAACGCCCTTGACGTCCCCATGCTGCGGTGCCTCGCGGCCGCCCTCGATTTCATCGGGGGGACACACGCCGTAGTCGTGACCGGTTACCGGTCCACATTCGCCGTCGGCGCCGACGCCGGCGCGGAACGCGCATCGGGCGAAGAGGCGTTTTCCGTCACGGACCTGCACGCCGCCCAGAGGGAGGCGGTGCGGAAGGCGGCGCACCATCCTCGCCCCATTGTCGCGGCGCTCAACGGCGACGCGCTGGACACCGGGTTCGTGCTGGCGGCCCTCGCGGATGTCCGGCTGATGAGCCGGGGCGTGCTTGGGGCTACCCTGCCCTTGTCCGAGAGCGTGTCGCTGGATCCGGGGCTCCTGGAGAGCGTCGGTCGTGCCGCCGGCCCGCTGGCTGAGGGGATCCTCGTGGCGGGCGAGACGCTCAGCTGCGCGGAAGCCGAGTCGATCGGACTGGTCGAGCGGCGGACCACTCCGCTGCGGCTCCTCGACGAAGCGATCCGACGAGCGCATACACTTTCCCGAACCCCCTTCGCCGCCTGGGCCTACCAATGACCCCTGGTCACATCGGTCGTGCAACGGAGCGCGCCTCAGGGCGGCGGCGGTCGCCAGCGAGTGGATCGGCGCCACACGTCCGCCGGCGGACATCCGTACCGCGGACGCCGACCACCGGACCGCAGCAGAAGAGCACGACAGTTCGAGTATGAGGAGACGGTGACGATGTTCGACCCGTTCACCGCGCACGACTTCCAGAACGCCTTGGCGATGTGGGACACATTCCGCCTGGAGGACGACGCCGCGACCATTGAGAACGCCGACGAACCGCGGGACGCCGGCGATCGGAACGAGCAGTAGCGAATAACCTGGGCGGCGCGCTCCGGCGCGGTGGATGGAGATCGGGCGAGCCGGCCGATGCCGGCGGCGGCACGACGACCGCCGTCGGGAGCCGCGGCACGAAAGAAACCTGAGCCCAGGGAGGCGACGCGTGATCCTCATCGTGGTCAAGTTCACCATCCGTCCGGAGCGGGCCGAGGAGTGGCCCTCCCTCGTCGAGGACTTCACCCGGGCCAGCCGGGAGGAGCCGGGCAACCTCTTCTTCGAATGGTCCAGGAGCGTCGACACGCCCAACCAGTTCGTCCTGGTGGAGGCGTTCGAGTCGGGCGAAGCCGGCGAGACGCACGTGAACTCCGACCACTTCAAGGCCGCCATGGCCTGGATGCCCAACGTGATCGCGGAGACGCCGGAGATCATCAACGTCGAGGCCCCCGGAAACGGGTGGTCGCGGATGGCGGAGCTCACCCCTGCTCCGTAGCCGGTAAGCGGCCGGATCCCTTTACGGCCGGGCACGCTGAGGCGGGCCCGGCCGTGCCGACGCCATCACGTGCTCCTTCGAGATCGGCACGGGTGGAGGACAGCGCACTGCGGGCCCGACCGTGCCGGTCACGCAGCGGAGTGGTAGCCATCGGTGATATTCGGGGGCGGGCCGAATCTCCTGGGATCTGGTGGGCAGTGGGGACCCAACTCGTGTGTTGAAATCAACAGCCCACGGGCCAGTGTGGAGGGGACGGACCGCGGCTGTCCCCCTCACATGCGAAACGGGCGCTGAGCGGGCGGCTATTGCACGCCGGGCTCCTGTCCCGTGGCGGCTACCCGTTCAGCGAGCTCGCGCAGTTTGGTGTTGGTGTCCTGAGATACCTGGGTGAGCATGTCGAAGGCATGGGAAGCCGTGACCTTGTGGCGCTCCACCAGTATCCCTATCGCGATGCCGATGCTCTCGCGTGAGTCCATGGCCGCGCGTAACGACTCCTGCATCCGCTGCGCGGACAGCGCCGCTCCGGCGTGAGCGGCGTAGATGGATGCGATGTCGCGGGTGGAGGCGTCGAAGGCCTCCCGCTTCTGCGAGTAGAGGTTGAGCACTCCCAGCATGCCTCGCGGACTCTCCAGGCCGTATGAGAGCACGCTGCTGATGCCCAGCTTCTGGGCGCTCGCGCCGAAGCGTGGCCAGCGCGGGTCCGTTCCGACGTCGTCGCTCTGCACCCACCCCACATCGCTGGTCGCGATGTCCAGGCACGGGCCCTCACCGATGTCGTACTGGAGCTGGTCGACCTCGACGGTGGCTCTGCCGGTGGACGCCGGGGTGAAGACCTTGCTGCCGGGCTGGGAGATCGTAATGCCGGCATAGTCGCATCCCGGGATCATCTGGGTTGCCAGGTCCACCGCCTGCTGCAGCCCGGCGGTCATACGGTCGGCCGACAGCTGCTTGGCGACCTCGGCGAATCTGTGCGCCAGCTCATGTTCCCGATCCATGGTTCCCTCTGTGTTGAAGCAGTAGTACCGATCGACTCAAGGGATGAATCCTGCGCAACGCCCTAGCGTCGGCCCTTTCAACCTACTCGACCGTAGACGGTGCTCCAGCGTTTCTCGGCCGCCTTGGGAACGTGGGAGTACACGCTCGGTGATGGACCACGCCTTTGGCGGGCGGCGCTTTCCGTGCTCAACGTCGAGGTCGCTGTGGAAGTCGGTTCAGTGCGGGACTGCCGGGGGTGGTCCGGTGCGCGGTTGGAAGGAGACGCCGCGCCAGCGGAGTTCGGCGTAGCGGGTGCCCAGCACGTCGCTGCGGGTGGTGCCGTGGTCATCGGCGAGGGCCTCCAGCAGGGTGCGGCAGTAGCGGCGCAGCAGATCCTCCGAACGCGGAACACGCAGGCCAAGGCGCGAGCATGCGGTCGTCGTCGACGAGGCGCTCGCCACAGGCGGAGTGCTCTCCCCGCAGAGTGGCGGGACTACGAGAAGGTGGAACGGCGGGCGGTAGAGATTCGGGAATGCCAGCTCGCCTTGTTCCCCCGACCGCTGCAGACGGCTGGGGTTGTTGTGCGCAAGGTGATAGGTACGCGAGACATTCTGCGCGAGCAGCTTGACACGGTGCTGAAAGGGGGAGTGAAAGCGCTGGTGATCCCGACTGCGTCGAGTGCCGCGCTTTTCTCGCGGAGGCGCGGGCCGGGGCAATAGAAATATGGCGGCACGCGCAATTGGCCGGTTATGTGCGGTGTGTCGGTTTTTTCGGATGGCTTTTCGACGCCGCTTCTTTCCCGCCACATGCGTATCCCTGGCCCCGGCCTGCGCCGCGATGCCGGCCATCGCGCAGACCACAGCGGACGGCTCGATGCGCCGCGTCGATCCCGAGCGCGCCCACGACATCCCGCCGCGCGGCGATCCGATTCTGGAGGACGGCGAGACCCCCGCCCACCCGCTGAGCCAGGACGACCTGGACTGACCGGGCCGCGCCGCCGAAGCCGGACACGCGGCAGCGGTGAGGCCGGCATTCGCCCCGTGATGCCGGCGGTCCTCAGCGAGCGGCGGCTTTTCGCGGTAATTGCGCAGAACAGGGGAGTGAGTCACCGGTATCCCGTTTTAGGGCTCTTGTGACGATTAGTCGTCATACGTACACTCGACGCGCCCTGACCCGGGGCGTGCGCAGTGAATGCTCGTTTCGACCCCCCGAAGGAGACACATGCTGCGACCTGCAATGACGACTGCCCTGATCGGTATCGCCGGCGTGACGCTGTCACTGGCAGACGGGACGGCAGCCGCGGCCGCCGCCCCCGCGCCGCACGCGGAAACGGAAGAGGTGCAGCAGGTCACCCTGTACTACGACGATAGCGAGGCCGCGGAGTTCCAGGGCGAGATCGCTGCGGGCGCCCAAGAGTGGAACGACAACGTGGAGAACGTCACCTTGGAGAGGGCCGACCAGGGGCAGGACGCCGAGATCCGGATCGTGGCCACTGACGGATGGCCGCAGGCGACACTCGGTCCGGTACGCCCGGGCGGTCAGGCCAGGATCGAGTTCGGGCGCCAGGCGGTGGACGAGGGGTACGACACCGTTCGCATCGCCTCCCACGAGCTGGGCCACAGCCTCGGCCTGCCCGACGACAAGCCCGGGCCGTGTTCGTCGCTGATGTCCGGCTCCACGGGCGGGGTGGACTGCACGAACCCGACCCCGAACGAGGCCGAGCAGGCTCAGGCGGAGGCGAACTACGGCAACGGCGTCGCCGGCGAGGAACCCGCTGACGACAGGGTCCTCGTCGACGCCCCCTGACCGGCCCGGCTGGTCCGTGGGCGGTGGCCGACCGCGGAACGCCCCGCGGTCGGCCACCGCCCACGGACATGGCGAAGCCCCCGCACGAGGCGCCGTGCACGGGCTATTGGTCGGTCAGTCGTTGCTCTTGACGGACTTCTCGATCCGGTCGCCGGTCTCCTGGTCGATGTTCCGCCAGTACTCGAACGCGCGCCGCAGCACCGGCTCGGTGACCCCGTTCGAAAGGTGGCCGGCCACGTTGGCCACCAGCCGGTCCCGGGCGGCGTCGTCCATCACCTCGCGTACGAGGGTGCCCGCCTGGACGAAGTCGCCGTCGTCCCGGCGCGGAGTGTAGGCGGCGTGCACCATCTGCCCGCTGGTGTGCCAGCCGGCGGGCTCGCCGAAGCGGGCGGTGTCGGCGCTGGGGCCGCCCTTGCTGTTCGGCGCGTAGACCGGGTCCGAGACGTTGGTGACCCGCATGGCACCGTCCTTGCTGTAGCTGTGGACCGGAGCCTGCGCCGCGTTGACCGGGATCTGCTTGTAGTTGACCCCCAAGCGGGCGCGGTGCGCGTCGGCGTAGGAGAACAACCGGGCGAGCAGCATCTTGTCCGGACTGGGGCCGATACCGGGCACGAGGTTGTTCGGCTCGAAGGCGGCCTGCTCGATCTCGGTGTGGTAGTCGGCCGGGTTGCGGTCCAGCGTCAACCGGCCCACCCTGTGCAGCGGGTAGTCGCCGTGCGGCCACACCTTGGTGAGGTCGAACGGGTTGAACCGGTAGGTCTCGGCGTCGGCGAACGGCATGATCTGGACATAGAGGGTCCAGCTCGGGTGGTCGCCCTGCTCGATCGCCCGGTACAGGTCACGCGTGTGGAAGTCGCTGTCCTCGCCGGCGGTCTGGTCGGCCTCCTCCTGGGGGAGGAAGTCAATGCCCTGGTCGGTCTTGAAGTGGTACTTCACCCAGAACTTCTCGCCCGCGGCGTTGACCCACATGTAGGTGTGGCTGGAGTAGCCGTTCATGTGCCGCCAGGTCCTCGGGATCCCCCGGTCGCCCATCAGCCACGTGACCTGGTGGGCCGACTCCGGAGAGAGCGTCCAGAAGTCCCACTGCATGTCGTTGTCGCGCAGGTTGTTGTCCGCGCGGCGCTTCTGCGAGCGGATGAAGTGCTGGAACTTCATCGGGTCGCGCACGAAGAACACCGGCGTGTTGTTGCCGACCATGTCGTAGTTGCCTTCGCTGGTGTAGAACTTCACCGCGAAGCCGCGCGGATCGCGCCATGTATCGGGGCTGCCCCGCTCGCCGGCGACGGAGGAGAACCGGATCGCGATCTCGGTCTCGGTGTTCGGCTGGAACACGGCGGCCTTGGTGTAGGCGCTGACGTCGTCCGTGACGGTGAACCTGCCGAACGCACCGCCGCCTTTGGCGTGCGGCTGGCGCTCCGGGATACGTTCCCGGTTGAACTGCGCCATCTGCTCGATGAGGTAGTTGTCCTGCAGAAGGATCGGCCCGTCCGGGCCGACGGTGAGCGAGTGCTCGTCGCTCGAGACCGGGATACCCGCGTCCGTCGTCGTTGGTGCCGGGTGCGCTTCCGTCAACGCCATTGCCTCCTCTGGACGGGAGGGCCGGGAACCGGCCGCCTCGCGTCCGTTATCGCCTACTCGAACAATCCGGGCATACGCCCCAAAACACGACCTCGGCCTCGTCAAGTTCGTGTCCCCGCTCGTCGGAGGGGGTCAGGCAAAGCCGGGTGCCCGTGGCGCAGTCGACGTCCTCAATACGGCCGCAGATCCGGCACACCAGGTGGTGGTGGTTGTCACCGGTGCGGCGTTCGTAACGGGCGGGATGGCCGGCCGGCTCGGTCCGCCGCACCAGCCCCGCCCTGACGCATGCGCCGAGCACGTCGTAGACCGCCTGGGTGGACACCGACCCGACGCGTTCCCGCACTCCCCGGCCGATCTCCTCGACCGTGGCGTGCGGGTGTTCTGAGAGCCACTCCAGCACCGCCACGCGGGGCCCGGTTACCCGCAGTCCCGCCTGGCGCAGATGCGTGCGCGCCGGCGCGTCGCCATGGGGCATACCTCCACCCCATTAGCTTTTCTGGAGTGAGTCAAGTATCTGAGTGGAACCGGTGTGGCGTCCGCGCTTGCCGCGGACGCCCCCGGGGTCGCGTGCTCAGGTGCCCGCGCGGCCCCTGACCCGTGGCGGCGCTTCTCGGGGAAAGCGTTCCTCCGAAGCGCGCGGAGGAACGCTCTCGGCGGGAGACCTGCGACCACCGATCGGACGAAGTGGGATCACCAGATCATCCGTCCCCATCCCGAACATCGATACAGAAGTGTCAACCGGAAAAATGCTCTCCGGGGCGCCGTGCCCTCGGATCTCCGGGGACTTTCCCGCTGCTGTGGGCAATGGCGCGGACACGGATCGGTTTCGGCCGATACGGGCTCCTGGAATGCCGTATCAGGGGTGGCCGAGATCGGGAGCGGTGACCGGAGTAGTAGGATCTGTCAACGAGATCCCCATGTCGGCTCAACGAACCGTCCCGCAATTAGTTATACCGCGTTCCCCGAAAAATCCCGGTGCCTTTATTCGGGTGCAGACGCTCCTGAACCGATGGAGTGAGCTGCGCGTATCGCGGAGCGAGGGAGGAGGTGCGTCCGCCGCCGGACCCACTGGTGGTTTCTCCGTGGTGCCGCCGGCAACACAAGGTTCATCGCCCCCTAGGGTACCGGCTCCGAAGAGGGGTATATGAAATACGACTGGTCCCGCGTAGCCCGTATCGGTGCGATCGTACTGATGGCGACCGTGGTCCTTGCTCTTCTCGTGGTGGTGGTGTCGATCGCATTTGTCCTTGCCTATCACAGCTTTGTGCCCACGGGGAGAGGGCCGATTGTGAGCCCCTGGTGACCCGGAGGTTCTCGTCGCCGGGACCGCGGTCCCGGGAAAACGCCGCAGAATTCCCGGGGCGGCCGCCGACGGCTTCCCGCCGAGGCCGCGTATGAACAGGGCGCGAACGAAGGGGAACGCGGCCGGAAGCGGGGTCAGGGGAGCAGGTCCTCGGCACGTTCCACGGTGGCGGCCCGGCGCAGCCAGGCGTTGAGCTGGTCGAGGTCGGCGCATTCGGTGACACGCTGGTGAATGCCTTCCGGGACATCGAGACCGCGGGCCTCCAGAACGGTGAGGATGTCCTCGGCTTTGCCCTGGGCCATGCCCTTGGCGGCGTAGGTGCGGGCGAACTCGCTCTTCCACTGGTAGGTGCTGGTGGCCAAGATGTCCTCCGGGTACTTTCTGGCCGCGGCGGGTAGCGCCGCGAGCACATAGGTCGTTGTGCTGTGCGGCTCGGCGGTGATGCTGGCTGTCGTCCCCTGGTTCTGGACACGGCAGGGCGTTGATGTCACCGGGCACGGCATCAGCATCACGCAGCGGCCGATGTGGTGGCACCGCGGCCGCGCCGCCGAGATCCCCTGGCGGGACGTCCACCACATCGCCCCCACCCGGGTCGCGAAGTACCCGGGCTCGGAGTCCGCGGATCCCGTCCTGGAGTTGTTCCTCCATCGTGTCGACCACGGTCTGCGCCTGCCGCGCTGGGCCAGGCCGGTTCTCGCGGGGGAGGTGAAATGGAGCCGGGTGGCGTCCCTCCCGCGAATTGTCATCAGCCTCACCGACCCGGAGGCACTGCGCAAGCTGGAGTCGCTGCTGCGGCGTGCCCGTCCCGATCTGTTCGACCCACCGGCCTTCGCGTCCCCCCACCTGACGATTCGGCGCCGAGTGGCATGGGTATACCGCCGCTCGGGAATGGGGCCCGCTTTCCCGCGCTCCGGCTCGGCCGTTCTCGTGCGCGGTGGTTGGCGCCGCGTGGGCTCGTGCCGGATACCGAGGGATTCGGGGCGGGCGCCGTGTCCTGGGGCCCTGCGTTCCCTAGGCTGAGATCATGCTGCACGGCCTGCTCTTCCGCGATGGCGAGACCACCGGTGCGGACGTCGACCCGAGCCGGCTGCCGGAGCTGGGCGGGCCGCGGACCGTGGTGTGGGCCGCCGGCGATCCCGGGTCGCCGGCCGACCTGGACAGCGCCGCCGCCCTGTGCGGCATCCCCCGCGCCCGGATCGAGGCGATCATGACCCCCGGCCGGCGCGGCCGGCTCTGGCGGTCCGACGGGCGCTACGCGCTGCCCGCGCAGGCCGTCCGCCCCAGCGCGGACGGTGCGGAGTTCACCCGGCTGGTCATGCTGGTCTCCCCCGACGCCATGGTGACCTTCAGCGAGAAGCCCGCCCTCGACATCGGGAGCGTGCTGGCCGATGACCTGGACCATGCCGCTGTCGCCCGCGACGGCACCGCCGCACTGGTACGCCACGTGGTGGAGCGGCTGATCACCGGGTACCAGGAGACGGTCCTCGACATCGACGAGGGGATCAGCGAGGTCGAGGAGCTGCTGTTCGAGAACGCGCCGGCCGTGATCGCCCGGGTCCAGCGCGACACCCACCTGCTGCGCCGCCGCCTCGCGCTGCTGCGCCGCGCGGTGCTGCCGCTGCGCGAGGCCTTGGACGAGCTGCGCCAGGCCGACACGCGCACGAAGGGACGGCCCGGCCAGCACGTCCACGGGCTCGTCCGGCAGCTCGACCACCTGCTCGGCCTCATCGACTCCCTTCGCGAGATGCTGGTCTCGGTGCTGGGCACCAACATCAACCTGCAGCAGAACCGCCTCAACGTCACCATGAAGAAGCTCACCGGGTGGGCCGCGGTGATCGCCATACCCGCACTGATCACGAGCTGGTACGGGATGAACGTGGAACTTCCGGGGCGGCACGAACTGTGGGGGGCGGTGCTCGCCAACGTCCTCGTGATGGGCGCGGCCCTCGCGATCTACCTTTCCTTCCGCCGGCGCGACTGGCTGTGACCCTACTCGGCGGGCGCCTTTCCGGTGGTGTCCGCGGGCTCCGCGCCGGGGTCGCGCTCGGCCTCGCCGATCGTGGTGGCCAGGGGCTTCTCCACGATGAAGAAGCTGAGCAGCACGCCGACCAGCACGATCGGAACACCGAAGAGGAAGACCGGGGGGAGGGCGTCGGCGAACGCGCGCACGATGAACTCGCGCACCGGTTCGGGCAGTGACCGCAGCATCTCCGGGGTGAGCGAGCTGATGCCGGCCTCGCCGCCCCGCACATCGACCCCTTCGGGGACCCCCGCCGGGGTGGCCGCCAGTTGGTCGTTCAGTCGGCCGATGAAGACCGATCCGAACACCGCGACACCGAACGAGGCGCCGATCTGCCGGAAGTAGTTGATCCCGGAGGTCGCGGCCCCCAGCACGTGCCGCGGCGCGGAGTTCTGGACGATCAGTACCAGGTTCTGCATCACCATGCCGACCCCCAGCCCGAGCACCAGCATGGCCGCGGCGTTGTAGGCGTAGGAGGTGCCGGCGTCCATCCAGGACAGCAGCACGAGCCCGACGGCGGCGACCGAGGCCCCGAGGGTCGGCCACATCTTGTAGCGGCCGGTCGCGGAGATGATCCGCCCCGTCGTGATCGACGAGGTCAGCATCCCGCCCACGATCGGCAGCATCAGCAGCCCGGACTCCGTGGCGCTGGCGCCGTTCACCATCTGCAGGAATGTGGCAGGTAGGCCACCGTGGAGAACATCGCGATACTCACGGAGATCCCGATGAGGGACGTCAGCACGAAGTTGCGGTCGCGGAACAGGGTCAACGGGATGATCGGCTCGCTCGCGCGCCGCTCGACCCGCACGAACAGCACCGCGGCGACCACCGTGCCCGCACCGAGGCCGATGATCACCGGGCTGCCCCAGGCGTACTCGCTTCCGCCCCAGCTCGTGAACAGCACGACGCACGTGCTCGCGGCGGCCAGCAGCAGCGTCCCCGCGTAGTCGAGCCTAGGCTTGGCCCCACCCGGCTTGGGCAGCGCCAGTACCACCGCGGCCACCGCCACGGCCGCCACACCGAGGGGGATGTTGATGTAGAAGATCCAGCGCCAGTCCAGGTGGTCGGTGAAGAACCCGCCGATGAGGGGACCGGCGACCGACGCGACGCCGAACACCGCACCCATCGCGCCCATGTACCGGCCCCGTTCGCGCGCCGGAACCACGTCGGCGATGATCGCCTGCGCGCCGATCATTAGCCCGCCGCCGCCGGCCCCCTGGAGCGCGCGGAACAGGATGAGCTGGGTGATGTTCTGCGCGATGCCGCACAGCACCGATCCGGCCAGGAACACGATGATGGCGAACAGGAAGACGCTCTTGCGTCCGAAGAGGTCGCCGGCCTTCCCGTAGATGGGCATCCCGACCGTCGCCGCCAGCATGTAGGCGGTCACCACCCACGACAGGTGCTCCAGCCCGTTGAGCTCGCCCACGATCGTGGGCAGCGCCGTCGCGACGATGGTCTGGTCCAGCGCGCCCAGGAGCATGGTCAGCATGACGCTGAGGAAGATCCACCTGATCGTGCGTTTCGGCAGGGGACCTGCGGGGGGCGGCGCGCTCGCGCCGGCTAACCGCTCGTCAGACTCGCTGGTGCTCATCGGATGGTGCTCGCTTCCCCATGGTGGTGGCGGGCGCCGCGGATACGGGCCGCGCGCTCGTGGTGGGCGGTTCGGTTGCCGGTGTCAGCCCCCGCCGGGCTCGGTGAACGTCGTGCGGAGGAGGTCGAAGGTTTCGTCGAGCAGCCTGCGCAGGTCGATCTCGGTGTCGTCGTCGACATCCTCGATCCTGCGCACGCTGAACCGCATCAGCGCCGCTGCCAGCGCCGCGACGAGGCGGGGCCGCACGTCCTCGGGCCGGGCCCTGAGGCGGTCGGCCACGTCGGCCACCATGTCACGTTCCATGGCGGCGAAGTTGGCCATGACGTGCGGCATGAGCTGGGGCTCCTGCTCTACCAGGCGCTCGCGCAGCCGGACCTTGGACATGATCTCCCGAAGGTCGTCGCGGTCGCCCTCGGTGATCGAGGCGAGGTAGTCCTTCAGGTCCGCCATCAGGTCGCCGGTAGGGCCGCCGCTGATGAATCGCTCCCGGGCCTCCGGGGTCGGCCGCGGCGGCCCGCCGCCGATGAGGGCGTCGTCCTTGGAGGCGAAGTAGTTGAAGAACGTGCGGGTCGACACGTCCGCGGCCGCGGCGATGTCGTCGACCGTGACGTTGTCCATTCCGCGTTCGAGGACGAGGCGGACGGCTTCGCGTTCCAGGGCGCGCCGGGTCGCGCGTTTCTTCCGCTCCCGCAGTCCCATGCTGGCCCCGTCCCCTCCTGCACGCCTTCGGCACAATTTTTGCATCCTATGCAAATCTGCACCAGATGAAGAATGTGCGGTCTCCTTGGACGGGAGGCGGCGGCCGCCTCCGGCCTGCCCCGTTTCCGCTGGTGGTGTGGTTCGGCGTTGGATCGCGGCGCTGCTCGTAGCGCACTCATCCGATGACCCTCAGTATTTTGTAGACAAAATCACGGATCATGGATTATGAATATGTGACAGGAACCACGGTGGACCGTTTTGTGCGTCACATCCCCCTCTAGTGGCCCTGTTTCGGCGACGCACGTGGTCGGACGGCCCCGCGGTCGAGCGGTGTCCGAAGCCGAGGAAGGGACGGGAGCGATGGGAAAGGCGAGCTGGCCGGCGGGCGGCGCGGTGATAGTGCTGCTGGCGACGGCGTGCGCGGACGGGTCGGGCGGCCCCGCTGAGGCCGAGGCTCCCACCGGGGACTGGCCGGAGGAGCTGACCCTCTACATCCCGAATCCGCCCGGCGGTGGTTTCGACATCGCCGCCCGGGCGATGCAGCCGCAGATCGCCGAGGCGATCGGCAACGATGTCGTACCCGTCAACCAGGACGGCGCCGGCGGCGCCGTCGCGGCCGAGCAGATGCTCAGTGAGCCGGCGGACGGCAACCGGATGATGATCGTCTCGCGGACGATCTCCTCGCTGCCCTACACCGGGACACCGGAGCTGGACCCGCTGCACGACCTGGAGCCGATCGGCGTGACGCACCGCGACGTCTCGGCGCTGAGCGTCGCCGCCGACTCCCCTTACGAATCGGTCGAGGACCTCCTGGTCGAGGCCCGCGACAACCCGGGCGACATCACGATCGGGACGTCCGGCGAGGGCGGGGTCTGGCACGCGGCGGGAGTCGTCCTTGAGCAGGCGGCCGACGTGGAGTTCGAGTTCATCCCCTACGAGGGCGGCAGCGACGCCGGGCAGGCGGTGGCCTCCGGCGAGGTCGACGCCACAACGATCGGCGCCCCGGAGACCGCCCCCTTCATCGAGAACGACAGCCTGCGCATGCTCGGCGTCATGGACTCCGAGCGGGTGGGTCTCTTCCCGGACGTGCCGACGTTCGCCGAGGCGGGCGTCGACGACGTCGAGTACGTGGTCTGGCGCGGCTTCGTGGTCAGCTCCGAGACGCCCGAGGACGTGCGCGCCGAGCTGGGGTCCCGGGTGGAGGAGGCCGTCACCTCGGAGGCGACGGTCGAGGCCATGGAGGACGCCGGGTTCGACCCGACCTGGGAGGGCACGGAGGAGATGCGCGCTCTGATGGAGGGGGAGGACGCGCTCTTCCCGGAGCTCTTCGCCGACACCGACGTCGTCGTCTCGGAACCCGAGCGCTGAGTATGGACGCGGAACCGGACGGCGAGCGCGGCGGCGCGGCGCCGTTGCGGGACGCCGTCGTGGCGGCGGGCTGCGCCGGCATCGGCGGCTGGATCTGGGTCGAGGCCAGCGGGTACCCGACCGCCACCGACCCGGCGCGCGACCCGGCGGTGCTGCCGCTGGTGGTGGCCTGCCTGCTGTGGCTGTGCGCGCTCAGCATCGGGGCGCGACTGCTGGTGGGGGCCGTCCGGGCGCGCGGCGGCACCGGTGGGGCGGGAAGCGCGGAAACGCCCCGGCGCGACTGGTCATCCATCGCGGCCGTCGCCCTGGTCGCGACCGGCGTAGTGGTCTACATCTGGGGGGCCTTCGAGGTGGGCTACCTGACCGCCACCTCGCTGTTCCTCGCGGTCATGGGGATCGCGCTGGGCGGTCGGCCGACCTTCGGGCGCGCGGCGCCGGCGGTTCTCGCGGCGGTCGCCTGCGCGGTCGCCATCTGGTTCGGGTTCGTGCACCTGCTCGGCGTTCGACTGCCGATCACGTGGGCGCTGTGACGGGGGGAGGGCGATGACGACCGCTGCCCTGTCCCCCCTGGTGGCCTCGTTCGGCGGGGTGGGCCTCTACACGCAGGGCGTGGATTTCGTTCTGCAGCCGGCCACGCTCGCCATGATCGCGGTCTCGGTGCTGTTCGGCATGCTCGTCGGCGCCATGCCGGGCCTGACCGCGAACATGGGGGTCGCGGTCCTGGTTCCGCTGACCTTCACCATGGAGCCGGCCGCCGCCATCGCGTGCCTCAGCGGGATCTGGCTCGGCGCCCTCTACGGCGGGACGGTGCCGGCGGTCCTGATCAACATCCCGGGAACGCCCGGCGACATCATGACCTCGCTCGACGGCTACCCCCTGAGCCGGCGGGGCAAGGGCGGGCTGGCGATCGGGGTGGGGGTGCTCTCCAGCTTCGTCGGCGGTGTGATCAGCGTCGGGGTCCTGGTGACCGCCAGCCCCGTGGTGGCCGGTATCGCGGGCAGCTTCGGGTCGGTGGAGTACTTCGCGGTCACCATGCTCGGCCTGGCCGTCATCGCCGCCGTCACGGGTTCCTCCGTGTCGAAGGGCGTGGCGGCGGCCGCACTGGGGCTCCTCGCCGGTAGCGTCGGTCGCGACCTGCTCTCCGGTCAGCCGCGCCTCACCTTCGAGCAGCCCGAGCTGCTGAACGGGCTGGAGCTGATCGCGGTCGTCGTCGGCATCTTCGGGCTCGCCGAGGTCTTCGAGCAGGTGTACCGCCGCGGATACCGGGGTACCGCACGGCCCCAGGTGGTGGACCGGGTCACAGACGCGTTCCGCTCCTTCTGGGGACTCAAGGGGGTCGTCGCGCGCTCCTCCGTTGTGGGTGTGTTCACCGGCGCGGTCCCCGGCGCCGGTGCGACCATCGCCAGCGTCGTCGCGTACGGCACCCAGAAGCGCCTGTCGAGGGAACCCGAGCGCATGGGGAAGGGCTCCCTGGAGGGGGTCGCCGCCTCCGACTCCGCGAACAACGCGTGTACCGGCGGTGCCATGGTCACCATGCTGTCGCTGGGAATCCCGGGCGACGCTGTCACGGCGATACTCATCGGCGCGCTGGTGGTGCAGGGGGTGCAGCCGGGACCGGCGATGTTCGAGAGCGACAGCGGGCTCGTCTCCGCGATCTTCCTCAGCCTGCTGGTGGCCAACCTGTTCCTGCTGGTCTTCGGCCTGCTCGGAGCGCGGTACCTGGCGCATGTCCTGCGCCTGCCGCGCGGTGTACTGCTCCCCGTTATCGTCGCCCTGTGCGTGATCGGGACGTACGCGCTGAACAACAGCGTGTTCGACGTCTACGTGATGCTGTTCTTCGCGGTCGTCGGGTTCGGGTTCGCCCGGCTCGGGGTACCCAAGGCGCCGTTCGTGCTCGCCCTGATCCTCGGACCGATGCTGGAGACGAACCTGCGGCGGAGCCTGCAACTGGAGGACGGCGACACGATCGCGTTCCTCACGACGCTGCTCTCCCAGCCGATCTCCCTGGTCCTGACCGCACTCACGGTGCTGGCCCTCGGTCTGCCGCTGCTCCGGTCGCTGGCGGCCGGCCGCCGGAACGCGGGACGTCCGGGGGAAGGTACCGCACAAAGCACGCCCGGAACCTCCTCCGAGGCCGATACGAAGGGATGAGCGAGATGAGACTCGGTGAGCAACCGCGCACGGTTCCCGGCACCGACCTGACCATCAGCCGGGCCGTCTTCGGAACGATGACGTTCGGCTCACAGGTCGAGGAGGACGACGCCGACCGCATGGTGGGGCAGTGCCTTGAGGCCGGCATCACCACCTTCGACACCGCCAACAGCTACAACAAGGGCGCCTCGGAGGAGATCCTGGGGCGGGTCCTGCGGCGGCGCGGCGACGACGTCATCGTGTCGACGAAGGTGGGCAACCAGATCACCGACGGGCCGGACTTCCGGGGCCTCTCGGCGGACGCCGTCCGGAAGGCGGCCGACGCGAGCCTGCGCCGCCTCGGACGGGACCACATCGACATCTACTACCTGCACATGCCCGACTGGGACACCCCCATGGAGGAGACCCACGAGGCGCTGGCCGGCCTGGTCGAGGCGGGAAAGGTCCGCCACGTCGGGCAATCCAACTACGCGGCCTGGCAGATCACCGAGATGCACGCGCTCGCCCGGCGGAACGGGTGGCCGGTGCCGGCGGTGTCGCAGCCGATGTACAACCTGCTGGCGCGGCGCATCGAGGAGGAGTACCTCGCCGCCTCCACCTACCTCGGGCTCTTCAACATCACCTACAACCCGCTGGCCGGCGGGCTCCTCACCGGCAAGCACCGTCGCGAGCAGGATCCCGAGGAGGGCACGCGGTTCGCCAAGAGCCTGTACCGCCGCCGCTACTGGAACGAGGCGCAGTTCGCCGCCGTGGAGCGGTTGCGCGGCATCGCCGCAGACGCCGACATGTCCCTCATCGAGCTGGCGTTCCGCTGGCTGCTGGCCCAGCCCCGGGTCGGCGCGGTCCTGCTCGGCGCGTCCAGCCCGGCGCAGCTGGCCGCCAACCTCGACGCCTGGGACGGTCCGCCGCCGGACGTGGGCACCCTGCAGCGCTGCGACGACGTCTGGCGGGACCTGCGCGGCCCGGCGCCGGCCTACAACCGGTGACACGGTCCGACCACGGAATCAGGGGGGAGACAGTGGAAGCGAGCCTTCGGCGTATCGAGTCGGTCGCGCTGAGCGAGCGCGTCTACGAGTCGATACGCACCGCGATCGTACGGTGCGAGCTGTCGCCCGGGGAGAGCGTGCGCGACCGCGATCTGGCCGAACAGCTCGGCGTGAGCCGGACCCCCGTCCGGCAGGCGCTGAGCCGGCTGCAGGCACTGGGGCTGGTCTCCGGGCACGAGGGCGGGAGCTGGAGCGTGGCGCCCATGACCGACCACGACATCCACGAGCTCTTCGAGCTGCGCCGTGCCCTGGAACCGCTGGGGCTGGACCACGCGCAGGCGGACCCGGACATCGAGGCGACCGAGATCGAGGAGATCGCGTCGTCCTTCGACGAGTTCGGCGACACGATCGACGTGGCCGAGTACCCGCACTACTTCATGGTGGACCACGAGTTCCACCGCAAGCTCGTCGCGTTGAGCCGCAACCAGCGGGTGCACCGCTTCTACGCGGTGGTCGAGAGCGAGATCGACCGCGGCCGCCATTTCCTGTCCACCGGATGGCACGGCCGGGTGGACGAGACCCTTCGCGAGCACAGGGCGGTGTGCGAGGCGCTGCGCAACCGCGACTACGACACCGCCCGCGACGCACTCATCAGCCACCTCAGGACCGGGGAGGAGCTCATGTCCGCATTACTGCACCGTGGAAGGGGACCAGCCACGTGACCGGACCCACGACGGACGCCTACGGCCTTGGGGGCCACATGGGCGGGGCGCCCGGCACCGTTCCGCTGGACGGGCTGCGCTCGTTCCTGGCGGCGCTGTTCGAGGCCGCCGGGTACCGCTCGCCGGACGCGGAGCTGGTCGCGGACTCGCTCTCCGACGCCGACGCGAGGGGCATCGCAAGCCACGGGACGATCCGCACCCGCGTCTACATCGACCGGGCGCGCCACGGGCTGGTCGACGTCGCGGCCGTGCCCGCTGTCTCCGGCAGCGGCCCGTGCGCCACCGTGGACGCGCGCAACGCGCCCGGCCACGTCGCGGCGCTCGCCGGCATGCGCACGGCGGTCGAGCGTGCCCGCCGGCACGGGATCGGCGCGGCCGGCGTCCACTCCAGCAACCACTGCGGAACACTGGCTACTTCCTGCGCCAGGTCGCCGGCGCCGGGCTGGTGTGCATCGCCGCGTCGAACGGACCCCCGGTGATGGCCTACCACGGCGGCCGCACGCGCGCGGTGGGGACGAACCCGTTCGGGTTCGCGGTCCCGAACGGCGACGGCCCGTCCATCGTGCTGGACATGGCGACCAGTGCCACCGCCCGCGGCAAGATCATCCACGCGGCGAGGACCGGCGGCACCATCCCGGAGGGGTGGGCCGTCGACGAGGACGGCCGCCCCACCACCGACCCCGCCGCCGCGCTGGCGGGCGCGGTCGTGCCGTTCGCGGGACCCAAGGGGTCGGGGCTGGCGATGATGGTGGAACTGCTGTGCGGCGCGCTCCTGGGCGGCGCCACCGGAACGCAGATCGGTGACATGTACGAGCAGTGGGACCGCCCGCAGAACGTGGGCCACATGTTCCTCGCACTGGACCCGGCGGAGTGGGCGGCAGGCGGCGACCTGGCGGAACGCGTCGCCGACTTCGGCCACCGGGTCCACGGCCTGCCGGCGGCGGCCGGACACGACCAGGTGCTGCTGCCCGGCGAGATCGAGGAGCGCGCCATGCGGGCGGCCCGCCGGCGCGGTGTCACGCTGCCGGGGCCCGTACTCGACGACCTGCGCGGCCTCGCCGCGGAACTCGGCCTGGAGCGCGGGCTCCCGGTCGTCCCCACCGACGATGGGAGCGGTTCATGACCGGCAATCCACTACTCGACCACCTGCGTTCCGGTGAGGTGGCGCTCGGCTGCTTCTGCGCCGTGCCCAGCGTGATCACGGCCGAGCAGGTGGCCGGGACAGGGGTCCAATACGTGGGGGTGGACCTCCAGCACGGCGCCATCGGGTACAGCGACGCGATGAGCATGTTCCTCGCCATCCAGGCCGCCGGGGCGATGCCGATGGCGCGGGTAACCGCGAACGACCCCGCTGAAATCGGCAAGATCCTCGACGCCGGGGCGCTCGGTGTCATCGTCCCGCTGGTGAACAACGTCGAGGAGGCGGAGCGCGCGGTCGCCGCCTGCCGGTACCCGCCCAGGGGGCGGCGCTCGTTCGGCCCCATCCGGGCCGCGACCGCCGTGGGCTCGCGCCGCACGGCCGACCTGGAGGCGGTCGCCTGCTTCCTCATGGTCGAGACCGTCGAAGGGCTCGGCAACGTTGACGAGATCGCCGCCGTCCCGGGGGTCGACGGTCTCTACATCGGCCCCGCTGACCTGTCGCTCGCCCTTGGGATCGAGCCGGCGTACGAGCACGACGACGACAGTCACCGAGAGGCCGTGCGGCGGATCCGCGAGGCATGCGGGCGGCACGGGCCGGTCGCCGCCGTGCACTGCGACGGCGGAGACTGCGGCGGGCGCCGCATCGCCGAGGGGTTCCGCATGATCACACTCGGCACCGAGGTCGTGCACGCGCGGCGCCGCATCGAGGGCGAGGTGGCGCGGGCCAGGCAGGCCGGACCGCGCGGCGCCGAATCAGCCGGGTAACCCCCACGGGTCCGGTCGCCGGCCCGTACACAAGCCCGCCCGGCCGCCACCAGCCACGGGCGGCCGGGCGGCTCTTGGCTGGTGGCGATATACCATTCTCCGGGACGATCGCGTTCCTTCCCCCGCGCGGACGCCCTGCCCACGCACGTGCTCCGGCGGACCGGAAATGGAGACTCGCCATCCTCGTCATCACGAACACTGGGGCGGGCAGCGTCGAATCCGGCCGGGTCGACGCTGTCATGGAACGCCTCGGCCCGGAGGCCGAACTGAGCCGCTGCACCACTCCGGCCGACCTCGACGCGGCGCTGGACCGCGACCACGACGCGATCGTCATCGCGGGCGGCGACGGTAGTCTGCACGCCGTCGCCAACGCGCTCCACCGGCGCGGCCGGCTCGGCGACCGCACCGTGGGACTCGTTCCCATGGGAACCGGGAACGACTTCGCGCGCGGTCTGGGGATACCGCTGGATCCGGTCGACGCCGCCGGCGCCCTCCTGGAGGGCGTGGAGCGGCGGCTCGACCTGCTGGTCGACGACACTGGCGAGGTCACGGTCAACGCACTGCACATCGGTGTCGGGGCCGATACGACCCGCGCGGCGAGCCGGTGGAAGAAGCTCCTGGGCCCCGCGAGCTTCCCGGTGGGCGGGCTCATCGCCGGGTGGGCCGCGCGAGGCTACCGGCTGTGGGTCGAGGCCGACGGTGAGACCGTGATCGACACCGACCACAAGGTCCTGATGGTCGGGCTCGCCAACGGGCGCAACGTCGGCGCCGGGTCCGCCGTGCTGGATCCGGACGCACGGTCCGACAACGGTTCGATCAGCCTGGTGGTGTCGCGCTCGCGCGGTTTCACCGCGCGCGTCGTGCACGCGATGCGCCTGTACCGGGGCACGCACCCCATGGAGAGCGACGTCTACCGGCGGATGGTGCGGACCGTCACGGTGACGGGCGAGCGCTCCCCCGGAAGCGTCGACGGCGAGATCAGGGACGACCTCACCGGCCGCACCTGGCACATCATGCCGGGAGCGTGGACCTTCCTGCTCCCCAAAGACCCCCGGCTGTCGTGAGGCCGCCGGAACCGGGATCGCGGTTCGCGGACCCCGGCGCCGGCGGAAGGCACTCACCGGCGTACGAGGAGTTCGGCCGGGGCGCGGTACCGGGCTCGCGGACCGGGTCTCGGTCATGGACGGCGCAATGGTGATGCGCAGCCCGGCCGGCGGACCGCCCCTGCTGGGAGTGGGGCTTCCGCGCGATCCGAGCATCCTCCGATCCGAGTAGTCCTCGCCGAGGGCGGTGTGCTGCTGCGTGAAGGACTCGTCGGGCTGCTGGACCGCTTCGTCTCCGAAGCCGCGGTGGGCGAGCATATCGGCAGCATCTTCCGCAAGCTCGACCTGCCTCCGTCCGACGACGTCAACCGCCGGATCCTGGCGGTACTCGCCCACCTCGCAAGCAGCGGACGGCAGACCGCCTAACCGCCGCCTGGCGCGATGAACTGCGCATTCGCCGATGTTTTCTGCGCTGACCCCAAGGGCGGTGGGGAGCCATGGGCATCATTTTGTTGATTCTTGGGATCGTCCTTATCGTCGCCGGCGTCTTTTCCCTGTTCTGGGCTCAGATGCTGTGGGGAATCGTCCTTATCGTCGTCGGCCTGGCCGTGGCGCCCGGTCACTTCTACATAGGGTAGGCACTCACCTTCGCAGCCAAGCGGTATCGGACGGGCGTCTCCGGCCCTCCTCGTGCCCGCCCCCTACCTCCGGGCGGGCGGCGTCTCCACTGCCGGAGCGGGGCGCGCGGCCGACGACTCGTGCCCCCCGGATCCCGGGACCGTCTCTCTGTCCCGCACACCCCGCGGCAGCATGCTGGGGCCCCTTGATCCCGTCCTGGAGCACGTGGTGGAGCGCGAAGCGCTCAAGACCGCGCTCGCCCGCATCCCTGAGCGTGAACGGCGCATCCTGCTGCTGCGCTTCTTCGGCGATATGACCCAGTCCGGGATCGCCGCCGTCAGCGGCATCCGTCAGCGGCATATCCCAGATGCACATCTCCCGGCTGATCGCGAAATCTCTGGACCGGCTGCGCATCGGGCTCACCGCCGACGACTGATCCCGCGCCGCTCGGGTACGGACGCGGCTACGAAGCAGATCCGTCCCGGCCCTACCGCCCCGGAACGCAAGAGCGGGGGGCTATTCAGTGGTGCCCGATCGCGCCGCCCCGGCGAACTCGTCCGCTACAGCGGCCAGTTCCGCGCGGTGCCGCCGCAGGAACCGGCGGACGTGCTCGCGGTCGCCCCACACAGGGCCGCCGCCCCCGTCGCGGCCGACCGGTGCGCGGCGCTCCAGCTTTCCCCGCGGATCGAGCGTGACCAGCGACTCTTCCCGCTCTCCCCGCTGCTTCACCAGTGTGTCCACGAGACCAAGGGAGGCCAGCAGGCGCCGGTCGCCGTCCGCCACCTCTCCCGTGCGCCGGGCCCGGACCCACGCCGCCGGATCGGGGTAGATCTCGTGGACGCGCTCGATCACCGCGACCGGTTCGTGCCCCGCCCACTCGACACGACTGCGCAACCGTACGACCGCGGCGCCGCCCGCACGGCCGCGCAGCTCGATCCGGAACGATGGCAGGTACAGGAACGCCCTGCCCGGCCCGCCGGCAGTGAGACACCTGATGAAGTCGCAGCCGGGGTTGACGACCACCTCCACGCGTCCGAACGGACCATGCGCGGCGGCGTCCGCCAGCCAGGTCGGGATGACGGCCGACCACACGTCGTTACCGGCCACCGCCTCGCGCGTACGGGACACGATGTCCGACCAGGATTCGGAGTCGGGTTCGTTCTCGCGCAGGAACACGGACGCGCGTTCGCATTCATGCGGGATATCTGTGGACATCAATCCTCGACATAACGGCCCGAGTTCGCGGATCCGCCGCACGGCGGTTTCCGGGAGTGCCCCGGAGCGCAGGGTCTCGACGTCGCACAGGAAGTCTCCGAACTCGCGGGCGGGTCCGTGCTGCTTCACCGGTGTGGAGCGGCCGGTCAGCCTGCTGACTTCCGTCAGCGGGCCTCCTGCGCGGCGATGATTCTGTCGCGGAGCCTTAGGGCGGCGTTCTTCCACCTCGGTTGGGGGAGGTCGGCGGCTTCTGACCCGATGATGAACCGCAGCTCTTTGCGGATCCGCTTCTCCGACCACCGTTCCGCCATGTCGGTCAGACTCGCCACGGCCACTGAGGCGTGGGCCGGCTCGTCCTGCGCGAAGCGTGTGATGGCCTCCTCCTGTGAAGCGAATTCAAGGTCCCAGTCCATGTGGAAGTAGTCCTTGAGCCGTTCGAGGCCCTGGGGCGGTTCGGTCATGCTGTCCTGTCTTCTCGGGTGCGCCCCAGACGTTCGCGACAATGGGGCAGCGCGAGCCACCTCTGTCATGGACACCGTCAGCTTCTGCTCTTCTTCTTCGGATATGCCGTGAGGACGATGAAGCCGGACGGAGAGGTATCGCTCTTCTTCAGTACGACGTCGTAGTGGCGGGCTGTGTAGATCTTTCCGTCCTTCTCGGCGTACTTGCCGATGTTGCCTCCGCCGGGGTTGTCCTTCAAGACGAGATTGCCCCTGGCGTCCTGGTCGCCCATCCACTTCTTGACCTCATCGCTGCGTGTGTCCAGCGCGTCTCCGATCAGGCGTTCCGCGGTCGCCTTGTCGTGGAAACTGGATGCGCGTCCTCCGGCGGATGAGTCGTTCTGGGCCCGCTCACGGAGCCACTTGTCGTCCTTGCCGACGTGGCGGTCTATGACATGCCCACCGAGCTTTTCGTTCTCGGTCAGGTTGCCGCCGGGCATGCTGCCGCACGGGTCTTCGTTGTGGACGAGTGCCGCGTGGTCGGAGGTTCCGACGTAGTAGGTGTTCAGGTCGGCGACGGTGAGGTTGTGGACCTGCTGGTGGTCTACGGTGCGCGCCTCGGCCGCGATGACCTGGGTCCAGGCGCCGGTGGAGCCGCGCAGCCAGGTGCCGGGCTCCAGGTCGATGGCCTCGACCCATTCGGCGTGCTCGGGAACCCAGAAGGGGTGCCCGCCGGTGGCGGTGAGGGTGCCGGTGGTGCCGTTGCCGCCGTCGACGGAGATGTCCACGAGGGTCTTCTCACCGGTGCTGCCGGGCAGCGCGGTCACCGGGCGAGGGCCTTCTTCACCGGTGAGCGGGTCCAAGGCCCACACATCGTCGCCGATGCCGATGTCCTGGATGGCGGTGGTGGACCCGTCGGCCATGAGGACGGGGGTGCCCGGCAGGAAGCTGCTGCGGGCGCAGCTGCGGCCGTCGCCGTCGTCGTCGCGCCGGTCGCCGTCTCCGTCGGCCCGGTCGTTGCGCGGGGTGTCCGGGCCCTTGCCGAGCTTGCCGAGTTTGCCGGCCTTGGCGGCCCAGCCGGCGCCGGGGATGAACCAGGAGCCGATGTCCCAGGCGCCGTTGCCCAACGCGGAACCGTAGTCGCCGTTGCTCCAGTCCTCCCGGGCTTCCTTGCTGATGATCAGGGAGAGCGGGTCCTCCTTGATCCCGTTCCAGGTGTCGGTGATGGTGTCGATGGGGTTGGTGGTGAAGACGTCGACGAGGCCGGTGGCGTCGTCGACGATGGCCCCTCCGGCGCTGGTGAAGAAGTCGCCGACGTGCTGCAGGACGCTCTTGTCCTCCCCGCCGCCGCCGTCGTCCTCCCCAGCACCGCCGCCGTTGTCGCCGCCGTCCTCCTCGTCGTCGCCGTCGTCGCCGCTGCGGCTGCCGATGTCATCGTCCCCGTCCCCGCTACCGGAGCCGGGCGGGTCCCCGCCGCCGGCTTGCGGGCTATAGAGGTCGTCGACCGTGGTGCCGACGGTGTCGGTGATGGTGGAGGTGATACCGGAGGCATAGATCGCGCCTAGCAGCGCGCACACGAGCACGATCACCGTGCCGTATTCCAGGAGCGAGGCACCGCGGTCGGGGTGGTGGATCTTGAGCAGCATGGTGGGGCCGCCTCCGGGGCGGGAGGTAAGGGGCGGTCAGCCGGCCAGGTAGGCGCGCGCCGCCGGGCGTGTGACGAATATGAGGATCAGGACCGGCAGGAGCGATTGCGTGATGGCGCGGGGGTCGCCTCCGGCGAGATTGCCCAGTGTCAGGAGGAGGACCAGGGCCTGGACGGCGATGATCGACCAGAACAGGCCCCGGCCGCCTTTGCGCAGGCGCAGGCCGAAGGCCAGGCAGAGGATGCCGGGCAGCATCACCCAGGTCATCGTCCCCAGCGTCGCACCGCTCACGCCGGCCGCGGCCAGACCGCCGATCCCGGTGATCAGGGAGATCCCCGCGGTGAGGAAGAGGCACCACCGGGCGGCCTTGAGCGGGCGGGGTAACTCGCGCTCGGTCACAGACGATCCCTTCCGGCCCCGCGGGCCGAGAATCCGGTTATAGAACCCATGCACTCTCACACACGGAAAATACGGGCGTCTTGGGCCCCTGGACCCCAATCCGCGGCCACAACAAGGGCACGCCCCCCTACCGGGGGACGATGCGCATCCCGGCTTGGCCGCTTCCGGCCTGCGGTCCCGGCCTGCTGCGGCCGCCGCCCGGGGCAGGGGACGAGCGACCCCGGCGGCGGTGCTCTCGTTACCGGGGAGGCGGGCGCGGTCACACCAGGGCGCCGTCGACGGGCTCCGCGTGTGCGTACGGGACCTCGAAGCCTTCGACGGCACGCCCATCGTGGACGTCAAGCCGGTACTCCCCGGCGGACGCTGAAGAGCGGGGCGGGAATCGCCGAACCCGCCGGTCCCCGCGAAGCGATCTCCTTCGTCGGCTCCTCACTCCCACTCGAACGGACCGCTGACGGGCCCCAAGAGGAGGCGGTCGTTTCCGGGCCGCGCCACGAGGCAGACCCCTACCGGAAGGCCCTCGACCCGCCCGAGCGGAAGGGAGAGCGCGGGAGCGCCCGCAAGGGAGGCGAGGCAGGTCAGGCGTCCGGCAGCGACACGGGCCTCCTGGCGGGGGCCGGGGCCCGCGTCGCGCGCGGGGGTGACCGTACCCGCTGCCGCGATGACGAGCACCTCGTTCCGCCCCAGGCGCCGCACCGTCGCCGCGACCGCGTCCGCGACGGGTTCGGCCCGCTCGATCTCCTCGCGGCTGATGCGGGCCGCCCTGTGGACGCGCGCCTCGACATCCGGACCGAGCGCCGGCCGGATGTTCTCGATCCAGCGGCTGAAGTTGTTCCACACCTGCGTCCCTTGCAGCACACTGAAGGCATCCAGCGCGGACGACAGGTTCGGGCCGCCGTGGCGGAGCAGTTCGACCTCCTCCCAAGGCACATCGAGTGCGAGGCCAATGCGGACGGTCGTCTCGCGCACCACCTCGGCCACGCGGGGATCGCAGACGTCGAGCGCTTCCGTGGCGAGAAGCAGTCGGCGCGGCGGTTCCGCGCCGGCCGCGTCCGCGCCGAGCAGCACCCCGGCGGCCCCGCGCAGTACGTGGAGGTCGCGGGACAGCAGGCCGACCGTGTCGAAGCGCTGCGCAAGGGGAAGCGCCCCCGTGGTGGGGATCGCGCCATGCGTGGGACGGTAGCCGTACAGGCCGCAGTAGGAGGCGGGAACCCGGATCGAGCCGAGCGTGTCGGTTCCCAGGCCGAGGTCGCACAGGTCGGCCGCGACCGCACTCGCCGGACCGCTGGTGGACCCGCCGGGGTCGTGGGCGGGGGCGGCCGGGTTGCGGGGCATGCCGTAATGGGCGTTGTCGCCGCTCAGGCTGTAGGCGAGTTCGGCGCACCGCCCCTTGCCCACGCAGCGCGCCCCCGCGCGCAGCAGCATCGCCACCGCTCGCGCGTGCCGGCGGGCGGGATCGTGCGAGGCCGCCCAGTCGGGGTTTCCCGCGCCGGTGACCGTACCGGCCACGTCGAGCACGTCTTTCACGACGAACGTCAGGCCGTCCAAGGGGGCGGCTCCCGACGTGCCGTCCGGTGTCGCGGCGATGACCGGCGTCTCGGGAACGAGCGCGCCGAGAGAGTCCGCACTTTTGTCCGTCCCTGGGTGCGTCCACGTCATAGGTTCGGTGTTCCCTGTCCGTCAACGGTCGTCGCTCTAGGCGGGCCGGTGAGAACAGGATCCGCGCCGGCGCGGGACGTCCCCGGCCGCCGGGCGACGGCCGGTGCTCACCCGTGCGGCGCCCTACTGTCCGGACTCGCCGGCATCGAGGAGGTCGGGGTCGAGATCGGCGAGCAGTTCGAGGGCGAGCGCGGCGCGGCGGACGCGCTCCCGCCCGAGATCGACGGCGACCGAGCGCAGGTGGGCCCCGCTGGGATAGATGTTCGGCGCGTTGCGCACGCCGAACTTCAGATGCACCGGCGCGGCCGCGCGGATGACGTCGGGAACGTCGTAGAAGCGTACGGCGCCGCCCTGGTCGTCGGGAACCTCGATGTACACGTCGATCGGCGACCGGGTGGCGTAGCGGACCTCGGTGAGGGTGGCCGGGTCGAGGTCGGTGGACACGTTCAGGCTGGTCGCGCCGAGCCGCTCGTACAGCGATGCGGTCGGGCCGTTGGTCAGCGGCATCACCACGGACGTCTTGAGCACCAGCTCCGCCGGGAGGGTGCCCGCGGCCTTGAGTTCGCCGAGCACGGCGAGGGTGCCGAGGTCCCCGACCAGGAGGCTGCGGATACCGAGGTCGCAGGCGCGCAGCGCGTCGTTGACACTGGCGGCGACGGCCGCGTTGCCGCGCGCGCTTCCGGCGACCGCGGCGGTCACCTTGGCCTGCCCGCCGGTGTCCCATCCCGCGCGCGGACCGAGGAACAGGTTCACCTCGACGTCGTTCGCGTCCCCGAGCTTCGCCATGTGCCGGATCTCCGCGTTGCTGAGCATCATGACGCCGCTGCCCTGCGAGACCCGGTCGATGGTGACGTCCCGCTGCGCGGCCTCCTCCAGTACGGCCTCGAACACAGCGGGCCCCTCGCAACTGGGAATCTCGACGCGGTAGCGCGATCCGTCGGGGAACCGCCGGCCGCTCTCGGTGATTCCGGCGGCCACCGGGTGGCCCTGGTCGGCGAGAAGTTCACGGAGCCGGTCGTTGCGCATGGTGCCCTCGCTGGGGGTGGGGGTCGGGGTGGAACGTGATGTGCCGGCGGTTCGGTGATCACCGCCGGCAGGCCGAGTCCGGAGTCCTACCCACACCCGGTCGCCGTTCACATGGGAGGCCGTTCCGCTGCGGCTGTCCCGGCCCCCGATAGTCTCGTGCTCCCGTTCCAGTGGTCGTCGCGACATCCCATCCCAGGGGAGGCGCTGGGTGCTGCGCCCCTGGGGCATGGCCGGTGGGCGTTCGACGTCCCGGATCCCGAGCCGGGGGCGCTACCTCACCGGCCGACTCGGCTCCTCCGCCTTCCACGGCTGGGGAGGCCGCTGCCGTCTCCCCGGGGAGCGAGGTGCTCGCCGCCCACGACGGCGAACCCGACCGGGGGGCGCCTCCTGCCATAGCGGGGCCCGTCAGGAGCCGGGGTGGTCGGCGCGCAGCGTGGGGCGGAGCCTGTCGAGCACCTCGGGATCCTCGATGGTCGAGGGCACCGTGGTATCGCCGCGATCGGCGATCTCCCGCATGGGTTTGCGCAGGATCTTGCCGGAGCGCGTCTTGGGCAGGCCGTCGACCACGTCGACGTCGCGGAACGCCGCGACGGGTCCGATCTGCTCGCGCACGGCGGCCACCAGCTCGTCGCGCAGCGTGGCGCGGTCGATCTCCACACCGGACTTGAGCACGACGAACCCGCGCGGCACCTGGCCTTTGAGCGTGTCGTACACGCCGATCACCGCGCACTCGGCCACGGCCGGGTGCGCGGCGAGCACCGCCTCCATGGAGCCGGTCGACAGCCGGTGGCCGGCAACGTTGATCACATCGTCGTTGCGCCCCATGACGAAGACGTAGCCGTCGCTGTCGATGTAGCCGTTGTCACCGGTGGCGTAGTAGCCGGGATACTGCGACAGGTACGACTCGCGGAACCGCTCGTCGTCCCCCCACAGGGTGGGTAGCGTTCCCGGCGGCAGCGGGAGCCTGATGCAGAGCGCGCCGTCCTGCCCCGGCGGTAGCGGCCGTCCCGACGTGTCGAGGACGGCCAGGTCGTATCCGGGAACCGGGACGGTGGGAGAACCCGCCTTGACCGGCATCGGCTCCAAACCGCGCAGGTTCGCGCAGACGGGCCAACCGGTCTCGGTCTGCCACCAGTGGTCGATCACCGGAACGCCCAGGGTGTCGACGGCCCACTTGTGGGTCTCGGGGTCGAGGCGCTCCCCGGCCAGGAACAGCGTCTGCAGGCTGGACGTGTCGTGTTCGGCGAGCTTCCGGGCGTCCGGGTCCATGCGCTTGATCGCCCGGAACGCTGTGGGCGCGGTGAACAGCGCTTTGACCCTGTGGTCGGCGACGACTCGCCAGAACGCCCCCGCGTCCGGGGTCCCCACCGGCTTCCCCTCGTACATCACGGTGGTCGCACCGCTCAGCAGCGGCGCATAGACGATGTAGGAGTGGCCCACGACCCACCCGACATCGGAGGCCGTCCAGAACACCTCGCCCGGTCCGATGCCGTAGACGTTGGCCAGCGACCAGCACAGGGACACCGCGTGCCCGCCGTTGTCGCGCACCACGCCCTTCGGGCGGCCGGTCGTTCCGGAGGTGTAGAGGATATAGAGCGGATCGGTGGCCCGCACCGGCAGGCAGTCGGCCGGTTCCGCCCGCGCCGTCGCGGCGTTCCAGTCCACGTCGCGCGCGCCGAGCTCGGCTTGGTGGCGGTCCCGTTGGAGCACGACGACCGCCTTCGGCTGGTGCGAGCTCAGCCGCAGGGCCTCGTCGACGATCGGCTTGTACTCCACCACCCGGTTCG
This sequence comes from Allosalinactinospora lopnorensis, assembly GCF_000981225.1. Classification (GTDB taxonomy): domain Bacteria; phylum Actinomycetota; class Actinomycetes; order Streptosporangiales; family Streptosporangiaceae; genus Allosalinactinospora; species Allosalinactinospora lopnorensis. Next base: position 56,587 of record NZ_LAJC01000020.1, read on the forward strand.
GTTCCAGCCCGCACGAGGCGGCGACGATCAGCGAGGGGTGGGCGTCGTCGATGCGCGCGGCCAGCTCCTTCGGAGCGAAGCCTCCGAAGACCACCGAATGCACCGCGCCGATGCGCGCGCAGGCCAGCATCGCGATGACCGCTTCCGGGATCATCGGCATGTAGATCACGACGCGGTCGCCCTTGTCGACGCCCTGCTCGCGGAGGGCGCCGGCGAACACCGCGACGCGCTCCAGCAGTTCCCGGTAGGTCCACCGGGCCACCATCCCGGTCATCGCGGAGTCCCAGATCAGCGCGGTCTGCTCGCCGTGCCCGTCCCGTACGTGCCGATCGAGCGCGTTGAAGCAGGTGTTGAGTACACCGTCGGGAAACCACCGGTAGAAGGGCACGCGCGTATCGTCGAGCGCCCGTGTCGGGGCCTCGTCCCAGTCGACCATCCCGGCCGCGTCGAGCCAGAACCCCTCAGGGGCCGACAGACTCCGCTGATAAACCGTCGAATAGCTGCCCATGGCGACTGCCTCCCGCTGACTGGCCGACCTGCTTTCACACGCTGCTCACCGTCTTGTGGAGAACGCACGCCCCGTTGAGCTCGTCGGACCGGCGCGGGGAGAAGCGCGCGTACCACCCGGCGGACCGGCTCGACGGCCCCGCCAAGCGATGCTTCCCGGTGTATCACTGTTCACTCGGAAATGCCCTCAGTCCCTCGGATACGAGTTGACAAAGGCCGAGGCGAGCGCGGGCATGTCTCCTGGGGGCGGTCAGGAGCGGCGGCGTTTCGACGCGCTGCGCCGGATGGGCGTCCGCGGCGTGGGTGCTCACCGGTGGCAATGCGGTCGGGCGCCGCGTGCGGCCCATGACGCCCCTCTCGGCGACTCCTTGGGGCGGCACGCGCCGGCGGTCGTCCGCGAAGCGCTACTCGGCCGCGTGGCAGACGGCCTCCACGTTGTTGCCGTCGGGGTCGCGTACGAAGGCCCCGAAGTAGGAGTCGTGGTACTCCGGCCAGGTGCGAGGCGCGTGCAGCGGCTCGGCGCCAATGCCCACGGCGGCCTCGTAGAAGGCTGTGACGGTGGCACGGTCGGCGGCGGTGAACGCGATGTGGACCTCGCGCGCCTCGCCCGGAGTGGTGCGCGGGCCGATCCAGAAGCTGGGATGGGCCCTCCCGAATCCCACGGTCTCGCCGAAGTCGAGGATCCGGCGACCGCCCAGAGGCCCGAGGACCGTGTCGTAGAAGCGCGCGCTGGCCGCGACGTCGGCGACCTGGATGGCAAGGTGATCGAGCATGTCTCGATTCTGCCCGGGGGGTGTGACAAGCGGCGTGGTCTTCGCGGCGCGGGTCATGTGTCGAGGACCCGCGGGGCCTCTGCTTCCGCCTCCCGGAAGAGGTCGACGACACCCTGGCGCGCGTCTTTGGGGCACGTCAGCAGCCAGTGGAAGGGGACGGGGCCGCGATCCCAGTACTCGCCGACCTCCACCGGAACCGACCACTCCTCTGAGACTCTCCCCATAAGCCTGTAGAAGACGTGCAGTCCGTACTCAGTATGGTCCTGCAGCACCATATGAGCGTTCCGTACATGGGCGACGTAGCCTTCTGCCGGGAACCATTCCAGGTCGGCAAGGGTCTCGTCCAGGGCCGGCCAGTTGTGCCCGAAGTAATCGGGGATTTCGAATTTCGTCTGGAAAGCGGCCATGAGTGACTCGTACCGTGTCATTTCGGCGCCGTCCAGGTCCACCCATGCTATTCCCCTGGTAACGGACAGCTCCTCCCGAAGTTCGTCAACCGCGAGTGTCTCATCGGCGACGACGGCCCACGGGGCCTCGGGGCGGGTGAACAGCTCGCGAATCTCTTTCTGGCTCACCAACGACTCCGGTTTCATTCGACGATGTAGAAGGACTTGTAGTGGTCGTCAGGCTGGGTGCTACGGGCAGGTCGACACGCTGGGCTGCTCGGCCACGACCGATACCGGGACCGAGTCCGCCCGGCCGCGCCACGGCCAGGGATGCCATGGTTAGCACGACCGGGGGACAGAAATGGCGGATCGGGAGAAGACGGCCGGGGCGGAGCCCGTCCGCGGGGGCTACGCCGCGGCACCGCCGTCGAGCACAAGGTCGGTGCCGACCGCGAAGCCCGACTCGGGAGAGGCCAGGTACAGCACCGCCGGGGCGATTTCCTCCAGGGCGCCGATCCTGCCGATGGGGACCTGCTCGCGCATCCGTGCGGCGCGCTGCTCTTCGGTCTCGCCGGGCAGCAGCGACATTGGGGTGTCGGAGGCGCCGGGGCTGACCGCGTTGATCCGGATCCCCTCGCCGATGTATTCCAGGGCCGCGGCCCTGGTCAGCGTGGTGACCGCCGCCTTGGACGCGGCGTAGGCCCCGATTCCGGGGATGCGCAGGTGCGTGCCGATGTTGGAGGAGACGTTGACGATGGTGCCGCCCCGCCCCCGCATGTGCCGGATCTGTTCCCCCATCGCCAGAAGTACGCCCGTGACGTTCACCTCCAGCAGTGTCCGCCACTCCCGCTCGTCGATGTCGGCCACCGGGTCGGCGGCGGTCAGCGTCCCGGCGTTGTTCACGGCGATGTCCAGTCGCCCGCACCGCCGCGCCGTCTCCTCCATCAGGCGGGCCATGTCCTCGGCATCGGTGACGTCGGCGGTGACGGCCGAGGCGGTACCGCCGGCATCCTGGATGAGCTTCACGGTGCCCTCCAGCGGTTCGGCCCTGCGGCCCGCGACGACCACGAAGGCGCCCTCCCGGGCGAAGGCCAGCGCGACAGCGCGGCCGATCCCGCTGCCCCCGCCGGTGACCAGCGCGGTGGATCCAGTGAAACGTTCGGTCATGGATGACTCCTTCGGTTGTGACTATTTCACGGGGGCGAGGGGACGGATACTCCGTCAGTGACCCCGGTCGCGGCAGGCGTGGCCGAGTCCGGCCGTCACGACGGCCAGGAGAAGAAAGGCAAGGCCGGCGGCGCCGAAGGCCCAGCCGTAACCGGCGGCGGTGGCAACGGGCGCGGAGGCACCGCTTTGGGCCAGGTGTGCGGTCCGGACGGCGGCCACCGCCACCAGAATCGCCAGACCCGCTGTGGGCCCGATCTCCATCGCGGTGTTCATCACCCCACCGGCCAGCCCGCTCTGCCGCTGGGGCACCCCGACCACGGCGAGCACCGCCGCGGAGGAGAACACCGCCGCCGAGCCGGCGGCCAGCAGCAGCATCCCGGGCAGCAGGCCGCTCAGGTAGCCGGTCGCGGTGTCGAGCCCGGCGAGAAGGAGGAAGGCCCCGGCGCAGGTGGCGAGCCCAGCGACGGCGACCACGCGGGCGCCGAACCCGGAAACGAGCCGGCTACCGGCCGCGCCGGTGGCGATCAGCACGATGGTGAAGGGCACGAAGGTGAGCGAGGTGGAAAGCGCCGACCAGTCGCGGATCTGCTGCAGGTAGAAGATGAGCAGCACGGCCGCGGTGCCGGTGCCGGCGGCGGCGAGCAGGATCGCCGGCAGGGCGGTGGCCCGGCGCGCGTCGGTGAGGAAGCGGGGCGGCAGCAGCGGGTCGCGCGCCCGCAGTTCCACGGCGACGAACACCCCGAGCAGGCCGAGCCCGGAGAGCAGGGGGATCAGCACCTCCGCCGCCGACCAGCCGTGGTCGTCGATCACCACCAGGGCGTAGCTGAACAGGGTGATTCCGGCGGTGGCGAGGACCGCGCCCGGCAGGTCCAGGGAGGGGCGCGGTCCGTGGGGAGGCTCCGCCCGCGGCAGCAGACGCCGCGCCAGCGCCAGTGCCAGCGCGGTGACGAACAGCGGGACCGCGAACATCCATCGCCACGACACCCAGGTGGCGACGAATCCGGAGACGAGGTTGCCGCCCATCGCCCCCATCACCGACAGGCTGCCCCACGTCGCCATGGCGCGGGCGTGGCTTTCCGGGGTGGAGAAGACCGACCGCAGCACCGCCATGGCCGCGGGCGCGACGAGGGCCGCGCCCGCTCCTTGGGCGAAGCGCGCGCCGATGAGTGTGCCGGCTCCCGGGGCCGCGGCGGCGAGAATCGAGGTGGTCAGGAGAACGACCACACCCGCGAGGAACACTCGCTGCCCGCCGTAGCGGTCGGCGAGTCGCCCGCCGAACAGCAGCAGTCCGCTGAACGCGAGGCCGTATGCGGATCCGATGAGGATCAGCGCCGACTGCCCGACGCCGAACTCGCGGCCGATCAGCGGCAGCGGGACCGCCACCAGGGTGAGGGTGAATATAAGAGTGACCTGGACGGTCCCCAGCAGCAGGAAGGCCCGGCGGGCGCCTGCCGGGGCCGTAGCCGCGGTGCTGGTGGTCGGGGCGGCGGCCGTGGACGGGCATGGTGGTCCGCCTTCGGCGGGGGGAGCGGTGCACTCAGCGGCCACGGCGATTCCTTCGGAGCGGCGGAAAAATTCTAGATTGATCGTTCTTTAATTAGGGCATGCGTGCCCGCCGCGAGAGGAACGCAGGCGCGAGGTCCGGCCAGGGCGGCGCGGTCAGTCCAGCAGTGTCAGGGCCTCCTCGGCGGCGGCGCGCAGCCGCACCGGGTCGGGATCGGCTCTGCCGATGACCCGCATGCCCTGCAGCAGCGTGATCAGGAAGCGGGCGAGCGCTTGAGGGTCTTTGTCCGCGGCCAGTTCACCCTGGGCGCGGGCGCGCGTGAGCGCCGAGCCGATCGCCGTCTCCAGGAAGCGCCAGTTCCCCTGGACGCGGCGGGCGGCATCCGGATCGTGCGGGGCGAGCTCCACGGCGGTGTTGACCACGAAGCAGCCGCGCCGCCCCTCCTCAGAGGCGGCCTCGCGGGCGTAGTCCTCCACCAGCGCGCGGACCGCGGGCAGCGCGGGACCCGGGCGGGACAGGCGTTCCAGCACCAGGGGGTCCTTGAACTCGCCGTACCTCTCCAGCGCCCTCAAATAGAGTTCGCGCTTGCCGCCGAAGGTGGCGTAGATGCTGGCCCGCGCCACCCCGAGGCGCTCGACAAGGTCAGCCATCGACGTCGCCTCGTATCCGCGCTCCCAGAATAGTTCGAGCGCTGCCACCAGGGCGGCGTCCGGATCGAACTCCTTCGTCCTTGCCATGCACGCCACCGTATCCGAATCAAGAACGATTGGTCAAAAAAGAGGGTGAATGGGAGCGGAACAGGGCACGGCGCCGGTTTTCCTCCGTGTTCAAGAGGCACCGTGGTCACAGCGGCAGGCCGGCTCGGCTCGCTGACGCTCGCTCATTCCCCATCGCCGCGGCGCACGCATCGCGGCGGAGGACGAGGCGCGCAAGGGGCAGGTCCGGGCGCGCAACACCTGTGGGGGCGACCGCCGTCAACTGCAACCCAGATTGCAACCCGACAAGTAAGGCGTTCCGCCCACGTGGGCGGAACGCCTGGCCGGATGGTGTGGCCCCACGTTCCCGGAAAACGAACCCCGCCACGGTCATCGAAGGTCCGTTCATCGACTTGCGATCCGGCCATGTGCAGGGCAAACAGTCAGGTGACGCTCGGCGGATTTCAGGGCTGGAGGACGTACCTCCCGCGCACCCCTCCCTTCGCGACGGCGCGGTGGGCTGCGGCGACCTGGTCGAGCGGTAGGACGGTGTGGACCCGCGCCGGCAGGCGGCCGCTCGCGGCGGCGCCGAGGAGCTGGGCGAGCCGGGCACCGTCGGGCTGCGTCACCACCACGCGGACGGTGACACCTCGCTCTTCTGCCGGCACCGCACTCGGCTGCACGCCGACGAAACGGCCGCCGTCCCGGACCAGCGCGACGCCTTCATCCTGGAGTGCGGCACCATCGGCTACCGCGTCCCAGCCGGGCGCCGCCTCCGCGGTGAAGTCGGCGCCGAGGCTGCGCACGAACTCCTCGTCCTCAGCACGGGCCAATCCGGTGACCCGCCAGCCGCGGTCCTGGGCGAGCACGGCGACGTACCCGCCGACCGCGCCCGCTGCCCCCGTCACCAGCAGGCTCCGGCCTTCGCCGTCGCCGAGCAGGTCGAGCAATCGGGCTGCGGCCAAGCTGTTGAGCGGGACCGTGGCTGCCGTGGCCATGTCGAGACCGTCGGGCACCAGGGCGGTGTCTCCCGCCGCGACGACCAGCTGCTCGGCGTACGTGCCGAAGTCACGGTCGAAGCCATCGACCAGCCCCGCGACGCGGCTGCCCACCGGGAGGTCGACGTCCGGGCCGACCGCGGCGACGGTGCCGGAGAAGTCCCAGCCCAAGCCGGTGTGGTCGGGCTGGTCGATCAGGCCGAGCCCGTGGAACACCCCGGCGGCGAGCGCCAGGTCGACGGGGTTGACCGCGGCCCCGGCGATCTCGACCCGGACCTGGCCCGGTCCGGGCTCGACGACGGGTGCGTCGATGATCTCGATGGAGTCGGGACCGCCCGGAGTGCGGACGACCGCGGTGCGGAAGGTGGTGGACATGTTCGCCTCCTGTGGAGATATCGGTGATGCTCCACCACAATGGACGGGTAACTCTCCATCGGGAAGTAGGCACTTCGAAGTGCGTATGTCACCGCGCGGTAGGAAGGAGCGGTCGATGCCGACGATGACAGCGGCCCAGAAGCGGGCGCAGGCGAAGGCGGATTACGACGCGTTCCTGGCGGGTTGTCCCAGCCGCCAGCTCCTCGATCGGATCTCCGACAAGTGGGTGGCGCTGGTCCTGGCCGCGCTCGGCAGCAACGGCCCGCACCCCGGAGAAGACTGCCTCGGCGAGCCGCGGTCGATGCGCTACTCCGAGCTGTCCCGCCGGTTGGCCGGGGTCAGCCAGAAGATGCTCACCCAGACGTTGCGCTCCCTCGAGCGCGACGGCCTGCTCACCCGCACGGTGACGCCGACCGTACCTGTCACGGTTACCTACGAGCTGACCGAACTCGGACTATCGCTCCATGAAGTCATCCGCGGCATCAAGGCGTGGGCAGAGGCGCACATGGACGAGGTGCTCGCCAACCGCGAGAAGTACGACGCTCCCAGCCGCTCTACGTGACCCAACCGACCTTGATCGAGGCTCACGGGTAGGGCTTTTGAGGGTATGGCCGTGCCGTAGGTGAGGACGTGGGGCGCATCCGGGGCCCGGATGCGCCCCACCGACCAGCAAGTATCCCTCTGAACTGCACAAACGTAGAGGCCGGCTGTCGTCGATCACCGCCGTCAAATGATCAAAGGCGTTCCCCGCTACGGGTGAACGCCCTTGATCATTGGGTGTGGGCCCCCAGGGGATCGAACCCTGAACCCGCGGATTAAAAGTGCCCTCGATCAGTGCCGGGCTGGGTTGACGCGTGCCCTTTCATGCCGTGTTATCCCAGCGCACCTGCCGTTTCCTGTTATCCGGTGGTGTCCAGTGCCGCCTGTGTCCCAGGCAACCGAGCACACACGGAGCGCACAGCTCTGGCGTCGAAACCGGAACGATTCCACCGCAAGTAGTCTTATTTCCGTGTCCGGATAAGGCCGAGGGTAACCGTCGGACTCAGTGTTGTTGGTCAAGGAGGCGCGTCCAGTGGGTCTTGCCGTGTTCGCACTGATCGTCACGGCAGTTGTTGCTCTGAGTGTGCGGGTCCGTCTCCGGAATCAACGCCAGCGGGATCTCGTGCTGTTCCGACACTGGGAGCAGGTGCAAGAGTGGCGTGGGGCGACGTCGGGTGCCGAACTCATCCAGGTTTACCGCGTCTATCAAGAGGCCCGAAGCGGAACAAAAGCCATCATCCTGTGGCTGGAGACAGGGCATCAGCAGGACGCGTGGTTCCGAGGTAATTGGCCAGAGCCAGGAAGTGTTGCGTTGGTGCACGGCTCGACCGGATGGGGGCCGCACAATCGCAACCCGGATGTGTTCTACATAGAGCCGCACCAGATCGTTGCCATGCTGTCTCCCGATGCATTGGCCGCCGTTGAACGTCACCAGCGCCGGCAACTCAAGCGCGCCGGTTAGTAAACAAACACCTGTGTACTGGTAGACCCGGCTTCCCAAAATACGGACCCCCAACCGCTGATCGAGGGGCCAGTCATCGACCTGCCATCCGCTCGCACTCGAGGTAAACGGGCTAGCGAACTCAAGAGCGGTGGTGAGGGGCCAGCCGGTGGGGTAGTCGGTGATGGTCGCCTCTGGCTAGACCCGCTGAATCACCACCGCCGCGGTGCTACTGATGGCACTGATCGCCGCCGTGGTCAGTTATAGCCATCCCCCTATTCTCACCTGGTGTGTCGGAGGGACATCATAGGATTGAAGGTCCCACATTCCCTGTCACATCAGAAGAGAGTTCCGCGTGGCAACGACCACGAACGCAGTGAACGCCCTCAACACGGAGACAGCACAGGGCCACGCACACCGAAGTCTGCTCGACGACGCCGTTCCCGACGTGAGCAACCTGATCGAATTCCACGCCAAGGAAACCGGCAGTGCCCGCGGGCGCAGACGTCCGGACATCCAGATCGTGAGCCGCTCCGCCGTGGTCATGACGTGTGCCTACTGGGAAGCCTTCTGCGAGGACCTGGCTGCCGAAGCACTGCAACATCTGGCTGAGCACACTCTTCAAGGAACCGCTCTCCCCAAGGAACTGAAGAAGAGCCTCAAGAGAAGCCTGCTGGGCGAACAGGACGAGTTGGCGATCTGGTCACTGGCCGACGACGGATGGCGGACTGTGCTTCGCAGCCGGGCCCAGTTGCTCGTCAGTGACGACGACACCTCTCTGAACACTCCGAAGTCCAGGCAGGTCAAAGAGTTCTTCCAGAGAAACGTGGGAATGTCCGATATCACTAAACACTGGTGCTGGCACAAGAACCCTCAGAGCAGAACCACCAAACGTCTTGACGAATTTGTCACCCTGCGCGGCTCCATCGCGCATCGCGGCTCGCCGCAGGAGGGCGTACACAAGAGACACGCAACAGACGGCCTCGACCTCATTCAACGTTTGGCCGCGAAAAGCGCGACCGCTGTCAATGAGTTCCTCGTAGACCACACTGGCAGCGGTCTACCGAAGCTGGAACCGGTGCAGCTATGACTGTCTCCCATCGTCGCAGGACCGACCTTGGACTAAGCGACCAAGGCGTTCCTGGTCCGCCGGAACTTGAACGCCAACACGCTGCGCTCCTGCGCCTAAACCAACCATGAACCCTTCCGGGGCCGGTGGAGTCGGGTTGCTGGGTTTCAGGCTACGTGGGTTGCTCGTAGTTCGTATTCGGTTGAGTGAGCATGCCGAGCGCGGAGTGACGGCGCTGGCGGCTGTGGAAGGTCTCCAGGACCTTGTTGTCCTCACCATGAGCGAACTGCTCGACGGCTCGCAGCTGCAGCCGCTCGCGAAATTCCCGTCGCTCAGCGGTCGACCCACCGCCTTGCGGATACTTCATGCCTACGGTCTACCGCAAAGCTCTTGAGCTGTCAGCCCTCGCGACATCACGCATTTAAGATCAGTAGCAGAGTTCACAGTTTTATCTTCATCAACGTGGGGCGCGTTCAAAGAGGTGTTTCTAACTGGTTCGACCGTTGACGTGCGGTGCTCATCGATTTCTCCTTGAAGTGTATGTCTGCATACATTTTGGGGAGTCGGTGCTGTGGTTGCTTTCTCGGCCTCGGAAGATCCTCTCGGCCTTCCTCGCAAGTCTCGGCGTGGAACTCCTGATTCTGTAGCGACGGTTGTTGAACGGTTCGGGCGAGAGGTTTCTGCGAAGCTGGGGCCGGATGGTCAGGATGAGGACCAGCTGCGGACCCCCTTCGAGAAATTACTCGAAGCGATGGCCGAACGGGTTGGCCTGAGTATTACCTGCCATGGTGAGGTGCGGCTGAAAGGGCTGCGGGCGCGGCCCGACTACGGGATCGACGTAGGCCGGACCCTGCAGGGCGAAGGGGCCAGGGTGGGCTACGTGGAGCTGAAAGCGCCATCGAAGCCGATCCCACCCAGCCCGTTCCTCGCCGAGCATGACAAGGAACAGTGGCAGAAGTTCCAGCAGCTGCCCAATGTGCTGTACTGCAACGGCCTGCAGTGGGCACTGTTCCACTTTGGGAAACAGGCCGGGGAAACGGTCGAATTCAGCGGGGGATTCGGCAGGCGCCAGCGCCTGCGCACGACCGGCGACGCCTTTGAGCGGTTGATCACCGAGTTTCTGCTCTGGGAGCCCGACCCCTCCTACACCCTGGACCAACTCATCGGCGTTCTGGCCGGCCTGTGCCGCTCGTTGCGCGCAGAAGTCGCCGAGATCATCGAAATGGAGCCACAACTCGATCCCTCCCGCCCGTTCACCCGGCTCGCCGAGGACTGGCGCGAGCTGCTTTTCCCCACCCTGGATCCCGGCCCCAGGTTCGCCGATGCCTATGCCCAAACGGTCACTTTCGCGCTGCTTTTGGCCCGCGAAGCGGGTGTGGAGTTCAGCGGGCGCACCCCGCGCCAGATCGCAGAACTGCTCAGCAAGCACCACCCGCTGCTCGGCCAGGCCCTCGACGCGCTGACCCACCCGGGCACCATCAAGAACCTGACCGTCCTGCCGACCATCATCCAGGTGCTCACCCCCATCGACTGGCAGCACTTGATGGCCGGCCACCGCCACGCCCACATCGACCTCTACGAGACGTTCCTGGAGCGCTACGACCCGGAGCTGAGAAAGCAGAGCGGTGCCTACTACACCCCCGAACCCGCCGCGCGCTTCATCACCGAGTTCGTCGACGAGGTGCTGAAGACCCGCATGAACAAGAGAACCGGCCTTGCGGATGACTCCGTAACCACGCTGGATCCCGCGATGGGCACCGGAACCTTCCTGGCCTCGGTGATGCGAACGGCAGCACAGACCCTCACACACGAGCACGGCGAGGTGCACGCCCTCACCCACCTCAAAGAGCTGTACCGGCAGCGGCTGGTCGGGTTCGAACGCAGCGCCGCCCCCTTCGCCGTCGCCGAACTGCGCCTGCACCAGCAGCTCAAGGAAACCTACGGGGCCGAAGTCCCCGAAGAACACCGGCGGTTTTTGATCAACACCCTGGACGACCCCTACTACCAGCACGCCCGCCTGGGCGCCGCCTACTCCGAGATCGCCGAATCGCGCAACCACGCCAACGCGGTGAAAAGCAGCGAACCGGTGATGGTGGTCCTGGGCAACCCGCCCTACATCGACCGCGCCAAGCAGCGCGACGCCGCCCCCTGGATCGAAAAGCGCCGCAGCACCGCAGAGGCCGACCCGTTACACCTGCGGCCCTCGATGGATGAGTTCCGCGAGGCCGGGCAAGGGCGGCTCGACTACAAACTGGCCGGGGTCAGCACTTACTTCTGGCGCTGGGCCACCTGGAAAGTGTTCGATGCCCACCCGCAGCAGCCGGTCGGCATCGTCGCGTTCGTCAGCACCTCCGCCTACCTGACCCAGGCCGCGTTCGCCGGGATGCGCCGCTACCTGCGCGTGACCGCCGATGAAGGGTGGATCATCGACCTCACCCCCGAGGGCCACCAGCCGGGCGTAGCCACGCGGCTGTTTCCCGGGGTGCAGCAACCGATCTGCATCGGGATCTTCGCCCGCTACGGTTTCCCGAACCCCGACACCCCCGCGCGCATCCACCATGCCCAGCTCACCGGAAGCCGCGCCGCGAAGCTCGCCGCCCTCACCACCGATCCCGGGCTCCGGTTGTCCGGTGAGCGGTGGCGCGCATGCGCCACCGGATGGACCAGCCCTTTTAGGCCGCAAGAAACCAACTGGTTGGCGCACCCACTCCTGGGGGATCTGCTGCCCTGGCGGCAATCCGGAGTCAAACCCAACCGGACATGGGTGTATGCGCCCACACACGAGACGTTGATGGCCCGCTGGAACCGGCTCTCCAGCGCTGATCCTGCCTCCAAAGACCACCTGTTCAAAGCCACCAGGGACCGGGATGTCTCAACACAGCTCCCCGGCCGTGCGCCGATTCGCCGCGAAAAGCGCGCTCCCGCCAGCGCGCCCGTCTTGTTCCGCAGTTTCGACAGACAGCAGCTCATAGACGACCCGCGCTTCGTGGATTTCCCACGCCCGGCCCTTTGGGACGTGCGGGGAGAGCGCCAGGTCTTCGTCGTAGAGCCGCATGCCAACGTGATCTCCTCAGGCCCGGGCCTGCACTTCAGCGCCCTCGTCCCGGACATGCACTGCTTCCAGGGACACCACGGTGGCCGCACCCTCCCGCTCTATCGGGATCCAGTCGGGCTGGCCCCGAACCTCGCCCCTGGACTGCTCGCCACGTTGTATGACCGGCTAGGCATGCCGGTGACCGCCGACGATCTGCTCGCCTACATCGCAGCCGTGGTCGCCCACCCCGGCTACACGCAGACGTTCAGCGAACAGCTCCGGGTCCCCGGAGTCCGGGTCCCGCTCACCAGCGACGCCGACCTGTGGCGCCCGGCGGTGGAACTCGGCACCGAGATCGTCTGGCTGCACACCTTCGGCGAGCGCTTCAGCGACCCGGCCGCAGGGCGCCCACCAGGCCCGCCTCGGCTGCCCCCCTCCCGCAGACCCGAGGTCCACGTCGAAATCCCCGATTCCCCCACCCGGCTGCCAGACCACATCACCCACGACATCGACCACGGCAACGCCGGCCAGCGCCTCTACGTCGGCGACGGAATCATAGCCCCGGTTTCCCCCGAGGTGTGGGCCTACGACATCGGCGGCATGCGGGTGATCCGCAAATGGTTTGACTCGCGCCAGGCCACCCCACGACACAAACGCCGCAGCTCCCCACTAGACGACATCCGACATGACCGCTGGAGACCCCGGTTCACCGACGAACTGATCGAGCTGCTCAGTGTGCTCACCCGGCTGATCGACCACGAGCCAAGCCAGGCCCGACTACTCCAGGACGTATGCGCAGGACCGCAGATCACCGTAGCTGAACTGGAAGAACACGGCGTCCTCCCCCCAAACCCGGGCTGTCGAAAACCTCCCCGCGGCTCAGGACAAGGCGAACTCCCCCTGCAATAGCAGCACACTGCCTCAGAGATAGGCTCAAGCCCTTTTGGTCCCTGGCACAGCGACGACCAGCCTCCGGAGTGGTCTTGTCTTGATTCGTTTCCACGGACAGGGTGTGTTTAGTGTGGCGTTGCGCTGACCGTTGAGTCCACCCTCGCCGCCTTGAGGATGTCGTTGGCTCGCTTGAGTTCGGCGTTCTCCTCGCGCAACCGGCGCAGTTTCTCGGGCTCGGTGGTGTTCAACCGGTCGTCGCACTCACCGGCCTCGGCCTCAACTTGGCGGGCCCAGTTGCGCAGGGCCTCGCGATGGATCCCCAGCCCCTGGGTCGCCCCGGCAAGCTCCCGAATCGACACGAACATCCAGAAGTATGCTGTCCTCCTCCCAGCGGACGACCTTAGAAGGCTCAGATTGTCGGTCGGCGCGGGCAGACTACGCCGCACAGCCTCATCATGCAGCAGTGCTGGACGGTCTCACTCCGTTCAGGACCGTCGCGCCCTGAAAGGGTGGTAGATACCAAGAGAGGCCCCCAGCCAGCCCCCAACCCTGGCCGCGGCGATAGGAAGTGAGAGAGCGTGTGAGCAGTCTTGGCAACTTCGTGTGGTCGATCGCTGACCAGCTCCGTGGCGTGTACAAGCCGCACCAGTACGGCAGTGTCATCCTGCCGATGACGATCTTGCGGCGCTTGGACTGCATCCTTGAGCCGACCCGCGACCGGGTCCGCGAGTTGGCCGCGTCGACGCCCAACGACGAGCTACTGAAGGTCCGGGTGAAGAGGGAACTCGGGCTGAACTTCTACAACACCTCCCCGTGGTCGCTCGCCAAGCTCGTCGGCGACCCCGACGGACTGGCCACCAACCTGTCCGAGTACATCGCCAGCTTCTCCAGCAACGTCGACGTGTTCGAACGGTTCAAGTTCGACAACGAGATCGCGGCGATGGCGGAGAAGAACCGCCTGCTGCTCGTGGTGACGAAGTTCGCCGAGGTTGACCTGCACCCGGAGACGATCTCCAACGCTGAGATGGGTGATCTGTTCGAGGAGCTCATCCGCAAGTTCGCTGAAGCCTCCAACGAGACCGCTGGTGAGCACTTCACCCCACGGGATGCGATCCGGCTGATGGTCGACCTGCTCTTCGCCGAGGATGGCGACGCACTCAGCGAGCGCGGCATCGTGCGCACCGTCTACGACCCCACCGCCGGCACCGGCGGCATGCTCTCGGTGGCCGAAGAACACCTGCTGTCCCGCAACCCCAACGCCCGGCTGCGGCTGTATGGGCAGGAGATCAACGACCAGTCGTATGCGATCTGCAAGTCCGACATGATCGCCAAGGGCCAGGACTCAACCAACATTCGGCTCGGGGACACTCTGGCTGAGGACCTGTTCGCCAGCACACAGTTCGACTACTGCCTGTCCAACCCGCCCTACGGCGTGGATTGGCATTCCTCCGAAGAGGCGGTCAAGAACGAGCGGGCCACCCGTGGAACAGCGTCCCGATTCCCGGGCGGCCTCCCGTCGGTCGGTGACGGGCAGATGCTGTTCCTGCAGCACCTCGCCTCCAAGATGCGCCCGGTCCAGGACGGGGGCGGGCGCGCCGGCATCGTCCTCAACGGCTCCCCATTGTTCAACGGAGGAGCGAAGTCCGGACCGTCGGAGATCCGACGCTGGCTGCTGGAGAACGACCTAGTCGACGCAATCGTCGCGCTGCCGACCAACATGTTCTACAACACCGACATCGCCACCTACGTCTGGATCCTCGACAACACCAAGCCGAGCGCACGGGTCGGCAAGATTCAGCTCATCGACGGATCCGGCTTCTTCACCAAGATGCGCAAGAACCTCGGCGCCAAATCCCGCGAACTCTCTGTGGCAGACCGAGACAAGATCCTTGCCGAGTACGACGCCTTCACCGACAGCGACTACTCGAAGATTTTCACCACCGACACATTCGGATACTGGACCATCACCGTCGAGCGACCGCTCCGACTGAACTTCGCGTGCACCCTGGAACGCATCGATCGGGCGTTGGTCGACAAGAAGCTCGCAAAGGCCGACCTCGACACCCTAAGGAAGGTCCTCACCGGGGTGGGGGGGCATCTGTACCAGAACCGAGACGAGTTCCTCGCTGTGCTGAAATCCGCACTGGTGGAAGAAGGGGTGAAGCTTTCGGCGCCACAGTTGAAGGCGCTGTGGACGGCGCTGTCGGAGCGGGACGAAACCGCGGACCCGTGCCTGGACCACAAGGGCAAGGCTGAGCCGGACTCGAGCCTGCGCGACACCGAGAATGTGCCCTTCACCTACGGGGGATCCACGGCTGGAGCGGACGGGCGCGACGAGGTGATCAAGAAGTACCTCAAAACGGAGGTACTGCCACACGTCCCTGATGCGTGGATGGATGAGTCGAAGACAAAGGTCGGTTACGAGATCCCATTCACCCGCCACTTCTATAAGTATGTGCCACCCCGACCTCTCGAGGAAATCGACGCCGACCTAGAGAAGCAGGTCACGAAAATCCTCGATCTGCTGCGGGAGGTAGAAGAGTGAAACGCCGGTACGCAGCGTATGTGCACTCTGGGGCAGAGTGGCTCGGCCCTATCCCGGCAAGTTGGTCGACGAAGCCGCTTTGGTCGATGTTTCGCCGCGTCAAAGACACATGCCACCCTGAGGAACGGATGCTCTCCGTGTTCCGCGAGTACGGCGTGGTTGCCAAGGAGTCTCGGGAGAACATCAACCAAACTGCCGAGAACCGGAACATCTATCAACTCGTCCACCCTGGATGGCTCGTCACAAATCGTATGAAAGCTTGGCAGGGATCGGTGGGAATCTCGCCACTGAGAGGAATCGTCTCCGGCCACTATCTTTGCTTTGCGCCGAAGCACGACCAAGATCATCGATACCTGAACTGGCTCTTTCGTTCGTCGGTATACGCAAACGGCTATGCGCTCCTGTCTCGTGGCGTACGTGTCGGGCAAGCGGAGATCGATAACGATCTATATCGCGTTCTACCTGTGCTGTTGCCTTCGCTGGAAGAGCAGCACGCCATCGCCGACTACCTCGACCGCGAGACCGCCAAGATCGACACGCTTATCGAGGAGCAGGAACGGCTGATTGAGATACTGCAAGAGCGTCGCCAGGCGGTGATTGACCGCGCGTTCGAAAATGCGCCTTGGCCAACGATACAGCTGCGTAGGGAAATCGAGTTCCTAACCAGCGGATCACGTGGCTGGGGTGACTACTACTCGGACTACGGCGAGCGCTTTGTTCGTATCGGCAATCTGCCACGGACAACACTTCAGTTGCGGGGGGACGTCCAGCTCGTTGACATCCCAGATCACGTGACTGAGGGTGCGCGGACCCGCGTACGGGAGCGGGACATGCTTTTCTCAATCACAGCGTACCTTGGCTCAGTTGCGGTCGTGGAAGGTGACTGGGTCGGCGCGTACGTGAGTCAGCACGTGGCGTTATGTCGCCTGAAGCAGTCACTTGTCGATGCGTATTTCATCGGCTACTCAATGCTGACAACATCGGGACAGCATCAACTGAAGGAAGGCGCAGCCGGGGGCACGAAAGTCCAGTTGGCCCTCGATGATATTTGCGGCTTGACCGTGCCACTTGCTCCTCTTGACGAGCAACGCCGCATCGTGGACCACCTTGACGAAGAGACCACCAAGATCGACACCCTTATTGGGGAGACGGAACGGTTCATCGAGCTCTCGAAGGAACGCCGTGCCACGCTGATCACGGCCGCGGTGACGGGGCAGATTGACGTACGAGACCAGGTCGACCAGGGAGCTGCTTAATGGTCGCCGAACATGAGCAGGCGTTCGAGACTGAGATCTGCGAGCATCTCGCCTCCCACGGGTGGCTTTACTCGCCCACCAGTGAGGGTTACGACAAGCAGCGAGCGTTGTTTCCCGCGGACGTGTTTGCGTGGTTGCAGGAGACCCAGCCCGAGCAGTGGGCGAAGGTCGTCAAGCCCACGATGAGCGCGGCAGAGCAGGCCAAGGCGAAGGAACAGTTGCTCGATCGGCTGGTGAAGACGCTCGACCAGCCGCTCGACTCGGGCGGAGGCACCCTCAATGTTCTCCGCAAGGGTTTTAAGAAGACGCCCGCCCGGTTCTTGATGTGTGAGTTCAAGCCCGCGACCACCCTCAACCAGGGTGCCCTGAACCGGTATCAGGCGGTGCGGGTGCGAGTGATGCGGCAGGTCTACTACTCGACCAAGCACACCGGCAGCATCGACCTGGTGCTGTTCATTAACGGGCTCCCGGTCGCGACGCTGGAGCTCAAGACCGAGAACACCCAGTCGATCGACGACGCCATCGCCCAGTACCGCACCCAGCGGGACCCGAAGGGTGAGCCGCTGCTGGGGTTTGCGAACCGGTGTCTGGTGCACTTCGCGGTCTCCAACGACGAGGTCGCGCTGGCCACCAGGCTGGCCGGGAAGGACACCCACTTTCTGCCGTTCAATACCGGCAACGACGGTAAGGCCGGTAACCCGGTCAATCCGCACGGGGCTGCATCATCCTACCTGTGGGAACAGATCCTGGACCGGGACGCGTGGCTGCACATCGTCGGCAAGCTGCTGCATGTCGAGACCAAGACCGAGGTCGATCCGATCACCGGGGAAGCGCAGAAGAAGACCACTCTTTTGTTCCCGCGCTTCCACCAGTGGGAGCTGGTCACCCGTCTGCTCGACACCGTCAGACAAGAAGGCCCCGGGCACCGGTACCTGGCGATGCACTCGGCCGGCTCCGGCAAGACGAACTCGATTTCCTGGGCCGCGCACGGGCTGGCCACCTTGCACGATGAGGCCAACGAGAAGGTGTTCGACACCGTCCTCGTGGTCACCGACCGCACCGTGCTCGACGACCAGTTACAGAAGGCGATCAAGCAGATCGAAGGCGTTGAGGGCACCGTCGCGGTCATCAGCCCCGAAGAGGTCCGTAACGCCGGCACCGGCTCCAAGTCCAACCTTCTCGCCCAGCAGCTTCTGGCGGGCAAGCTCATCGTGATCGTGACGGTGCAGACCTTCCCCTTCGCGCTGGAGGTGATCCGGAAGAACAAAGGGCTCGCGGGCAAGAAGTTCGCGATCCTCGCCGACGAGGCCCACTCCTCACAGGCCGGCCGCGCCAGTCGCAAACTCCGCGCGGTACTCACCACCGAAGAGCAGGCCGATCTGGCTGATGGTGGGGAGATCGACACCGAAGCGATCCTTGCCGCGGAGATGGCCGAGCGTGCGGAGTCGCCGAACCTGTCGTGGTTCGCCTTCACCGCGACCCCGAAGCCCAAGACACTCGAACTGTTCGGCCGCCCCGGCGCGGACGGCACACCGGCCCCCTTCCACGTGTACTCGATGCAGCAGGCCATCGAAGAGGGCTACATCCTCGATGTGCTGAAGAACTACACCACCTACGACACCGCATTCCAGATCGCCGAGACCACCAAAGCCGCGATTCCCGACCAGTCGGACCTCTCGGGGACACAGCTGGTCGATGAGGCTGAGGCCACCAAGGGGCTGATGCGCTGGGTGTCGCTGCACCCGACGAACATCGCCCAGAAGGTGCAGATCATCGTCGAGCACTACCGCGCCAACGTGCGACACCTGCTCGACGGGCACGCCAAGGCCATGGTGGTCACAGCCTCACGCGAGCACGCGGTCCGCTACAAGGAAGCCATCGACGCCTACATCACCAAGCGCGGCTACACCGACCTGGCGACCCTCGTGGCGTTCTCCGGCTCCATCGAGGTCAACGGCGTCACCTTCGCGAACGTCGAGCCGCCCTACACCGAGACCAACCTCAACCCCGGCCTGCGCGGCCGGTCACTGCCGATCGCGTTCGCCGGCGACGAGTTCCAGATCATGCTGGTGGCCAACAAGTTCCAGACCGGGTTCGACGAACCGCTGCTGTGCGCCATGTACGTCGACAAGCGCCTCTCCGGGGTCACCGCCGTACAGACCCTGTCGCGGCTCAACCGCACCTACCCGGCGGCCGGCAAGGACACCACCTACGTCCTGGACTTCGTCAACAACCCAGACGAGATCCTGAAGTCGTTCCAAACCTACTACCGCGACGCCAGCCTCGCCGACACCACCGACCCCGACCTGGTCCACGACCTGCAGACCAAGCTCGACAGCGCCGGGATCTACACCGACGCCGAAGTCGACGCCTTTACCGCCGCCTACCTCGCGGACCAGCACGGTGCGATGACCGCGCCGCTGAAGTCCGCCGCCCAACGGTTCAACAACCGCTACATGACCGCGGTCACCGATGGGGACAAGACAGCCGTCGAGGAACTCGACATGTTCCGCAAGGACGTCGGTTCCTTCATCCGGCTCTATGACTTCCTGTCCCAGATCATCAACTACGAAGACACCGACCTGGAGAAACGCAGCCTCTTCCTGCGGCTGCTCGCCCGCCGGTTGACCGGCCGAGACGGTGCGGAGGCCATCGACTTCTCCGCCGTCGAACTCACCCATATCAAGCAGACCCGGGCAACCGAGCAGGCCCTCAACCTGGAGACAGGGCAAGCAGAACCGATGAAACCGGCCACCGCCCCCGGGTCGGGGGCGGCCCGGGATCCGCGGATGGTGCGCCTGCACGAGGTACTGGCGAAGGTCAACGAGCTGTTCGCCGGTGAGGACTTCACCCAGGCCGAGCAGCAGAGCTGGGTCGAAGGCATCGTCACCGTCCTGATGGACGATCAGACCGTCGTCACCCAGGCAAACGCCAACTCCAAGAAGCAGTTCGTCGAATCACCAGACCTCACCGACGCCGTCACCGAAGCGGTACTGGGAAACCAGACCAGCCACACCAAGATGGCCGACCACTTCCTCACCGACGACCATGTCAAGGCAGCGATGGTAAAGCTGCTCGGCGAACTGGTACACGAAAACCTACACGCCAACGGATGAACTCACCGAGCTTCTCCAAGCGAACGCTGAGGTGGCTGTTCGGCGAAAAACTCGCAGGCAACTGGGTGGGCGCGGGCCTCGTTGACAGCCACGGCGTTCCATTCGGTCCCGAAACAGCAACAGAGGGGAAGACTGGTGAGCGACGCTCACTGATGGAGCGAAAACGGATCCTCCTCGACGTAAGTGTCATCTGCGCGTGAGCCATACCGAGCCCGCCGTGGCTAATCGGGCATGTTGCTCTATTGCGAAACGCCTGCGAATCCGCATTTCGATAGCACACGATCGACGTAGAGCATCGGAATGAGCACGGAGGCAGTGATGGGTTGGGCGGGCAAGTTGGGTCCTGACGCACAATCAGTAAACCAGCGTCTCCCCCTCACTCCCAGGGGCAGCGGTGCGGCCAGCATCGACTATCGAGGACAGCGTCCGTTGGAGCATGTCGGGGCAGGGTGGGCCGAGTTCGGAATCGCCTCGGGCGCACCGCTAATCTCAGGACTCGATCTCGAACGCGTGCGCGCCGTCATGGCGGGACGCTCCCCGCTAAGCGGTGCGGTACTGGTGATGCCCAAACAAGCCGCCGACCCCCGCTCGACTCTGGCCGCTGGTCCGTTGCTCGAGGTGCTGGCCGAGGTCGCTGAGGGCCGAGGCACCCATCTATACGAGCTGTTCGAAGACACTTGGTCCCGTCGACGCCATGAGCGGCTGGTGGGCGGATTCAGCCGTGACGGTAGCCATCGGGCTCCCATCACGGACCTGGAGCGCCTGGTCCGGGAGGTGGGATTGTGCCTCGACGACGTCTACGACGAATCTGAACTCGCTATAGCGCGTGCCCATGAACGCTGCCGGGTACGTGTCGGCAACCGCGGTTACGTATTGGACCTGACCTCGCCCAAATCGGTTTCCCTGCTGTATGCCCTGGGTCTGCTGTGTGAGTCCCCCCACGTGGCGCGGGCAGTGGAGGAGGAATTTCTGGCGGCTGGACGTGCGGCTGCCGAAGCCATGCAAAGCTGGTGCGTCTACGGGTTGGCTGGCCACCACGGAGCGGGACGATGCGCCACCCGAGTATCCACCAGCGGGATGCTGGCCACGATGGCGCTGTATCGCACCGCTCACCCGGTACCCGGAGCCACCGCTGGCGACCCTCATCTGCGCATTCATCTGATGGTGGCCAATATGGCTCGCTGCGCCGACGGGAAGTGGCGTACCGTCGCCGCCGGCGGAAAGGACATCTACAATCACGTCACCGCCCTGAGCGAGCTCTTCAAAGCTTGCGTGCGCTCACGGCTGACAGCTCGCCTCGGCGTTGCGTGGGAGCCCGGGCTCCACACCCCTGACTGGGAGATCGTGGGGGTCGGTCAACAGGTGCGCGACATCTTCTCCCAGCGCAGTCGACAGATCGCTGCTGTAGCCCCACGTGGGGCAGGCGTGCGGGAGCGCACCCGGATCGGCTATAGCACCGCCCGGCCGGCATTGCCCAATCCCTTCCGTGAAGGCCACGCTTGGGCTCAGTTGGCCACCCATCACGGCATTGATCCGGAAGCTGTGGTCGCCTCAGTGGTGGGCCGACATTCCGAGGGCGACGGCGACACCCCGGCGCGGCTGGCCGACCAGTTGTGGGATCCGCGTCGCGGCCCCGTCGCCGACCGCGCTCACGTCACCCGCGCTCAGGTCCTGACGTCGGCCGCCGCTCTACTGCGAGAAGGCGTGCGAGGCCGGAAGGAGCTGGAGTGCCTTGTTGGCGCTGCTTTGGACGACGACCGGATCGTGAAGCTTCCTGCTGTCGGAGCGGCACACCTGAGCAACAGCGGTCGCTTCGCCCTCCATCGGCCGTAGTGCCATAGCCCGCTCTGTGGTGTGTCGCTGGCCGCGCTGTCCGGCGATCAGTAGTTGCGGCCTTGCTCGCCGGTCATGTGGATCTTCGTGGTTCATCTGCCGCGCGAGCGCCTCAGCGCTCCTTGCGGTCAAAGCGTGCCGCTTGCGTGCTGTGGCTGGTGGGTCTGGAGTAACGGTGGGAGTTGGCGCCGGGGGGCCGGCGGTGGCCGTCCGGTTCGACATGGTGCGGTGGCGGTCTCTGTGTCGGCTCCTGTCCTTGGGCTGGCGATGCCGCGCCCAGCGAGCAGGGTCTGGCCGGGTGCGGTGTTGCCCGCCATGGGTGCATCCGGTGAGTGACCTGCGGGATTGGTGGGGGAGTGGATTCTGGGCCAGGATGGGGCGCCGTGAGCGCAATCGACAACACCTCCCATAGGGAGGTTTCGGGAACGCTGATTCAGATCGGCACGCTCAATGGGTCTGTGGATCTGGGGCAGCAGCAGCGTCGAGGAGTCCGCCTGCTGCCTGCGGTCACCTCGGTGTTTCAGAACCGCGCAGAGGAGTTCGCCGAACTGGACGGTTGGGCCGAGGAAGCCCGGGCGGGCGGGGGCGTCTGTGGAACATCACGGGTGTGTCCGGGATCGGCAAGACCACGCTCGTTCTCACCTGGATCAATGAGAACCGGCACCGGTTCGGCCATGCGCAGATCGCGATGGAGTGTGGCGGCGGTTCCGGCGGCGGCCGCGGTCGCGGCATCGAGGAGGTATGCGACCGCTACTTCGCGCTGACCGGATTCGTGACCGAGGGGCATGCGCTGGAGACGACCGCCGCGAAGATCGAGCTGTTCCGTTCCCTGGTCGAGGAGCGTCCTGCCGTGGTTCTGTTGGACGATGTGCAGTCGGCCGCCCAGGTCCGGCCCTTCTTGTCGAATCTTCCCGGCTTGCTGGTCATCGCCACGAGCCGGGTCCCGCTGCCCGGACTGGCCGAGGAACGGCCGCGCAGGCTGCTCCTGTGCCCGATGGTGGAAGACGCGCTGGCGGATCTGCTTGTGGAGATTCTGGGTGCGGACCGTACCGCGGCGGAACCCCGCGCTTTCGGTGAACTCGTTCGGATGTGCGCAGGGCTTCCCTTGGTCGCGA
Source organism: Allosalinactinospora lopnorensis (assembly GCF_000981225.1). Taxonomy (GTDB): domain Bacteria; phylum Actinomycetota; class Actinomycetes; order Streptosporangiales; family Streptosporangiaceae; genus Allosalinactinospora; species Allosalinactinospora lopnorensis. Next base: position 79,331 of record NZ_LAJC01000020.1, read on the forward strand.
GCCACGCGGCCGGTCTGCTCCATGACCGGCCGGACTTGCGGATCGGTGAACTCGTGTCCCGGATGGCCGAACACGGCCGCTTGGTCGCGCTTGAAGACGGGAACGAAGACGCCATGGTGCGTCCGTCCTCGGTGTTCGACGTGTCCTATGCCGAGCTCAGTTCGCGGGCCGCCGAGGTCTACCGCGCCATCGGGCTGCACCCGACCCGCGACTTCGAGCCTGGGCTGGTCCCGGCGTTGTTTCCCGAAGCCGCCGCGCACTGTGAAGCGGCGCTGCGCGAGCTGCTGCGCCGTGGCCTGGTCAAGGAGGACCGGCGCGGCCGCTGCGTGATGGAGGATCTCACCTACGAGCACGCCGCGATGCTGGCCCAGCGGGTCACTGGCCCCGGTGAACGCGCGCGGATCCGCGAGCGGATCGCCGATTACTATCTCTACGGCGCCATCGCGGCTGACGCTCACTTGTCCCAGCGGTGGCGGCTCAGCCGGCTTTACGGCGAGCGAGCCCCGGTCGCGCTCCCGGACTTCGCCGCGGCGCTGCGTCGCGACTCCGGACGTGAGCGGCGTCCCGGTGAGCCTCCAACGCCGACGGAGTGGGTCAGCGACAATCTGGACGCGATCATGGCCTGCATGGAGCGTTCCGAGCGGATATGGGACGGAAGCCGCCCCGCTGCGGGGTATCGGTGGCAGATGGCCGAGGCCACGAACGCCTTTTTCACCGCCAACGGGCGTAGCGACGAGCGCGCCACCGCCCTGGCCTGGGCCGAGCAGGACGCGGTGGCCTGCGAGGATGCCGACGCCCAGGCGCGCGTCCAGGCGCAATGGGGCGAGATGCTGCTCGGCCAGGGCCGCCTGGACGAGGCCGAGGAGCGGTTCCGGCGATCCCTCGAGGCGGCCGAAGCCGGCAGCGAGCCCAGGGGGGTGGGCGCCGCGCTGGAGTGGCTGGGCATCACCGAGCGCCGGCGTGGACGGGCCCGGCAGGCCCTTGACTACTTCGACAGGTCGCGGCCGTTCCTCGATCCCGAGCGCCCGCGAAGCCACGCCCTGCACCACATGCACCGGGCCGACGCCCACGTCGTTCTGGGTGCCCGCGCAGAGGCGCTGGAGTGCTTCGCCGCGGCCATGGAGGGCTTCCGCGACCACGCCGGGCAGGGGCAGCGCGACCACGCCAACGAGGGAAAGGTGCTGTTGGGCCAGGGCGAACTGCTGGCGGGCGACCGTCCGCACCAGGCGCGGGCGCTGTTCGAAGAGGCCCGGGCCCGTTTCCGAGCGGCGAAGCGGCCCTACCAGGAGGCAAAAGCCCTCGAAGCCCTCGGAGACCTCAGGGGGCTGGGAGGCGGCGAAGAGACGTCCGCCCGGTACTGGAGGGCGGCGCACGACCTTTACACGCAGATCGGCAACACCGGGGCGGCCGACCGTGTGCGCGCCAAGCTCGGCCGCGGCGGCTGAGACGGTCGGTGTCAGCAGACGGTGACCCGGAATAGGGCCAGGACCGTGCGCTCCGATGAGACACGCACCTTCAGAGGACTCAACGCCCCGAGGTCACCCAGTGCGTGCGCACCGGTGAGGACCCGTTCGGCGAGCACGGCGAACACCAGTTCGGCGTCGCTGGGGTGGGTGATCGAGTCGAGAACGATCGAGGCCACCCGGCCGTCGCGAGTGCGCACCCGGGCGCTGCCCGTGTCGTGGACGACCGTGAGCTGGACGCCGTAGCGGTGCTCGAAGACGGCGGTTGACCAGGTTTCCTCGTCAGAGGGCAGCGCCGCGACGCAGACGCCGATGATGTCGGCCAGCCCGGACAGCCGGTGGTCGAGTTCCTCGTCGGAGACGATCAGGACCGCGTTGTGGGAAGGCTCGGTCATCGGGGCATCGGCGACCGTTGCCGGCACCCGGTGAACGGCCAGCTCGCCGGGATTCCCGCCGTTGACCGGCCGGACGTGCGTCCACAGCGAGGACGGTGACGCTTCGTCGATCTCCGGGGCGGGGACCGCGAGCAGAGGGGGCTCGGTTTCGGGCGCAGGGGCGCCGATGAGCCGGTAGGCAGCGTCCCGGATCAGGCGCAGAGAGCGGCCCGGAGCGGAGCTGACCCAGGTGCGGGCGATGCTGTGCGTGCGTTCACGGAGCTCTTCGGCCCGCCGCAACTGCGGTCTGATCGCGGCGAACGGATCGAGGGCCGGCGCGACGTCGAAAAGCCGGCCCAGGCCGGACCGGGGATCGATCGCGAAGCGGCCGCTCTTTTCCAGCAGGACCGGACGCCCCACAGCGGCGGCGTACATGCTGACGGATCCGTGGTCGGAAAGGACCCAGTCGGAGGCGATGACCGCCGCCCGCCATCCCTCGTGCGGATGGATGAGGATCAGCCCGGCGCGAAGCGCGTCAAAGAGCCAGGACTCGATCTGCAGCCTGCTGTGGGAAGCCCAGACATTGGGGTGCAGGATCAGGGCGATCCGGAATTCGTCGTAGGGGAGTTGGGCCAGTAGGCGAGGGAGGAGCATGGGATCAAGCCCGAAGAGCGAATCTTCCCGCCACGTCGAGTTGACGGTGATGAGGCGCTGGTCGGGGCGCAGGTGGAAGGCGCGGCGGTAGTTGAGTCTGCGGGGAAGGCTGGCAAGAAGACGGTCATAGCAGGGATCGCCCGCGATGAACGCACGCGGAAGGGCGTCGCGGCAGCCTTCGGCAAGCCGGTCGAACTGCTCGGAATGAGAGAGCGCGATAACGGCCGGAACCACGCGTCCGTCGTGCTTCAAAGTGCTCTCGGACAGCCCGAAGGCCGGTTCCCCGGTTCCCCGGTTCCCCGGTTCCCCGGTTCCCCGGTTCCCCGGTTCCCCGGTTCCCCGGTTCCCCGTTCCCCGGTCCCGTCC
>NZ_LAJC01000021.1 GCF_000981225.1 Allosalinactinospora lopnorensis
ACGCCTCACGAGCGGGGTGTGCAGCTCGACGAGCTCGCGGTAGATGACGTCGCGTTCGTGGAGATCTTCAGCTTGTCGGAGTTTCTTGAGCAGCTCGCTTGCCTTCACAGAATCGCCCTAATCGCAGTGCCCGCACCACGCGAGACGGAAACGGGAGACGGACGTGTGTCCAGGTGCGAAATACGCTCATTCCCAGCATCAGGTGGCGTTCTTCGCACGTTGGGCCTCGACCGCCGATCACCCGCCTCGGGGACTGGAAGGGCCGTGTTGTGTGGTCACTCCGCTGACGCTGCCGTGTCCCGGTACGGGCCGTGGAGAGCGGAAGGACTCACTTGATCGGGGTTCAGGTAACGCTGTCTGACCTGACGTTCAATTCAACCATACGAGGCAAGAACTTATATTCAACAAGCCAACGCGCATTGTTGCGGGAATTTTTTCCGCTAAATCATCTCAAACCGCACTAAATCTCCGAAGCGTCCGCGTGCCGCGTCTTTCTCGAAACTCGGCCCGAGACCGAAATGCGGCGCATCGCTGGTTTTAGGCGACCCAGGGCGCGTGCTGGGCCGCGGACGGCAGCCTGCCCGAAAGCGGAGTGCCCGCGGGACCGGAAGGCGTCCCGTGCTCCCGCAACGACACTGCTGTTCTATGCCGCATCCGAGCGCCGGCACCCGGCAAGACCGTCCGCCGCACAGCGGCAGCGCCTCGCGGTCAGGGGGCCGGGCCCGGAATCCGGGGCGCTGTTCGCCGGAAAGCACTGCTGCGCCGGTGACCTGGATTGTTCCGCGTACCGGGGTTGACACCGGAAGTACGTTCAGCGTGTCATGTAGGAGTCCGTTTACGATCCACGTCACATTCGTGATCCGATCGGTGGTCCAGCCCCCGCTGTCCGGACGTGCTCACGTGCGAGAGCAGGGAAATTCAGACATGGGCCGAACAGCAACGGTAGGCGACACATCATTCACGGAGAGCACTGGCCGCGTTGTGGTGGCCTTGACGGGCGAACTCGACCTGGCCACCGCAGCCTGCCTGGGGCGGCTGGCCGGTGTTTCGGCCCGTCAAGAAGTGCGGCAGCTCATTCTGGATCTCGCACGTCTGGAGTTCTGCGACGTTGTCGGCCTGCGCGCTCTGCTGACCTTGCAGGCCACACTCGCACGACACGGTGTGAAACTCGCGTTGACGAACGTGCCGGGTCCCACGATCCGCGTGATGGCCGTGACCGGACTCGACCTTTACTTCACCATCACCCCTCCCGCCCAGTCCCTCCCGTGGGACACGGGACCGTTTCGGGCGGCCGGAGCCGACCGGTCGCCCGGGGGCGTGCCGTGCCGGAAGGAGCGATCCGGTGACGGCTCTCTGAGCGACGGCACGAGATTCAGGGTAGGCTCGTAAGTGAATCGATCGAGACCACCCGTGGCCCGTCGGGTCAATCCAGACCTTGTTGCGCTCTCCGGATAGCGATCGGGAAGTCCCTTCGGACGGAGTAGCGTAATGCGATACCTGAATACTGGCCTGTTTGACCGTATTCGCGCCGGACCGCGTCGCCGGTTGTTGATAATGGTTTCTTGTGGCTGATCTGGGACGGTTGGCGCGGCTACACGCCAGGCTACTGGCCGCGGGTGATGGTGAGGCTCCGGTCGCGGGCGAGGAACTGTGCCGGACGTGCGTCGAGGAACTCCCCATCGACGGGGCGGCGATTTCGATGATGGTCGACGAGAGGCGCCGGGGGACGGTGGCGACCAGTGACGCGGTCGCGGACCGTATCGAGCAGCTGCAGTTCGGCCTGGGTGAGGGCCCGTGTATCGAGTCGTTCACCACCAGAAGACCGGTGCTGGCAGCGGACTGGGCCAGTGAGTCGCGGCGCTGGCCGGCCTTCGCCGATGGGCTGGAAGCCGGTTCCGTGGGGGCGATGTTCGCGCTGCCGCTGCAGATCGGCGCGATCACCCTCGGGGTTCTGGATCTCTACCGCACCGCCCCCGGCTCGTTGGGCTCCGCGCTCGGCGACGCGCTGCTGGCCGCGGAGACGGTGACCCTGGCCCTGCTGGACGCGCATGAGCGCGGCCCTGACGGCGACGGGGACCACGGCGGAGAGCGGTTCTCGGCCTCACTGAGTGAGACCGAGGTGCAGGTGTACCAGGCCACCGGCTTGATCAGTGGTGAACTGGGAGTGCCGCTGGAGGAGGCGTTCGTGCGGCTGCGCGCCCACGCGTTCGCCCGCGACCGGCTGGTCGGGGAGGTGGCCCGCGACATTATCGCCAGACGGATACGCCTAGATGGCGAAGGGTAGCGGACTAGCATGAGTTATTCGCATACGTTCCCCGGCAGCCCGACGGCGTCGGGGAGAATTGAGGAGGTGGGGAGGTGACTCGTGAACGGCAACTGGTAGGCGCCTTCGTCGAGATGGCCGACACTCTTGTCGTCGACTTCGATGTCGCCGAACTGCTGCATCAGCTCGCCGACCACTGCGTCGAGCTGCTGGAGGCCGCGGCGGCCGGGCTGATGCTCGCCGACGAACGGAACACGTTGCACATCGTGGCCGCCTCCAGCGAACGGACCCGACTGCTGGAGCTGTTCCAACTGCAGAACCACCAGGGCCCGTGTCTGGACTGCTTCGACTCCGGTGAACCCGTCAGAGTCCCTGATCTGGCCGCCGCCGCCGAGAGGTGGCCCGTCTTCGCCGATCACGCGCAAGAGCAGGGGTTCGCCTCGGTGCACGCCCTGCCACTGCGGCTACGCAGCACCATCATCGGCGCGCTCAACCTGTTCGGCACCACCCCCACGCCCATGTCCGAAGCCGACCTGAAGGTCGCCCAAGGCCTCGCCGACGTGGCCACCATCGGAATCCTCCAGGAACGCGCCATCCGCCGTGGCTCCACGCTCACCGAGCAGCTCCAGCACGCGCTCAACAGCCGCGTGATCATCGAACAAGCCAAAGGCGTCCTGGCCGGCCGCGAAAGCATCGACGTCGACGAAGCCTTCACACGGATCCGTTCCTACGCCCGGTCCAACAACCTGCGCCTGACCGACCTCGCCCACGCGATCGCCACCGGCCAACACAGCGCCCGGCTCAGCGTCTAGCCACTCGGTGCGGCTCAAGCCGAAGTACCGGGTGGAACGCCGCCGGCCGACCCTCTCTCCCCGACCGGGCGGTTCGCGCCCGGGGCGGCGCCCCGTACCGTGTCAGAGCATCAGCGCCCTCTTCCGTCGCCACGCCTCCACCTGAGTCCGGGGAACCATGACTCAGGTGATCTCGGCGTCCCGGCCCCGGCCTCTCCCCCTGTCGGCTCGGACCCCGGTTACCCGCCGATGAGCGGGCTCCCTCCCTAAGCGCGTCGTTCTTTCGAACTCGACGGGGCCGCGCCTCATCGTCCTCCCGAGGCGAGCGGCTTCTTGGACAGCGGTGGCCGGTCGCGGGGACACCGTTGTTCGGCACCACCGCATTCGGTGAGCGAGTCTGCGTCTTGCATACCCCTAGGGGGTATGGTAGAAATGCAGTTCCGCGTGACCGGAACGAGAAGGGGGCCAGATGACCGGCGCCAACGGCAGAGGTGGCACCGCCGTCACCACGCTGTACACCGTCCAGGGGATGACCTGCGGCCACTGTGCCGCATCGGTCACCGAAGAGGTCAGCGGCGTCACCGGCGTGCACGTCGACCTGGCCACAGGACGGCTCACCGTCAGCATTGAACGTCGACGGAGCCGGAACCAGCCCCACGACCAGCGACGACGATGAAGAGCCTCCGTGGACCACGGGCACTAGCCTGAGCGGGATGGGAGTGTGGTGATGAGCGAGACCGAAGAGATCAGTGAGGCCGGCGACCGGCTGGAGCTGGCCATCGGCGGCATGACCTGCGCCGCGTGCGCGAACCGGGTGGAGCGGCGACTGAACAGGCTGGAGGGGGTGACCGCCTCGGTCAACTTCGCCACCGAGAAGGCGCGGGTGAGCCTCGACGCGCGGGCGGCGCTGACACCCGAGGACCTCATCGCCCAGGTGGAGAAGGCCGGCTACAGCGCCGAACTTCCCGCGCCGCCGGCGGCGCGGTCGAGCGCCGCGGAGCAGGATGGCACCGGGGACGCGGAGGACGCGGCACTGGACTCGCTGCGGCAGCGGGCGTTCGTCAGCCTCGCACTGGCGATCCCGGTGATCGCGCTGTCGATGGTTCCGGCGTGGCAGTTCACCTACTGGCAGTGGGCCGCGCTCACGCTCACCGCGCCGGTGATCGTGTGGGGGGCGGCCCCCTTCCACCTCGCCGCCTGGAAGAACCTCAGGGCGGGAACGGCCACCATGGACACCCTGGTGTCCATGGGCACCGGCGCGGCGTTCCTGTGGTCGCTGTACGCGCTGTTCCTCGGCACAGCGGGCGAACCCGGCATGGTCCACCCCTTCGAGCTGACCATCAGCCGCGGCGACAGCGCCGGCAACATCTACCTGGAGGTCACCGCCGGAGTCGTGGCGGCGATCCTGCTCGGCAGGTACTTCGAGGCCCGTTCCAAACGCCGGGCCGGCGCCGCGTTGCGCACCCTGCTGGGGCTGGGAGCCAAGGACGTCGCGGTGCTGCGCGGCGGCCGAGAGGAGCGGATCGCGGTCGAGGAACTGGCCGAAGGCGAGAGGTTCGTCGTGCGCCCCGGCGAGAAGATCGCCACCGACGGCGTCGTCGAGGAAGGCACCTCGGCGGTGGACATGAGCATGCTCACCGGCGAGTCCGTCCCGGTGGAGGTCGCTCCCGGCTCTACCGTGGCCGGGGCCACGGTCAACTCCGGCGGTCGGCTGGTGGTGCGCGCCACCCGGGTCGGTTCCGACACCCAGTTAGCCCAAATGGCCAAGCTGGTGGAGGAGGCGCAGAACGGCAAGGCCGCGATCCAGCGCCTGGCCGATCGGATCGCCGGGGTGTTCGTCCCGGTCGCGATCATGATCGCGGTCGCCGTACTGGGCTTCTGGCTGGGCACGGGCAACGGGGCCGCCGCGGCGTTCACCGCCGCGGTCGCGGTGCTGATCATCGCCTGCCCGTGCGCGTTGGGCCTGGCCACACCGTTGGCGCTGATGGTGGGCACCGGCCGCGGCGCCCAGATGGGCATCCTCATCAAGGGTCCGGAGGTACTGGAGAACACCCGGCGCGTCGACACCGTCGTTCTGGACAAGACCGGCACGGTGACCAGTGGGCGGATGGCCCTGCTGGACGTGCTCGCCGCCGAGGGCGAGCGCGATGAGGACGTGCTGCGTCTGGCCGGGGCCGTGGAGAACGCCTCGGAGCACCCGATCGCCCAGGCCATCGCCGCGGGCGCCACCCAGCGCATCGGTGCGCTGCCCCAGGTGGAGGAGTTCGGCAACATCGAGGGCAAAGGCGTGCAGGGCGCCGTCGAGGGCCACCGGGTGCTGGTGGGCCGGGTCTCGCTGCTGACCGACCGGGCCCAGCGCCTGCCCGCGGAGCTGGAGCGCGCCAAGGCCGCGGCCGAAGCGAAGGGGCACACCGCAGTGGCGGTGGGCTGGGACGGGGCGGCGCGCGCGGTGCTGGTGGTGGCCGACGCGATCAAGCCCACCAGCGCCGAGGCGGTCCGCCGGTTCCGTGACCTGGGGCTACGGCCGATCCTGCTGACCGGGGACAACACCGCGGTCGCACGGTCGGTGGCCGCCGAGGTCGGCATCGACACAGGGGAGGGCACCGTCATCGCCGAGGTGCTTCCCGAGGACAAGGTCGACGTCATCAAGCGGCTGCAGGACGAGGGGCGGTCCGTGGCGATGGTCGGCGACGGCGTCAACGACGCCGCCGCTCTGGCCCAGGCCGATCTGGGACTGTCAATGGGGACCGGAACCGACGTGGCCATCGAGGCCGGCGACCTGACCCTGGTACGGGGCGACCTGCGCGCCGCCGCCGACGCCATCCGGCTCTCGCGCCGCACCCTGGGCACCATCAAGGGCAACCTGTTCTGGGCCTTCGCCTACAACGCATCAGCGATCCCCCTGGCCGCGGCCGGCCTGCTCAACCCGATGATCGCCGGAGCCGCCATGGCGTTCTCCAGCGTTTTCGTAGTGGGCAACAGCCTGCGGCTGCGCCGCTTCCGCCCATTGGCAGGCGACGACGCCGAAACCGGGGCCGGCCCGGCCGCGCCCCGCTTCCCGGAACGGGAGCGCCCCGTGACCACGTAGGCGATGTGACCGCACCAGCACCGCGGAAAGCCCCGGAACACACCTCCATCCCAGGCGGCCGGTGAGCGGCGGCGCCCCACTCGCGGTCGGCGTTCGCCGCCGCTCCACCCTTCCCGGCCGCAGAAGCCGTCGCTCCCTGCCCCGGACGTGCCGTTCCCACATGGGGAGTCCGGGCGGCGCGGAAAGGAGAGGAGCGCACGGCAGGGGGCCTCTGGCCGGGGAACCCGCCGGCCTCTAGGGTTGCCGCATGAACTCGTCGCGGGTCTCGTCATTCGTCGCCGGGGTACTGGTCGCCAACAGCGCTCCCCACCTCGCCACCGCCGTCACCGGCCACCGCCACCTCACCCCGCTCGCCGGCCGGAACTCGGGACCGACCGTCAACGCCCTCTGGGGCGGGCTCAACCTCGCGGGCGGGCTGGCCCTGCTCGCCTGGTCGCAACGCGGCGGCGGGACACGCTGGGGCGGCGACCTGGTCGCCTTCGAGGCCGGCTGTTTCAGCCTCGCCGCCTGGATGGCGGGCACGGAGCGGGTCTTTCACCCGAACTCCGGACCTGTCCCCGGCTCCGCGGGCTGAGGGACAGGCGACCGGCTCCCTTTTCCCGCCACGGCGCTCCGGGCGAAAGGTCGGCCGCGCGCACCGCGGCCGGACCCGTGAACGAGGCGCCGGGCCGCGGTCGGACCGTGCTCGGCCGCCCGGTCAGACCGCGTAGGCCTTGATCAGCGCGCGCAGGATCGGCGAGCACCCGCCCTCGACCTTCAGGGTCGCCACGCTGTTACCCCGGGTCTCCCCCCGGTTGAGGATCACGACCGGCTTGCCCTGCCTAGCCGCGTGTTTGACGAAGCGCAGGCCGGACATCACCGTCAACGACGAGCCAGCGACCAGCAGCGACTCGGCCTCGTCGACGATTCGGTACGACTCCCGCACCCGGTCCTTCGGCACATTCTCACCGAAGTAGACGATGTCCGGCTTGAGCACACCGCCGCAGGACTCGCAGTCGGCGACCCGGAAACCCTCGGTCGAGGTGAGCACGGCGTCGGCGTCGGGAGCGGTCTCGACGCCGGCGACGTCGGCGGTGAACCGCGGGTTCAGCGCGGCAAGGCGTTCGGCGAGGTACTCCCGGCGGATCACCTGCCGACAGGACAGGCAGATCACCCGGTCGTAGCGGCCGTGCAGGTCGATGATCCGGCGGCTGCCCGCCACCTCGTGCAGGGTGTCAACGTTCTGGGTGATCACGCCGGTGAGGACTCCGCTGGTCTCCAACCGGGCGAGGGCGCGGTGGCCGTCGTTGGGCCGGGCGCGGTTCATGCGGTGCCACCCGATGTGATTGCGGGCCCAGTAGTGGCGCCGAAACACGAAATCCCCGACGAACTGCTGATAGGTCATGGGCTTCCGCGGCGGAGAGTCCGGACCGCGGTAGTCGGGGATACCGGAATCGGTGGAGATGCCCGCCCCGGTAAGCGCGGTGGCGGGCCCGGATCCGAGTGTTTCGCGTATACGGTCTGCTACGGCGGCCGCGTCCTCGGCTTCGAGAATCTTCACCACGTTTCGAGACTACGTGGCTTCGGGGTGCGGAGCGGTGGGGAACAGCGGGCGCCCATACGAGGAGCCGGCGAACGCCCGCGGGCGGGACCGGCGGCCCGGCGCGGAGACGGTTCCTCCACCCCGTGCCGGGAGCGCGCACCGGGGACACCGTCCTCGTCCGGGAGGGCGCGGCTATCGGCCGGATTCCGCTTTGCGCCCCACACCGCACCGGGAGGGGGCGTCGGACAGGGGTCCGGTCTCAGCGCGCTCGGGCCTCCACCGCGGGCAGGGGACGATACCCGGCTCGACGACCTGCAACCCGTCGAAGAGGGCCGAGATCCACTCGGGAGAGCGGTGCTCGTACGGCAGCGGCGCGGTCCAGGAACTGGCGGATGCCGGCCTCGCGGGCGAGGTAGGTCACCGCCCGCTTCAGAAACCCCCGGCCCTGCCGGGCGAACTCGGGTACGTGGGGGAACAGTTCGCGGAACTGTTCGCCGGCCTCGCGGTCGGCGGCGTAGTTGTCCTTGCCGCCCAGCCAGTAGTTCCACACCCGTGCGGAATGGGGCGCCGTCGGGTCGACGGACGACGGGACCGAGGGGGCGCGCTCAGACGAGGGGGTGTTCTCAGTCATTCACTTCTCAAACGTTGACAGTGTTTACTACGCGAAAGCACCATACCGGTTCCGCAGTTCGTTTCCGGATTTTCCGGGGACTACCCGCCCTCCACCGGAACAATCGCGGGAGCGGTTCCCCTCGCGTGCGGGCAGCCGGTCCGGCGAAACTAGGGTCGGAACAGGAGCCATCGTTCCCCAGGGGCGGTGGTCAATGCACGGTCCCACTCGTCGAGAGGAGCCTTAATGGCCGTGCCACAGCCGACCATCGCCGAGGAACTGCTTCTCCTCTGCCACGACCCCACCACAGGGCGCCCGACAGCGAACTCCACCCGCCTCACCTGCGGACTCGCGGGGGCGACGGTCGCCGAACTCGCACTGAGCGGCCGCATCACCATCGACGACGAGTACGTCCACGATGCCCGGCAGCCCGCCGCCGGCGATCCGCACCTCGACGCGCTCGCCGAGCGGATCGCGGCCCAGCGGCGCCCCCGCAAGATCAAGTGGTGGGTGCAGAAAACGCAATCCGCCCGGTTGCGCGGGGAGATGCTGCAATCGGCCACTGACAGGGACCTCTTCGACCACGAGCGGAAGCGCGTCCTGGGTCTCTTCCCGCTCAACAACTACCGCCCGCGGCACCCGGAGGAGCGCGAGGAGCTGCGGCAGAGGCTGCACGCCGTGCTGGTGCAGGAGCGCGCGCCCGATGACTCCCGGACGGTCGCTCTGCTGGCGCTCTGCGGCGCGGTACAGGTCGACCGCAAGCTGTTCCCCGGACTGTCCAGCCGGGAACGCCGCAGGCTGATGAAGCAGACGACCGAGGGCGACCAGATCAGCCGGGCGGTCGCGTCGGTGATCCGGTCGATCGAGGGAGCGACCGCCGCGGCCGCGGCTGGCGGAGGAGGCGGAGGAGATGGTGGAGGAGGCGGAGGCTGACCGGCCTGCGGTGCGGCGTACACGGGCGGTCGGGCCCGGCCTCGCGCGGGTCGAGCGTGACCGCGCCCAGGACACTGGCCGGCGCGGCTACCCCGCACCGACGAGGTCTCACACGCGGACATCACGGTGCCCTCCCCTCAGGTGTCCGCGCTATGGGGGAAGCTCAATCCGTTCAGTCGATGACCGCGATGGCCTCTACCTCGACCAGATAGTCGGGTGAGGCCAGTGCCGCGACGCCGATCAGTGTGCCCGGTGCGACAGGGGTAACCCCCAGCTTCGTGGCAGCCCGGGAGACTCCTTCCAGGAATAGGGGCATCTTGTCGGGAGTCCAGTCGACGACGTAGACGGTCAGCTTGGTCACGTCCGCGAAGGAAGCACCGACCTCGGCCAGGGCAGTGCCGATGTTGAGATAACTCTGCTCGACCTGAGCGGCGAGATCGCCTTCGCCAACGGTGGTCCCGTCGGCGTCGAACGCGACCTGCCCGGCGATGAAAACCAGCCTTGAACCGGTCGCGACCGAAACCTGCCGGTAGACGTCGATCTTGGGCAGTCCTGCAGGGTTGACCAAGGTGATGGCCATGACATCTCTCTCCTTATCACTGCTGGGGAAACCTGTGGGCCGCATGCACCGGAACGAGACGCCCTCGGTCACTTTTGGTTACTGAGAAACCGTAGAAGAGTGGCGGCTGAAATGGAAGAACGCACTTCTTGGTGACTGGGGAACCCCTTGGTGGTCAAGAGGCAGCTGGAGCGGGAGATCTTCTCGGACGTCGCCAGCAATCCGGCTCTGCTGAGCATCGAGACCTCGGTGAGGACACCTTGCGCTTCAGCGAGCTGCACAACGGGATCTAAGGCGTCAGCTACAAGAGGGACTGCCAAGTAACTAGGCGGCTTTCGGGCGGCATTCAGCTTCCGCTGAGGAGTTCCAGGGCAGCGGAAACTCAAACCAGACGATCTTGCCGCTCGAGGTTTGGTGGCTGCCCCAGGAGTCGCTGAGCGCGTCTAGGAGTGTCAGGCCACGGCCGCCCTCGGCCTCATCTCCCGCCGGGCTACGCTGCGGCGTATGCGGGCTAGCGTCCTCGACTTCACACCGCAGAAGCCGCCGGGCACCGATGGAGACTGAGCCGAATGGACCCAGGAGCGTAACGAACGGCGTTGGTGACCGTCTCGCTGACGAGCAGTTGCGCAGTGTCGATCAGACTGTCCAGTCCCCAGTCGGCCAGTTGCCCGGCGGCAAGTTGCCGCGCCCGGGCCGCCGAGAGAGGTTCATCCTGAAGCTGCCAGGAGGCGATCGGCTCGGTATGCACGCAACCGCAGAGGGCGGGATGAGTAATGAGCATAATGTGGTCGTTCCGTTCTGTGCTCCGGCGCGCTTCAGCTGTCGAGCCTGAGGCCGCCTCAACCAGCCAGGTAACGGTGGGGGTTCGCGACAAGAATTGTGTCGATGTCCTGTTCGCTCAGCCCTCGTTCCTGGAGAGCCGGGATGACGTCCTCGCTGATGTGGCGGTAGTTCCAGTCGGGGAGCATTTCCCGTTTGGCTGTGGGATCGCAGAAGTCGATGAAGCAGGAGGCGTCGTGGGAGATCACGATGCTCTCGGCGAAGCCCCGGCGCACGAGTTCGACGATGACGTCGACGCGCCGAGCGAAGGGCAGGAACGGATCGAGGCCGAACCGGTCCATGCCGAGCAGGGAGCCACGCTCCGCAAGCCGCGTCAGGTAGTCGAGGTCGTCGGAGTCCCCTGAGTGACCGACGATCACCTTTGACAAGTCGACGCCTTCCTTCTCCAGCACGGCTTGCGCCACCAGCCCGGATCGGGTTGCCGCGTGCGTGTGTACGGTGATCGGAGCTCCGGTCTCGACACTCGCCTGCGCCACCGCCCGCATCGTGCGTTCGACTCCCGGTGTCAGTCCCGGCTCATCGATGGCGCACTTGAGGAACGCGGCATGGACGCCGGTATCCGCGATACCGGAGGTGATGTCCTTGACGAAGAGCTCAGTCATGGGCTCAGGCCTGTCGAAGAGAAGACCTGGACCCTGGTAGTGGAACTGATGCGGTACGTCGTTGAAGGTGTAGAGCCCGGTCGCCACGACGATGTTGAGGTCGATCTGTTCCGCGATCTGCTGGATGCGCGGGATGTAACGTCCCAGGCCGAGGACCGTCGGGTCGAGGATCGTCTCGATCCCGAGACTTTTGAGCTCGCGCAGGTCCCGGACTGCTTCGCGGACCTTCTGCTCCTCGTCCCAGTCCATCTGGTAGTTGTTGCGGTACTCCTCGCCGAGCACGAACACGTGTTCGTGAACAAGCGTCCTGCCAAGATCTTCCGGCCTTATCGGGCCGGCAGCAGTGTGGATCTCTGTCGTCATGAGGTCACCATCTCTCGGTTCGTGACACCTATCGGGGCCTGGTGCGAGGCAGAGTGTCGCCTGGCGTGCCCCTGTTTCCCCGCCTGCTGGGCATCGGCGACCGCTGCCGGTGTCACAGGAGCCGAAGTTCAGCCGCCATGGTGTAGCGCAGAATCCGACTCAGCGCTGCGCCTTGAGGAAGTCCAGCACCTTCGGAATCACGAGGTCCGGTCGTTCGAGGAGAGGACTGTGTCCGACGGCGGGAAGCATCACCAATTCCGAGGCGGGCAGGCCATTTACGAGTTCCTCGGCCCACTCCGGCGGCCGCACTGGGCACTCCTCACCACTGATGACCATCGTCGGGACTCGCACGTCACTCAGCAGGTTCGTGGCGTCCCCTCGCAAAGCGACACCGACCATGGCCGGCCTCAGCGCACGGGAAAGCTGAGCCAGTCGATCCGTCCAAAGGGCGACCGTCTCCTTCATCTGACTTGAGGCACGCGTCGATTCCCCGAACATGACCTGCACAAGGAAGTCGAGCCGTTCGCCCGTAAAGCCGTTCTGGGCGACGTCCTCGATCCAAGTCATGTAAGCGTCGGCCTTGTCGGCCGGTTCAGCCCTTGCCGAGGATCCAAGGAAGGTCATCGACTTCACGAGGTCCGGGCGGTACGCCGCCAGCCGTACCCCGACGTCTCCGCCCATGGAGGAGACCAGCACGTGGGCCTGGGAAACCCCTAGTTGATCCAGCAATGCTGCGATGTCACCAGCGCACTGCTCCATCGTGATCACGTCGCGGTCCGTCCCGGCGCTTCGGCCCTGGCCACGGAAGTCCGGGCGGATCAGCCGGAAGGCGCCTGTCGCCGCCTCGACGAACCCATCGAACATCCGGTTGTCCAAGAAGAGCGAATGGAGACAGATAACCGGTTCCAGCGATGCCTCGCCGGTGTCGTCCACATGCAGGGAGGTTCCTGCCACCTGGATTGTGTCAGCTGTGTTCATGGTGCACTTCTTTTCTGCGTGCGGAGAGTCGTTTGTCGCGGTGCGTCGAGGGGTCACCGAGCTGACCTCACGGTCGCGTAAAGCCAAGGCAGACGGCGGGCAGTTGTCCTCATCGGCTGAACGTCCGAGTTGTCGCCGCGTGGCGCGACAACGTCGTCATGGTTGTGTCCGGCACGTCCCGTAGCTTCCCTGCGCGCGGCCTCCAGGGATCGTCCGTTATGACGCCGCGGTGTGCGGCTGCCACGCCGACGCGGTCTGGCCCCGCGTTCCGCCGGATGGTGAGACGTGGTATCCGTCACCGCTTTCACTGTATGGTTACGACTTAAGCTATGTCAATATATGATATGAATTTCATATATTGAAAATTGAAGGGGCGGCCATGGGATCATCCATGAGACGGGCGGTGTCCTCAGTCACGGAGCTGCGTGCGCTGCGCGACACGTGTGCCTCGCACTGGGGGGCGTTCTTCGAGTCGAGCGGCGAGGAGCCGGCGTCGTCCCTGCCACAAGAGATCCGTGACAGCTGGGCCCGCACCAGAGCGTCCGCCGCGCCGTTGGCGACGGTCGCCGCGGCGCATCTGCCGGCAACGAGTGACGCGGGCTTCGCCCTGTGCCGGGTGGCACGCCACTTGGAACCGCGCATCCGCGCACTGTCCATGGAGTCCGGTTACCTGATCGCGATCGCAGACCCGACAGGAACGCTGATCCACACCTCTGCGGGCCGGGAGATGCTCAGACGGGCCGAGCGTGTGAACGCGGTGCCTCAAAGCGCCTGGGGGGAGCGCGTGATGGGCACGAATGCCCTGAGTCTCGCACTCCGTACTGGACGCCCCGCCCAGGTGTTCGCAACCCAGCACGCCGCCCAAACGCTCCACGATTGGACCTGCTGGGCAGTACCCATACGTGCCCGGGACAGCGGCGCCCTGGGCGGGGTTGTGAACATTGCCGCCCCGTGGAATCACCACGTACCAATGGGCGCCGCGCTGGCGCGGAGCGTCGCGCTCATGGTTGAGGACGCTCAGGACATCCTGACGTTGTCGGGCTCCGGGGAGCGGCCGCATCTGGTCATACGCCTGCTGGGCCCTTCAGAGGTGGTCTTGCGAGGAGCGTCCGTTCCCCTCTCCCCGCGGCAGATGGAAATCGTCGCCATCCTCGCGATGAGGCCCGGTGGTGTCTCCCCTGATGAGTTGCACAGTCATCTGTACGGCGACCGGCGCGTTGCCGCCACGACATTGCGGGTCGAGCTGTCGAAACTGCGATCTCTCCTGGGAGGCGACGTGCTGCTCAGCCCGCCCTACCGGTTGAACGCAGAGGTGGATCTCGACCTGTCCCGAGCACTCGCGCACCTCGCGGCGGGTGAAACGCATAAGGTCCTTGATCTGCTCCGTGGAGAGCCGCTGCCCTGGTCGGACTCGCCGTACCTCCGGGAGATGTGCACGTATGTATGCGTGGCTCTTCGTAACCGCCTGCTACTCACAGGTTGCGCCGGCGATGCACTTCGGTACGCCGAAATCTTCCCTTGGGACGACGAGGTCCTTCGCACCGCGATGGCTCGCACTCCCCGGCAGGATCCGCGCACCCCCCTGCTGATGGGACGGTTGGCGGCTTCGGCCTCCCCTGCACCAACACTTCGCCAACATCTCGGCCGTACGGTCAGCGCTCAAGACTGCAACGTGCTGTCGTGGTGAGGAGATGAGAATGTCGGAAACGCTGGCGGCCGACCGGCCGAAGCACTTCCTGTCCAAGCCTGTCAAGCTGCTCATCGATGGAGAGTTCGTCGACGCCGCGGACGGACGCACTTTCACGACCGTGGATCCGGGGACCGCCGAGCCTATCGTCGATGTCGCGGAAGCGTCGGCAGAGGATGTGGACCGCGCCGTTGCGACCGCACGCCGTGCACTCGATGGTCCCTGGTCACGTCTGTCGCCCAGCGAGCGTGGCCGCATGATCCACCGGATAGGCGATCTGCTGGCCGAGCATGCCGAAGAGTTCGCTGAGCTGGAAAGCCTCGACAACGGCAAGCCCTACAGCGCCGCGCTCAACGTCGAGGTGCCCCTGGCGGTCGACATGTTCCATTACATGGCCGGCGCCGCGACACGGTTACGAGGCGCCACGATGGCCCCGTCCGTGCCCTATATGCCGGGCAAGGAATTCCACGCGTACACCGTGCGTGAGCCTGTCGGCGTCGTCGGGCAGATCATTCCTTGGAATGTGCCCCTCCTCATGGCGGCATGGAAGCTCGCACCGGCACTCGCGGCCGGGAATACCGTGGTGCTGAAACCGGCCGAACAGACACCTCTGTCCGCGCTCCGCCTGGGCGAGCTGCTGCTCGATGCCGGGCTTCCCGACGGGGTCGTCAACATCGTTCCTGGCTTCGGTGAGACAGCCGGCGCCCACCTGGCCCGGCACGACGGTATCGACAAGATCGCTTTCACGGGCTCGACCGAGGTCGGCAAGGCGATCGTCCGCGCATCGGCCGGCAGCTTGAAGCGGGTTTCGCTGGAGCTCGGAGGGAAGTCGCCGAACATCATCTTCGCCGATGCCGACATCGACGCCGCCATCGAGGGCGCCGCCCTTGCCGCGTTCTACAACCAGGGGGAGGTGTGCTCGGCCGGTACTCGGCTGTACGTGCAGGAAGCGCAGTTCGACCGAGTCGGCGAGGCGCTGGCCTCGTACGCCTCCGAAATCAAGGTGGGGTACGGGCTGCGTCCCGATTCACAGATGGGACCGCTGGTGTCGAAGGAGCATCAGGACCGCGTCGGTAGGTATCTGGACCTCAGTCAGGAATGCGGCGGGGAGGTACTCGCCGGCGGGAACCTCTTGGAGGGCCCCGGCTTCTTCGTCGAACCAAGCGTGATCGCACGGCCGAACCCGGACCACCAACTGGTTCGTGAGGAGATATTCGGCCCTGTCGTGACTGCTCTGCCCTTCGATGACATCGACGACCTCGCCGAGCAGGCGAACGACACCGTCTACGGCCTTGCCGCCGGCATCTGGACGACCGACATCTCCAAGGCGCACCGCCTCGCCAAACGTCTCAAGGCCGGCACAGTACACATCAACACCTACCACGTCTTCGCATCAGAGATGCCTTTCGGCGGCTACAAGCAGAGCGGCTGGGGAAGGGAGAAGGGCGACGAAGTGCTCGATCACTACCTCGAGACGAAGTCGGTGATAGTCGGGCTCTGACTAGCCACGGACCGTCCAGAAGGGGTGGCATCACGGTGCCCGGGGACGTGCATGGCCGCGCACCGACCATTTGCGCGGCCATGCGCATGGCCCTCACCGTCAGACGCTGAGGAGTGCGGTTGCCTGACGTGCGGCCTCCAGAACTTCCTGGACCCGCTCGGAATGCGAGCTGTCCATCCTGGACGTCGGGGCAACGATGCCGACGGCGCCGTACACCTTTCCGTCCTTGTCGAACACGGGTGACCCGATGGCGGAGATTCCCAGGCTCGACTCCTGCGCGTCCTCCGCCCAGCCCTGGCTGCGAATCACCTCGAACTCCTGATCCAGAGCGGCAAACAGGTCTTGTTGCTGGGCCTTCGTATACTCGCCCAAGTCCTTGAGCACCATCTCGCGTTGCTGCTCGGGGCTGAGATGTGCAAGCACAGCCTTGCCCGCCGCCCGAATGTATTCTCCGCCCGTCAGCCCGACGTACAGACCACTGACCCTCAGCGGCTGCGAACCCTCGACAAGTACCTTGAGAATCACGCGGTTGTTGGTCTCCAGTGTAGAGAAGAAGGCCGTCTCATCAGACTTCCGCGCGAGGTCGGTCACGAGGGCGAACAGCTTCTCGCTGACGTTGAAGCTGCGCCGGTACTGATTGAACAGGGCCCCGACGCTCGCGCCGAGGGTGAGGGTCAGGTCCGGCCGCCGTTCGAGATATCCACGACCGATCAGCGTCCGCATCAGGTGATAGCAGGTCGTGATGTTCAAGCCCAGCTCGGACGCGACCTGCTGAACCGTGGGCGGGGATTCGCGTCCAGCGACGCACTCGAGAAAGTTCAGCGCACGCTCGACCGTCTGGAGCGGCGGCTGCTTAGTTGACCGCATATTCACATTATGAAAACTAGCAGTCCGAGAACGCGGGGCGGGTGGGGCTGCCGGAGGTCTAGCTGACGCACAGCACCGCCGAGGAACCGCGGAATCTCGCGACGCCCCCTGCCGCGGCACCGATGGCGCTCCGTCCGGTCCGAAGCCCGGCCTCTCATGCCCCAGACCCGAGGAATTTCAATAGTTGATATTTATTTCATAAAATGAAATACTGATCGCGTAACGAGGAGGAAGCGCATTGAGTGACACCGTTGCTGACGTACTTGCTCACGCCCTTGCCCGGCACGGCGTGACATCGATCTTCGGTCAGAGCAACCCGACAGCCTTCATGCTGGCCGCCGAGCGGACCGGTATCCGCCAGGTCCTGTACCGCACAGAGAACGCCGCAGGCGTAATGGCTGACGCTTCGCCCGGATCAGCAATCGGATCGCCGTCGTCGCCGCCCAGAACGGTCCGGCCGCCACGCTCACAGTGCCGCCCATGGCGGAAGCCCTGAAGGCCTCAATCCCGATGCTGGTTCTGGTGCAAGAGGTACCGGCATCGGCCCGGGACCGTAACGCCTTCCAAGAACTGGACCACTTCGCGCTCTTCGCGGGGGTCTCGAAGTGGACGCGCCGGGTCGACGACCCCTCACGAGTGGACGACAACGTCGACATGGCGATGGCGGTCGCCAACAGTGGCCGACCAGGCCCCGTCGTGCTACTGCTCCCGAAGGACGTCCTGCAGGCGCCGACAGTGACAGCGCGCTTCAGCCGCAGGCGTGATCTGGGCGGGTTTCCGCTCGACCGGCCGCGGCCCGAAGCCACTGCGGTTGCGGAGGCGGCTCGCCTTATCGCTGAGGCCCGCTCCCCCCTAGTAGTCGCAGGTGGCGGAGTGCACCTATCGCGTGCGGTAGAGGAACTGGCCGCACTCCAACGCGTGGCGCACCTCCCCGTCGTGACGACGAACATGGGGAAGGGGGCGGTGAGTGAGCTGGACGCCTTGTCGTTGGGTGTCGCAGCGAACGTAACGGGTCAGCGAGGCCCGGCACACCACCATCTGTCTCTTATCCAAGAGGCCGACGTCGTCCTGCTGGTTGGAACGCGGACCAACGAGAACGGAACGGAGGGGTGGACTCTCACCTCGCCCGACGCAACATACATCCACATCGACATGGACCCATTGGAAGTCGGCCGCAACTACGAGGCGCTGCGGCTCGTCGGTGACGCACGATCGGCTCTCAGCGACCTTGCGGACGCCTTGGAGGCATGCGATCTCACGCAGCGACAGCGCGCTGCAGAGACTCTCCGCCATCGCATCACTGCGGGACATCGACGCCGCGCCGAAGAGATCGAGGCGGCGATGCCCTTCGATGCTCACCCCATCGCTCCAGAGAGGCTTATGAGGGAGCTTGACGCGTTGCTCGTCCGCGGCGACATTGTTGTCGCGGACGCGAGCTACTCCTCGTTCTGGGTAGCGAGCTACCTCACCGCCAAGCTGGCCGGTCAGCGGTTCATTCTGCCCCGTGGTCTGGCGGGGCTGGGGTGGGGTCTTCCCCTTGGGCTCGGAGTGAAGCTGGCAACTCCCGATGCCCGCGTGGTCGCCGTCGTCGGCGACGGCGGGTTCGCCCACGTGTGGTCTGAACTGGAGACAGCCATCCGCGAGGACCTCCCCCTGACCGTGATTGTGCTCAACAACCAACTCCTCGCCGCTCAGCGGCACGCCGAGATGGCAGCCTTCGGGCAGACGACCACGGGCATCAATTTCCAGCCCGTCGATCATGCCGCGATGGCGCAGGCGGTCGGGGCCGTCGGAACCCAGATCACCAACTGCTCCCAGTTGGGGCCCGAACTCAAGAAGGCTCTGGCATCCACCACGGTGACCGTGCTGGACGTGGTCGTCGATCCCGACGCCTATCCTCCGGTCCGCGCCTGGGGCGGAATCACAGACCGCATCAACCGGCGACTCCATGCCGACCCGGATGCGCCCGCCTCGCCCGACCCGAAGGATGACGGAGACGTGTCGTCAACAGAGCACGAAGCAAAGGCGGCGCACTGGCCTGCCATCACCACAATCTCCGATTGTGACTACACGATCGGTGACGCCCTCCGGAAGGCCGCTGCCCGCTGGTCCTCTCGGACCGCACTTGTGGAGGGCATCGTCGAAAGTGACGCGCGCACCTGGACCTACGCTGAGCTCCTTCGTGATTCGGAAGCGGTAGCGCGAGCTCTACTGACTCAGTTCCACCCCGGTGAACGGGTCGCCGTGTGGTCAGCCAACTCCCCGGAGTGGGTGCTCCTGGAGCTGGGAGCGGCGCTTGCGGGCATCACTCTGGTAACCGTCAATCCCGCCTATCGGTCTGCTGAACTTGAATTCGTCCTCCGGCAGTCGCGGACGCAGGGTATCTTCGTCCAACAGCAGGTCCATTCACGCGACTTGCCAGCCATGGCGCGGAATGTCTCCGTAGAGCTGCCCGAGCTCAGATTCGTCCAGTCCCTGGACAAGTGGGCCGACTTCGTTTCCCTCTCCTCAGCCACGACTTCCCGTCTGCCGAAGGTCGGTTCCACAGATCCGGCGCAGATCCAGTACACGTCGGGGACGACCGGCTTCCCCAAAGGCGCCGTGCTCGCCCACCGAGCCCTTGCCGTGAACGGCCGACTCTATGCGGAGACGATCGGGGCGACACCAGAGGACGTATGGGTCAACCCGATGCCGCTGTTCCACACGGCCGGCTGTGGGCTTGCCACACTGGGCGCCTTGCAGACCGGCGGCGTCCACGTGTTGCCGGGAAAGTTCGACGCCGATCTCATGCTGGACCTGTTCGAGCACCACCGCGGAACCATACTGCTGTCAGTGCCCACGATGCTCATCCGGATGCTGGACGCCCAGCGCGCGGCAGCGCGTGACCTCAGCTCGTGGAGGCTCGCCACACTGGGTGGCGCGCCTGTACCGGTCGAGCTCATCCGACGGGCACAGCGCGACTTCGGCGTCAACGTAGGGATCGGTTACGGACAGACGGAAGCGGCGCCCTACATTACCCACACCGTCCCGAGTGACACGCATCCGCAGTGGTGGGAGACAGTCGGACGGCCATTGCCACACGTGGAAGTAAAGATCGCCAACCAGGACACCGGCGAGTTGGTACCCCTCGGTGAGCTGGGTGAAATTTGCACGCGGAGCATTTGCGTGATGAGCGGCTACTTCGAGAATCCGGAGGCTACTAGAACGGCCATTGACAAGGATGGCTGGCTCCATACCGGCGACCTGGGAAGCATGGACGGGGCGGGCTACGTGCGCATCAAGGGCCGGGTCAAGGACATGATCATCCGCGGTGGCGAGAACATCTATCCCCGCGAGATCGAGGATCTCCTCTTCACACACGACTCGGTCGCTGACGTGTCCGTCGTAGGCCTGCCGCACCATGAGTGGGGGGAGATCGTGGCTGCGTTCGTCCAGGCCCGACCGGGCGCGACCCTCACGCCGGACGACCTGATCAGCCACTGCGCAGGCCGGATCGCTAGCTACAAAATCCCGCAGGTCTGGGAGTTCGTCGCCAAGTTTCCGCAGACAGCGTCGGGGAAGATCCAGAAGTTCGCGCTTCGCGACCACTATCTCAGCCGTGCCGGCCAACGACTCCAGCCGGACGACACTGATCGGAGAGAAGCGTGACCTCCATGAAGGACAAAACGCTCTTCATCACCGGCGGGAGCCGTGGCATCGGCCGTTCCATAGCGCTCAGGCTGCCGCGGAGGGCGCCAACGTCGTCATCGCAGCCAAGACAGCAGAACCGCACCCCAAGCTCCCGGGGACTATCCACACGGTCGCAGCTGAGATCGAGGAGGCAGGCGGGCGGGCACTCCCTCTGACTCTCGACGTACGCCAAGGCGACCAGGTCGCGAAGGCCGTCGCATCGGCCGCCCGCCACTTCGGCGGTATTGATGTGCTTGTGAACAACGCAAGTGCAGTGTTCCTGGCAAAGACCGCGGACACGCCACTCAAGCGCTTCGATCTGATGTTCGACATCAATGTGCGAGGGACGTTCACCGCATCACAGGCCTGCATCCCGTACCTTGAGCGTTCCGAGAACGGACACATCCTGACCTTGTCGCCGCCCATCGATCTGCAGGCCGACTGGTTCGCGAACCGAACCGCTTACACCATGTCAAAATACGCGATGAGCATGACGGTCCTGGGTTTGGCCGAAGAACTGCGAGCCGGCATCGTGCTGTCAACGCGTTGTGGCCGAAGACAATGATCTACACAGCCGCTTCCGCGATCTTCGGTCTCGGCCGAGCGGGCTGCCGCTCGACCGACATCATGGCCGATGCAGCCCACGCCATCCTCACTCGTCCAAGCACCGAATGCACTGGCAGCTTTTTCCTCGACGAGGACGTACTTCGCGAGGAAGGCGTCACCGACTTCGCGAAGTACGAACTCGTTCCCGGTACGCCGCCCGAAATCGATCTCTTCGTGACCCGCTCATGAGGTGGCAAGGCCTGCTTTGGCGCGCCGGCTTCCTGGTCGACGACGGCGCAGTCAGACGACACGCAGATGTCCACCGCATCAGCTATTGATCCGAAACGATAGGTGTTCTGGGCCGTTGACCCCTGTGTAAGTGAACTGGCGGGAGACGTACGGCAGTTGTCGTCGTATCGGCGCAGGAGGCGTTACGGATGCGGGTGGTCGCAGCGTAGGGGGCGGGCGGTGGCAGTGAGGATGTCGCGGCGATGTTGCAGGTCTCGCTCAAGGCGGTGGGCGACTGGTGGACGAGGTGGCGCCGCAACGTGGTGCGACTGCGGGGCGGCGGGTACCGGGAACTCAGTTCCCGATCGTCTTGCGACCCCGCTTCCACCACTTCTTCCTCTTCGGCTTCTGGTGGTCGCGCCGCTTGTAGACGCCCCAGACCGACCCCAGGAGCGACACCCCCGTGACGGTGACGACCGGGGTGTCGGGGTCGGTCATGACGGGCGGATCCCCGTCCAGCCAGTACCCGCCCATAACTCCGGCGCCATCGACCCGCACCACCACGTCGTCGGGGACGATGACCTCCACCGTGCCCAGCAGCGAATGGGCGCGGATCGTGGTCTCCCGCGCGGCGAACCTGGTCTCGCGCAGGTCGAGCGTGACCGCGCCCAGGACACTGGCCGCCGAGAACCTCTCCGGAACCACCCACGCGCCCGTCCGATCGGCTCCGGACATGACGGTGAAGGCGTTCTTGCTGGCCGGCGGCGTGTCGACCACCCGCTCAACGCCGCGAACGGGGCGGGGTGTCCCGTCGGACCGCTCCGCCGACACGGCCGCGGCGCCGGAGGCGGGCAGGTCCGCCAGCTCGCCCTGGGTCTTGGCACTGTAGGCGGCGTCCAGCCGTTCGCCGTGCTCGCCGGGATCCAGTCGGCCTTCGGCGAGCGCTCGCGCAGACTGGCGGCGACGGCGTCGCGCTCGGAGTCGGAGATCCGCAGGTGCTGCCGTTCCGGTGCGGTCTTGTCGTTGTCCTCGCCCATGGGGCCGAGTATCCCGCAGCGCCCACCGTTCTACCACCGGGGTAAGCCCTGAGACTGCCCTGGTTCCGCCCCTGTCGGGGCCGGGGCCCGCGGCGCGGGAGGCGGGTCACGCCGGCTCGGGAGGCGGGAAGCGGGTGCCATCGGCCATCGCGTCCCCAGCCTGTGGACGGCGAGGACCCATGCCGAAGCGGAGCAGACACCTCCGTACTGTCCACCGAACGCAGGAGCGGCCTTCTGCCGTGCGCGGTGTCAGCGTTTGCTAAGCGGCGGTCTTGGCGTGTTCCAGGGCGGTCCGATACTCGCCGGTCCATTCGGCGTCGCGCTGGTCCGTCGGCAGCCCGTCGAGTCCGGCGTGGAGGTGGCCCGCCGCGTCCGCGTAATCGCCCAGCGATAACAGCGCAAGACCGATGTTGAGCCGGAAAAAAGATGGCGTGTACCAGTAGACAATTCCTGGAGGATCACCAACGTCGGAGGAATACCGTGCAGCATCGTCCAGCAATCGGCGCGCCTTGGTTCCTTCGTCCAGAGCCGCGCAGCCCTGTGCCGCTTGCAGCGTGTCGAACACCTGCTGAGCGATGTGTACGTCAGGAGTGTGCAGGGCAGCTTGCGAGGCACACAACACCCATGAAGCGCCCTTGCTGACGTGCTACGTAGCCGCGAAACGACACGGCCACCGCCCCCACTGTTGGGGCTTCTGCTTCGTCTGCCATCTCTTCCGCGCGCCCCAGCATGGTCACGGCTTCCTTGTCCCTACGAACGGCCGCAAGCAGCCAACCGGTGTACTGGGTCCATTCCGCTGCTACAGCCAGCAAGGACTTGTGGCGCGGCCCGCGCGCTTCCCGGGCAAATCCGCTCACCGTGTCGAGCTGTGCCCTGGCCGCCGGAAGTATCGCGGCCGGACCTACGGCGTCCTCAAGCCGCCGCTGTGCGGCCAGTACCTCCGCGAGGGCTTCCACGGTCCTCGCATCGATGCGGGACGGCGCGGCGACGCTACGGGCGATGCGGTCGCGGTCGTCCTCGTTCAGCACCGTTGCGCGTTCCAGTTCCTCCCGTGGGATGTCGAGAACGGAGGCGAGGTACGGCAGCCAGAACCTGGGCACCCGGCGTCCGGACTCCCAGCGGTAGACCTCCTGGCGCGTCACCGTGGGACGGCCGGACTCCGCACACAGCACATCGGTCAGCCGCTGCTGCGACCAGCCGCGCACCGTGCGGTGCCGTTTGAGCATCTGCGGGAACGTCTCGGGGGCCATGTATCCATTTTGACTTCTTCCCCTCCCCGGAAGGAGGGGATTTCCACCCTTGGGGAAACGGGTTTCCTGCATGACCCGCGTCCTGGCCTACAAACCGGCCTATGGATCGGCCGACAGACAAGCGGATCCGGAATCTGTGGACGCGCAGAACAGTGGTGGGAAACATGACCCCCGCGACGGCGGCAACCGTCCGGGGGCGCGGCCACCAACTACCCAAGAGTTGATGACATGGTCATCCTGCCACCGCGCCGAAACGCGCGAATCCGCCCCTACCTGCTCGCCGCCGAGCAGCGGCAACGGGCCGAGCGGCGGCGGCGCGCGGCCTGGATCGCGCGCCGCCGGTGTTGGACCACCGCCGCCGATCGCCTTCTCGGCCTTCTCCCCGAGGCGGTGACGGCGTGAACGACGTCCACTCGAACAACTACCTGTCCACCGGCGAAGCCGCACAGGTCCTGGGCATCGCCCCTCCACCATGCGGGCCTGGGCGCGCAAGGGACGGATCCGCTACCTGCGCAACCCCCACACCGGATGGCGGATCTACCGCGCCGGCGACGTCTGCGCGCTGCGCGAGGCCCGGCAGAAGGCGGAGCAGTGCGAGTGACCACCTACTGCGAGATCCGCCAGGTGCCCGACCTGGACACCCTGCACGCCTGGGCCGCCGCTGCGGGAGTGCCCGTCTGCCAGCGCGGGATCACCCTGGACGGCAACGAGACGTCTACGCCGCCACCCACGGGGCCACCACGCTCATGTGCGTCGTGCCCAACCGCCACCAGCCCTCACCCCTGAACTGGCAATCCCCCTTCGAACACATGTGACCCCCGTCCGCTTCCCGCCCCTTCGCAGGCGCGCGGACCCGCCCCCGCCGCAGGACGGATTGCGGCGGGGGTGGCTGCACGTTCGGGTGGCGGCGCGCCTCACCGCCGCCGTCGGCGCACGATCGCGATGACCGCCCCGGTGGTGAGCGCGGCCACCGCGATCCGGCGGAGGGCGGTCTGCCGCCGGCCGTGCCATTGGCCGTGCACCGCTCCGCTGCCCGGGGCCGGTTGGTACAGGTTGCCGCTGGTGATCGGGGCGGGCTCGGTGCGCGACAGGTGGGAACGCTCCACCTGGCGGGCCATCATGCGCTCGGCGAGCCCCGGCGCCGTCTTGGCCTGCGAGACGAGAGCCCGGCCGGCGGGGCCGACGATGACCTCCCGGCGCGGGCGCCGCACGAGTCCGACGATCGCCGACGCCACGCGCTCGGGCGAGTAGACCAGCGGCATCGCGAGGATCCTGCGGCCCGTGTAGTTCGCCGAGTGCTCGAAGAGGGGAGTGTCGATGGCGGCGGGCAGCACGCTGCACACCCGGACCCCGTTCGCGCCGCCGATCTGTAGTTCCTGGCGCAGGCTGGTGCTGAGCGCCCGGACGGCCGCCTTGGTCATCCCGTAGGCGTGGGTGTAGGGCTGGGGCACCACCGCGACGACCGAGGACACGTTGATCAGTACACCGCTCCCCTGCTCCCGGAAGTGCGGCAGGACGGAGCGGGCACCGTGCACGTACCCCATCAGGTTCACGTCCACGATCCGGCGGAAGTCGTCCAGCGGCATCTCGGTGAACGGGGCGAAACCCGTGAGAGCGGCGTTGTTCACCCAGACGTCGATCCGCCCGTACCGGTCGAGCACGTACTGCGCCAGGGCGTCGACCGACTCGCTGTCGGCCACCTCGGTGACCACCGGCGTCGCCGTGGCGCCGTGCGAGCGGCACTCCTCGGCGACCTCGTTGAGCGCCGCCTCCCGCCGGGCCGCCAGGACCACCACGGCGTGCCTCCTGGCGAACGCCAGCGCGGTCGCGCGCCCGATCCCGCCGGACGCACCGGTGACAACGACGACAGAATCCCTGATACGCACGATCGTGTCCCTCCCCTACCCGGCTTCTCATCGAGCGTCCGGCGCTCCGCGCTGCCCGCCGCACCGGTCCCCCTCGTCGCCGGCCGTGCGGACGCCCCCGGACGCGGCGCCCCGAATGCCTCGCCCTGCCCGCGGACCTGCGGTCGGAGTGGGGGCACCCGGGAGCTGCGCGCCGCTCGCAGCCACCGGATCGTCTTCCCCGCCACCCGGTGCGAGTGGAGGGCCGCGCCCTGCTCTCATCGGCGGCGTCGCTCGGTACGCGGTCCACCGTGGACCGGCCGGGCCCCCTCCGCTGCGCCCGTCCCGGATAGCGGCGGGCCGGCCACTGGTGAACGGCGGAGGCGCGGCGGGCAGCCGCTACCTCTTCTTGTCCATCTGCTCGTCCAGGCGCAGCGCCGTCCCGAGTATGAAGAACGTCGGCGCCCACTGCCCGACGAACAGCGCCCGGTCCTCACCGCGGTTCGTCGTGGTCTCCGTTTTCGTCTTCTTGGAGACCAGCCACGTCGTGGCGCTGAGTCCGATGGAGGCGATCCCCGCCATGTAGGCCATGGTGGACGTGACACCCATCTCGCGGAGCTTCTCGATCATGGTTCCCCCTTTCCTGCGCCGGTCTGAACCAGTGCGACCGGCAACGAGGTGGTCTCGGCGATCGAGCCACCCGGTGCGGTCGTTGCTCCGGCCCCGTCGCCGGCGACCGCGTCCACAGTTCGTTCTAGGTCCTCTTCGCTGTGGTGCTGTAGTGGTGTTCGGCGGGCGGCGGAGCGGAAGCCGGGGCGCCCTCCGGTCTGGGATCGGGCAGGAACTCGAAGTCGTGGCGCCCGTCCGGCGCCTGCCCGTGTGCCCACGGGCCGTTCTCCGACTCGGTGCCGTCCGAGAGATGCCACATCGTCCGCGCGTGCTCCTGGTTCTCCTCGTCGAACAGCGCACTGGGAACCACCGGGTCCTCAAGGCCGTCCTCCTGGAGCTGCTCGATGGCCGCGAGCCACTGGTTCTGGTGGACCGTGTCGCGGGCGAGGTTGAACTGCAGCATCGACTTGACGCCGGGGTCGTCGGTCATGCGGTACAGCCGGGCCGTCTGCAGTCGTCCCTGCGCCTCGGCCGCCACATTGGCCCGGAAGTCCGCCATGAGGTTGCCGCTGGCCACGATGTACTTGCCGTTCCAGGGGGTCCCCGCGGAGTCGGCCAGTACCGGTCCGCCGCCGCCCACAATGGCGTGCTGCGGGTTCATACCGCCCATCACCGCCGCCACCGCCGGCTCCTTGACCGCGTCCGCGGTCACGTCGTCGGGAGCGTCCTCCAGCAGCCGGGCCACCATGGTGGCGATCATCTCGACATGCCCGATCTCCTCGGTCGCGATGTCCATGATGAGGTCTTTGTACTTGCCTTCCATCCGGCAGTTCCATCCCTGGAACAGGTACTGCATCGTCACGGTCATCTCGCCGAACGCGCCGCCGATCAGCTCCTGGAGCTTCATCGCGTAGAGCGCGTCGGGCTTCTCGGGCTTCGCTTCGAACTGCAGGTTCTTGGTGTGGCGGAACACGTCTCTGCCCCCTCGCAGGCTCTGGTCCCG
The DNA here is from genome assembly GCF_000981225.1 of Allosalinactinospora lopnorensis. Classification (GTDB taxonomy): domain Bacteria; phylum Actinomycetota; class Actinomycetes; order Streptosporangiales; family Streptosporangiaceae; genus Allosalinactinospora; species Allosalinactinospora lopnorensis. The sequence continues at coordinate 26,791 of NZ_LAJC01000021.1, forward strand.
GTTCCCTCCGGGCTGGCTCAACGGCCACGTACCGAACTACGGCTGCTACCCCCACGGGCCGGAACGATGCGCACCGCGATCACACGGCTGGGATCCGCGCTGGTACGGCCGGAAAGGCCCCCTATAAGAACTACCTGGTCATTCCGGATAACCGGCGGCGCCACGCCGCTGGGAGCCGTCGAGTGGGCATCCCTGGCCGAAGAGATTGCGGACACGCAGCGTGACGTTCTTTCAGCGGGCCCGGTTGGGCGTATCCCCGCCGGGTAGCGGGCGCCCATGTGGCTCGTAGCGATCACGCGCGGAATGGCCGCCGGCCTCGCGGGCGCGGTGGCGATGTCGGTTACCGAGAAGATCGAACAGGCGTACACGCGCCGGCCCGACTCCCACGTCCCCGCCCGGACGCTGGAGCGCCTGCTCGGTCTGCCGGAACGTCCCGGAAAGCAGCCCTACGGGTGGAACCTGGCGATGCACTTCGGCCAGGGCACGCTCATGGGCGGCGTGCGCGGTCTCCAGGCCGCGGCGGGGCTTCGGGGGCCGTGGGCGTCGTCGATGTTCCTCGTCGTACGGCTGACCAGCGACCAGATCCTGGAGAACGCCACCGCGGTCGGCGCTCCGCCGTGGACCTGGCCCCGGCGGGAGCTGGTCGTCGACCTGCTGCACAAGTCCGTCTACGCGTTCGTCACCGGGATCGTGGCCGATCGCCTGGTCGGCAGGCTCACACCCGGGCCGGGACGTGTCCACGCGATGATGCGGCCGGGGCGGCGCTCCGGTGTCGGGCCCCCGCCCCGTCCGTCAGGAGCCGGATGACCGGGCGGCCAGGGCGGCCTCAGTGCGCGGCCGGTCAGGCGCCACGGCCAGTCAGGGCGTCGCGCATCCGGTCGATCATCCCCGCGCCGGGGTCGAGGATGCGGTTGGCGGGCGGTGTGTCGGGCGCGTTCGGGTGCGGGCGGGTGGGTGCGGTCGTCTTCGCGTTCTGCACCTTCCGCCCCAGTTCCAGCAGCTCCTCCCGGGAGCACGCCTGCCGCAGCCGCGGCAGCAGGTCGTTCTCCTCGTCGGAGACGTGGTGGCGGATCTCCTCGATCAGCGTGCGCACCAGATCCTCGTAGCGCGGATCCGTGGTGTCCATGCCCACGAGTTCGTCCATCACCCGCTCGGCCTGGGCGTGCTCCTCGATCTCGTGGTCGGCGATGCGGTCGCCGTCGTCCAGTACCCGGCGCGTGAGCGGATACATGTGGTGCTCCTCGGCCACCGAGTGGCGCACCAGCTCGGTGATCACGTGGTCGACCAGCTCCTTGCGGCGCTCGGGCTCCAACGCGCTGTTCTCCAGCTCGGTGAAGACCTCCTCCACACTGCGGTGGTCGGAGACGATGACGTCCACCAGGTCCTGTTCCCGATCGTTCGCGGCCATGGTTCCCCCAATCGTCGGTCGGTCCTCGGCACGACTACCCGAAAGCGGCGTCAAGGCAACGCCGCGCACACGAGCGGCCGGGGAAACGGGAAGCCGCCCGGTCTCCTCACTCCAGGTGCAACCGCAGGCAGCCGGTCCCGCCGAGGTCCAGCCAGACGGTGTTGCCGTTGCGCACCAGACGCAGCACGAGCGACTGGCAGTTCGGGCAGCGCGCCACCAGCCCGGGGCAGTCGACGTAGACGTGCAGCTGCGCGAACGCGCCACCGTGGCCGCACATCGAGCACCGGCGGAACGCCGGGGTCAGGTCGACGGCGAAGATCTCCGACAACGGCCCGGCGAGCATGTTGGCGTCGAGCCGGCGCTCCTCGGGCAGGAAACGGGATGAGGTGGTCATGGGTGTCCTCCGGTCGGGCCGAATCGCTCCGTCTTGATCTTCCGGGGGTCGTGCCCCAGGGCCACCAGCGCGTCGGCGGCCGCCTCGACGAACCCCGTCGGGCCGCACACGAAACAGAGAGGGCCCAGCTCCGGCGGGAGCCCGTGCGTGTTCAGGTCGGCGATCCCGAGGCGCCCCGGATGCCGCGCCGCCCCCTCGGGGACTCGGCGCGTGTAGGCGACGAAGACGTCCAGTCCACCGTCGCCGGACGCGGGCGGGCCGAGCTCACCGGAGTAGTACCGCTCTTCGGGAGACCGAACCGAGTAGAGCATGCGGAACAGCGCCTTGGACCGCTCCTTGCGCCTGGCCCTGACCATGCACATCAGCGGGACGATCCCGGCGCCGCCGCCGACCGGAACCACCGGGTCGGTCGAGGCCGGGTCCCACACAAACCAGCCGCCCAGTGGACCGCGCACCTCCAGCCGGTCGCCGATCTCCATGATGTCCACGAGGTAGGGCGAGACCTCCCCTTCGAGGACGCGCTGCACCGTGATCTCGATCGTGTCCCCCTCGGCCGGGGCCGACAGCGAGTAGCTGCGCTGAGCGGTGTAGCCGTCCTCGGCGGTGAGCCGCACGTCGACGTGCTGGCCGGGCCGGTGCCCGGGCCAGCCGCCCTCCATGCGCAGTGTCAGGCTGCGCGCCGTGTCCGTTTCGCGCCGGGCGCCGACCAGCTCGGCCGACCGCCAGTGCCCGGCCACGCTCAGTCCCCCCAGTAGCGCTGCTCGCGCCAGGGATCGCCGTAGTCGTGGTAGCCCGCCAGCTCCCAGAATCCCGGCTCGTTGTGGTCGAGCAGCCGGATACCGCGGACCCACTTGGCCGACTTCCAGAAGTACAGGTGCGGGACGAGCAGGCGCGCGGGCCCGCCGTGCTCGGGCGGCAGCGGCTCGTCCTCGTACTCGTGCACGATCCAGGCCTGACCTCCGGTGAGGTCCTCCATCGGGAGGTTGGTCGTGTAGTCGCCGTAGGAGTAGACCAGGGCGTAGTCGGCCGCGGTGTCCACCGCCGCCAGCAGGGTGTCAAGGGAGACCCCCGTCCAGTGGGTACCGGTCTTCGACCAGCGTGTGACGCAGTGGATGTCGGTGTGCGGGTGCTCCTGCTCAAAGGCGAGGAACTCCGGCCATGTCCAGGAGGTGGCCTGCCCGGACTCGGCGGTGATGGTGAAGACCCAGGTGTCGGTGTCCACGCGCGGTGTCGGCCCCGCGCTGAGCACGGGGAAGTCCTCGGTCAGGTACTGGCCCGGAGGCAGGCGCGTTTCCTGCGCGCTCCTGCGTCCGCGGAACCCTCGGGAAAACAGACTCATCGGATTACCCCCCGGTGTCATATGAGCCGTTCGTCCGGCTTTGGGGACCATCCCCGAATGCCCAGGGAAAACACGTCGTTTCTGGGGATTTGGCCGCCCGGCGACTCGTCTTGGACCTGCGGCGCCCGAAGGGCCGGATCGGGGTCGCGGACGGCGGAGCGCGCGGGCCCCGGCGCCGGAGTTTGGTCACCGTACACAGCGGATAGCAGAGCGTTATGGCTTCCAGCACGAAAGGGCGGGGGCGGTCCCTGACCGCCATCTGGGCCCGGCGCGCCATCTGCGTCTGGGTGTGCCGAGGACGACCGAGAGAGCATGCTGTGCCGCGCCCCCTGCTGCGCGGCGCGATGGCCGGAGCCGCGGGGACCACGGCCCTGAACGCCGTCACCTACCTCGACATGGCGCTTCGCGCCAGGCCCGCGAGCACCACCCCGGAACAGACGGTGCAGCGTTTCGAGGACCTGGCCGGGGTGTCGCTGGCCAAGGAGGGGTCCGATACCGACGAAGCGGCCAACCGGCGCTCCGGGCTGGGTGCCCTGCTGGGCATCTCCACCGGGATCGGCACAGGGCTGCTCTACGGCGCCGCCCGCGCCCGCTGGCCCCGGGCACCGTTCCCCCTGCTGGCGCTCGGGGCCAGCGTCGCCGCGAACCTGGGCAGCGTCGTCCCCATGAGCACGCTCGGTGTCACCGATCCCCGCGAATGGCCGGCGAGTTCCTGGCTCATGGATATCGTGCCGCACCTCGCCTACGGTGTCACCACGGCGGTCGCCTACGACCTTCTCTCGCGCCCTCCGGACCCCTGAAGCCGGCGGATTCTCAGGGGATCAGCACGATCCGCCCGGCCGCGGCCCCGGTGGCCTGTCGCTTCCACGCCGCGACCGCGTCGTCGAGCGGCACGGCCTCGTGCTCGACGGTCAGCGCCCCGCAGGCGGCCTGCCGCGCGACAGTGGTGAGCGCGGAGTCGCGCTGCTCGGCGGTCAGCTCATTGTTGGTGTAGCCGAGCAGCCGCAGCGACTTGCTGCGCAGCGTGGACGAGGTGATCGGGGAGGTCTCGGCGGCCGAGCCTCCGAGGTTGACGAGCCGGCCGCCCGGCCGCAGCACCCTGGTCGCGGCCGCGGCGGCGGCACCGAACAACGGGTCGAGCACGAGATCGACGGGTCCGTCGCACGCTGCCGTGAGGCGCGCGGTCAGCTCGTCGACGTCCTCGGTGTCGAGGGTAACGACGGCATCGGCACCGGCTCTTTCCGCCCGGCCCCGGCCGGCGGGCGAGCGCGCCGCGGCGACCACCCGGCGAGCGCCGGCGGTGCGTGCGAGCTGCACGGCGGACTGCCCGACCACCCCGCCCGCACCGAGCACGAGCACCTGCTGCCCCGCGGCCAGCTCGCCGCGCCAGGTCAGTGCCATGTGCGCGGCGATGGCCGACAACCCCAAGGCGGCGACCAGGACCGGGTCGGCGCCCTCGGGCAGCGGGACGAGATCGCTCTTCGGGACCGCGGCGGCGGCGGCCATGCTGCCGTCCCCGGGGCGCATTCCGGCCGCGGTGGGAAACCACACCGGCCTGCCGTCCACCGTGCCGACACCCTGCACGCCCGGTATGTAGGGCGTCCGCGGAGTGCCGAAGTAGGAGGTTCCGGTGGCGCACAGCAGGTCGAGCGGGGTGATCGGCGCGGCGGTGACCTCGACCAGCGCCTCGTCCGGTCCGGCCTCCGGCCGCCGGCGGTCGGCCACCGACGGCGGATCGCCGGGTGTCTGGAGCAGGACGGCGCGCATGCTCATGTGGCGATGTCGGGGTAGGGCAGCGAGAAGTGGGACAGCCGCCGCGCGTACTCTTGCTGGAAGCCCAAGGGCTCCTCGTAGTCGCGCTCGAACATGGCGATGAACAGCGTGAGGGTGAGGAAAGGGTGCGCGCCGAGCTCGAACAGCGCCGGGTAGTCGTGGCCGGCGAGCGCGGCGCGCTCGGTGTCGTCGAAGCGCACCCAGGTGCTCGACTCTCCGCCGTGGCAGTTGAGGATCCGGCAGGCGTGCCGCTCCTCCCACCACGCGACGGTGCCCTCGGGGTCCTCGCGGTAGCGCTCGACCAGCTCCGGATCGCGGTCGACCGTGTAGAGGAACTTGTTGACCAGGTACTTGCTCACCGCGGGCCTCCATTGGGGTACCAGGTGAAGTAGGCCTCCATCGTGTGGAACAGGTCGTAGGTGTCGACGTAGTCGGCTTTCCGCCCCTCTCCGGCCACGCCCATCATGAGCATGAAGTCCATGAACCCGTGGGTGGCGTTGCCGGGGGCGTGCAGGCTGTCGAGCGTCACCTCGGCCAGGCATCCCTCGATGTCGCCGGTCGAGATCCACTCCACGGCGCGCTGGTCGAACTCCGGGGCGGGGCCGTGTGGGCCGAACTGGCGCGGCCCGCCGAGCTCCAGCGACAGGTGCCCGGTGCCGATCACCGCCACCCTCTGTTCGGAGGGCCAGGACTCGATCAGCTGCCGGATCGTCCGCCCCAGCTGGACGAACCGTTTCGGCCGCGGCAGCGGCGGGGCGAAGATGTTGGTGTAGATCGGCACGATCGGCAGGTCGTTCTGCGGGCGCAGCGTGATGATCGGGCAGGTGATCGAGTGGTCGATCCGCAGCTCGTTGGAGAACGCCAGGTCGAACCCGGCGTCGATGCCCTCCCGCAGCACGTAGGTCGAGAGGTCCTCCTGCCCTTTCAGCAGCATCCTCGGCAGGCCGAACTCGCGCTCCTCGTTGTAGAAGTTGCCGTCGTAGAACGGGGCCTTGCCGACTAGGAACTGCGGCATGTTGTCCAGCCAGAGTTGGTGGAAGTGATCCGATCCGACCATCACCAGCACGTCCGGGCGGGCCTTCGTCAGTGTCTCCCGGAAGGCCGTGATCTTGCGCACCCATTCGTCGGCGAAGGGGGGCCGCTCCTCGCCGGTCGCGGTGCTGGCGCGGTAGTAGAACGGATGGTGCGTGGATGCGATAACCGCGACCAGTTCGGCCATAGGGGCCTCCTTGTCCTCCGGCGGCGGCCGCCGCGTCAGTGGCCGGTGTAGGGGTCGGGGTCGACGGGCCGGGTGTTCTGGTCCACCGACAGGAAGATGTCGTTGCCGACAGGTCGGCGCAGCTCCTCGGCGAGCTGCCCGACCAGCCCGGCGGTGCGGGCCAGCAGCGCGAACCCGCGCAGCAGCTCTACCGGCAGGTCGAGGTCGGCCAGCGCCGCCCCGCACACCCCTGCCCCGTTCAGCGGCAGCTCCTTGCCCAGGACCTGCGGGTGCACGCGGCCGATCGCGGCGAACAGCGACAGGTGCGGTCCGAACAGGTCCTCCTCGGTGGCGATCCGCATCAGCCGCGGGGTGCGCGGGTCGCCCTCCTTGTGCACGTGGTGTCCCAGGCCGGGAATGAACCGCCCCTCCGCCCGCTGCGTCCGCACGGTCTCCAGGGCGAGGGCGTCCCACCCGGCGTCGTCGGCGGGCAGCGGCCCCTCCGCGCCGGCCAGCACCCCGTGCAGAAACGCGCCGGTGTCCTCGGTGACCCCGAGGAACCGCGACCCGCCGCCGAGCAGTCCGGCGGCGAGCGCGCCCTGGATCGAGTCCGGCGCCGACAGGTAGGTGAGCCGGGTGGTGATCGCGGTCGGGGTGAAGCCGTGGTCGGCGAGCGCGGCGAGCACCGCCTCGAACACCCGGGTCTGGCCCGGGGTCGGGCGCCGCTGCGTGGCCAGCCAGTACGCGAGCTCACCGAACCCGACCGTGCCCATCACGTCTTCGGCGAGGTCGTGGCCGAGCAGCGTGATCGACTCCCGGTCCGATGCGCCCAGGGCCGTCGGGTAGGCGGGACGCTCAGTCACGGTCGTCCTCCTGCGGGGTGGTCAGCCACGTGCGCAGCTCTCCTCCATGCTCGTCGTGCTCGGGCGGCGGCAGCTCGTAGCGCACCGGCGTCGCCGAGAACCGGATCGGGTGCCGGGTGGTCGGGACGGCCCGGTCGCCGTGCCCGGCCTCGACGACCGGGTCGAGCTCGAACCGTTCCGCCATCGCGAAGCCGCCGTCGATGGTGTTGATCGGGGCGCAGGGCACTCCGGCCTCGACGAGGACCTCGAACCACTCGTCCGCGCCCCGTTTGGCGAGCCGCTCGACCAGGATCGGGCGCAGCTCGCCGCGGTTGGCGGTGCGGTCGGAGTTGTGCGCGAAGCGCGGGTCCTCGGTCACCTCCGGGATACCCAGCGCCTCGCACAGCCGGCGGAACTGCCGGTCGTTGGCGGCGGTCACGATGAGGTCCCGGTCGGCGGTCGGAAGCGGCTCGTAGGGGAAGACGCTGGGGTGGGCGTTGCCCATCCGGTAGGGCACCGTCCCGCCGGCGACATAGGCGGAGCTGTGGTTGACCAGGCCGGTCAGCGCCGAGCTGAGCAGGTTGACGTCGACGTGCTGCCCCTCTCCCGTCGCCTCCCGGTGCCGGAGCGCGGCCAGGATGCCGATGACGGCGTGGTTGCCCGCCATGACGTCGAACACCGAGATCCCCGACCGGTAGGGCGGCCCGTCCGGGTCGCCGGTCAGGCTCATCAGGCCCGAGATCGCCTGGACCATCAGGTCGTAGCCGGGGACGTGCGCGCCCGCGCCCGAGCCGAAGCCGCTGATCGAGGCGTAGACGACCCCGGCGTTGCGCGCGCTCACGCTGCCGTAGTCCAGCCCGTACCGGGTCAGCCCGCCCGGCCTGAAATTCTCGATCACCACGTCCGCGCGGCGCGCCAGTTCGCGCGCCACCTCGCGTCGGCCTCGTCGCGCAGGTCCAGGGCGATCGACCGCTTGCCCCGGTTGACACCCAGGTAGTACGTCGACACGTCACCGCGCGCCGGAGGAACCCAGCCGCGGGTCTCGTCGCCCTGCGGGCTCTCGACCTTGACAACCTCGGCGCCGAGGTCCGCGAGCAGCATCGTCGCGTACGGCCCCGCCAGCACTCGGGAGAAGTCGGCCACCAGCACACCCGACAGCGGCCCGCCGGCGCCCTGCTCTTCCGACGGCGTGCTGTCCGCCATCCGCAAACACCTTTCTGCCCGCTCAGCGGACGAACGTCCGCACAACCGGATTGTTTGCGACGCGCGGCGGACTGTCAAGCACCCCGGCTAGGAGACCGCGGGCACCGTCACGTGCGGCACCGTCTCCAGGCGCGCGAAGTCGGCGCTGATGTTGCCCGCGGTCTGCAGCAGCAGCGGCAGATGGTGGTCGAGGAGCCACTCGACCGAGGTCTCGGCGGCGTGCGTGTTGACGTTGAGGCCCGCGATCACGCGCCCGGAGCCGTCCCGCAGCGGTGCGCCGATGGAACGGATCCCCCGGGCGAGTTGCTCGTCGGTCAGCGCCCAGCCCCGAGCGCGCACCTCGCGCAGCTCGGCCTCCCGTTCGGCGCGGTCGGGCTCCCAGAGCGGCACCAGGCCCGACCGGGTCGGCTCGGCCAGCACCCGATCCACCTCCTCGGCGGGAAGCGTCGCGAGCTGCACCTTTCCCAGCGACGTCTGCAGTGCCGGGAAGCGGGTTCCGATCTGCACCGCCAGCGACACGATCTTCGGCACCGCCACCCGCGCGACGTAGACGATGTCCGAACCGTCGAGCTGGCCGATCGAACAGGACTCGTTCGTCTGGGCGACGAGGCGCTCCATGTGCGGGCGGGCCACATCCCACAGCCCCATCGAGCGCACGTAGGCCACACCGAGCTCCAGCACCCGCGGGGTGAGCGCGAACCCCTGCTCGCCCGAGCGCACGTAGCCGAGCTCCTCAAGAGTGATCAGGATGCGCCGGACGGTGGGCCTGGCCAGCCCGGTCGCGGCCGCGACCTCGGTCAGCGACATCGCCGGCCTGCCAGGCTCGAAGACGCTGATGACCTCCAGTCCGCGGGCCAGCGCCTCGATGAAATCCGGTCCAGTCCCTTCACGCGGCATGACGTGACTCCCCAATCTCGATGGCCGCTGCCATGGGCAACCGCCCTCTGTCCGACTGCCGGACGTGACTGCCCACAGTCCGCGACACCCGTGCCGGCGGAGGTGGATTGACAGTAGGTCTGGCGTCGATCACACTAACCTCATCCCAGAATGACCGCTCACCGGACAAACGTCCGGAATAACGGTGCCGCCACGAAGGAGCGAAGCCATGAGCGAGCCGAACGACGTCGAGGCCGGGCGCCCCGTGGTGCTGCGCGGCGGCACCGTGCTGACCGTGGACGATGCCAGGCGGGTACTGCCCGCCAGCGACGTCCTGGTCGTCGGCGACACGATCGCCGCGATCGGGCCCGACCTGGCCGTCCCCGAAGGCACCGTCGAGGTCGACGCCAGGGGCGGCATCGTGATACCCGGCATGATCGACACCCATCGGCACATGTGGCAGACCTCCATGCGCGGCTACGGGGCCGACTGGACGCTCACCCAGTACTTCGTCTGGTATTACCTGGAGTGGGGCCGGACATTCCGCCCCGAGGACGTCCACGCCGGCAACCTGCTGTCGGCGGTCGAGGCCATCGACGCGGGTGTCACCACCACTGTCGACTGGTCCCACGGGCTGCAGACGGTCGACCACGCCGACGCGGCCGTCGACGCGCTGCAGGCCGTCCCCGGCCGGTTCGTTCTGGCCTACGGCAACATCCAGCAGGCACCCGCCGAGTGGACCGCGGCGCCCGGTTTCCGCGACTTCGTCAACCGCCGCATCACCGGCGACGACATGCTCGGTTTCCAGATCGCGTTCGATGTCACGGGCGATCCGGCCTTCCCCGAGAAGCCCGCGTTCGAGATCGCCCGCGACCTGGGCGTCCCCGTCACGACGCACGCCGGGGTCTGGGGCGCGACCGGCGACGACAGCATCCGGCTCATGCACGACCACGGGTTCATGACCCCCGAGACCGTGTACGTGCACAGCGCGTCGCTCTCCACCGACTCCTACCACCGCATCGCCGCCACCGGCGGCTCGGTCTCCGTCTCCACCGAGAGCGAGCAGAGCGCCGGCCAGGGCTACCCGCCCACCTGGGCGCTGCGGGCGCACGACATACCGGTGTCGCTGTCGACGGACACCTCGGTCTGGTGGAGCGGGGACCTGTTCTCCGCCATGCGCGCGACCCTGGGCGCCGACCGCTCCCGCGAGCACCTTGAGGCCCAGTCCAAGAGCGCCACCGTGACCCACTGCGCGCTGCGCGCCGAGCAGGTCGTCGAATGGGCGACCCGCGGTGGGGCGCGGGCGATCGGCCGCGAGGCGACACTGGGCAGTGTCGAGGTAGGTAAGAAGGCCGACCTCGTGCTGATCAAGAACGACAGCTCGCCGGTGATGTTCCCGCTGCTCAACCCCTACGGCCATGTGGTGTTTCAGGCCCAGCGCGGCGACGTGCACACCGTGGTCGTCAACGGCCGTGTGGTCAAGCACGACCACCGCCTCGTCGGCGTCGACCTCGAGAACGCCCGGCATGCGGTGGAGCGGACGGTGGAGCACCTGAGGTCGACCCTCGGGGAGGATGCCTGGCAGAAGGGGATGAACCCCGACATCCCCGCAACCAAGGTCCTCGACAGTCCCTACACCTACACCGACTACCGCGGCTCGGCCACGCACACCCGGTAGCCCGGCCCCCGTCCGTCCCGCGCGGATCCGGCTCCCCGTTGGAGGGCCGCGGTGCGCGGGACGGGCCGCCCGAGGGCTATCCCCAGCACAGGCAGAACGGGTGGCCGGCGGGGTCCGTGTAGACCCGGAAGCCGCCTTCCGCCTCAGAGCGCAGTCCCTGTGCCACCTCTTCCGCCGAGTCCCAGGGCAGCCGGGTCGCGCCCAGTGCCAGCGCCGCCGCTTCGGCCCGATCGATGTCGTCCACCTCGATGTCCAGGTGGATCTGCATCGACGAGGCACGGTCCGGCCAGCTGGGCGGCCGGTGCCCCGGGGAGTGCTGGAAGCTCAGGCGCGTGGTCGCGGCGTCGCCGATGTCCACCCAGTCGCCGTCCGCCCTCGTGATCGTCAACCCCAGCAGCTCCGCGTAGAAACGCGCCAGCGCGCGCGGGTCGCGGGCCTCCAGTACGACCGTCTGCAACCGGTTGCCCATCTGCTCTCCTTCCACGGGACCGTTAGCACCGACGATGCCGCACGGGTATGACAATGAGCGGAGTCGCGCGGTCTCCGGTGGCGCCGTCCCGCTGGTGAAAGTGCTCCTCCCCCGCGCGGCGGCTCCCAGGGGACCGCCACCCGGCCGGAGATGCGGTCTCTTTCCACGGGGCGGCACGGCCTCGACCGGGAAACGCAGAGGCCGGATCCGACGGCGCCCCGGAAAGCAGCGGAACCGTCCGGGCGGCTCCGCAAAAACGGCTGCGGGCCACCGCATAGTCTGTAGCGTTCCGAATATTTTCCCACGGAGCCCCGCCTTGGCCGCGCCCAACATGTGCGACTGTTTGATGAAACACCGGCCGGTAGACCGCGTACGCACGCACCGGCGATCCCGTCGACCTCACCTGACATGGGGATAATCAGGAATCCGCAGCTCAGGAAGCATTTACCGCGAATTCCCGCAGCCGCGGCAGAAGAATCCCTCCCCGTACACAGTATTCTCGGAGAAGTAGACCGGCCCCCCGGATAACGAACCCGGTGTTTTCAAGGTCACACACGATTCAATGTCTTCAGCATCACATCCAAACGGCGCTTGGCGAACACCACACAAAGGAAACGACATCTCCTCTTAAAGCTGGTTTAAGGTTGCCGGCGATAGCGTCCCATTCATCTAGGACGAACTTCCAGGAAAGAGAAACGAGATGCCCGAGCGCTCTTCCGCCACCCCCCGGCTTGCTGTCCTCTTCCCGGGCCAAGGAGGCTTCGACGGTGCGGCACTGCGTGCGGCACACGCCCGCTATCCGCAGGCCCGCCGGACCCTGGACCGGATCGACACCGTGACGCACGACCTCCACTCGCGACGGCTCTCCGACATCCTGGTCGGCCCGCACCCGGTCGAGCTGGCCGACCTGCTCCGCGACGAGCCGTGGGTGTCCCAGCTGGCCATCTACGCCGCCGGCCTGATCGCCTACGAGGCCATGACCGACCACGGCGTACGGCCGGACGTCCTGAGCGGACACAGCCTGGGCGAGATCACCGCGCTGGTGGCGGCCGGGGCGTACTCCGTCGAGGACGGGGCGCGGATCGTCGACCGGCGGGTGGCGGCGATCCGGGGGTCGGGCCTCGCCGAGGGCCGCATGGTGGCGCTGTCGACGGGCGCGGAGCGCGCCCGAAGGATCCTGACTCTGCTGGAAGACCCGATGCTGGCGGTCGCCACCGAGAACCACGACGAGCAGACGGTGGTCAGCGGGCCCTCCGAAGCTCTGGAGCGGGTGCAGGCTATCGCCGGCCAGCTCGGCATCGGCGCCGTCCCGCTGGACGCGGGGTTCCCGTTCCACACCCCGGTACTGGCCCCGGCCGCGCCGCGCTTCGCCTCCCAGGTGCGCGGGATGGAGCAGCACGCTCCCCGGATCCCGGTGTTCTCCCCCATCCTGCAGCGGTACTACGAGCCGGACGACACACTGGCCGACCTGCTGGCGGAGCACTTCACCACGCCGGTGAAGTTCGCCGACGGGCTGCGCCGGCTGCACGCCGACGGGCACCGCGTGTTCGTCGAGGCCGGGGGGCACGCAGCGCTGTCGAAGCTGGTGGGCCGGGTTCTCGCGGACCCGGAGGCGCCGGCTCTATCCACACTGGCACTCGCCGGCGGCGACCGGATCGCGCTCGACGGGACACTGGCCGAGCTGCGGAAGGCCGGTCTGGCCACCGCCGGCAGCGGTGCGAGCCTGGCGGCGCAGCTGGCTCCGGGAGTGTCCGAGGAGATCTTCGACGCGTTCTGGGATGCGCACGGCGCCGAGATCATCGAGCTGGTCCAGGACCAGCTCAGCACGTTCCAGGCCACGGCCGCCGACGAGGCGGAGCCGCAGCTCGCCGAGCCCGAGCCTTCCGCCGCCGAGGCGCCGGCGGCCGCGCTGATGGACCGCGACGAACTCTTCGCCGAGGTGCGGGCCATGTTCGCGGAAGCGCTCGAATACCCGGAGGAGGTCTTCACCGGCGAGGTCCTCCTGGAGGCGGAACTCGGCATCGACTCGGTCAAGCAGGTGGAGCTGCTGTCCCGGATCTCGCAGCGGTACGGGCTCCCTCCCCGGCAGCCGGGCTTCAGCCTCGCCGACTACGACACGATGGACAAGGTCGTCGACTTCGTCCTGGCCCAACTGGGGGACCGGCCGAACGAGCAGCCCGTTGCAGCCTCCGCCTGAGGCTGCATCCGCCTGCCGCCCCTGATCGAGAACTCCCAGAGGAAGAACCGCCATGACGGATCTGACCGGAAAGCTGGCCCTGGTGACAGGGGGAGCGAAGAACGTCGGGAAGGCCATCGCCGAGAAACTCGCCGAACGCGGGGCGCACGTCCTGCTGAACTACTTCCACTCGCACGAGGAGGCGAAGCGGACACGGGCCGAGCTCCTGGCCACGGGCGCCCGGGTGGACCTGATCAGGGCCTCGGTGGCCCGCCAAGACCAGGTCGACCGAATGTTCGCGGAGATCGAGGAGCGGTACGGCCGCCTGGACATCCTCGTCAACAACGCCGCCAACGGAGCGCTGCTGCCGCTGGACGAGATCACCGATGAGCATCTCGACAAGGCGCTCGACACCAACTACAAGGGCGGGCTGCGCTGCGCGCGCGCCGCGGCCCCGCTGATGGCCCGGCAGGGGGGCGGGGCGATCGTCACCGTCTCGGCCCTCGGCGGCTCGCAGATGGTGATGTCGAACTACCTCGCCTGCGCCCCGGCGAAGGCGGCCGCCGAGGCGGCGACACGCTACCTCGCGGTGGAGTTCGCCCCGCTCGGTATCCGGGTCAACACCGCCTCCGCCGCGATGCTCGGCAGCGAGGTCGCGGACAAGTTCCCCGACGCGGGGCAGATGCAGGAGGTGATCAGGGACGCGACCCCCTTCGGCCGGCTCGGGACCGCCGAGGAGTTCGCCGACGTCGTCGCCTTCCTGGCCTCGGACGACTCGCGATGGATCACCGGGCAGGTGATCCTCGCCGACGGCGGCCTGTCCCTGGGCGCGAGCTGCTGTCACCGCCGAGCCGGCCGGACACGGGGGCCCGGCCGGTCGCCACGGACCAGCCCACAGCGGACCTCGGCGTCGCCGGCGCCTCCGACGCGGCCGACATCCCCGAGGACATCGACGACGAGATCGCCGTGGTCGGGATGGGACTCGCGGTCGGCGGGGCCAACAGCCCGCAGGAGTTCTGGAGGTTACGGACAGCGGGGCGCGAGCTGTTCACCCAGGCTCCCGAGGACCGCTGGGAGACCGCCAGCTTCGCCGCCACGGACGCCGACGAGGAGGACAAGGCCTACCAGCAGGCCAGCGTGTTCATCACCGGTTTCGATCCGGCCGAAGGCACCGTCGAGGACCCGGCCGGCGATGCCCCGGACCATGAGCTGACCACCCAGTGGCTGCGCCACTCGCTGGTCCAGGCACTGGACGGCGTGCACCGGCGGGAGGAGCACCGCTACTCCTTCAACGTGGGCTACACCCCCGACGGCAGCCAGCACCTGGAGGAGGCCTGCGTGCTCGGCGGCACCACCCGCCTGGCCCACGGCGCCCTCGACGAGATGGACCTGCCCGCCCAGGAGGAGGAGCGCCTGCGCGGCGAGATCGACCGGGCACTGTCCGCCAGGTACCAGCGCGGGCGGGCCGAGCCGTCGCGTTTCCTGCCGCACCAGGTCGGCCGGCTCGCCATGCGCGGTCTGCTTCCGCCGCGGACGGAGGTGCAGATGGTGGACACCGCCTGCTCCTCGTCGCTGTACGCGATCGACATCGGCATCAAGGACCTGCTGATGGGCAGGCAGGACGTCGCCGTCTGCGGCGGCGCGTTCGCGGTGGGCCCCCGCGGCTCCGTGCTGTTCTCCAAGCTCCAGGGACTGTCCGAGCGCGGTGCGGTGCACGCCCTGGACCAGGACGCCGACGGCGTGGTCTTCTCCGACGGCGCGGGCGTGGTCGTGCTCAAACGGCTGCGCACCGCTCTGGCGGACGGCGACCGGGTGCTGGGGGTGCTCAAGGCGTGCGGCACCTCCTCCGACGGCAAGGGCAAGGGCATCTACGCCCCGAATCCGCACGGCCAGGCGCTGGCCCTGCAACGGGCGCTGTCCGGTGAAGGGGCCGCGGGGAACGGCCTCTGCGGCCGGGACGTGGACTGGATCAACGCCCATGCCACGGGTACACCCGCGGGCGACCTCGCGGAGTTCAGCACGCTGCGCAAGCACTACGGTGTCGACCGCACGGCCGTCGTCACCTCGAACAAATCGCTGATCGGGCACACCGGTTGGGCCGCGGGCGTGGTGTCGCTGATCGAGACGCTGCTGGCCATGGAGCACGAGCGGATCCCCGGCCAGTACCGGTTCAACGCGCCGCGCGACGAGTTCCGGATGGCGGAGACGGAACTGGAGATCACCTCGGCCGCGCGGGACTGGCCGGCCGAGGAGGGGCGGCAGCGCACCGCCGCTGTCTCGGGGTTCGGCTTCGGCGGGACCAACGCCCACCTAATCGTCGCGGAGCCCGCCCCGGGGGCGGGCTCCGCGGCAGCCCCGCGGGCTCTGGCGAGCGCGCCGCCGTCCGACCGGGCCCCGGACCGCGGCGGCAGAGTGGCGATCGTGGGCTGGTCGGCCCACCTGCCGGGGCTGTCCTCCCACGAGGAGCTGCGGGAGTGGCTCGGCGGAGGGCGCGGCCCGCAGAGCAGCTTCGGCGAGATCTATCCGGCGCCGCCGTTCAGCAAGGTCCGGCTGCCGCCCCGGACGGTGCGGACCATCGACCGGTGCCAGTTGATGATCCTGGAGTGCGCGCACGACCTGCGCGGGCCGATCACCGATTTCTGGCAGGAGCACGCGCAGCGGGCCGGGGTCTTCGTCGGTCACACGGGCCCGACCCGGGCGGGAATGCTGTTCGCCAACCGCTGCTACCTCGACGACATGGAGAAGGCACTGCGCGGCTCCCCGGTACTCGCCGGCTCGCCCGCCCTGCCCCGCGTCCTGGACCGGCTGCGGGAACGGGTCCGCGGACTGATCCCGCCCTCCAACGAGGACGCCTTCCCCGGAATGATGCCGAACGTCATCTCGGCACGGGTGGCCAACTACTTCGACCTCAACGGCCCCAACATGACGATGGACACCGGCTTCGGCTCCGCGCTGTCCGCTATCGGCACCGCCGGCCGCTACCTGCGCAGCGGCGAGCTCGACTTCGCGGTGGCCGGCGGCATCAACGGCAACAGCCTTCCGGAGTACCGGGAGCTGGTGTCGGGACTGCTGCCCGAAGGGGCGCAGATGCCGGATCTGGCCGAAGGGGCGTTCCTGTTCGCCCTGGCCACCGAGGAGGCGGCGCAGCGCGCCGGCCTGCCGGTGCTCGGCTACGTGGGGGAGGACCCGGCCGGGAGCGGCCGGGACACCACCATGGAGTGCGGTGCGCGGGCTCCCGAGCGCGCGCGCTTCCTGGGAGCCGCGGGCGGCCTGGCCGTGCTGGAGGCGCTGCACCGCCCGGCGGGCACGGTGAGCCTCTCCTGCGCCGCGGAGCAGGACAGCCTCGCCGGCGACGAGGTCGCGGCCGCGACCCGGCTGCGGCTGTCCGTCACCGGTGCCCTGGCCCCGGAGGAGCAGGCCGGCTCCCCCGCCGGGGACTCCGCTCCGCAGCGGGCCGCGGCGGACACCGGACAACCGGCCGCTGCCCCTGCCCCGGCCGCTTCCCAGACGGCGGCGCTCGCCGAACGGTTCACCCGGACCGACGAGTACGCGCCGGGAGAGCCGATCGAGGTGCACCGCCAGGTACCGGTCCTGTCGGCCGTCGCCGCCCGCCCGGTGCGGGAGCGGACGCCGTTCCTCCCTGACGGCGCGGTGGTGCTGACCGACACTCCCGAACTGCTGGCCGGGCCGACCGGTCGCGCCTCGAACCTCACGGTGATCTCAACGGCGCCGCTGGCCGAACGGCGTCCCGGGTGGCACCACCTGCCCGAGGTCACGCCGTCCGACGTCAGGAGCTGCCTGGCCGCCCTCGGGCGACCGGTGACCCACCTGCGGGTACTGAGCGACCTGACCCGTTCGACGCTGGCCGGGAACTCCCTGACCGGGGACGCGCGTTCCCTCCTCGCCCTGCACGACGCGGCCTACCTCGTGCTGCAGGAGACCTACGACGGCTTGCGCGCCGACGCGTCCTCGTTCGTTGCGCTGCTGCTCGGCGCCGCGCCGGAGGGGGTGCCCCACCCGTTCACCGGCCTCTTCTCCGGGCTGCTCAAGAGCGCGCACCTCGAACTCGACCCCTGCCTGAGCTTCGGGCTCTTCGTCTCGGGCTCCGATGTGCCGGCGGCGGTCCGGCTCGCCGAGGCGGAGAGCGCCGCCTCGCGGAACTACCCGATCGTGTTCGACATCGACGGCGTCCGGAAGAGCTATCTGCTTCGTCCGGAGCCGGTCGCCTTCGACGGCGGACCGCCGCCGGCCGCGATCGGCCGGGACTCCGTTGTGCTCGCGGTCGGCGGGGCCCGCGGGATCACCGCCGAGGTGCTCAAGGCGGTCGCCGAGCGGTTCGGGCCGAAGATCTACCTGTTCGGCAGCAACACGCTGGACGCCCACCCGCCGGAGACCTTCGCCGGAGACGACGAGGAGTTCGCCGCGGGGCGGGCCGCCTTCATCAAGGCCGAGCTGGCCAAGGGCGGGGGCAGGACCGTCGCGGAGATCAACCGCGCCTTCGACCGCATGTTGGACGCGCGCGTCGCCCGGCGCAACCTCGCCGCGATGGCCGCGCACAGCGGCGTCGACCGCGTCCGCTACCTCCCGTGCGACGTGCGCGACCCCGATTCCGTGCAGCGGGCCGTGGACCAGGTGCTCGCAGCGGAGGGGCGGATCGACCTGCTGGTCAACGCCGCCGGGCGCCAGCGGTCCTCGCTGATCAGGGACAAGGACTTCTCGGAGTTCACCGCCATCCGCGACCTGAAGGTGGCCGGCTACCGCAACCTGAAACGCGCCCTGCGGGACCACCCGCCGCGGCTGTGGTGCAACTTCGGATCCCTGCTCGGCTACTTCGGCCAGCTCGGCGAGGCCGACTACGCCGCGGGCAACGACTTCCTGGCCAGCGCCGCCACCTATGAGAACGCCGCGCCGGGCGGGTCCGAGGAGTTCACCATGGGGTGGACGCTATGGGACGCCGTCGGCATGGGTGCCGACAAGCTGACCAAGGCCTACTTCGAGCGGGCCGGCTCCTACAGCCACATGGCGGTGGCCGAAGGCGTGCACCACTTCGTCCAGGAGCTGCACGCCCCGGTCCGGCGCCCCTCGGTGGTGCACCTGGGAACCGCCGAACGGGGGACGGTCGAGCGCTTCTACCCCGGATACCTGGACACAGCGAACCAGGAGCCCGCGTTCCGGGACGCCCAGGCCCCAGACGAGGATCCGGCAACCCCCGGAAGCGAGGGCTTCTACCTGCGGCGGCTGGTGGCCTCGTACCGCGCCTCGGCGACCTTCGAATGCACGTTCAACCTGGAAACGGACAGTTACCTCACCCATCACACGGTGCAGGGCCAGCCGACGCTTCCCGGCACCTTCGTCACCGAGATCGCCGCCGAGGCCGCGCGGTACCTGGTGCCGGGCAAGCACGTCATCGCCTTCGAGGACCTGCGGTTCCAGCACTTCATGCGCGTCCGCCCGGGGACGGTCCCGGCGCCGAAGCGCATCCGGGCCGAGCTCCTCGGGGAGCGGGACGGCCTGAGCACGGTCGAGGTGCGGATCACCGAGGACATCGTCTCGCCGAGTGGCGTCCTGCTGCGTGAGGACCGGCCGCACTTCACCACCCGGGTGCTGCTCAGCGGCGACGTCCCGGCCGCGCCCCAGTGGGGGCCGTGGGACACCGCGGACGAGATCGAGGTGCCCGACCCCTACCACCAGCCGGCGTCGGGAGTGCGGCTCACCGGCCCGTTCGTCTCGACGGCACAGACCCGGCTGAACCCGCGGGGCAAGCGGGCGCGGTACGCGCCGTCGCCGTCCCTGGCCACCGACGCCGATGTCTGGCCGCGGTTCACCGTCCCCGCGATCCTGCTGGACGGCCTGGCCCGGCTCGGGGTGCTGGACCTGGTCGACGGCTACCTCGTGCCGATCGCCGCCCCATTGTCGATCCGCAGGATCGACCTTTACCGGCAGGGGAGTGACCACACCCTGGCCGCCGCCGGCGAGCCGATCGAGCTGTACGCGACACCGGCCGGGTTCGACATGGCGGCGGAGACGGTCAGCAACCGGTTCGTCGCCACGGGAGCGGACGGCCGGGTGCTCGTGCAGATGAAGGACATCAGGGCGACCGTGATCGGTCACATCGATAGCAAGACCGGCCGCACTTTCACACCGACCACGGCGGCCGAGGCGCCCGCCGCCGCACGCGGGTAGCGGGAGAGGGACGATCCCATGCACGAGACCATGGTGCACACCACGCAGAACACCGCGGCCGCCCAACCGGTGCAGCGGCTCGTGTGGCAGCTGACCGACCTGCGGCCGGTCGAGCCGGACCCGTCCCGGCTGGCCGGGATGCGCGTACTGGTGATCGGCGGAACGGATCCCGCCGCGCAGCGCGTCACCCGCGAACTGCGGCGGCACGGCGCGCACGCGCGCGCGGCGCCCCCGGACGCGGAGGAGCCGCACACGGTGAAGGGGCGGTGCCCGATGCGGTCGTCGACCTCACCGTGGACCGGCCGTTCTCCTCCACGGTGGAGGAAAACGCCTGGCGGGAGGCCTTCCAGCGCTCGGTCGCCGCGGTGCGCGCCTGCTACGAGGACTGGGCGGCCGAACACTCGGCCACCCGCCTCTGCTACCTGGCCGTGACCTATCTCGGCGGCGGAATGGGCTACCACGCCGAGGACGCGTTCGAGCAGCCGCTGGGCGGTATCTGGGCCGGCTTCGCCAAGACCCTGCACCGCGAACTGCCCAACTGCTACGCCCGGGTGGTCGACCTCGGCACCGAATCGGTGGAGCGGCTGCCGCGGATTGTGGCGGCCGAGCTGAGCCACCGCGGGAGGACCGAGGTCGGCTACCGGGACGGGCGCCGCCGCACCCTCACACCGAGACGGGTGCCGGTAGGTCGGCCCGCCCTCCACCTGGGCACGGACGACACCGTCCTGATCTCCGGCGGCGGTCGCGGGATCGGCTGGCAGCTCGCCCGGGAGCTGGCCCGCGACTTCGGCCTCCGGGTGATCGTGACCGGGCGCGAGGCCTTCCCCTCATCGGCCGAGCCGTGGTTCGGCTTGAGCGAGCCGGAACTGCGGGAGTACCAGCGCGGGCTGTGGTCCGCCCGCCGCGACGGCCGGAGCGTCGCGGAGATCCGCCGGGAGATCGACCGGACCGGCAAGCTGTGGGAACTGGCCTCGAACGTGACGGCTGCCCAGCGGGAGGGGCTGCGCATCGAGTACCTGGCGTGCGACTTCACCGACCGCGGCCAGGTGCGGGCGGTGCTGGCCCAGGTGGGCGGCGCACTCACCGGCGTCGTGCACAACGCGGGCATCGACACCGCCGTGCGGCTGCCCAAGAAGTCGGACGGCGAGATCCTGCGCACCGTCGAGACCAAGATCGAAGGGTTCCGCACCCTCTTCGAGGAGGTACGGGAGTCGGAGCTGAAGTTCTTCTGCAACGTCGGCTCCCTGACCGGTCGCCTGGGCGGCATGGTCGGCCAGATGGAGTACGCCGCGGCGAACGAAGGGCTCGCCCGGCTCGGCCTGTGGGCGCGCCGCCGGACCCGCTTTCCGGTGATGACCCTGTGCTGGCCCACCTGGGACCGGATCGGGCTCATCACGAACTTCTCGGCGAGCCTGCGCTACATGGCGCCGCTCGACGTCCAGGAGGGCCTGGCCAAGTGGCGGCGGGAGTTGGCCGCCGGCTCCGACGGCGAGGTCGCGTTCGTCGGCTACCTGGGCAAGGGGCTCTCTCCCAGCCAGGCGGTCGGCTTCCCGGCCGTTCCGGAGCTGCCCGGGTTCGACCAAGCCTACCCCAAGATCTTCCACCTCGGGGAGGTGCTCGACCACCAGCCGAACACCTTCCTGCGGTCGGTGTTCACCGTGCACCGCGACTGGGCGCCGGTCGCCGCCGACTTCCTGGTCGAGGGCGCCGAAGCGCTCCCAGTGAGCGTCCTGCTGGAGAACGCGGCACGGGCCGCGGAATGGGTGCTGCCGCCGGACGGGCCGCCGCTCGGCCTCAGCCGCATCGAAGCCGTCGTGGTCCCGCTCTCGCTCCTGAGGCTGCGCGACGCGGAGGTGCGGCTGGAGCGCGAGGTGCGCGGCGAGTACCGCGGACACCAGTGGGTGGTCGAGGCGACCTTCCGCCGCGCCGGCGAGGAGGGCGGGCCCGAAGCCCGGCTCCGCCTCGTCCACAGCCCGCCGGACGGCCACGACCCCCCGGCGCCGACCGAGCGGCCGGACACCCAGGTGCGGACCTGGCGCACGGGCACGCCCGCACTGCGCTGGCGAGGGGTGGTGATTCCCTCGGCGGACTGGCACCAGGACCCGGCCAAGCGGCTGGTCGCCGAGGTCCGGCCCTGCGCGGACGCCGATCTGTGGGTGAGCCCGTTCGTGCCGCGCGCGACCGTTCCCGTGGCCGCGCTGGAGAACATCCTGCGCGCCACCACCCACCAGGGCGGGGGGCTCTCGGTGTCGAACGACCCGTTGATCGTCGGGGACATAGTGCTGCACGGGCCGCAGCGCGGCGACTGCCGGATCACGGGAGACCCCGCGCTCGGCGTGTGGAAGGCCGCCGACGCGGCCTCCGGAGAGCCCGTGGTCACCATCACCGGCCTGACCGGCCCGCGGAACTGAGCCACCGCATACCGGAAACGGCGTCCGGCCGCGGCCGGACGCGAGAACGAAACGAGTACACACATGACACGAGACACGAAGACCGCACAGCCGAACCGCACCCCCGTCACCCCCGCCCCTGGCCCCCGAGGTCTCCCGCTTCTGGGCAACCTCGGCCCGTGGCAGCGGAACACCGCGCAATTCCTGCTGGACCTGCAGCGCGACTACGGCGATATCGTGCGCATGAAACTCGGTCCCCTGACCGTCCACCAGGTGAGTGACCCGATCGCCGTGCGGCACATCCTGGTGGACAACAACCAGAACTACGGCAGGGGGCTGCTCTACGACCAGTTCAAGCTGGTGATGGGGGAGGGCCTTCTCACCTCCGACGGCGATTTCTGGCGCGGCCACCGCCGCGCGGTCCAGCCGGCCTTCTTGAAGAGCGCCATGGGCGCGGTCGCCCCCAACGTCGTCCAGGCCACGGCCGAGATGCTGGACACCTGGGAAGTCAAGGCGCGAACGGGCAAGCCCATCGACCTGCTCGGCGAGATGCTGCGGCTGACCCTCGTCACGCTGAGCCGTTCGCTGTTCGACCACGACGTGAAGCCCTCGACACAGGAGCTCAAGCAGCTCGCGGACGGTGTCGTCGAGGTGATGTTCAAGCGCGGGACCGTCTCCGAGCTGCTTCCCTCCTGGTTGCCGACCGCACGCAACAAGAAGATCGCCCGGATCGACGAGATCCTGGAGCGGGTCGTCCGGGAGGTGCGCGACAGCCACACCGTCTCCGGCGGGGGTTTCCTCACCTCGCTGATGAAACAGGCCGTCGACCCGGTCACCGGTGAGCACTGGACGGACCGGGAGATCCGCGACGAACTAGTGACCATCTACCTGGCCGGGCACGAGACCACCGCCGTCGCACTGTTCTGGACGCTGGTGTCCCTCGCCGAGCACCCCTGGGCCAAGGAGGAGCTGAACAGCGAGATCGACCAGGTCCTCGGCGGCGCCCCGCCGAACATCGAGACCGTCGACTCCCTTGACTACACCCGGATGGTGATCGAGGAGAGCCTGCGGCTGTATCCCCCCATCTGGGCCTACCCGCGCGGCGCGCTCGGGGACGACACCGTGGGCGGCCACAGCATCCCGGCCGGTTCCAACGTGCTGCTCTCGCCGCTGGTCTCCCACCGCAATCCGCGCTACTGGGAGAACCCGGACACGTTCAACCCTCTGCGCTTCGCTCCCGCGGCGGTCCGGAAGCGGCCCCGCATGGCCTACTTCCCGTTCGGCGGAGGGCCCCGGCTGTGCGTGGGCCAGCTTATGGCGATGCTGGAGCTGCGCATGATCATCAGCATGATCAGCCAGCGGTTCGAGCTCAGTCTGACCCCGGACGCCGACCTCGCCTACGGCGCTCCCCTGATCTCGCTGCGTCCGCACCAGGACGTAATGGTCCGGTTGCGCCCGCGTACCCGGACCGCCGGTCCGGTGATCGCCGGGTAAGGCGCGCTCCCGCCTTCCAGGTACCGTCCGCCGCGGCGGACGGCGTCGAGGATGCCGGGCGTGTACGCGCGGGCGGGCGGTGCGGCCCCGGGGCGGGAAAGGGAGACCCCAGCGCGTACCGAGCGTAGTCGTCAGGGTTTGGACGGGTCTTCCGGGCTTCCGCGAACATCGTGCCCCGCGCCCGCGGTGAACATGTCGCGCTAAGCGAGGGGCTTCAGTGGCCCGGTCCCGCCTCTGGTGTAGCCGTGCCGGTTCTGGATGCTGCCGAGACCTTGGGCGATGGCGTGCCGGCGGTGGTCGTCGGTTGCGGCGTACAGCGCTACCGCGCGCCCCAGAGCGGCGGCCGCATCGCGTTCCTGCTTGTTGTCGCGCAGCGCCAGCCCGAGACCATGCCACGCCCTGGCTTCGCGGTGGTGATCTCCGACCTCGGCGGACAAGGTGCAGGCACGAGCGTGAACAGCGATAGCCTCCTCTACCCGCCCCACCTCTGCCAAAGCGAGACCGAGATTGGCGGCCGCCCGAGCCTCGCCATGACGGTCGTTGGTGCGGCGGGCGATGTGATAGACGGCCTCCCAGTTCTCGAAGTAGCGCCGCCAGTCAAGATAGGTGGCCAGGGCCCGGGGCAGGCTGGCGGCGATGGAGGTCAGGCCGTTGTGGTGGGCGGTCTCGACAGCGGTGATGAGGTTGGCACGTTCGGCGTCCAGCCGTGCCAGAGCCCGTCCGCGGTCGACGAACACTGCGGGGACAGGATCACCGGGGAGGGCACGCAGATGCGCATCGGCGTCCTGTGTCATAACGGTGTAGTAGGTGAGCAGCCGATCGCGGGCCTGAAAGCGATCGGGAGGTGCGGCGGGGTGGTGGCGGGCATAGTCGGCGAGGAGCGGGTGCATCGACCACCGGCCGTGCGGATGGTCGATGAGCAGGTGCGCGGCAGCCAGGTCCTCCAGCGTTTTCATGGAAGGTCCCATGGCCGAAATTGATGTGCCCGCCGCCGTGGGACGGGGCGCCAGGGGGATGATCCATTGAGTGACCTGCTTATTTTCTCCAGACGGGAGACCGCCTCGGTCTGGCCTACGATGACAGGACCTATGCGTGGGTCGTGCCCGTTACCGGTCCCTCGAAGATCGCGTTGCTGAAGTCGATGTGATCGCCGCTGTAGCTGATGGCGCTGACCCCGCCTGCGATGGTGTGGGCCTGGATCACGGGACCGGAGGGTTTCGTCTCCATCGTGTTGGACACTCCGGCCTCATCCTGCCGGGAGGCGAACTCGTCGAGGATGGCGCGCACCTCCCCAGCGACGGCGGGAGTAGCGGTGAGCAGGCGGCGCAGCCGGGTGCACCACTCGACCTCCACATCGACGGCCAACCCCCCGCTGCCCGTGACCTCGCCGCGCGCCTGTTCCAGCTCCGCCACCGCCGCCTCCCTGGCCGAACCGAACAGACCCGCGAACCGGTCGCGCGCCGCCTCCCAGCCTTCGGCGACCATGGCCCGAACCAGTGCCTTCGCCGCGTTCTCGGCCAATGCGAATGTCGTTGTCGAATCCATCCCGACCCCTTTACCTCTTTGGTGGTCCGCCCCGCTAAGTTGCGCCGCGAGGCATTGACGAATACGACAGGCTAGCCAGCCCGATTGGTTCCACACCCGCTAATTGCCACACTGTTGTCCTACTGCGGCCAACACGTCCAGCGACGCTCCTGTCCACTGACCGGGGAAGCGCGGAGCTATCGCGGCTCCTCCTCGCAAGAGGTGTCACAGATCGCTCCGGCCACCAAAACGTCCCACCGCTATGCCAGCCTCTGAGCCTGAAGGAAAAATAATCAGAAACGTTGTTTTTCAATAGAGCTCCCGGCAACCAGGGGCGCAGACGCCGCAGAAGAACAGGAATCCGGACCCCCCCCCCGGAGTATCGCCTTGTTTGGGCCGCCACACCCTGCCGCTGACAACCGGCCGATACACACCGGGCGCATATAGGAGAAATCCAACATTTCAACCAGAATCCGGACAAAGCATCCGAATCGATTTCAACGCGAATCACAAACCGAACGACGTTACTTTAATAATAAGAAAAATTCTCATGTTCAATGGGCGCCAGGAAGCATCCAGGAGGGGACTCCGTGGTTCAGCTCGGGGCGTCGCCCCGAGCGGCGACCGCCCGCCGCATCCGCATCCGGACCGCGCTCTGGGCCACCGGGCCGAGATCCTGCAGAGCGGTGACGAGGTGGCCGAGCTGTTCCAACGCCGCGAGCGCGCGCTGGGTCCCGTCCGGGTCCACGCCCTCGTAGAGCTCCAGACCGACGAACCCCGCGGCCAGGGCTCGGGACAGCCCGTGGACGTCGACGAGGCCGGCGAGCGTGGCGACATGGCCGGCCGCGCGCTCTTCCGCATGCAGTTCGCGTCCGAGGCGGAGGAGCTCGGTGAGCGTCTCCACCTCGGCGAACCGGGACCGGTAGCGGGCGACCCGCTGCTCGGCCCCGTACCGGCAGGCCGCCGCGAGCAGTTCGTCCACGCTGCCGAAGTAGTAGAAGATGAGCCCCTGGTTCACTCCGGCGGCCGCCGCGACAGAGCGGGCCGAGGTTTTGGCGATACCGTTCTCCACCAGCGTTTCAAGGGCGCCCGCCAGGAGCTTCGTGCGCGTCTGCTCGCTCATACGCGGGACTCCTCGCGTGCGGGGCGCAGGCCGGGGCGGAGCGCGCCGGCCAGGGCGACGTATTCGGCGGTAAAGGAGCCGTGGTACCCGAAGAGCGGGCCGAAACGCCGGTTGCCGACCGAGACCTGAACGCGGAAGCGGCCGGTCCTGTCGTCGTAGGACTCGCGGACCGTGGCACTGCCGCTGAGAAGCTCCGGAACGCGAACGTCGATGATCCCCTCGCGGAAGCGCTGCCGGCCCGAGCGGATGATGATCGCTCCCTCGTCGTCGACCCCGGCGTGGGGGTCACTGGCCAGGTGCTGGTGGGTTCCAAGGTAGTCGACGATACAGCCGCGCTCCGGGCTGAAGACCATGGTGGCGTCGAACCGCCGGGAACGGTCGGGGAAGGCGAACGTCCGCACGAAGGTGACGGTTTCCCTGCCGTAGGAGTCGCGGTAAGGGACGTTCTCGATTGTGAAGGGTACATCGCGGCCCGCCTTGGGGACCAGGATGTTGCGGCTGCCCCCAGAGCGAGGAAAGGCTCGACGAAGGAGCTGCCGTGCCAGACGCGGCCCATGGTGCCGCGTCCGATACACACCTCGCCGGCGCCGAGTCCGACGGAGAACCTGCGCTGGAGCTGGGGGGCAGCCGGTCGAAGTCGGTGCCGAGGGAGCGCTGGAAGAGCGAGGTGATTCGGACTCCAGGTGTGTGAGGAGGGTAGGCGGCGTCGCCGAGCCGCGCACTACGCCGCCACGGTCAGGGCGGCGCTTCCTTCCCGGGACCGAGGCGCGCGGGGCGCCCGGCGCTTGCGGACTCCCGTCCCCGGCGGCCGCCGGCCCCTTCCAGTGGCCCTTCTTGCGCCCGGCGCCGAACCCGATCCGCGAACGGAACGTGCTTTCCGATGAGGCTGTCCAGGCAAAAACTCATCGACAGAAAATGACTACTCTCCGCTTCTAGACATTCGCCGCGAAACCATCAGAGGATGCCCGCGTTCTCTAAAGTGAGCCGCTCCCCCTCCCGGGGTCCGCCTGCGATTCTCAGATTTGGGAGCAACGAAGCGCCATGCGCACCCCCCGCCTACGCTCCATCCGCGTCCGGATCTTCGCTCTTGTCCTGGTCCCCCTGCTCGCACTCGTACCGCTGTGGGGGTTCTCGGTTCTCGTGACGGCGCCGTCGGGGATGGACCTCCTCGCGTTCCAGCGACTGCAGCCCGAGGTCGGGGTTCCCACCGAAGGCTCGGCTCGGCCCTGGCGGCGGAGCGCCGAGCCGCCCTCGTGCACCTCGCGAACCCGGAAGAGGGAGGCGATGACTTCGCGGAACGGCGCGCGGAGACAGGGGAGGCGATGGAGAAATTCCGCACCGTGGCCGCCGCGGACGGCGTCCAGGACATCGCGCCTTCGAAGACCCGCGCGCTGACCGAGAAGATCCTCACCGACGTCGAGGAGCTCGGCTCCACCCGCGCCCTGGTCGAGGAGAGCACCGCGCGCTGGCAGGAGGTGTTCGACCTCTACACGGAACTGATCACCACGACCCACCGGATCCTGTCCTCGCTCACCTTCCTCGAGGACCTCGGCACCACCGAGGAACTGCAGTCGCTCGCCCGCACCACGGCCTCCCGCGACCTGCTCGCCCAGGAGGACGCGCTGCTCGCGGCGGGGATCGCGGAGGGCCGGCTCGACGCCGAGGCGCACAGCCGGTTCGTTCAGCAGATCGGAGCGGTCGAGGCGTCCTACGAAGCGCCGTCATCAACCTGCCCGAGCAGAGCCTCGAACGGTACCGGGCGATCACGGAAAGCCCCGCGGCCGAGCGGCTGCGCCGCATGGAGGACGCGGTCATCGAGGCCGGACCGGGCGAGGTCCCACCCGAGGTGACCGCGAGCTCCTGGGAGGCGGCGACCGGGAACGTCATGAACCAGGTCCGCGACCTGGAGCTCATGACCGCCGAGGATCTCCAGTACGCGTCGCTGCCGACCGCGACCGGCATCCTCGTCCGGGCCGGCGCCGCCGCGCTGGTCGGTTTCGCCGGTGTGGTGCTCTCCATCGCCTTCACGGTGCGCACCGGCCGCCGGCTCATCAAGGAGACCAGGGATCTGAAGACGCAGGTCCAGAAAGTCGCCGGCGAGCAACTGCCCAACATCGTCCGTCTCCTCCGCCAAGGGCACCCCCTCACCTCCGCCGACCTCGAACCGTCGGCGCCAGCGTTCGAGGCCCGCACGCGCGAACTCGACGAACTCAACCGGGCGTTCGACGAGGCCAGGATGGTCGCCATCCAGTCGGCGACGGGCGAGGCCCAGCTGCGGGAGAACATCAACGACGTCGTCGTGAACCTGGCCCGGCGCAACCAGACCCTGCTGCACCGCCAGCTCAAACTCTTCGACCAGCTCGAACGCAGGGTCACCGACCCCGATGAGCTGGGGGACCTGTTCGTCCTGGACCACCTCGCCACCCGTATGCGCCGATACGCCGAGAGCCTGCTGATCCTGACGGGGGCCAAACCGGGGCGGGTGTGGAGCAGGCCGATGCCGGTCCAGGACATCGTGCGCGCCGCGAGCACCGAGGTGGAGGACTACCACAGGGTCACCGTCCTACCGATGCCGCCGACGCGGATCGCCGGCAACGCCGTCACCGACGTCATGCGGCTGCTCGCCGAACTCATCGAGAACGCGACCCAGGCCTCCCCGCCCACCAACGACGTGTCCGTCCGCGGATTCGACGTCGCCAACGGCTTCGTGATCGAGGTGGAGGACAGCGGCCTGGGGCTGGGGAAACGGGCCCTCGCCGACGCGAACGCGCTGCTGGCCGACCCGCCGGAGCTGGACCTCGCCAAACGCACCGAACTCGGCCTTTTCGTGGTCGGCACGCTCGCCAAGCGCCACGGCGTGAAGGTGCGCCTGCGCGAATCCCCGTACGGGGGGATCACCGCGATCGTCCTGCTCGGCCGCACGATCCTCACCGAAGGTCCCGCCATCAGGGGGAACGAGGAGGAGCAGCGCGAAGGCTCCGCCGAGGGTCCGCCCGCGGCGGAGACACGCCCTTCGGTATGGGCGCCCCCGGAGCAGCCCGCCTTGGAGCGCGGCTCCGCCCACCGCAGCGGGACCGCACCGGCCCCGCCCCGACCGGAAGGCGTCCCCGGCGGGCGCCTCCCCGACACCGGCGGCCGGCTGCCGCGGCGCGTCCGCCAGGCCAACCTGGTCCCACAGCTCCAGGACGCCCCCGAGGAGACGGCCACCGGGCCCGCGGAGCCCCAGGAAAGGTCACCGGAACAGACGCGTTCCATGATGTCCGCGCTCCAGTCCGGCTGGACCCGCGGGCGCAACGAAGAACCCGATCAGCAGCACCCCACGGGCGATCCGCCCTCGCAGAAGGAACACGACAATGCCGGGGGAGACCAGTGAACGCACCCGCCACATCGATCAACTGGTTGCTTGACACGCTCGTTGAGCAGGTCCCAGCAATCCGCAACGCCATCGTGCTGTCGAACGACGGTATGCTCATCGGCACCTCGGAGGATTTCGACCGCGACGACGGCGAGCACCTGTCGGCCCTCGCCTCCAGCTTCCAGAGTCTGGCGCGCGGCACCAGCAGACACTTCGACAGCGGCAGCGTCCGCCAGACCATCGTGGAGATGGACTCGACCTTCCTGTTCGTGATCGACGCCGGGGACGGTGCCTGCCTGGCGGTTCTGGCCGGTTCCGACGGAGACCTGGGACTGATCGCCTACGAGATGGCGCGCCTGGTGAAGCGGATGGGTGAGCACCTGTCCGTCGAGGTGCGCACTTCCGACCGCCCGACCCAATGAGGACCGGGCACGGCGCCCGCGACCACGAGGGCTCCGAATGGCTGGACGACGAAGCCGGGCCGCTGGTCCGGAACTTCGCCGTGACGCGCGGACGGACCCGGCCGACGCGCAGTTTCGCCATGCTGGCCGTCGTGCGGACCGTGGCCCCCGAGATCGACACCGATCCGAGGCTCTTGGGACCGGAGCACCGCTCGGTCCTGCGGCTGTGCCGCCGGCCCAAGGTGGTGGCCGACCTCGGTTCCGAGCTCGACCTTCCCGTGAGCGTGCTGCGCGTCCTCCTCGGCGACCTCCTCGACCACGGACTGGTGGTGATCCACGAACCCGACCGGTCGGACGAGCGCCCCACCATCCATACCCTCAGGGAAATACTCGATGGACTCAAAGCACTCTGATCGGCCCGCCGACGACTCGGACGCCCGGCCCTTGAGAGCGTTGAAGCTCCTGGTGTCCGGCGGTTTCGGTGTCGGAAAGACCACCTTCGTCGGCAGCGTCAGCGAGGTACGCCCACTGCGCACCGAGGAGGACCTCACCCAGGCGGGGGTGGGTGTGGACGACACCAGCGGTCTCGAGGACAAGAGCACCACGACCGTCGCGCTCGACTACGGCCGGATCAGCATCCGCGACGACCTCATCCTCTACCTGTTCGGTACCCCGGGGCAGGACCGGTTCTGGTTCATGTGGGACGAACTGGCGCGCGGCGCCCTCGGCGCGGTGGTCATCGCGGACACCCGGCGGCTGGAGGTCTCCTTCCAGGCGATCGACTTCTTCGAGAAGCGCGGGATCCCGTTCGTCGTCGCCGCCAACCGGTTCGACGACGCCGAGGACCACCCGTCCGGCGAGCTCGCCGAGGCCCTCGACCTCGACCCGGGCGTTCCCGTCCTCTCCTTCGACGCCCGCAGCCGCACCTCCGGGAAACAGGTACTGGTCACCCTGGTCCGCAACCTGATCGCCAACGCGGGCTCCACCCACACCGACGCCCACCCGGACAGCGGTTCGTGATGCTCGGCGGTTAGCCTCCCCGGCCCATCCCCGCGTGCGCGGGGAGCAGAAATCGGTGCCCAACGGGTTGTAGGTGGTCCGGGGACCATCCCCGCGTGGGAGGGGACGGGGTTCGGGGCGTCATCCTATCGGGGTGGCGCCCTTTCGCATGTCACGACCGGTGGTGTTGACCTGCGGCGATACTGCGGCCAGGGTGAGCGGTCGGTGGTGGTGTTGCATGCGTGGGCGTCCATAGGCGTCGTTGCTTAACCTTCGCGGGCCATACACGGGCCAGGAACGCTGTTCCTTGGGCCTCGGGTGCGACGCTGTGACCTGGGGTCGAGGCGAACGTTGCGGTGTGGCTTGATGCCGCGCCGTGGCGTGCCCGCGCTTTGTTCGGTGTCGGTGGGCTGGGCGGTGTGAGCGGCGGTGAGGGTGGACGGATCCGGCCACGCAGAGCGCATCGTGGCGGGAGGATCGGGGCCATCAAGCTTGGTGGCGAGGTGCGGGCCCTTGGGCTCCACCGCGTTTTTCCGTACCCGGCCTCGATCCGTCGGGCCCCGCCGCGAGGCGCGAACGTGGACAGATCCGGTACGCCCGCCCCTTCATCGCGGGCCCGGTTCCTGCGGTGGGGGCGGTTGGTCACCAGTCAGGGGGCCGCGCCGGCGGTATGCCTCATCGAGCCTGCGGTTGGCCTCGTTGGCGTCGGTGCGCTGATGCTCGGCGGGGCGCTGGGCGTCCCATACCGCGATGCCTTCGTGGAGGTCCTTGGTCTCAACCGGGCGTCCCAGAATCGCACTGGCCCGGTGTGCGGCGGTGCGCACCTGGTCGCGGGTGGTGTCGTCGTCGCAGTGGATGACGGTGCTTCCCCTGGTGTCCAGCTCTACGGCGAGTAGGCGGGCCTGGTGCTCCTGGCGCTCGTCGGCGGGCTGCTCCTGCATGAGGGGAGCCTACCCAGCTGTGTGCGCGAGCTTGCTGGTCGACTTGTCGATCGGCGGTGCGGATGCAGCGATCAGACCATGGGCGCGGTGCAGGCGCCCTGCGAGCACCCGACGAAGCCGGGCGCGCAGCAGGGATGTCCGCACAAGCGTCACGACCTATGGCCGACCCTGCGCGAACGTAGCGATGCCCGCCCGCGCGAAGCGCGGGCGGGCCTTGAAAAAAAAACCTGTCAGGGAAAATCATCACCGATCCACAATTGAGCGCAGAGGGTGCGCTACGCGGGAACTGGCACACCTCGGTACTCCACCCATGACTCGATAGCGGCAACCATCGCCTTACGCCACTCTGCCGGGTCCCGCTCCGCGAATGCGCGATGCATGCGCACTGTGGCCGCGACGAACACGTTGACCGCGTCCGGGTCGGCCTTTGTCCACGTGTCGCACTTCTGAGCCCAGGCTTCCGCGTCCTCCGGACTGTGGCCGGCCGCAACGAGTTGGACCACCAGGCCGCCGGATCGATGAAGCCTGCTCCGCGCGTTGGCCACGACCAATCAACGGCCCATGTGTCCGTTTTCCCGATCACGAAGTTACTCGGGTTGATGTCGGTATAGAGGAGCGTGTCCCCGCGAAGTAGAGCAGCTTCTGAGTCGTCTGCCGTGAAACGGTCCCAGCGGGTTTCCGGCCAGTCGTAGGCCACGTCGGGCAGCGGCAGGTTCCCAACACGGTTCACGATGTCCACGACGGTGGGGAGGTCGGGGGAACCCGGGGTGATGTCAGCCGCTCGTCCGTCAATGACCTCGAAGCCTAGGGCGGTCCATGTGTCATCCTCGGCCCGCCACAGCACAGCCGGGGAGAGTGGCTGAACGAACGGGTTAATGAGCCCTTCCCGGACGAGAGAGTCTCGCTTTCCCCCGGGACGGTTTGGGACAGCCTTGACGAAGTACGGCCCGCGCTCGCAGTCGATAACGGCCGTAACGTCTGTGCTGTGGCCGCGTCGGGTAGGGCGAATTCCCGACACGGTTCCCGTATACGGCGAGATCAGCGCTTGGAACTCCGGTCCGGGAAGGGGGTCATTCATGGTGGTTAGCTCCTAGGGCTGCAACCGCTGTCCGGGTATCCCGGGCTGCACTCTCCGTCCGGGTCGCAGAGACCTGTCCCGGCGGCTTCCCGTATGGAGGCGTTGGCCTGGTCCATTTCAGTGCCAGCCACGATAGCGCGCAACGGAGTGTCCTGGACGTTGCCCACGCTCAACCATGTGGAGAAGACACACGGGGAGACGGCCCCATGAGGGTCGATTGACGCCTTGCCTGCTCCGCACTGCCCGCACAAGTGGGACGCGTCGGGTTCCTCGCCATGGCTTCCACGCCCGAAGGGACGAACGTGGTCGACGTGGATTCGCGTTACGCCCAACGACTCAAGGTCACGCCACGCTTCGTCCACGCGTTGTCCGTCGTCCGCCGCGATGATCCCAACGCGAAGCGGGATACCCAGCTTCACTGCCTTCGCGATGTTGGCCCGCGTCCGCCCATGGCTCCGCCGGTTCGTCATCGCGTTGTGCTGGTTCGCGTCGTCGGAGTAGTAGGACGTAGCGAGGCTGACCCCCTTTCGTTGGAACAGTTCCCAACATTTCGGGGAGACGTGCACGAGATTGCTGAACACCTCCACGGTCAACCACCGGTTCAGCGCGTGGTCTACCAGCTCCGCGAAATCCGGGTGCGTCGTCGGTTCCCCTCCAATGATCTGAAGTCGGCTCACGCGCAGTGCCGCCGCGTCGTAGATCACCCGAAACCAGTCGTTTCGCGTCATGGTGCCGTGCTCGCCGTTGGGGCCGGAGTCGTTATAGCAGTGGGTACATGCGAGCTGGCACTTTCGCGTGAGATCCAGCCACAGTGTGTCCAGTGTCGGAGTGGTTGTCTGTTCGAGGGGAGTAGCGGTCACGGTTCCTCGTTCCTCTCGTTGTGGTGACCGGGGCCGCGTCGCAGGGAGGGTTACGACACGGCCCCGGGGCCGTACGGCCCCCGTTGGCGCACGGCCCGTTACTCAAGTGGCGTGTAATGCTTGCGCCACGGCTCCGGAAGTGGGTTTCCCGCCGCGATCCATTCGTGGAGCGTTTGAAAGGACTCGTCGGCCCGGACGAGTGACGCGCGGAGGTCGGCCTTAGTCGCTCTGGTGTCCTTGTGGTCCCGAAGACTTTCCGAAACCGCGTCAAACAGCGCATCCGCAATATCTTCATCCGTCTTGAATTCGGGGCGGTCCTCCATGTCCAACGTGAGCCTCCTGTCGTGTTTTGGTGCTCCCCCGGAAAGAGTCTCCTTTTACCCGGGGTAGGTGCGTCTCCTCAGCACGGCCCCGGGTGCTGCCGGTTCTACGCGTGTCGCCTTGTGGGATGACGGCTGGTGCCCCCGCACGCCACCTAGGAGGGGGTGACGTGCGGGGGTGGACCACGGCAACCACGGCTGGAGTAAGGGGCGTGGTGGCCGTGGGGGTCGTGGGGGTCGTGTGCGGTGACGTTGGCCCGGGGCTGTCTTCCGCTTTTGTGGTCAACTCAAAGGGGGCAAGGGTGGTCTATGGGTTGGATGGCAGAGAATCGGCACTCTTCTACGGGGCATTCCCAATTGGCCCAGATTGGGTCCACCATCGGAAATTCCTCATCATCGTGGCCCGTGAGAAGTTCGCGCAGTT
Source organism: Allosalinactinospora lopnorensis (assembly GCF_000981225.1). Taxonomy (GTDB): domain Bacteria; phylum Actinomycetota; class Actinomycetes; order Streptosporangiales; family Streptosporangiaceae; genus Allosalinactinospora; species Allosalinactinospora lopnorensis. The sequence goes on from NZ_LAJC01000021.1 coordinate 61,239, forward strand.
CAAGAGAGGTATCGCGTACCGGGCCGAGCCAGTAGGTGTTGTCATCGGTGGCCGCGATCAGCTCGTCAATAAGGTCCCTGAGCGCGTGGCATTCCGTATAGGTGAGGGTCACCGGGTCTCCTCCCGCACGGAATCCCGTAGGGCGTAGACGTCGCCCATACCGAACAGACACCAACCGTTGGGATCGGTGACATAGGCGATGCGTCCCGCGTAGGCCCATCGACGCATCGTGGACGGATCGATGCCCAGTACCCGCGCTGCCTCCCCGGTGGACAGCACAAGAAAGTTCAAGTGCGCGTAAGAGGGGTTCACCGGCTAACCCCCAGACTGATCAGGAGCGCCACGCCCGCGAACTGGCCGAACGCATGGGCCTGTGCGGCATGCAGGCGTTCCACAACAAGCAGGTAGGGGCGGACTCGCGCGCTTCGGCGTGGTGGCAGACTGTTCACTGTCATCAGCTCCCGTTAGCTGGTGGCCATGCCCCCGGACGGGCCGGAATCCGTCGCGGGGGTCTCGTGTTTCCCCACTCTTCTCCGTAAAGGCGGGTCGTGGGATCGGCCAGCAGTAGGCCACTTGTAGGCCAGCCTTGATAAGCCACAATGGGTTCATGGCTCCCGAGACCATCCACCGAATGCTCAAGCGACACCGCAAGTCACTCGGTTGGACGCAACAGCAACTGGCCGACGCCTTGTGTCAGGAGGCGGGACGCGCCACGCTGACGCGCCAAGAGATCTACCGCTGGGAGAATGGGCGCCGGGTACCAACATTCTGGCTGCCCCACCTCATGTCGGTCCTCGGCATTACTCGGGACGAGCTTGAACGCGTAATCTCACCATCGATGAACGAGGATGACCGCGACCGCATCGCCCACAGCCTTGCCGCACCCTCACGTGTGGACGCCGGCACCGTAGCCGCGCTCACAGACGTACTCCCGGCGCAACGCCGACTAGACGACTCCCTTCCTGCTACCACGATGCTTCCGGCTACAGCAGCACAGTGGGAATCTGTGGAACAACTGGCGCGTGAGGCTCGCGGCCCGCATGCAGATGCGCTTCGCTACGTGGCCGCTGAATACGTGCAGTTCCTGGGTTGGCTACATGCCGAAGCACGCAATGACCGGGACGCTGTTCGCTACCTCACAGAAGCAGAGGAACGCGCCGACGACCTAGACGACGGTCCGCTAGTTGCGCAAGCGGCCAACTTCAAGGGCTACCTAGCGCGCCAACAGGGACGGCCCCGGGCTGTCGTGCGGTGGTTTTCCGCCGCGTACCACACGCCCGGAGCGGCGCCGCTGCAACGTGTCGGGGACGCGGTCCAAGCGGCACATGGTACGCGCTTCTTGGGGAACGTGAGACGGCCCGGCGGCTGTTGGGGGATGCATCCGACCTTGCCGACGAAGCGGCGGACACGGAGGCACCGGATACCGCCTATTGGCTGTCTCCCACTTTTTCCCGTATGGTATGGGCCTTGTCCACCTTGCGTTAGAGGATCACGCCGAGGCAGCGGCCAACCTCCGGGCTGGACTGGACGGTCTGCCCCCGGAACAACGGGACGCGGAATGGACTCGTGAGTACCGGGTCGCATTGGAGCAAGCGCGGGCCGCGTGAGGACTCTACCGGCAGATTGCGGACGTGTTCCGGGGACGGCCATGCACTCTCCCTGCCGCTGCCGAATGGGGCGCTACCACGGGTAATGCCTGTGGTTCGAGTCGGATCCGGTAGATGGCCCGATGTTCCGGTGACGAATTCGCCAATATCGCGGAATCCGCCCTAAGTTACCGTGCGGTAACTCTGGTGGGGGTCGCAACCTGAGGCTGCATGAGGAACGCGGTTCTCCTCGTGTGAGGGCGGTTCAGGGCGACGGGGGTGCCTGTGGCGGAGTTGGTGACAGAGCGGGCGTTGTTCGATCGGGCGGGTCGTGTCGACTTTCCCGAGTGGCAGAACCAGGTGGAGCGGGCGGGGTTTTGTTCGCATCCGGTGCGGATTGCGGGCTCGGCTGCGGCGGTGGATGTGTCCTCGGGGGAAGTGCGGGCCGAAACCTCCACGCGGGACGCTCCGGATGGAACTCTTCTGGTGGCGTGTGGGGATCGGCGGGCCTCAGTGTGCCCGTCGTGCGCGGAGACGTATCGCCGCGACATGTGGCACTTGGTGAACGCCGGGCTGTCGGGGCGCGTGGAGCCTGCGGCGGCGGAGTCCTCGGGGGTGTCGACGGCGGTTCCGGAGTCGGTGGTGGAGCATCCCACGATGTTTGTGACGTTGACGGCGCCCAGCTTCGGGGCGGTGCATACGGCACATGCGGATGGGGGGCGGTGTCGTCCTCGCTCGGGTGCGCGGCGGTGCCCCCATGGGCGTCTTCTCGGGTGTGGGCTGGTGCACGATCCTGATCATCCGGTGGTGGGGACTCCGCTCTGTACGGGGTGTTATGACTACACGGGCGCGGTGCTGTGGAACTCCAGCGTGAGCGAACTGTGGCGCCGTACGCGTATCGGGATTGACCGTGCTCTGGCGCCTCTGGTCTCGGATGCGCTGGGGCATCGGGTGACGGTGGCGGGGCTGCGTGACTTCCTTCGGGTCTCCTATGTGAAGGTGGCCGAGTTCCAAAAGCGTGGGCTGGTGCACCTGCATGTAGTCGTCCGGCTTGATGGCGTCGATCCGGATGGGTCCTCGGCGGTGGTGCCTCCCCCGTCCTGGGCGTCAGTGGGGTTGCTGCGTTCCGCGCTTGATCGGGTGGTGCCGACGGTCTCCGTAGCGTTGCCTTCGCCCGATGGGCAGTTGCGCACTTCTGCATGGGGGCCGCAGTACGACGTCTCTGACATCAGCAACGGCCCCAGTAGCGATCCTCGGCGCACGGCGGCCTATGTGGCCAAGTACGCCACCAAGACCGCCTCCGACATTGCCGGGGCGGGTGCGGTGTTGGCGCGACGCATCCGCCGATTGCGCCGGGGGTGGCTGCGGCGTGCGGTGGGGGCGCACTTGGCCCGGATGGTCGAAACCGCGTGGAACCTCGGCGGGCGCTCCGATCTCGCACATTTACGGCTTCGCCAGTGGGCGCACACGCTGGGGTTTCGGGGCCACTTCGCCACCAAGAGCCGCCGTTACAGCGTGACCATGGGGGCGTTGCGGGCGGTGCGGCGGTCCTGGCGTGCCCAACAGCGCCAGAGTTCGGGCGAGACCGATGTGTGGGGCGCTGGGGGCGAGGAATCCACGGTCATCGTGGGCCAGTGGCGCTACGTCGGGCGCGGATACGCCAAGTCGGTTGACGCGATGCTCGTCGAATCGATGAAACGCGACCACGAAGAAACCATCATCGAGTACCGCGACCAGGTCGCCCGCGAGAAACAGCTAGCGGCCGATGTTGATTTCTAGCGTTCCAGGGGATGCAATCCCGAAGCGATTCGGCGGTTTCCAGGGAACCGCAATCATTGGAATCCAAGAATACACTGCGCGCGAAGCGCGTCCAATTCATTCATCGCGTACTTTCCGCGCAAACCGTCACCATTGGAACAGCAAAACCGCGCGCGAAGCGCGTCAATGTACGCCTCGGCTTCGCCGGGCGAAGGGGCGGTGGTCGGGGTTCGGTACGGCCCCGCCGGCCGTGCACTGTCAAGCATTTTCCGGAAATTCCTTGCCCGGTTTCGGTCGTGGTTTTTGGCCCGTGGCTGGCCCGTGGGGTGGCTTTCTGGTGGCCCGTGAATGGCCCGTGTAGGGGTGGTTTGTATGGGGGATAAGAAGACTCTGACCGTGGCGGAGGTGGCGTCTGAGCTGGGTTTTGATCGTTCTACGGTGTATCGGTGGATCCATACTGGCAACGGTCCTCGGGTGTTTCGCTCGCCTGGTGGTCATATCCGTGTGCGGCGCGCGGATTTTATAGAATGGGCTGGGCAGAACAATCTAGGCGATGGGAGCCGCTGAGTGAAGACCGAACGCGGGCAGGAATTAGAATTTTGGACGATCCGGGAACGCAAAGGGCGGTCTAAGCCGTGGGAGCTGCGGTGGCGGGTGGAGGACGCGAAACGCTCGAAGAGTTTCAAAACTAAGGAACTGGCGCGCAACCGTGAGCGGGCGCTGATCAGTGCGGCGCGTGATAGTGAGACGTTCTCGACCGTGACCGGTGAACCGCTCTCCTGGGCTCGCTCGGCGGAGTCGGTGTATGAGGCAGCGGTGTCCTACGCGCGTCATGCCCGGGGCGCCACCGATGCGGGCAACACCCGGCGCACACTTCGGGACAACCTAGTGCGGCTGGTCATGGCTGCGCTCGATGACACAGTGGTGCGTAAGGATCCGCCACCGGGAAGTATGGCGGCGGTGCGCGCTCGGCGCTGGGAGCCTATGCCCTGTCGTTTGACGTCGACACCTCGGCCAAACGCCAGGAGGAACGCGTCGTGGCCCGTACGGCGCCCGACGACACCACTGCGGCGTGCCTGGCCTGGGTTGCCCGGGTCGCGCGTCCGCTGTGCGATATCGCCTCACCCGATACCGCTATGGCGCTGCTTGATGACGCCTGCGTGCGCGTCGATGGTTGCGGGTCCGTCGCATCCGACACGCGTCGGCGTCGGCGCGGTGTCCTGTCCAGCATGCTCGATCACGCGGTGAGCCGGGGCGTGCTCGGCGCCAACCCATTGTCCGGGCTCACCACACGGCGGGCACGCTCCTCCGATGCCATCAACCCGCGCACCATCCCCGACTACACGCAAGCCGGGCGGCTGCTGCGCGCCATCGAAACCAGCACCAACCCCACCGACCGCTACCTGCACGCGTTCTTCACCCTCGCCTACCTGGCCGGTACCCGGCCCGGTGAAACACGCGCCATCCGAGATCAGGACATCATCTGGCCCGAACACGTCACCGATCCCGATGCCGCGCCCGGCTGGGGCGTACTCGTGGCCGGGGGCTCACGCACCGAGGTAGACGCTTCCTACACCGACGACGGGCAAAACGGTGAAGATCGCGGACTGAAAGGCCGTGAACAGGACGCGGTCCGCATGGTGCCGCTGCCACCTGAAGCCGTGGCCGTGCTCCGCCACCACATCGCCACCTACGGCGGCGCCCCGGACGGACGCCTGTTCTGGCACCACACCGCGCGCAAGATGTACGACGTCCTACCCGGCAAGGTCTACCGGCGCACGTGGCGGCGTGCTCGCGCTACGGCCCTGACCGATGCCGAGCGGGCGCTGTAGGTGGCCGTGCGCCCCTACGATCTGCGCCACGGGTGCGCAAGCCTGCTCATCGGGGAAGGAATCCCCACACCCGAGATCGCGCGACGCCTGGGCCACAGCGTGGAAGTTCTACTGACCACCTATACCCATTGGTTCAAGGAACAGGAACACGCCGCGAATCGCCTGCTCAGCGACACGTTCGCGCGACGCGGGCCTCTCACGGGCCAACTTTCTCCAGAATCCCCCGAAACCCCGCATGACACCAGGTCAGAGACCTAAACCCCTGCGGTCCACCCCTCCCCGCGTGCGCGGGAGCGTACACGGTCACCCGCGGCCGGGGAGGCCGCCCCTGCCGGTGGCCCTACTTGGCGAGGAATGCCAGCAGGGCCTCGTTGACCTGCTGGGCGTGGGTCCACAGCAGGCCGTGGGGCGCGCCTTCGATCTCGACGTAGTCCGCCGAGGGCAGCAGTTCGGCGAACGGTCGGCCGGTCGCCTCGATGGGCAGGATGTTGTCCTTGGTGCCGTGCAGGATCAGCGCGGGAACGTCGATCTTCGGGATGTCGGCGCGGAAGTCGGTGAACCAGGTCATGGGAGCCGCCGCCGATGCGACCGCGCCCGAGCCCGCCGCGACGTTCCAGCTGTTGCGGACGGCCTCCTCGCTGATCCTGGTGCCCAGATTCTCGTCGAGGTTGTAGAAGGTCTTGTAGAACTCGGTGAAGTAAGCGTACCGGTCGTCCTGCACCGTGGCGGCGATCTCCTCGAAGAACTCACGGGGCGCCGCACCGTTGGGGTTGTCCCCGGTCTTGAGCAGGAAGGGTTCCAAGGAGGCCAGGAAGGCGGCCTTGGCGACGCGGTCGGATCCGTAGGTGCCCAGATAGCGGGCGACCTCACCGGTTCCCATGGAGAAGCCCACGAGGACGACATCGGTGAGGTCCAGGGCTTCCAGGACGGTGTTGAGGTCGGCGGTGAAGGTGTCGTAGTCGTAGCCGGTGGAAGGCTGGGACGACTGGCCGAAGCCTCGGCGGTCGTAGGTGATGACCCGGTACCCGGCCTCCAGCAGGGCGGCGGCCTGCTTCTCCCAGGAGTGGCCGCTGAGCGGGAAGCCGTGAATGAGGAGGACCGGCTGACCGCTGCCCTGGTCCTCGTAGTAGAGCTCGATGGGAGTGCTGTTCTCGGTTCCGACGGTGATACGTCCCATGATGTTCTCCTCCCCCCGAGTGAGAACGATCGTTCTCACTTGAGACCGTTGGCGAGACCGACTGTTCTCACTCGCCAGGATTCTAGAGAACGGTCGTTCTCAACACAAGTACACTGGCCGGCATGGACAACGATGACTACCGGCAACGCGTCATCGCCGCGGCCGACCGGCTCTACTACACAAAGGGCTTCTCCGCCGTGGGCATGGACCAGCTCCGAGACGCCGCCGGGATCTCCCTACGCCGCCTCTACCAGCTCTTCCCCTCCAAGAACGACGTTGTCACGGCGGTCCTGCAAAACAGGCGCAAAATATGGGCCGACGGTCTGACGGAGTACATGGACGCGGCCCCCACCCCCCGCGGGAAGCTACTGGCCGTCTACGACTTCCTGGCCGATTGGTTCTGCGAGGACGACTTCCGGGGGTGCGGGTTCATCAACGCCTTCGCCGAACTCGGCGCGGTCAACTCCGAGATCGCCGCCATCGCGCGCGAACACAAAATGTCCTTCCAGCGCCATATGGCCAGGCTGGTGGCCGAGATCGGCGCGGCCCCCTCCCTCGCCCACCACCTCATGCTCCTGGCAGAGGGCGCCCAGACCACCGCGGCACTGACCGGCGACCCCAGCGCCGCCCACCACGCTCGCCAAGCGGCCGAGATCCTCATCGACACGGCGCTGGCGAAGGAACACCCCAACACGAACGGCGAGGACGCCGAGACGCACCTCGCGAACCACGGATGACGCCCCCGACCACCCCCGCGTGGGAGGGGAGCAGGTCGTGTTCCTCCTTTTCGGTGGTGGCGGGGGACCATCCCCGCGTGTGCGAGGAGCAGACTGAATGACCTGCGCTTCTCGGAGTGTAGGGGACCCGTTTTATTCACTTCTGGAGAATCCGGCGAAACGCCCACCGGGATATGCGAACCGTGCCGCCCCGCGGTCAGGGTGGGCGGCCCGCACGGCTCGCTCCTCGCCGCACGGCCCCATTCCCTGCTGATCCCTGCCGACCACCCCCCTCCCCCGCCGGCTCCCCTGCTAACCGGTGAAGATCCGCTGGCCCGGGGCGAGGATCGAGGCGGGGTCGTACTCGGCCTTGGCGGCCGTCAGGTCCGCCCAGCGGTCGCCGAAGTGCGCGCGCCAGTCCTCCGGTTCCATGGGGACGCTCCCCACGGGGTAGCGGAACCCGCCGTGCTCCCGGGCGAGCTCGTAGAGGCGGCGGTTGTGCCGCAGCGCCTCGTCGGCGGTCGGCGCCTCCGCTCCGGGGGTGGCGGTCTTCAGCAGGGCGAACAGGAACAGCAGCGGCTCCTCGGGGGCGCGCAGCAGTGGTGCGCGCAGCAGCTCGCGGCGTATCGGGTACAGCAGGACGACCCCGCTGGGGCCGATGTCGGCGGGGGTGAGTCCGGCCATGACCGAGGCCACCACGTCGTCCGCGGCGCTGTCGGGGAGCAGCAGGTTCAGCCACGGGTGCGGGTCGCGCCACTCGCCGGTGGATTCCAGGTAGGCGACACTGGGCGCCAGCCGGTCGGCGAACTCGGGGAACGGCAGGTCGCCGATCTCCGCGTGCTCCCGTTCGTCGTGCAGGTCGCCGATGAGGGCGGTGTCGTCCGGTCGGCCGCCGAGTGGCATCGCGACCGCCTCCAGCAGGTAGCGCCATCCGCCTTCCTCCTCGGGGTCGGGCTGGGTCTGGCCTTCGACGTAGTCGAAGCGCCCGTCGGCCACCAGGCGCCGCTGATCCCGCATCAGCGCGGCCGGGCTGGAGTAGCGGAGCACGTAGCGGCGGACGGTCGGGGGCACCGGCACCGTCTCCAGGGTGGCCCGCGTGATGACGGCGCACTGGCCGAGTCCGGCCAGTACGGCGTGGAAGAGCCCGGGCCGCTGCGTCGGTGAACAGATCTCGATGTGACCGGTTCCGGTCACCACTTCGAGTTCCGCGACACTGTCGGTCTGCGCCCCGTAGCGGTGGCTCGCCCCGCCGAGGCCGCCCGCCGAGAGCGTTCCCCCCACCGAAAGCTCCAGGTAGTCGGTGAGCACCCGCGGGGCCCGCCCGTGCCGCAGCGTCGCCCGCAGCACCTCGCTCCAGCACGCGCCCCCTTGGACCGCGACGCGGCCGTCCCTCTCCCACCGGACGCCGTTGAGCGTGCCCATGTCGATGACCACCCCGTCCTCGGCCTGGGCCTGCCCGTAGGTGGAGTGCCCCCGGCCGCGCGCGGCGGCGCGGACTCCGCGGTCGGCGCACAGGCGCAGCACCGCCGCGATGTCGGACGCGGATCCCGCGCAGAGCACCCCGAGCGGGCGGTGGTGCACGAGGTGCCCGTAGTCGTCGGCGGCCTCCGCGGCCGCCCGCTCGCCGAGGCGCAGTTCGCCGTCCAGGGGCGGGAGGTCGGCGAACAGGAGCGATGCGGACGGCCCGGGGCGTCCCGGAGGACCGAAGCCGGTCGCGGGCTCGCCGGTTCCGGTCGTTTCTTTCCCATTCAGGGAGTTGTCCACAACGGCCTCGTTCCCTCGTCGCGCCTTCGGGTCGAAGGCAGCCTATTGCGACCCACATCCGGCACGGCGTGTCAATCCCGCCCGCGCCTCCCGTAAGCGGACAGTCACCGTCTCGTTCGTAGAATCGAACCCGATCCGCAGTCGACACGTGATCACCGGTGACGCTATCCGGGCAAGGGCTCATCGGCAGGATGGGAAGAGGCACGCCTCACCTATGGACGACGACAACGTGAGCAGGACCGGCCCCGGTACCGGCGCGGACCCGTGGGCCAAGCGCGAGGCCGCTCAGACCGACGTCGACGACCCCACGATCCCGTTCCTCGGCAGCCCTGTGCAGATCACCGGCTACCTCCGGGAGGATCTTCGAACGGTGCTCAATGAGGCCCGCTTCACGGTCGAGGAGGAGGACGCCCTCTCCTACGTCCCCGCCACGACCCAGGCGCGGCCCGAGATCCAGGTGTTCCTGATATGCGGGCGGGGCGGCTGATGCCCGTGCGACCGGCGGCGTTCCCCTCCAGAAAGCGGCCGGAGACGCCGCGCGTACAGGGATTCTGAGGGCCGATGGACTCACCGACCGATGGCAACCGCCTCGCCGCGGGCGGCGCCGCGGACCGTGCGGCGCTGCGTGTCCCCCTGTCCTTTCTGAACGAGGCCATCGTCCGGCTCGGGGCCAGCCTCGACCCGGAACAGATCGTCCGCGAACTCGGCGATGTCCTGGTTCCCGTGCTCGCCGACGTCGCGGCCGTCCACCTCACCGAGGCGCTCTTCGCCCCGCACCGGCTCGACGGCGGGCTTCCCGACGCCCAGGACGCGTCCGCCGGCAGGCTGCGGCGGTCGGTCGTGGCGCACGGCGGGGACCCCGGCCGGTGGTATGAGGCCCTCCCCGGGGGCGACGTCTGGGGGATGCCGCCGGCCAACCCGGTGCGCCGCGCCGTGGCCGCCAGGGAGCCGGTCCTCGTGGAGCGCGTCGACAGCGCCCTGGCCCGGAGCTTCACCGCTTCCGGCGGGGCGGACGCTCTCGCGGCGCTGCTGGGCGACCACTCACTCCTCGCTGTTCCGCTCTGCGCGCGAGGACGCGTGCTGGGCGCGCTCCTGCTGCTGCGCAGCCCCGACCGCGCGCCCTTCGACGATGTCGACGTGCTCACAGCGGCCCAGATCGCAGCTCAGGCCGGCCTCGTCGTGCACCACGCCGACCTCTACCGGGCCAAGGCGGGCATCGCCAACACGCTGCAGCGCAGCATGCTGCCCCGCCTGCCTCCCCGTGTGGCCGGGTTCGACATCGCGAGCCGCTACCTGAGCAGCAGCCAGACGGCGCAGGTCGGCGGGGACTGGTTCGACGCGATCCCTCTGCCGGGAGGACGCGTGGCGCTGGTCGTCGGCGACGTCATGGGCCACGGCATCCGGTCGGCGACCGCCATGGGGCAGTTCCGCACAGCGGTGCAGACCCTCGCGGCACTCGACCTCCCGCCCGACCACGTGCTCCGCAGCCTCGACGAGCTGGCCGAACAGCTCGACGAGAACTACCTGGCCACCTGCCTCTACGTGGTCTACGACCCGGTTTCGCGCTGCTGCAGTATCGCCAACGCGGGGCACATCCCGCCGGTGCTGCTGCACACGGACGGGCGCGCCGAACTGCTCACCCTGCCCACCGGGGCGCCGATCGGGGTGGGCGGGATCGCCTTCGAGTCCGTCGACATCCCCGTCGACGACGGGGCCGTTCTCACGATGTGCACGGACGGGCTCGTCGAACGGCGCGGAGAGGGCATCGGCGACGGGCTCTCGGCCATGTGCTCCGGTTTCGGCGCGCCCGACCAGCCGCTGGACGACCTGTGCGACCGCCTGATCGACTCGCTGCTCACCGACGACCGCGAGGACGACGCCGCGCTGCTCATGGCACGCCTGCACGGCATCGACCCGGGCCACGTCGCCCACTGGTTCCTGGAACCGCGCACCAGCACCCCCTCCCGCGTGCGCCGGCTCGTCCGCACGACGCTCGCGGACTGGGACCTTTCGGCGATCGCCGAAACCACCGAACTGCTCGTGACCGAGCTGGTGACCAACGCCGTACGGCACTCCTCCCAGCCGATCGAGCTGCGGCTGCTGCGCACCGAGGCCCTTCTGTGCGAGGTCGCCGACAGTGACCACCAGCGCCCGGTCCTGCGCCATACCGCGGAGACCGACGAGAGCGGCCGCGGCCTGCAGCTGGTCAGCCGGCTCGCTCGGCGCTGGGGAAGCAGCGCCAAGACCAACGGCAAGGTGGTCTGGTTCGAGCAGGAGCTTCCGCCACCCGGCGAGTGAGGAACCGTCCGGCACCGGTGATCGGCACGGACGGTGGGGTTCGCTCACCGGCGCCCGCGCGCGTGAGCGCCACGGTCCACCAGGCGCCCACCCCGTCCCCTCCGCTGGGTGGCCCCGTCCGCGCCCTCGGTGTCCCGGTCGTCTATGTTCGGCGGGAACCGGCCCGCGGTCCGACCCGGCACACCCGGCACCGCCGATGGCAGGCACCCAACCGAGGAGTCCGCCATGCAGGTCCTGCGCACCCCCGACGAACGGTTCACCGGTCTGCCCGGCTTCCCGTTCGCCCCCCACTACGCCGAGATCCCCTCCGGCGACGGCGGCGCCCCGTTGCGCATGCACTACCTCGACGAGGGGCCGGGCGACGGTCCCGTGGTCCTGCTGCTGCACGGCGAGCCGTCGTGGTGCTACCTGTACCGGTCGATGATCCCGCCACTCATCGAAAGGGGGTTCCGGTGCGTCGCTCCCGACCTCATCGGGTTCGGCCGCTCCGACAAGCCCGCCGCGCAGCAGGACTACAGCTACGCCGCCCACGTGGGCTGGCTGCGCCGATTGCTCGTCGACGAGCTGCGGCTGACCGGGGCCACCCTGTTCGCCCAGGACTGGGGCGGGCTGCTCGGCCTGCGGGTGCTGGCGGAGGAGCCGGACCGGTTCGCCCGGGTCGTCCTGGCCAACAGCGGGCTGCCCACCGGCGACCACCCGCCCTCGGAGGCGTTCCTCGCCTGGCAGCGCTTCAGCCGGGACAAACCCGGGTTCCAGATCGGGCGGGTCATCGGCAACGGCACCGCCAGCGGCCTCCCGGACGACGTCATCGCCGCCTACGACGCCCCTTTCCCAGACGACTCCTACACAGCGGGGGCGCGGATCTTTCCGTCGCTGGTCCCCACCTCCCCCGACGACCCCGCCTCGGACGACAACCGCCGCGCCTGGGAGGTGCTCGAACGCTGGGAGAAACCGTTCCTGACCGCGTTCAGCGACGGCGACCCGATCACCTCCGGCTGGGAGGCCCCGTTCCACACACTCGTCCCGGGAGCGCGTGACCGGCAGCACCCGACGATCAAGGGCGCCGGGCACTTTCTGCAGGAGGACGCCGGTTCCGAGCTGGCCCGGATCATCATCGAACTGGTCGCCCGCACCCCTTGAACCCGCGGCGCTCAGTCCTGCGGGTCCTCCGCGAGCGCCGGTACCCCTCCGGCGAACAGCCTCGCGGCCAACCGGGCGAGTTCGGCCGGGGTCCAGTGCCGGCCGGTATCGAGCAGCATGCGCGCACCGGCTTCGGCGACCCCGACGGCCAGGGCTGCGGCCGCCGCGGCGGTGCGCTCCCCGCCCGGTGCCGAGCCGCCGTCGGCGTGGTCCAGCCACGGCGAGAGCACGGAGGTGAGGTGCCGGGTGGCCTCGGCGCGGGCCCGGCGCACCCCGATGCCCCGGTTCGCCTGGGCGGAAGGGCCATAGACCAGCCGGTAGCTGTCGGGGCCCCGGCGACCGCGGTGAAGTAGGCTTGGAGGAACCCGTGGAGGGTCCGCACCGGGTCGGTTCCCGTTGGTACCGACTCCAGCACGGCGGTCAGCTCCCGCGACAGGCGCTGCCTCTCCCGCTGGTCCAGCGCCTCCAGCATGGCCTCGCGGTTGTCGAAGCAGCGGTAGAGCACCGTCTTGGCCACTCCGGCCTCGGCGGCCACGTCCTCCATCGACACCGTGCCGTCCTCCCGCAGCATCACCCGCAGCGCGGCGTCCAGCACCAGCTCCCGGCGGGTGGCCAGTGGCAGGTGGGGTGCGCGACTGTTCTGCGCCGGGGTTCTTTCAGCACGGATGTTCATCGCCGGGTGTACTCCGTTTCGTGTCCGTTGGCGGCCGCTGCCGGTTCCCCGCGGGGACGCGCGACGCCCGCACCCGCCCCGGGGGTGACCAGCCGGTGAGGCCATGGCGGCACCTTCCCTCGACCCCTCCGGAGACCGATGTGACGGCCATCGCCCCGCCGATTATTGTACTTCCGCGTACAAAAATTGTACGGTCGAGTACAAACATTGGGCGACCCGGATGGTCCAGGACGACGCCCGGGGCCGGCTCCGCGCCTTCGGTGTCCGCCGGCGCCGGAGCCGCGTCCAGGGCCCCGACCGGGTGGCGATGCGCGATCACCCCCGCCGCCCGACCGACCAGCACGTTCCGAGGAGATACGCACGTGAGCCACACACCGAACCCCGCATCCGGCGACGCCGACCGCGTCGACCGGGCGATGCTCGCCATGGAGCAGCACACCGGTGTCGTGCCCGGCTACCGACGGGCCCACCCGCGCGGCGTCGGCTTCCGCGGGCACTTCACCGCCACGGCCGAGGCCGCCGAGCTCAGCACGGCCGAGCATCTCCAGGGAACACCCGTCGAGACGGTCGTCCGGCTGTCGAACGCGGCGGGAAGCCCCTACGCCCCCGACCGCCATTCCGCCACCCGGGGCAACGTCCTCGGCCTGGCCGTGCGGTTCGCCCTTCCGTCGGGAGGCCACAGCACCTGGGGGGCGCCGAACATCCCGAACTTCCCGGCGGCCACCCCTGAGGAATTCATCGACATCACCAACGCACAGCGGCGCGGCCCCCGCACCGGCCGGCCGAGCCTGCTGCGGGTGCTGCGCCACGTGGTACGGCACCGGCACTCCCTGCCGGGCCTGAAGGGGATCACCGGGCTCCCTGCCACGGAGAGCTTCGCCACCACCCGGTTCAACGGGCTGCACGCCTACTACCTGGTCGACGCCGAAGGGCGCCGCCGGCCCTTCCGCTACCGCTGGATCCCCGATGCGGGGCCCGCGGAGATCACCCCGGAGGACGATCGTGTCCTCCCTCCGCAGTACCTGATCAGCGAGATCAAGCAGCGCGTCGCGCAGGCGCCGGTGAGCTGGACCCTGGTGTTCCAGATGGCCGAGGAGGGCGACCCTCTCGACAACGTGACCAGGCAGTGGCCGGAGGAGCGCCCCCGGATCACCGCGGGCCGGCTGGTGATAGACCGGCTGCACGAGGACCAGGAACTCGTCGAGGGCTCCGTCTTCGACCCGACGAACGTGCCGCCGGGGATCGAGCTGTCCGGCGACCCCATACTGCACTTCCGTTCCAAGGTCTACTCCGAGTCCCACAGCCGCCGGACCGGCGAGTCCAAACCCCGCATCAGGGCCGAGTGACCGCCGGCGCGGAGTTAGCGCCCGGTCAGGCGAGTGGACGCACAGCCTTGACGAGCACGCTGGTCGCGACGTTCTCGTGCCGCTGCGCCGGGAGCAGTTCCCGCATCTGCTCGATGACCTCCGGGGTGAACAGGGGGTAGAGCGCGGCCTCCGACAGGCCGAAGGGAAGCCGCTCTCCGATCGAGATATCGGTGAAGCCGGTCTTTCGCAGCTTGTTGCGGAAGACGCTTTCGGCCAGCGCCCCGGAGACGCACCCGGCCCAGGCCGCCGTCGAGCCGAGCACCGTGGGCGGCAGCTCCTCGTCCACGACGAGGTCCACCAGGCACAGCCGGCCGCCGGGGCGCAGCACCCGGGAAATCTCCGCCAGCGCCCGGCTCTTGCGCGGCGACAGGTTGATCACTCCGTTGGAGACGACGACGTCGACACTGGAGTCGGCGAGGGGAATCGCCTCCATCTCGCCGCGCCGGAACTCGGTCCAGTCCTCGACCCCGGCCGCGCGCGCGTGCTCACGGGCCCGGGCGCACATCTCGTCCAGCAGGTCGAGGCCGATGACCCGGCCTTCGGGACCGACACGCCGCGCCGCCAGGATGGTGTCGATACCGCCGCCGCTGCCCACGTCGAGCACGGCCTCCCCCGGTCGAAGCCCGGCGTGGGGAATCGGGTCGCCCACCCCGAGCGCCCACGCCACCGCACCCGCCGGCAACTCGGCCAGCTCCTCGGCCGAGTAGGAACGCCGGGTCACCGCCTCGCCGCCGCCGCTCGGGATCGCGGAGTACGCCCGGGCCACGGCCCGGCGGATCTCCTCCTGGAACATCAGGTCGTGGGTCATCGTCTACAGCTCCTCCAGGAATCGCTCCAGCCGCTGGACCGCCTGCGGTCGGGAGTCGTCTATGGTCTGGGACGCCAGGAGATCCCGCAGGTGACCGATGAACTCCAGCTCGCCGCAGCAGCGGCGGCAGAACGCGAGGTGCTCGTCGACGCGCTCCCGGTCGACGCGCCGGCCCGAGCCCTCCAGGTAGTCCCACAACTGCTGGATCGCTTCAGAGCACGGCATCAGCGGGGAGTGCTTATCGTTCATCACGCCCTCCACGTTTGAGCATGCCCGTTTCCTCTGCGTAGGCCCACATTTCCCGCTCGAACGCCTTTCGGCCGCGGTGCAGCCTGGCGAGGACCGTACCCAGCGGGACTCCGCACAGCCGCGCGATCTCCTTGGTGGCGAACCCCTCCATGTGGCAGAGCACCAGGGGAACCCGGTAGATCTCCGGTAGGCGCAGCAACACGTGGCGCACGTCCTCCTTGGCGAAAGTATGCAGGAAATCAAGGTGGACGGTGTCGGAGTACGGGAACGGGTCCTCTTCTGCGATGGTCCGGTAGAGGGAGAACTCCTCGCAGTCGGCTACCGGTATCTCCTCGGCCGAGCGGGCGCGTTTGCGCATCCGGTCGCGGTGGGTGTTCACCAGGATGGCCCGCAGCCAGGGCCCGCCGGCCTGGGCATCCTTCAATCCGGCGTACGACCGGTAGCCGCGCAGCAGCGCCTCCTGAACCAAATCCTCGGCGTCATCCCTGGTCAGGCGCCTTGCGAGTGCCAGCAGCCGCGGCAACTGAGAACGCGCCAGCGCCTGGAACGACTCCTTGGTCCCCTGCGGTACCGCCACGGCAACACCCTGCCCCACCCATGCGCACAACACTCCGCTTGTCTGTGAAGACGTCACCGGCGGCGCGGTTATTGCATCCGCGGTGAAACGCAATCAGCGCCACCGCCTCCCTCGTCAGTAAGGGCAAGGACGGACCGGAGGGAGTCGGGTGATGACAGTCAAACGGTTGGACGAGGTCCCCGTGGCGGGTGAGGAGCCCGGCATCGAGATCCGTCACCTCAAGCGCGTGCGGGACACCGAACTCAAGGTGCTGGACATCGAGCCGGAGAGCGCCACGCCGTTCCACTCGCACCCGCACGCGCATGAAGGAGTCATCGTGGCCGGCCGGGGCGCACTGTGCCTCTCGGACCGGTCGCAGTTGCTGGAACCCGGGCACGTGTTCTCGGTCGAACCGTACGAGCCGCACGCCATCCATAACCGGGGCGCCGGAAAGCTGCGCCTGGTCTGCGTGGACTGCTTCACCGAGTAACGGCCCCTCATCAGTACGAGAGAAGGGAGGGATCGTCGTGTCCGACAAGGCGGCGATCAGTCTGACGACCGGTCTGGAAGACCCGGAGAAGGTCACCGTGGCGTTCCTGGTTGCGGTGGCCGCGGCCGAGGAGGGGCGGCCGACCCTGATGTTCCTCACCAAGGAGGCCGTGCGGCTCGCTATGGAGGGTGTGGCGGTCGGCGTGGCCTGCGACGGCTGCCCGTCCCTTCCCGACCTGCTCCGGCGCTACGAGCAGGCGGGCGGGCGCTTCCTGGTCTGCCCGATCTGCTTCAACGCCCGTGACCTGGACAAGGGTCGCCT
Source organism: Allosalinactinospora lopnorensis (assembly GCF_000981225.1). Taxonomy (GTDB): domain Bacteria; phylum Actinomycetota; class Actinomycetes; order Streptosporangiales; family Streptosporangiaceae; genus Allosalinactinospora; species Allosalinactinospora lopnorensis. Next base: position 77,974 of record NZ_LAJC01000021.1, read on the forward strand.
GATCACCAACGCCGAGATCGGCGGCACCGTGCCGCTGTGGCAGTGGATCGGCGACGAGGGCGCTGTCACCTTCAGCTACTAGCCAGGAAAGGATTCCCACGATGACGACCAGAACCCTGAACATCAAAGACCTGGAGCTGCAGGTCAAGCAGATGTACCACAAGGTGGCCGTGCAGCCGGAGGGGGACTTCCACTTCGAGCTCGGGCGGACGGTGGCCGAGCGGATCGGCTATCCGCCCAACTACCTCGACGCGGTCCCCGCGGCCGCGGTCGACTCCTTCGCCGGGGTCGGCTACTTCTTCGACCTCGCCGGGATCGGCGCCGGCGAAACCGTGCTCGACGTCGGCAGCGGCTCCGGGACGGACAGCGTGATCGCCGCCGGCCTGTGCGGGCCCGGTGGCCGCGTCATCGGCGTCGACATGACCGACGCCCAGATCGACAAGGCGTCCCGGCTGGCCGCTGAACGCGGCCTTGAGCAGGTCGAGTTCCGCAAGGGCTACATCGAGCGGCTCCCGGTCGAGGACGCCGCCGTCGACGTGGTCATCTCCAACGGCGTGTTCAACCTGGTCTCCGACAAAACGGCTGTGTTCGGCGAGGTGGCCCGGGTGCTGCGCCCCGGCGGGCGCCTCGCGCTGGCCGATATCGTCTCCAAGAGCCAGTTGCCGGAGGCGGTCACCTGCGACGCGGCCCTGTGGGCCTCCTGTATTGGGGGTGCCATGCAGATCGACTCCTACCAGGACGCCATCGAGGCCGCCGGCATGAGCGTCGAGACCGTACGCCACAACGACCGCTACCGGTTCCTGTCCGACAGTGCCGACGACGCCACCCGGAAGTGGGGGGTGAAGAGCATCTCCCTGCTCGCCCGCAACCGCCCGTAGCTCCGCGCCCGTCGACGTGCGGAGCCTGGGCGGGTGGCGCCGGTCGGCGCCACCCGCCCAGACCGTATGAAGGGACGGCCGGTTCCCGGCGTCCTCGCGCCCGCCTCGCGTGCCGCAGGTTCCGGTCCAGGGGTCGAGCGACCATCGGCACGGCTCACGGCGCGGGCAGCACGTCGACGGGGACGCCGTTGAGGACCGAGGTTCCGGACAGGGGGTCGATGACATCGGGGTCGGTGAGCACGTTGGCGTTGACTCCGGGATCCGCCGCCGCCACCTCCATGCGGGTGCCCTGAGCGCCGTGCCCCCAGCCGTGCGGCAAGCTCACCACGCCCGAGGGAACCGCCTCGGTGTGCTCCACGGTGACCTGGAGCTGCCCCGAGCGGCTGCGGACCAGCGCGGCCGCGTTGTCCTGGAGTCCGAGGCGCGCGGCGTCGTCCGGGTGCACCTGCAGCGTGCAGGTGTTGCTCCCGCCCGCCAGCGCGGGCACGTTGTGCATCCAGCTGTTGTTGGACCGCAGGTGGCGGCGGCCGATGAGGACGAGCGCGTCGCGCCGGGTGTCCAGCCCCTCCCGGAGCCGCCGCACGTCCTCGGCGATGGGTTCCGGGCACACCTCGATCGCCCCTGAGGCCGTCTTGAGGACCTCGGGGATCCTCTGCTGGAGGGGGCCCAGGTCGATACCGTGCGGTTCGGCCAGCAACCGCCGCAGGCTGATCCCGTCAGGGTCGGCGCCGAAGCCGTCACCGTAGGCCCCCAGCCGCAGCTTCAGATCCAGCCTGCGTTCGGCGGGAGTACCCGGGTACAGCTCCTCGGCGAGCTTGGCCGCGTCGCTCCGTACGCGGGGGAGGCGGGGTCGGCGATGGCCTTGGCGAGATCACGCTCGATCAGCCGGCCGTCGACCTCGGCCGGATCGACGTCCGCGCCCCGGCCGGCGGCGATCTGGATCAGGCGGGCGAGGATCTCGCACTCGTCGACACGGTCGCCGGCCAAGGGCACCGGGGGCGGTGAGTAGCGCGCGTTGTTCCGGATCGCGAGTTCGTTGAAGGACATGTCGTAGTGGGAGGACTGGCTCGGCGGCGGTGGCGGGAGGATGACGTCGGCGTGCCGGGTCGTCTCGTTCAGGTACGGGTCGACGCTGACCATGAACTCCAGTCCGGCCAGCGCCTGGGCCAGCCGGTCGCCGCCGGGTGTGGACAGCACGGGGTTCCCGGCGATCGTGACCACCGCCCGCACCTGCCCCTCGCCCGGGGTCGTGATCTCCTCGGCGAGGGCCGCCGCGGGAAGCTCGCCCTTGACCTCGGGCAGGCCGCGCACCCGGCTGTGCCACCGGCCGAGCTGGAACCCGCGCCCGCGCCCCTGGCCGCGCCGGCGGTGCGGCGCGAGGGGGAACATGGCACCGCCCGGCCGGTCGAGGTTGCCGGTGAGCAGGTTGAGCACGTCGACCAGCCAGCTCGTCAGCGTGCCGAACTCGACGGCGGTGGTGCCGATCCGGGCGTAAACGGCGGCGGTCGGCGCCTGGGCCAGCTCGCGGGCCAGGGTGCGGATCCCGTCTGCGGGGACACCGCACACCGGTTCCACCGCCTCGGGGGTGAACGCCTCGGCCAGTGACGGCAGGGCGTGCATGCCCTCGACATGGGAGGCGAGCGGGCCGGGGTCGGCCAGCCCCTCCTCGAACAGCGTGTGCACCATCGCGAAGAGCAGGTAGGCGTCCGTTCCCGGGCGGATCGCCACATGCTGGTCGGCCAGGGCGGCGGTCCGGGTGCGCCGGGGGTCGACGACGATGAGCCGCCCGCCGCGCTTGCGCAGCTTCTTCAGGCGGCCGGGGAAATCGGGGGCGGTGCACAGGCTGCCGTTGGACTCCACCGGATTGGCGCCGAGCATCAGAAGGTGGTCGGTGCGGTCCAGATCCGGCACCGGGATGGCGTAGGGGTCGCCGAACAGCAGGCCGCTGGAGACGTGCTTGGGCATCTGGTCGACGGTGCTCGCCGAGTAGACGTTGGGGCTGCCGACCGTCTTCGCGAACTCACCCGAGTACATCTGACCGGCGAGGGTGTGCACGTTGGGGTTGCCGAGGTAGGTGGCCACCGACAGGCGGCCGTGCCGCTCGACCACCCCCATCAGGCCGCGCTCCACGATCGCGAACGCCTCCGCCCACCCCGTTTCGGTCCAGGACCCGCCCTCGCGGACCATCGGCCGGCGCAGCCGGTCGGGGTCGGAGTCGAGCTGCCCGAGCGTCGCTCCTTTCGGGCAGATGAATCCGGCACTGAAGACGTCGTCGCGGTCACCGCGGGCGCCGGTGATCCGGCCGGTGTCGATGGTGAGCTTCAGCCCGCAGGTCGCTTCGCACAATGGGCAGATCCGGTAGGCCGTTTCCATATCGCCTCCACGTTCGGAACCAAACGGGCCGACATACCGACCGGTCGGCCGTTAGGGTAAGACGATACCTCTAATCCGGCTCCGTGCAGAGTGGGGGCCGGCCCCTCCAGGGACCATGCAAGAACCACGCGCCGGGCCCGAAGGCCCGCGCGTGGCGGGTCCCCCTGACCCGGTCTGTAAACGCCTCCGCCGTCCGCGCCCCGGGCGGGGCGGGAAACGGCCGCGAG